>DASYVJ010000045.1:0-23656 GCA_035937155.1 Candidatus Dormiibacterota bacterium | reverse complement strand
CGCGCGGCACTAACGCAGCCGGTTGCAACCACGCGTTAACAACCCCCTTACAAAGCTAAACCGCACCCGCCGCTAAAATGGTTGCCCGTGCCACTCGGTTTCAGGCCGGGGCACCGCGCCCGCGCATCCCGCGGCCGCCTGAGCCCTTTCCGCACCATAACTCTTACTGCACTTGCGATTGCCCTGTCGGCCGTCGCGGGCGGCTTCTCGTATTTCCTGCCGGCCGTGGTCACTGCATTCCAGTCGACAAGCCAGTCGGTAATCGTTCCCTCGCCATCGGTGGGCGCCATTCTGTTTTCGCCGTCACCGTCGCCCCCGCCCGCTGTCGCGTCGCAGGGCGCGTTCACGGTTCTGCTCCTCGGCTCGGACGATGATTCGAAGTTCAGCGCCGATCACGTCCTGACCCAGTCCATGATCCTGGTCCGCGTGGTGCCTGCCACCAAGCAGGTCATCATGATTTCAATTCCACGCGACCTCTACGTCCCTCTCTCGGTGGGCGGCTCGGGCAAGATCGACGGAGCCTACTCATATGGCGGCGCGGGTGCGGCCATCGCTACAGTCGAGCAGAACTTCGGCGTTCGTGTCGATGACTACATCTGGGTCGGGCTGCTTGGTCTGATCAAGGTGATCGATGCGATCGGTGGTGTTGACGTGGTCACAAGCAACCCCGTGATGGACGACTACTACCCGGCGGACGTCTACGGCGGCAACCCATATGGGTACCAGCGGATCGCGGTGCTGGCCGGCCCGCAGCACCTGGACGGCCTACACGCGATGCAGTACGTCCGCTCGCGCCACAGCGACCTGCAGAGCGACTTTGGTCGCTCAAAGCGACAGCAACAGGTTCTGACGGCGATCCGCGTGAAAGCCAAGCAGCTGGCGCCGGAGGATATCCCTTCTCTGGCCACCGCCATCGGGGGCGAGCTCAAGACGAGCATCGGCCTGGACAAGGTCGCCCGCATGGTTCCTCTCGCGGCAAGCTTTGACAACCCAGACGCGATCCAGCAGTTCGTGCTGCCTTCGCCTTACACGCAGGGTGGTGCCCCGGACGAAAGCCTGTACCCAAACTGGGGCCTGATCCTGCCCCTGGTCCATCAGTACTTCCCGTGATCTCGCGATTCCTGCTGGCGGCCGGCCTTGCCATCCTCATGGCGGTTACGGGCACGGCCTCTTACATCTACCTCGGGTCGCATCAGTCGAGGGTTGTCGCGCCGCCGCAGAAGCCGATCGCCGCGGCGCCACGCGCCCCGGCTGTTTCTCTGTCCGGGACGATTTACCTCGCCCAGTCCGGGGCTCTGTACGGCTTCAGCGCCGGCCGTTTCCACCAGCTCACGCCGGAGGTTGGATGGACGCAGCCCGCCCTTGCACCGGACGGTCATAGTCTGCTGGCGGTCAAGCGCAGCGGGATGTTCTCGGATGTGTACCTGTTGACGCCCTATGGCGCCGTTACGGGTCAGCTCACGAACAACGCGGCGTCGCCCCGCAACTCCTGGGATACCGGCGCGAACGCGTGGTCGTTCTACCCGAGGCTCAGTCCCGACCAGCACACGCTCTGGATGAGCTACGACGGGCCCAAGTTCGCGGGCAACGGCTACTACGACGTCGACATGGCGGTCTGGGCGGTACCCCTGGGCGGAACAATCCGGCAGGGCCGAAGCTGGACCACCCCGAACAATTACACGGGAGGGGATATCCAACCGTTACCCCTGCCGAGCGGCGGGATCATCTACACGAAGTACGTGTACGACCCTAATGTCAACCGGGTAGGTCAGCTCTGGTTCAGCAACCGAGCCGGTTCAGCGGGTAAGGCGCTGACGCCCACGACGGCCGGCTGCGCCCAGGCATCGCTCTCACCCGATGGACAGTCAATAGCGATGATCTGCACCTACCAGAAGCAGATCTCGTATCTCACCATCGCTTCCTGGAACGGCTCCACTCTCGGTCCGCTCCAGACCGTGATCTCGGACCAACTCGTCGCGCAGCCGGTCTGGGCGCCCGACGGCAGTGGTATCGCTTACCTCGCGCCCGGCGGGCCGGCCGCTCCGTTCCAGCTGTGGTTTCTTCCCAAGAACGCATACGCGCCACCACCGCCGAGCCCTGTACCTACGCCGACCCCGACACCCGGAGGACCCCACAACGGACCGCTGCCGTCGCCATCCCCATCCCGGGTGCCAACTCCGCCGGTCATAAAGCCGATCCAGGTGACCACCAACCTGGGCTTTGACGCCACCTCCCCGATAGCCTGGTTGGGCTAGCAGCCCGGTCCTGAAGCCGCCAGGACCGGCTCCGCAGCCGCCGTGGCGGCCTGCGCGGCGGAGATCATCTTGTCCGCGACCATGGCCGCCAGCACGTGGCCTCGCCTGGTCGCGGCCGCGTGAGGGTCAACCCTCGGATCGTAGTTCGACGGTGCCTGCGTGACGCCGGCGAGCAGCGCGAACTGGCCGAGCGTGAGCGCGTTCAGAGGCGCATGAAAGTACGTGCACGAGGCCGCGCTAACGCCGTAGATGCCAAGGCCGGTCGTGATCTCGCTCAAGTAGTACGCCAGGATCTGGCGCTTGTTGATCACCCGCTCAACCTTGAGCGCGACGACCATATCCACCACCTTGTTGTAGCCACGGTCGGAGCCACCCAGATAGACGTCTTTAACCAGCTGCTCGGTGATCGTCGAGCCACCCTGGCACAGGCAAAAGTTGGTGACGTCGTACAGAACGGCCCGGGCGAGTCCGACCGAGTCGATGCCGTGGTGGGAGTAAAAAGCCTCGTCTTCGGTGGCGATCACCGCGTCAGCCAGCAGCGGAGGCACCTCGTCGTCCTTCAGCAGGACCACGCCAAGCTGGGCCGTGCGGTCGCGGATCTTCTGCTGGACGCCGTCGGCCGATGGCGTCGCGACCCACAGGGTGATGAGGCTCGGGCTCACCACGACGGCGATCGCTAAGAGCGTCAACGCCAACCGGCGCAGCGGCACCGGGGCCCAACTCATGCCATCAAGACCACGGTGACTAGCAACGGGGCGGCTGATCTCGGAGTTACGTCCATTCGAGCCTCAATTCCGCAGGTTCCATGGGAGAATGCCGTCGCAACTGAGATGACGATCCGCTGGAAGATTGCGCTGATCGAAGACGACCGCAGGCTCGCACGAGCCGTCTCTGCCGGCCTGGGCGAGGAAGGGTACACCGTCCGCGCCGTTGACTCGGCGGGTCGCGGCCTCGAGCTCGTTCGCCAGTGGAACCCGGACGTCGTGCTCATTGACCTGATGCTTCCTGACAATGACGGGCCCGAGCTCTTCGAGGCGTTTCGGGCCGAGACCGACGCCGCGCTGGTCGGTATCAGCGCTCGATCCTCTGTCAGCGATCGGATCGCCGGCCTCAAGCTGGGGGCCGACGACTACATCGCCAAGCCGTTCGCCCTGGAAGAGCTGATGGCCCGCGTCGAAGCCGTCATCCGGCGTCACCGTGGCAAAGGCGGCGCCCGCCTCGTGGTGGGCGATGTGACGCTCGACCTGAGCGAGGGCCTTGCGACCCGCGGGGACCGGCAGCTGGGCCTCACGGGAATCGAGTTCCGGATCCTGGCGGCCCTGATGCGCAGCCGCGGTCAGCTCGTCACCTACGAGCAGCTTTCAGAGGCGGTTTGGGCCGTGACCAACGGCCCGGAATCAAACTCGCTCGAGGTTCATGTATCCAGAATTCGGCAGAAGCTCGAAGCCGGTGGCGAGCCTCGCCTCATCCAGACGATCAGGAGTATCGGTTACAGGTTCACCGCGGAATCAAAAGAAGAGGTCTCGACATGAGTAAAAGGCTAATTGTGGTCAGTGGGGTGGCGGCAGCTCTGATGGTCCTGGGCGGTCAGGTGGTCGCCTCGGCCAACGTCATGTGGTGTGTCTCAGATCCGCCGATCCTGGTGGTGACGCCGGGCGGCCACAACCTGACCGTCAACAACATGATCTATCTCGCACCGGAAGACCTGCACATCGCGAAGCAGATAACCGACGACGCGACCGTCGCACCCGACGGCAGGGGTGGCACCCTGATCACTGTCCACGTCTACCTCCCTGCAGCCTCTCATGGGGGCCACGTGGTGTCTAACAACTTCCGCTATCGGGTCAGCGACTCGAACAGTGCACAGGGAGGGGGAGCCGTATTGACTCTCCTCCTCGACGTGCCTACGAGCTGAAAGGAGCCCTTGGTCCAGGCCTTCGCCGGCTTTCCCACGCGGCTGAAGGCAGTCATTGTCGGCGTACCGCTCGCCGGCATGGTCCTCGCCGTCGTGGCAGGGGCGCTTGGCGGCTTCACGGCAGCGCAGCCCTGGCGTTGGTTCCTCGTCCCGGCCTGCTTTGCGGGCGTGTTGCTGGCTGAGAAATACCCGGTCAAGATCGGAGCAGAGCAGAAGGTCAACCTCGGCGCTCTTCCATGTTTGCTCGCCGCGCTGCTGCTTCCGCCCGGAGTAGGCCCTGCGACGGCGGCGCTGAGCGTTCTGGCGGGCAACCGGCTCGTGCGCCGGACGTGGTGGGAAAGCGCATTCAATGCAGGCAACGTGTTGCTCGCGTCGTCGCTGGCCGCATTGGTAGGGGCGATCGGTGCGGACATGCGCCCCGCCGATGACGCTCGGGCCGCGGCTGCCGCACTCCTGTATGTGGTGGCCAACCTGGTCGTCTCGGCCTTACCTGCTGCGCTGCACGCTAGGCGCCCCTACCTCACGCTTCTCAAGCAGGGGGCGGCAGCATCCTGGCCGGCATCCTTGACGCTTGCCGCCTGCGCGGTGAGCATCGCGGTGCTCTCGATCGAGGCGCCCTTCGTGGCGGCGCTGCCTTTGATCGTGCTGCCCCTCATCTACCGCATGAACCTCGCCATCCTCGACCAGGCGAAGTCCAACGAGCAGCTGGCCAGCGTGCTCACGGCACAGCGCCGGTTCCTCACCGACGTCTCGCATCAGGTGGCGACGCCACTGGCGACGATCATGACCAACCTGTCGATACTCCGGCGGGCCAACTGGAAGGGTTCGGCGGATCAGGCCATCGAAGACAGCGTCGCCGAGGCTGAGCGCATGAAGAGAATGCTGGCGCGCTTGCGTGCGCTCGCCCATGCGGATGAGGATGTGCCGCTTCGCCGCGAGCTCGTCGACCTGGCCGAGCTGACAGCCGACATAGTTCGCGCCTACGCGGCTCAAGCGGGCACGTCGGGCGTAGGGCTCGTGACCGATGTCAGGGCGCCCGCTCCGATAAGTGCCGATAAGGACCTGCTGCGCGAGGCGGTCGCCAACCTGGTGGAGAACGCCGTCCGGTTCAGCCCTTCCGGAGCCGCTGTGACGCTGCGCGTTGCACGTGGGCCGGCCGGGCCGACGATCGACGTGATCGACAGCGGACCGGGGATCGACGCAGACCGTCTGCCGCGGCTGTTCGAGCGCTTTCAACGGAGCGATTCAGGCAGCGGCCTTGGCCTGGCCATCGCGCGCCGCGTTGTCGAGCGCCACGGCGGCACGATCCGCGTACGGACCGCTCGTGGGGAGGGCAGTACCTTCACGATCGAGCTGCCGGAGAACCGCGCGAGCTGATTCCGCGGAGCGACGCCTGTGAGAGAGGTTGCTGCAACGACGCTGGTCGGCGCGGCCTGCAGCGCGAACGCCACGATGCCCGACGGACGGCGGATCGATCTCGGTGGGCAGACGGCCAACCAGGTGGGAGACGTTCACTGGATCTATCCACCAAAATCGGTGATCGCGCTAGGCCAGGGCATGCACGCGGTGTCCTGCCGCCTCGGCGCCCAGAGCGCGACCAGCAGCGTGCCCTTCGACGTTGGCTCCTGACGTTCCCGAGGAGCCGTTGATCTAAGTTACGTTCGTGGCCATCATCGTCTGCCCGCAACCGCAGGCGGCCGAGATCGCCCTCGACGTGATGCGCCGCGGCGGAAACGCCGTCGATGCCGCGGTCACGTGCGCCTTCGTGCAGGGCGTGATCGACCCGCAGATGTGTGGGATCGGCGGGTGTGGCGTGATGCTGGTGCACAGCGCGAAGGGCGGTGACGCGCTGCTGGAGTTCTACGCCACAGCAGGATCGCGTTCGCGCGAGGATCAGTGGGAGCACCTCTTCATCCGCGAGGCAGCGGACCGCTACGGCTACGTGCTCGACGGGTGGGTCAACGACGTCGGACACCAGTCGGTGGCAGTGCCAGGAACGGTGGCGGGGCTGTACGAAGCGCTGACAAGGTTCGGCACGATCTCGTGGGAGCAGGCGATCGAACCGGCAATCCCGCTCGCGCGCGACGGCTTCCCGGTCACGGGCTTCATGCACGGTTACTGGACGACCGACTACGGCCCGGACGTCGTGCCGAACCAGCAGCGGATCCAGGCCACGCCCGCTGCGAAGGCGATCTACACACACGATGGCAAGCTCTACGCGATCGGCGAGCGGATGGTCCAGGCGGATTACGCGCGCACGCTGGAACGGCTGGCGAGCGGAGGGCCGGACATCTTCTACAAGGGCGAGATCGCGGACGAGATCGCCGCCGATTTCCAGGCGAATGGCGGCTTTATCACCAAGGAGGACCTGGCCGGATTCGCCGTCAACGTCACCGAGCCGCTGAGAGGAACGTACCGCGGCCTGCAGGTCGCGGCGGCGGGACCGCCGGCCGGCGGCCTGACCCTGCTCCAGATGCTGAACTTCCTCGAAGGCTTTGATCTCGGCGCTCACGGTTGGCCGAGCAGCGAAGCCGCGCGAGTCCTCGTTGAGGCGATGGCCTGGGCGATGGCCGACCGCGACCTGCACATCGCGGACCCACGGTTCATCGAGATCCCCACCGGCGCGCTCGCCGACAAGCAGTACGCGGCCAAGGCACGCGAGGTGGTGGCAGCCGGCGCCCGAGCTCACGATCGCCCCGAGACGACCCACGTGTGCGCCGTCGACGACTCCGGCAACGCCGTCTCGCTCACCCACACGCTTGGCTCGGCGAGCGGCGTCGTGACCCCGGGCCTCGGCTTTGGCTACAACGACTACATGAACTGCTTCGACCCCCGTCCTGGACACCCCAACTCGGTCCAGCCCGGCAAGACGCGCGTGACGATGATGACGCCTACCCTGGTGTTCGATCGGGGCCGGCTCCGGGCATGCGTCGGAGCGCCTGGAGGCACCAAGATCGTGACGGCGATCCTCCAGGTGCTGGTGAACGTGATCGACCACAAGATGTCCCCGGTGGAAGCGGTGAGTGCCCCGAGGATCGACTTCCAGGGCGACGTGGTTCAGGCGGAGGCGCGGATTCCGCTCGTGGTCTGCCAGAGCCTGGAGCGGCGCGGCTACCAGGTCAACCGGCGCACCTTGAATTACGACTCGTACTTCGCCCGGCCGCAGTTGATCGTCGCCGAGTCAGACGGCTTCCTCCATGGCGCCTCCGACCCGCGCAAAGATGGCGGCACGCCACTCGACACGGAAACCGCATGAAGTTCAAGGACAGGGTCGCCCTGATCACCGGCGGTGGACGGGGGATCGGGGCGGCGACGGCTGAGCTCCTGGCTCGCCAGGGGGCAAAGGTCGCCGTGTCGGACATGGACATCGCGCCGGCTGAAGAGGTGGCCGGCCCCATTCGCGGTATCGCGATTGCTTGCGACGTCACCGACCGCGCCCAGGTTGACGCCATGGTCGACCGCACCGTGAAGGAGCTTGGCGGGCTCGACATCCTGGTCGCCTGCGCGGGCATCACGCGCGACAACCTGATCTTCAAGATGACGGACGAGGACTGGGACCTTGTGATCGACACGCACCTGAAGGGCACCTTTCTCTGCGCCAGGGCTGCGCAAAAGCACATGGTCGAGCGGAAGTACGGAAAGATGGTCTTCCTGTCGTCGACATCGGCCCTGGGCAATCGGGGGCAGGCCAACTACTCGGCGGCGAAGGCCGGCCTCCAGGGAATGGCGCGAACGCTCGCGATCGAGCTCGGCCCGTTCAATGTCAACGTCAATGCGGTAGCGCCGGGCTTTGTCGAAACGCGGATGACGCGAGCGACCGCCGAACGCCTTGGCGTCGATTACGGCGCATTCAAGATCGGGGCCGCGTCGCAGATCCCACTGCGGCGTGTGGGTTTGCCCGAAGACATCGCGTCGGTCATCGCCTTCCTTTGCAGCGACGACGCCGGCTTCGTATCCGGCCAGACCCTCTATGTTCGGGGCGGCCCCTAGTCGTCGCTCCGTGCCAGTAGGTCTTCGGCCTGGTGCAGGATCCGGCTGACCAGCTCCCCGGCAGGCACGATGTCGTGGACAAGGCCGGCTGACTCACCCGCGAGCACTAGATCGCCCGATGCCAGGGCGGCTTCGAGCGACGGGCGCAGCTCCTGCGCGGCTTGCGCCCACTCCAAAGGGCGGTCGGCCCACTCTTCGAGCAGCGGATGTCTGATGGCCCGCACCATCGCGCCAGGCCAGACGTTCTCCATCACTTCGTCATAGAACTTGCTCGCCATGGTCTGGCTGCCGAGCGCGTTAAGGATCACGTCTTTGGAGTGGCCCTTGCCGCGTGCCTCGGGAGTCGCGAGAAATCGAGTGCCGATGAGGGCGCCCTGCGCGCCAAGCATGAGCACCGCAGCCAGGCCGCGGCCGTCGGCGATCCCGCCCGCCGCGAGGACGGGCACACCGCCGACGACGTCGACCACCTGCGGTACAAGCGGCAGGGTCGACATCATGCCAACGTGCCCGCCTCCTTCTGTCCCCTGAGCGACGATCGCGTCCGCGCCATCGCTGGCAACCTGGCCGGCCTCCTCAGGTGTGGCGACCATGTGGATCACCTTGAGGCCGGCTTCGTGGGCCTGATACGTGAGCTCAGCCGCCCGGCCCCAGGCCAACGAGAGCACCGGGACGCGCTGGGCGAGGGTCACCTGGACCGCCGCGTCGTCGATCTGACAGACCACGTGGTTGACGCCAAACGGGCGCGAGGTCAGCTCGCGCACCTGATGGATCTCGCGGCGCAGCTCGTCTGGCGTGCGACCGAGGCCGCCGATGATGCCGAGGCCGCCGGCATTGCTCACGGCAGCAACGAGCTCCGGGGTGGTGTACCTCGACATCCCGGCCTGGAAGATCGGGACGTCGATCTCGAACAGCTCGCAAACGGGGGTGTGCAGTCGTGTCATCGCTCGTGGATCGTAAATATCCGCTATATGGCCGGCTTACCGGCCGTCATGAGCAAACAGCAAGTACGCGGCCCATCCGGCGTTGGACGGCCGTATGAGCGGGCTCCTCGGCCGCGTGCGGCAGCGTTTGGCCGCCCGAACTACTGTTCGGCGAAGACGCCTACTGGCGCCCAAACCGCGTATTCGAATCGAATTCGACCGGTTAAGGCCGGTTGGACTGCTGTGGCGTCCCGTACCATGCGCGGTGGGGTTGACGCCCGCGCCGGACCTCTGTTACGGTGACGGCCGTCTCAGGGGAGCCGCCCAGTTAGGGGCGAGTTCGCACTCTTAGGGGTAGGAATTGCGAGTCCATCGATATCTGACTCATGCTGTCGTGCTCGCAGTAGCGGTTGCGATCTCGAGCTACGCCACCATGGATCGCCAGTTCCCGACCTCCCTGACCGCTCGCCTGGGCGCCGTGAACGCTCAGGCGGTCGTTGTCAGCGAAGGCGGCACCGTCGGTGACGTCTCGCTTGGCCGCTACAGCACGATCATCAAGCCCCTCTCCATCCCGACCACGGCTCCCGTCAGCCACCAGGCGTTTACCTATACGGTGGCACCGGGCGAGAACTTGGCCGCGATCGCCGCCAAGTACCGCGTGACCGTGAGCCAAATTCGGTGGTCCAACACCAACCTGATATCGAGCGAGACGGTCGCCACCGGCGATCACGTCTTCATCCCGCCTGTGCCGGGAATCGTGGTCACAACGAAGGCGAGCGATACATTTGAGACCCTCGCAACCCAGTACTCGGTAGACGCGCAGGCCATCATCGACTTCAACCGGCTGCGCAGCACCCAGTTGACCGCCGGCACCACCTTGGTGATACCAGGTGGCGTCGGAGGCGCTTTCCCGCCACCGCCCACCTTGTACCAGCTGCTCTCTCGCGGCGGCGCTGGCAGCGCGTACCCGGTCAAGGTGCTCGGATGCTGTCTCGGTCCATACCCGGCAACCGGATTTCCGGCTGGGTGGTGCACCTGGTACGTGGCGACCAAGCGCAACGTGACGTGGCGCGGGGATGCGGGCTACTGGTACGCCAACGCCTCAGCGCAGGGTTACCCCGTCGGGCCGACTCCTAAGGTGGGCTCGATCATGGTGACCTGGGAGAGTTGGGCCGGCCACGTGGCCTACGTGGAAGCGGTCAACCCAGACGGCTCTTGGGTGGTGACTGAGATGAACTACGTAGCCTTCGGCGTGATCAGCCAGCGGACCATCAAGCCCGGCCAGCTGGGCGGCAGGCTCGTGGGGTTCATCTACTAAGAAGGACTGCCCGCAGCAGCCTCAGCGGGTCGTTCCGCCCACGCGTCCTCCATCTTCTGGACATCGCCTTGCACCGTGCGCAGACCGGTGGCCGCGATGATCGCCGCGATGATGAGCAGCGTCGGCGAGGTGATCAGGAGCGCGAGCTGAAGGCTGCCGACGCGGTCTGAGATCCAGCCGACGTCAACCGGCGAGTGCGAGTCGCCGAAGACGTGGGAGACGAAGAGGAGCATGGTCACCGCGCTGGCGCGCAGGCCTGGCGACACCACGTTCTGGGCTAGGGCGGTAAAAGGCCCGGAATACAGGTACAGGCAAACCACGGCGAGCAGGAACGCAGGCACGAAGACCGGTATTGGCCCGACATTCATTGGCGCGACCAACGCGATTGTGATGAAGAAAGCGCCGAGCACGAAGCCCGCGATGCCAACCTCGAGGTGAGCGGCGGGTCTCTTCACGGAGCGCCGGTCGGCGATCCAACCGCCCGCGAGAGTGCCGATCAAGCCACCCGCGACCAGGACGACGCCTGCCAGGAGTCCGGCCTTGCTCACCGAGAGGTTGAAGCGCCGGGTCAGGACGATTGGCAGCCAGAAAGCATTGGACGCGAGCACAAAGAAAAGGAGTGTCTGGGAAAAGATCGTTGCTCGGAGGGTGGGAATCCGCAAGAGGTCGAGGAAGTTGCGGATGCTCGCCTCGTGGACCTTCTCCACGGCCGTACCCCGGTTCTCGACGCTGCCTCGCAGCGGCTCACGCATCCCGAAGGCAAGCAACGCGAAAAGGATTCCGGGCACCGCGGCGAAGAAGAATGCGTTGCGCCAGCCGAACTTCTCCGCGATGTAGCCCCCTCCGGCAAAGCCGACCGCGATGCCGAAAGTGCTGCCCGCGCCCCAGATCGACATGGTCCGGGCTCGCTGCTCCTTGGGGAAGTAGTCGGAGAGGAGCGAGGTTCCCGCCGGGTAGTAGCCGGCCTCGCCGATCCCAAGCACGGCGCGACTCAGGAAGAGCTGCACGAAGTTGCGGGCGAACCCGGTGAAGAGGGTGGCGATGCTCCAGATCGCGACGCCTACGGCCACGATGTTCTTGCGGATGCCACCATCGGCCCAGTAGCCGAAGGGTAGGGCGGCGACGGCGTACACCAGAAGGAAAGCCGAGCCGAGGAATCCAACTTGGGTGTCGCTCAGGCCGAACTCTTTCTGGATCAGCGGCGAGGCCGCTGCTCCGACGTACCGGTCCATGTAGTTGAGGAAGTTGATGCCGACCATGACCAACAGGACGTATCGGGCATAGCCGCGCGCCACGGGGGCATTATCCGGTTCCCCCCGCCCTAGCGGGTACGATAGCCCTCACGCTGCCGCCGCTTGAGGCGGCCTGCTGTGGGTCGGCTGGGCATTGGCGAGCTCAAGTGGCTGTAAACCACCCGCGAAAGCTTTGCAGGTTCAAATCCTGCCCGGCCCACCACCCCCGACTTGGCATTCAAATCGTTACCTGGCTGCGGCACAAGCGATCGCCACACCCGAGCGACGCGTTAGTTGCAATATGGTGCAGCCTGAATTCACCCCAGCGGGCGCGGTGGGGCGTTTGATGTCATGTAATTGCAATCGTGGCAATGAAAGGCTGCCCGGCCCGTCACAAGCAGATGTGATCCAGTGGGGTTTGCAGACGGCGTGACACAGGGGTACCATCCCGGCTCGATGAGCGGCCGGCGGTTCGCAGCGAAGAGGCACCAACAGCACGGCCAGGCGATGGTCGAGTTCGCGATCGTCTCGACTGTTCTTTTCTTCTTGCTGCTCGGAGTATTCGAGAGCGGGCTGGTGCTCTTCGTAGTCGGTACTGCAAGGTTCTCAGCCGCGGACATGGCTCGGCAGGAGTCCGAGTCAGGCAACGCCACAAATGCGGACCAGGTCTCAATTGCGGTCATTCGCAACGGAGCGATGGGCACCACAAACCTTGCCGTCATCAGACAGATCGACGTTTTCAAACTCAACGAGGACCCAGTCACCGGAGTCCTGACGCCGGGTTGCAATGCGGGGGCCACGTCTCCTCCAGCGCCCTGTGCCACTTACAACACGTACTTCCTCAGCGGCGCCACCACAAACGGTCTCGCCCCGCCGTGGAGTCCTGCTAGTCGCAGCGTCAAAAACCGTGCGACAGACTTCCTTGGGGTCAGGATTTGGTACCAGTACAACTGGAAGACCGGCGTGTTCCTGTCCGGTTCCCCGCTGCAGTTGAACATTGAATTCGACATCCGGCTCGAGCCGCAGAGCTACTGATGGCAGCGAACGTGCGGCGAAGCCAGCTGGGCCAGGCAATCGTGGAGATCGCAATCGCGGCGCCGGTATTGATCTCGCTGCTGCTGGGCACTTTTGACGGGGCGGTCCTGGTCTCCGACAAGGTCATCGCCGGCGCCGCGTGCCGGCAGGGTGCCCGTCTTGGCGCGGAGCTGGGTGGAACGATCACCAATACGATCGTCCCCGCAATGACGGTCGCCGAGGCCGACGCGTATATCACCAAAAATGTGCTGGCGGTGGCAAAGGCGATGAACTACTCGACCATCAAAGACATCTACATCTACGCGCCGACCGAAGTCGACGGCAACCTCCCGCTCAGCGCCCTTGGGGTGCCTCTGGGCCCAGATCTTGTTGACCATTTCACGGTGACCGGTCTCCCAGGGAGCTACACCGCTACCCTGAGCGGCGGCTACAACTTGACGCTGGACAAGCGCCTGCAGGTTCCACCTACTGAGACCCCCATCGGAGTCAAGCTGCGGTGGGCTTATGCACCCCCAACCGGATTGGGCCTCAACGTCAATCTGACCGAGTACGCGGTCTTCCTTGCCGCTCCGGTGCTGCCTTGATCGCCACGATTCGGTTGCGAAACCCCAAGAGCCAGAGCGGCCAGGCCATCGTGTTGATCGCTTTCATGATCATCGTCCTGTTCGGCGCGGTCGGCCTCGCGATCGACGGTGGCATTGCTTACTACTACAACTCCGGTGCGGAGAGAGCCGCGGCCTCGGCCGCCCTGGCAGGCGTGATTTTCATGCCCAAGCAATACCTCACGACTGACTCCATTCCAGTGGGCGCCGGCAATGACGCCACCGACCGGGCGATCGCGGCGGCCAAGCGCAACGGCTTCACGGTCGGGGTCAGCGGCATCACGGTCACCGTGAGCAGGTACACGGATCCGGTCAGCGGCAAGATCCAGGACGAATCGCTCCAGGTCACCGTTTCTCGCCAGGTTCCGACATTCTTTATGCAGGTGTTCGGCATCAATTCGATCACCGTGTCGAGGACAGCTGTGGCGCAATACCTTAAGCCACTCAAGCTTGGCGAGCCGTGTCTTTTCCCGCCGGCGGGACCTGGGGACTGCCACACAGGATCCACCGTGTCCCAGCTGGGCAACGGAGGCTACTACTTCCTCCGGACTGAAGGCTGGAGCACAGACCGCGGTCAGGGCGACGCCTACACGCCGAACCCCAACAGCGGATGCGCCTCCTGCCCGACCACGGACATTCACTCGATCAACGGCAGCCTGGGCACGGACGTGGTAGACCCCACATTGCCCGGTGCGGGCGGTTACAACTACGTTCTTACCGTTCCGGCCGGCTACACCGCGCAGATCCAGGTGTACAACGCCGCCTTTGCTCCGGATGGCAACACGGCCGCGGGGGTCAATTTCTGCGAGAACTGGCAGGTTGGTTTCCCCGGACGCGCCTGCTCGCCTGGTGGCAACTACTACATGCATGAGGATGACACTCCGCCATACGGCACCACATCGCTGTATTCGGCGATGCGCTACACGATCCTCAGCGCGCCCAGCGTGTTCATCCGGAGCAGCGACACCATCATGAGCCAGATGATCGTCATGCCGGTCGACGCCAGCAACTGGCCGAACACCTCCGTTAATGGCACGGATGCAGCGGGGCAGGCACCCTATTACATCGATGTCAACACGAATAAGAGGATCACCCAGACCTTCGGCACCGCCGCCGCTTGTGCCCCGCTAGGCGCAGGCGCTGGATGTCCTACCGACATGACCGTTTATCACAGCTGGATCAACGTCGGCGGATACGCGCCGAGCTCAACCTGCTTCCCCACCGTGATCTGCACGCCCGGGTACGAAGGCGAGTCATCGGTCATCAAGTACGCCGCCGGCAGAGGCCCTATTGGGGCGCTGGGACCAGGCACCTACCGCCTGCGGATCGACACGCTCAACGCGGACGGCAGCCTACCGCCGGGCGGTACCCAGGCCCACAAGGGCTTAGCGGTCCGGGTGATGGACGGCGCGAACGGGAGCCTCAACTGCGGCGCCCCGGCTTCCCCATGTTCGTTGTCGGCGCTGGACGACCTCGCGTTCTTCACTCCGATCTCTTCCCCCGCCGGCGGCAACTTCCGGATACCGGTCTTCTCGGTACCGGCCATCTATGCGGGCCTGACGGTCGGCATCGACGTCTTCGACCCGGGCGACATCAACGCCAACGGCGGCAATGCTTACCTGGGCTTCGTTGATCCAGTCACCTGCAACTTGTTTACCGAGCCGCCTGCGGGTCTAACCGCGAGTGTCTACGATCTCGGCAGTCAGCGCAGCAACCTGGGCACAGGCGCGCAGATTACCGTGGGGACGTACGCCAACCCCAACCCGGTTGAGCAGATCGTCAACAACGCGGGCGTCCAACCCTACAACGGTCACTGGTTGCACTTCGACATCCCGGTGCCAAGCACCTATGCCCCGAATCCAGCTGGAACCCCATGCGACCCTACCGGCCAGGGGTACTGGCTTCTGCAGTACCGAACGACCGCGAACGTCACCGCCGTTGACACCCTCACCATCACCCTCAACCTGAGAGGGAACCCGGCCCACATCCTGAAGAGCTAGTCGCGCTCCAACTACGCAGCGATAAGCCGGTGAGTCGCCAGCGCCCGGCGTAGACTGACCGGGTGGTAACAGAGGCTCCGCTGTTGCGGCAGCTGAATGATCTCGATCTCATCCTCGACTATCTCGAGCGAATGAATCTCCACGCTCAGACCAGGGTTTCGCCGAACGTGACTGAAATGTTGCGAGCCTCGGGGCTGGCCGATACCCAGGGCCTCAAGCCGACCGCATTGATTCCCAGGGTGCTTCTAAGACAGCAGCTCCTTCGTCGTGAGCTGGCCACGCTTCGCCGAATCGGGGTGACTTAAAGCCGGACGCCTTCAGGCGTGTCGCCGGCAGTCGGCTCAGGTACGGGTCTCACCCCTATACCTAGGGGGGGTATATTAGACGAATGCCGGGCTACAGCAGAGACAAGCAGAAGGTCGCCACAAGGCTTCGGCGTATCGAGGGCCAGGTTCGAGGGATTCAGAAATGGTCGAGGATGACCGGTACTGCATCGACGTGCTGACCCAGGTCAACGCGACGAGAGCCGCGCTCGAGTCTGTCGCTCTGCAGCTGCTCGCCGATCACACCGAGCACTGCGTAGCTGAGGCGATTCGCTCTGGCGCAGGGACCAAGAAGGTTCGAGAGCTCAACGCAGCCGTCGAGCGACTGGTAAGAAGTTAAGCCCGGATGTTTGTGCTCAACGCGATCCTGCACGCTTGCAGCTCGCGCTGTTCATGCTGTGGGAAGTCTTCTGGCCGCTCGCTCTGGGATTCCTGCTCTCAGCCATCGTCCAGACTGTCGTGTCGAAGCGCGCGGTGGCGGGCGCTCTCGGCAAGCCGGACTTCAGGGGCTTCGTGCTCGCGAATGTTTTCGGTGCCGCCAGCTCGTCCTGTTCGTACGCGGCAGTCGCTATTGCGAGGGCACTCTTCCGCAGGGGGGCCCACTTCGTCAACGCGATCATCTTCGAGTTCGCGTCCACCAACCTGGTCTTTGAGCTAGGCCTGGTCCTGCTCATACTCCTCGGCTGGCAGTTTGTCGCCGCCGAGTTTGCGGGCGGTCTTTTGATGGCGGTGATTCTCTGGATCATCTTCAAGCTGACCCTGCGCGAGCGGATGGTCGGAGAGGCACGGCGACAGGCCGAGCGCGGCGTCGTCGGGTCTAACCATGAAGCCCATGCCGAAATGGACATGTCCATCACCGATGGGCCTTTTGTGGCCCGGCTCTTCTCGCCCCGCGCCTTCACCGCCATCTCGCACTACTTCTATATGGATCTGTACGCCCTGTATGTCGACATAGGGCTTGGCTTCTTGATCGCAGGCGCCCTCGCAGCCTGGGTGCCCAACAGCGTCTGGCAAGCGTTTTTCCTGACCAACAACCCGACCCTGAACGAGTTTTGGGGACCACTGGTCGGCCCAGTCATCTCCATGCTCAGCTTCGTCTGCTCGGTCGGAAACGTACCTCTGGCAGTGGTGCTCTGGAACGGCGGCATCAGCTTCGGCGGGGTGATCAGCTTCATCTTCGCCGACCTGATTATTCTGCCCATCCTGAACATCTACCGGAAGTACTACGGCGGCCGGATGTCGCTCTACCTGCTCGCCGTTTCCTACGTTGCGATGGCACTCGCGGGCTTCGTGATCGGAGGAGCATTCCAGCTCCTCGGATTGGCGCCGACGAACCACCACATCACGGTCTTCGAGACCCAGCCAACCTGGAACTACACAAGCGTCCTTGACATCGCGTTCCTGCTCCTGATGGCAGTGCTGGCGTGGCGGTTTGTCACCACTGGTGGAGTCGAAATGCTTCGGGCGCACTCCCACCGGCCGGACGAACACGCGACCGTGGCCCAGGATCCGGTGTGCGGCATGATCGTCGATCCCGCCACAGCCAAAGAGAGTGTCGAGTACGCCGGCGCCACCTACTACTTCTGCTCGGCCAGTTGCCGTTCGGCATTCGACAAGGACCCCGCCCGCTCTGTGGCCCAGAAGGTTCACTCAGGGCACGCCGACGCGGGTAATGTGGGCCAATCACACATGCCGGCTGCCATGCAAGGAGGCGAAATGGAAGAACCGCGAACGACGATCGACCCTGTCTGCGGCATGACCGTCGACCCGGACAAGACTGATTACACCTCAGTTGAGAAGGGCGAGACCTATTACTTCTGCTCCGCGGGATGCAAGGAGAGCTTCGACAAGGATCCGGCCAAGTACGTCGCCGGAAAAGCCTGAGCACCCCGGCAACCAACCGACGCGCCTTCAGGAGCATTGTTTAGGCTGGCATTACCCGTTCCTGACTGGCGGCGTTCGATCAAGGTGAATGGCACTTAAAGCGGCGGGCGTGTTGGCAGCGCTCGTCTTCCTGGCAGGTTGTCAGCTGCCGGGCATGCAGCCAACCTGCAACACGTCGATCGACTGGGTCAACTTCATCCAGATCGGCTCGACCCAGTACGTGGCGGGTCCCGCTTCCCCCACCGTCCTGCAAGAGGCCGACTTAGGCCCCGTCTACAGCCACACGAAGTTCAAGGTGAGCGGAAATGTCTGCGATCCGAGCTATCGCCTGAAAGACGGGGACGCGGCATTCCTGGAGCCCGGAACGCCCGTGTATCAGGTCAACGGCCACGCACCCAGCGAGGAGCTGGCGGCACGTTTCAACGGGAGCATCCTTGCCTTCCGGGTGATGTCGCCGGCGGCGTAGTCGGAAGTCCGTAGCCATAACCCGAGCCTAGTAACCCCACGCTGAGACCAACGTTCTTGCTTGTGTATGTCGCGAGCTTGGCGTCGCCTCCGACTAAACAGCAAGTTGACGATCCTATGCGCAGAATGCCTGTGCCTGATTGCCTTCGTCGCAGCCTGCGACACGTCCTCATCCAAAGTGGCATCTTCATCCAGACAAGCATCCGTAACCTCCCCTCAGTCCACCGGCGGCCCCCCGCTTGGGTATCCGTTTGTCATCGGATGGGACGGAGTCGAAGGCCAAATGCTCATGGCCTCGATCGGGTCTCAATTTCGCGGCCCGCTGGATCTCGATCCAACGGCGTGGACCCTCAACGGGACAGAGTGGGTCAAGGCGCCGGCGGCGATGACTGTTCCAGTGGTGGGGTTCATGACCTACGACAGCGGCCGCAACCGAGAAGTTCTCGTGGGCCGGGCATCTCAGAATTGCACAGCATCGGGCTGCACCCCGGACAAGCGCTATCCCCGGGCCAGCGCCCTACTTATTAGCACGTGGGAGTGGGACGGCCGCGCGTGGCGAGAGACTAAAACTGCCCACTCCCCTGGCCAATGGGTTGACAACCGCACCGGCGCCTACAGCCCGGAGCTCGCTGCCATGGTAATGATCGTCGACGGCAATCCAGGGCGGACGTGGTTATTTGACGGTACCGACTGGCGAGCGGTGGAGACTGCGCATCAACCGCCGCGACTTGTGAAGATCGAATACGACGCCACGAGGCACTCGATCGTGGCCCTTTCCGATTATTTTGCCCACTACCAGACCTGGCAATTCGATGGACACGACTGGGCTCCGATCGCAACGACTGGAGGAGCGACGCCAGGCGCGTGGCAATCGCCTGTCGTTGCTCTCGACCAGCAGCTGGACTTGTGGGTCTTCTTCGGCGGCAACAACACAACTTACGATTTGGCGGAAACCTGGACGAGCAACGGGACGACGTGGACGAAGCAATCGCCCACAACGTCACCCCCGGCCAGGAGCCAGTCTTTCATGGGGTGGGATCCAAGCCAGCGCAGGCTGGTCATGTTCGGCGGCGAGACCAGGAACGGGAGCGCCGGTGACACCTGGGCATGGGGTAGCGGCGCGTGGGCCCACCTGGCCGGCCCGTTGCCTCCGCCAGCAGCCATCCCTCCCCGGGCTATTGGATACGCCTCGCCACTAGACGCTGGGCTGGCTGCCATCGAAGACAAGACTGGGTTGGTCTATTCCGCGGACACGTGTGGTCCAACAGGAACGTGTCTTGGCGCCCCGCACGTCTTCGGGAACCCGGATGCATTCACGGCCGGCTATGTGCAGTTGGCGTATTCGGGTAGCGGTGGCACCGACTGCTTCGCGTATTTCTACCCCGACTCCAGCGGTTGGCACTACTCTTCGCCCACCGTGTGTCCCAGACAGCCCGGATTTAACCCGGTGCTAGGCGGCCAGGACCACGTCAGCGGGTCCGACACGTGCGCCAACGTCCGGCTGGCGCCCAGTCTCAGCTCGAGAGTTATGACGTGCCTCAAGAACGGGACGGTCGTCTCGATCGACATGGATTTTCCGCGCTACGTCGACTATCACATCTGGTGGTCGATCAACGGCCACCAGGGTTGGATGGCGCACGACTACCTGATCAGCCCCTCTTAGATAGTTCTGAATGTCGGGCAGTTCCGGAATGGACACCTATCAGGCCAAACTCCTAGTAACCGCATGCCTGGTTGCATTCGTCGCTGCCTGTGACATATCGCCCTCATCCAACTCGGCATCATCATCCACACCGGCATCAGCAACGCCCTTTGCGTCTGCCAGTAGCCCGCCGCCTGGACATCCTCTCGTCTTCGGATGGGACGGGGTGGACGGCAGGATGCTCATGGCCTCCGTTGAATCCCAATACGGCGACCAGCCCGACCCTACGACATGGACATTCAACGGGACAGACTGGGTGAAGGCACCGGCGGCGATGAACGCTCCAGTGGTGGGATTCATGGCCTACGACAGCGGCCGCAATCGACAAGTTCTCGTCGGCCGCACGCCCCAGAGTTGCTATGCGCCAAGCTGCCTCCCCTTCAAAGGCTATCCCCAGGCCCGGACCACCATAAGTACTTGGGAGTGGGACGGCCATTCCTGGCGAGAGCAGACAACGGCCCACTTGCCGGGCGACCTGAATATGTTTAGCAACATAGCCGGCGCTTACAGCCCGGAACTCCGCGCCACAGTATTGGTCCGCACCCGTGATCGGAACGGTGTGCCAACCTGGCTATTTGACGGTACTGACTGGCGATCGGTGGAGACCGCGCACCAACCGCCAGCGGTCTTGCAGGTGGGATACGACTCCACGCGGCACTCGATAGTGGCCCTTTCCGATAACCAAGCCAACTACCAGACGTGGCAATTCGATGGACACGACTGGTCTCCGATCGCAACGATTGGAAGTGCGACGCCCGGCGGGTTTCAAGTGCCGGCAGCAGCTCTTGACCAGAAGCGGGACCTATGGGTCGTCTTTGGCGGCAACATCGGCTCTTACGACTTGGATGAAACCTGGACCAGCGACGGGGACAGGTGGACTAAGCAATCGCCTACGTCATGGCCGCCCGCCCGGAGCTCGTCGGCGATGGCGTGGGATCCGAGCCAACGCCAGCTGTTGATGTTCGGCGGCGAGATCCTGAATGGGAGAGGGGGCTACAACGGTGCCGGCGACACATGGGCTTGGGACGGCGGCGCGTGGGCCCATCTGGCCGGACCACTGCCACCACCAGTGATCATCAGCCGGGATGCCCCTGGTTATCCTTCGCCGCGCTACGCCGGAATAGCTGCCATCGAAGACAAGACCGGCCTCGTCTACTCCCCGGACGGGTGTACGCCTACCCAAACGTGTCTGGGCGCACCACACGTGTTCGGCAACCCGGATGCGTTCACGGCGGCATATGTCCAGATGAGCTATTCAGGTTCTGGTGGCACCGACTGCTTTGCGTATGTCTTTCCTGATTCCAGGGGCTGGCACTACTCTTCCCCTGTCGTCTGTCCCAAGCACGCGGGATTCAACCCGGTGTTAGGCGGCCAAGATCACGTCAGCGGGGCCGACACCTGCGCCAACGTCCGGCTGGCACCGAATCTCAGCTCGAGAGTTGTGACGTGCCTCAACAACGGGACGGTCGTCACGATTGACACAGACTTTCCGCGCTATGTCGACGGCCACATCTGGTGGTCGATCAACAGCCACCAGGGCTGGATGGCGCACGACTTCCTAATCAGCTCTACTTAGTGATCGCATGATCGACCGCGGCCGGCTGGCGATTTTGATGCAGAGGGAGCGGGAGTTGTACTCGAAACGGAACCCTCGCTCGCTGGCCGCATTCCAGTCGGCCACGCACCTGTTCGGGCGCGTCCCCATGACCTGGATGAACAAGAGCGCGGGCGGATTTCCCCTGTACCTGGCGAAAGCAAAGGGAGCTCACGTCGAGGACATCGACGGGCACGACCTCACCGACTTCTGCCTCGGTGACACCGGGGCAATGGCCGGGCACTCGCCGGCGGCGACGGTGCAGGCCGTGCAGCGTCGTTACGGCGACCTCGGCGGCGCCACGGCGATGATGCCCTCTGAAGATGCCGCCTGGGTGGGCGCGGAGCTGGCCCGCCGCTTTGGCCTGCCTTACTGGAGCTTTTCCCTCACGGCCACAGACGCGAACCGATGGGCGATCCGGCTTGCCCGCGCGGTCACCCGCCGGCCGAAGATTCTCTTCAACAACTACTGCTACCACGGAAGCGTCGACGAGTCCTTGATCGTGATCGGGCCAGACGGTGAAGGCGTCAGCCGGTCCGGCAACGTGGGGGCGCCAATCGACGTGACCGCGACGAGCCGCGTGGTCGAGTACAACGACCTGGAGGGAATGGAGCGTCAGCTCGCATACGGCGACGTGGCCGCGGTGCTCATGGAGCCGGCACTCACGAACATCGGCATCGTCCTGCCGGAGGAGGGCTACCTCGAAGGCGTGCGCCATCTCACCCGCAAGTACGGAGTCCTGCTCATCAATGACGAGACCCACACCTTCTCCGCCGGTCCTGGCGGGTGCACGAAGGCCTGGAACCTCGCTCCCGACATGCTCACGATCGGCAAGGCAATCGCGGGCGGGATCCCCGCCGGCGCTTACGGCCTGTCTGAGGAGCTCGCCCAGAGCATCACGGGTCGGGCCGACCTCGACCTCATCGACGTGGGCGGAGTCGGCGGCACGCTGGCCGGAAACGCGCTTTCGGTGGCGGCCATGCGAGAGACCCTGGAATATGTTTTGACCGACGAGGCGTTCGACGCGATGGCAGACCTGGCCGAACGGTTCGCTACGGGAGTGCGGTCCATCATCGACCGGCACGAGCTGCCGTGGTCGATCAGCCGCCTCGGCGCCCGATCGGAATATCGCTTCGTCAGCCCAGCGCCGTCCAACGGCGGTGCGTCAAACGCTTCTGCGGATCCGGAGCTCGAGGACTTCATTCATGTCTATCTCGCGAACCGGGATGTGCTACTGACCCCTTTCCACAACATGGCACTCATGTGTCCGGCAACCACTCAGGCTGATGTCGACAGGCACCACGAGGTCTTCGACAGCTGCATCACCGAGCTCGCCCGCTAGCCGCCCTTCTCTTCCTGGAGGATGTTGCCTCCATCGACAACGAGGGACTGCCCGGTGATGTACGACGCATCGGGCGAGGCAAGGAAGACCACGGCGGCGGCGACCTCGTCGGGGGTGCCGGCACGGCCAATCGGGGTGTGCAGGGCGGCGGCGAGCTCTGGCCCGGTCGAAGATCCGGTCGCGATCCAGCCAGGCGCGACCGCGTTGATCGTGATGCCATCCGCCGCAGTCTCGATCGCCACCGCGCGCATCATGCCGTCCATGCCTGATTTCGCCGCGCCGTAGGCGGCCGAGCCCCGAGCGCTCACGAGCGGACCCGTAACCGAGGACACGTTGACGATCCGGCCGTACTTCTGCCGAACCATTCCCGGCAGGACTGCCCGCGTCATCAGAAACGCCGTGTGCAATGTGATCGCGATCTGCCGCTGCCAATCGGCATAGGAGAATTCCTGCAGCGTCGCTTCGACCACTGGCTTGCCGGTTTGCCCCAGGCCCGCGTTGTTGACGAGCACGTCGATCCGCCCCGCTTTGCGGATGACCGAGTCGACGAGCTCCTGCGCGGCGACTTCGTCAGTGAGATCTGCGACGAACGCCGAGACGCTGCTCCCGCGCGAGTCCAGCTCGCGCGCGCGGTCATGAATGCGATCGGTGGTTGAGGTTATGACCACCTGGAGGCCGGCATCGTGCAGGCGCCGCGCGATCGCAAACCCAATGCCTTCAGGGCTTCCAGCGCCCGTGACGATGGCGATCTGTTCATGCAAGTTCACAGAGACAATTGTGTTCAAGATCCCCCGGGTCGGCGCGGCGGGGGTAGACCGCCGCGCCCCGGAGGAGAGAGATGGTTCGCTAGCCGCTGATCGGAAGCGCCGCGGTGTGCTCGATCTCAACCGCCTTCAGCGCGTTGGGATTCAGGCCGAGCAGCTTCAGGATGGTGGGAGCGATCTGGGTGGTCTCAACCGATGAGTTGTTGACCAGGTGCTCGCCGACGCCCGCCCCGGTAACCAGGATCGGTACGTTGCGGTCCTGGGGGTCGGCGCCACCATGTTCGGAGATCTTTCCGTAACCCCCGGTGTAGACGG
>DASYVJ010000044.1:0-38757 GCA_035937155.1 Candidatus Dormiibacterota bacterium | reverse complement strand
GCGATCTCCGGCCAGCGGTCGCCCGCGACGTCACGCGCGACATGGACCAGGTTGCTCACGTGCGAGTTCAGGATGAAGCGGCCCCGCGCCCGCGACGCGCGGACGCCCATGAGCTCGAGCGTCCTGATGGCCGAACCTCCGACTGCGGTAGGTGTCGGGATCGGCGAGCCATGCAGCGGCAGGGCCGGGGGCGCCGCGGTCAAAACGCGCATGTTGGGCGAGGTCGGTGGCTCGACCGTGGTGCCCGGACGTGAAGACGACGCCGTCGCCACGACCGCCTGGCCGCCGACCCCAGCGATGGACTGCTGGCGGCGCTGCGGCAGGCGCGCCATCTGCGCCAGCAGCTCACGCACGGTCTGCGGACGCTGCGCGGGATCCTTGGCGAGGACCCTGCCGAGCAGCTGGTCGATCTCGTCGGGGAGCGCCGCGTTCAGCTTGACCGCCGAGGGGATCGGCGCGTTGACGGTTGAGTAGGCGACTTCCATCCGGTTCGAGCCGATGAACGGCAGGCGCCCTGTCAGCATCTCGAACGTCAGCACGCCCATGGCGTAGATGTCGGCTCGCTTGTCCACGTCGTGGCCCATGACCTGCTCGGGTGCCATGTATCCCGGTGTCCCGATGGCGAGGCCGATCGTGGTCAGGTGTGTCGGCTGGCCGGCGCCGCGTGCAAGGCCGAAGTCGGCCAGCATCGCGCGGCCGTCGACGTGGATGAGCACGTTGGTCGGCTTGAGATCGCGATGCACGATCCCCGCGTCGTGGGCATGCTGCAGACCGTCGCCGATCTCGCGCAGGTAACGCCATGCGGTCAGCGTGTCGAGCGGGCCGCGGTTGAGGATGTCCCGCAACGTGCCACCGCGAATGAGCGGCATTGTCAGGTAAGCAACGCCCTCGCTCAACTCGAAGTCGTAGATCGGGAGGATGTTGGGGTGGTCGAGCTTGGCGAGGGTCTTCGCTTCTGTCTCGAATCGCTTGACGAATCCGTCGTCCTGGAAGAGCTCCGAGGAGAGCGCCTTGAGCGCCACCTCACGGCCGAGAGGCTGCTGAACCGCCCGGTAGACGACGGCCATCCCGCCGCCGCCGAGCCGCTCGACGATCTCGTACTGCCCGATCCTCGTGCCGGTGAGGTCTTTCACTTTTGGGTTTGGGCCAGCTTGGCCACGATGGCGACGAGGTCCGCAAGGCGGAAAGGCTTGCTCAGGACGTTGTCGGCACCGGCGGCGAGGAAGCGCTCGCGGTCGCTTGCCATCGAGTGGGCGCTCGCGATGACGATCGGCATGTTCGGTCGCTCGGCCTTGATCCGCCGCATCGCCTCCAGACCGTCGATCCCCGGCATCGCGACATCCATCAGGATCATCGACGGGTTCTGGTTGAGAGCGACGTCGACCGCCTGCAGGCCGTCTGCCGCGATCAGCACTCTGTAACCCGCCTTTTCGAGCACTCGCTTGCACAGGCGTTGGGCCACGTCGTTGTCATCTGCCACCAGCACGGTGAAAGGACCTATCTCAACCATGGTTGCCGGCTCAGGCATGCCGACGCTGTAGCGGGTTGACGTTCTCCGCCACGAGAGGAACCGTGAAGTGGAAAGCGGAACCGTGACCGACAGCGCTCTCGACCCAGATCTTGCCTCCATGCATCTCCACGATCTGCTTAACGATCGTGAGGCCCAGGCCAGTCCCAGGAATCGACTGCGCGGCTCCGCTCCGCACCCTGCGGAAGCGCTCGAAGACGTGCCCGATCTCGTCTGGCGGGATACCCAGCCCGGTATCGGTCACGCTGACCAGTGCATACCCGCCCTCGGCACGGGTGGAAAGGGTCACCGTGCCGCCATCCGGCGAGTACTTGACCGCGTTGTTGACCAGGTTGCTGACGACCTGGGTCAGCCTGTCCCTGTCGCCGACCACGATCGGCAGCCGCGGGTCGAGGTCGGCTTTGAACTCGACTGTGGCGGTTGACGTACCGGCGCGCGCCATCGCTTCGGACAGGACCTCGTTGATGTCCACGTCACCGGATCGCATGCTCATGCGCCCGGACTCCATGCGATCCAGGTCCAGCATGTCGCTGATGAGCCGGTTGATCCGATCCGCGTCATTGAATATGTAGCCGCCGTACGCGCGCACCTCGTCCGCCTCAAGGCCGCCGTCCCGGATGAGCTCGCTGAACCCCTGGATGCCGGTGAGAGCCGTCCGGAACTCGTGGCTGACGATGGAGAGGAACTCTGTCTTGGTGCGGTCGAGCTTCTCGAGGTTCGCATTCGCCCCGCGCTGTGCGTCCAGAGCCTCGGCCAGCTGGTCCGAGGTTTCCCGCACGGTGGTCACGTCTTCGATCATCACGAGGAGATGCTCCGGCCGGCCAACCGCGTCCGGTATCGAGGTTGCCGTGAACTGCAGCCAGAGCCACTTGCCGGCGCCAGTCGAGGCGCGCAGCTGCACGCTGCCGCCGGCCGTGATCCCGGCCATAAGAGGCGCGAGCCGTTGCCGCGATGCGGCCTGGTCGTACGCGCGAAGCAGGTCAGGCCAAGCGCTGCCCCGCATGGTCTCGAAGTCGTGCTCGAGCATGCCCAGGAGAGCCGGGTTGGCTTCGACCAGGTCGCCGTCGCTGCTGATGCGGGCGATGCCGATCGGCGACCGCTCGAAGATTGCCCGGTGGTCCGCTTCGCTGCGGCGGAGCGCCTGTACGGTGTCAGAGCGGCGGATGAACTGCCCGATCTCAACGCCTGCTGTCGAAAGCATCGTGACCTCGTCGTCCTGGATCCTGCGCATGTGAGCGGCCACCAGCTCGATCACACCGACCACCACGCCGCCGTCGACGACCGGAAAAGCGAGGACTGATCTCAAACCGGCCGAGCGGGCGTCGGCGGTGTTCCCGTAATCGCCGGCTTGAGTCATGTCCTCGAGGGCCGCCACCACCCCCGACTGCCAGACCCTGCCGAGCAGCCCCGAACCAATCGGGATGGCGACCGCCTGGCTCTGCTTGCGAAAGGCTTCGAACGCTTCCACGTCGCGATGCCAGAAATGCCGCATATGCAGGGCCTGCCGTTCGGTATCCGCCGCCCAGTACTGTGCGAGGTCCCAATCGAGATGGGCGCACATGCTGCTCAGCAGCTGCGGCACGGCCTGCTCCCAGGTGTTTCCGCCGACGATGACGTGCCGGATGGCGACCAGGGCGTCCCGTATGCCGTCCAGTCGCTTGCGGGCGGAGATGTCGCTCTCCTGCACGAGCAAGAGGGACTCTCCGGGGTTTCGGCCCGGCGCCGTCCCGATCGCAATCGCAACCGGCACGCGCGTGCCGTCGCCTCGGATCTGGTTGAGCTCGGCCTCCCAGCGGACGATATCGCCGCTGCGCAGCAAGGCGAGCGCCTCGCCGAGCACGGCACGGTCGCTTTCGGCCGTGACCTCGACGATGGGCAGGTGTAGGAGCTCGTCGCGCTTCCGGCCCAGTATCGTGCCAAGCCTCTCGTTGACCTGGACCCACCTGCCCTCGGCGTCCACGACGGCAAGGCCGACCATGGCAGCCTCGAGCATCATGCGCAGCCTCTCCTCGTTGGCCGCGATGTCGTCGGCGTGACGCTGGGCCTTAGCCGCTGTGCCGCGGATCTGATGCACGACCTCGGTGATCGCCACGGCGGCGACCATCAGCACGATGGCCAGGAGCGCCGCGGTGGCGATATCGAGACGCTGGCCGCCGAACACCGTAGGTAGGAGGATCGCGATCGCTGAAAGGACCGCTGTAGCAAGGGACTCGCTCCGGCCGAGCTGGAGGGCGGTCAGGAGGATCACCGTCAGGTACAGCGGGAAGGCGAGCACCGGCCCCGCTCCGGCGGCGGCCTGGATGCCGAACACTGCGGCGATCCCGGCGAGGGGCGCGACTCGACGTGCCAGGCCCCGCAGTGACTGTGACGCAGTCCGTGGAGGGGTTTCTGGCAACGCTTCTGAAACCTCGCCCCCCCTGGCGGGCTGGAAGGTGCGCAGGTGCCAAAGTGTACCGGCGCATCTTTCAACCGCAGCCGTCTTAAGGCCTAACCCGTAAGCTGGGCAATCTCTCTGAATTTGAACGCCCCGCACACGCCGCTACAAGCCGATGGACTGAGCCGGCGCGTCTATCCGTTCCTCGGGCTTGCCGTCGTCGGCCTGGTCAGCCTGCACGGATACGCGGCGGTGATCGCCTCGCCTGTGCTGGAGGGCGCAGGGGCCATCGGGATCCTTCTGGTGCTCGTTCCACTGGCCCACATCGACTTCCAGGTGCGCAGCCGTCTCGTCACCGCCCTGCCGGTGGTGGTCGGGTTCGGCATGGCGCTGTACCCGCTTTGGGGCATGTCGCAGTTCGGCCTGATCGTCTCGGTCGTGCTCACCGCTCTGGCCAGTGCGCTGGTGCTGCTGCCCTGGGAGCGCATCCCGAGGTACCTGCATGCGATAACGCCCATCGGCGGACTGGCCGTGGCGTTCGCCCTCGAGGTCCAGTTCGGGCTGAGCATCGTCCGTGCCTTCCCGTTCGTGCTTCTTCCTCTGATCTTCCTGGCCCTCTACTACACGTCGGTCGAGTTCGCTGTCGGAGCGGTCCTTGCCGTCGCCGATCTCATCCTGGTGACGCTGGTGAACCCTGCCGCAGGCGATCCAGCCGCCGCGCTACTCGAGGCGCTGCTCCTGGTTGCCTTCGGCATCCTTGTCCGCCGGGTCGTCATCCAGCTCGAGGAGAACCAGTCCGCCGCGGCGGCTGCAGAACGGGACAAATCGGAGCTGCTCGCGGACCTGTCGCTGCGTAACCAGGAGCTGCAAGAGCTGACGCGCCTGAAGTCCGAGTTCCTGGCCACGATGAGCCACGAGATTCGCACGCCGATGAACGGGGTCATCGGCATGACCGGACTCCTGCTCGACACAGAGCTGACGCCTGAGCAGCGCGAGTACGTGGAAACCGTCCGTAGCTCCGGTGACGCCCTGATGGAGATCATCAATGACATCCTGGATTTCTCGAAGATCGAGGCGGGCCGCGCGCGCCTGGAGACCGTCGATTTCAACCCCAAGCTCGTTACGGAAGAAGCAGTCGAGCTCTTCGCCGAAGCCGCCGCGAACAAGGGGATCGAGCTCGTACTCGACGTTGCACGCGACGTGCCCGATGTGACCATCGGCGACCCAGGCCGGCTGCGACAGGTGCTCATCAACCTGATCGCGAACGCGATCAAGTTCACCGACGCCGGCGAAGTTGTCGTGCGCGTGCGGCGCGACGAGAGCAGCGGTCCTGGAGTCGCAATCCACTTCGAGGTGTCCGACACAGGCATCGGCCTGACCGCGGAGGAGCAGGCTCGTGTCTTTTCGACCTACTCGCAGGTCGATAGCTCGACGACGCGCAGGCACGGCGGCACCGGGCTGGGCCTTGCGATCGGTCGCATGCTCACACAGCTCATGGGCGGACAGATTGGCGTCGAGAGCGAGAAGGGTGTTGGTAGCCGGTTCTGGTTCACCGCCCTGTTTCGCGAGGCCGCTGCCCCGACTCGAGCACCGCGCCAGGCGGTCACTCTTGCCGGCACCTCGGTTGCCGTGGTTGACGACAACCGGACCAATCGAACGATCCTCGAGCGCTACGTGAGCTCGTGGGGCATGCGCGAGCGGAGCTTCGAAGGTGGCCGCGAAGCACTGAAGCAAATCCAGCTTTCAGCGCATGGCGACGATGGCTTCGAGGTGGCCATCATCGACATGATGATGCCGGGGATGGACGGCCGCTCGGTCGTGGCCGAGATCCGCGCTGACGAGCGATTGAAGGACCTCATCGTTGTCCTCCTGACCTCCGCCGGACATTCGGAAGTGCCAGTCCCTGGCGTCGACGCTGAGCTCGTCAAGCCGGTGCGCCCTTCCGAGCTCTTCGATGTCATCCATTCCTTGCTCGCCGCACGATCTGCTCGCGCTGACCGATCCGCGACAGAGGTTGACCTCGGCCCGCCGGATCCGTCCCGTCGATGGGTGCGGGTTCTTGTCGTCGAGGACAACGCAGCCAATCTGCGGGTCACCGTCAGGATGGTCGAGCGCCTGGGCTATCGCCCGGATGTGGCATCCAACGGCGCGGATGCGGTCGGCATGATCGACCAGGTCAAATACGACGCGGTTCTGATGGATTGCCAGATGCCGGAGATGGATGGCTATGAGGCAACGAGACTCATCAGAGCGAATGAGAAGGGCAAGAAGCGCGTGCCCATCATCGCCATGACGGCGGCCGCACTGTCAGGTGATCGCGAGCGCTGCCTCGCGGCCGGTATGGACGACTACATCTCGAAGCCAATGAAACTCCACGTCGTAGCAGCCGTCCTGGAGCGCTGGCTAGCGACCCCAAAACCAGCCTAGGGAAAGTACTTCACTTCCCCACCAGTAGGGTTTCGTATTTCACCTCCCCGCTAGGCGGGGAGGTTGGCGCGTAAGCGCCGGGTGGGGGGATCCTCTCTGGCATAACTGCTCAGACCCGCCTGAGCGCGAGAACAGTCACGTCGTCAAAGAGGTCGTGGTTCTTAGAGCCGTGGGCGAGGATGTCGACCAGCTCCTGCGCGGTGCCGGCCCGCCGAGCCTCATAAGGAAGCTGCACGTCCTTGGTCGCGAGGTCGGGGCGCAAATCGAGCAGCCCGTCGGAAAACACCACGAGCGTGTCTCTGGGGTTGAGGGTCACCGTCCCGACACCGAACTTGGTGTCGGGAAAGACGCCGATAGGCGAGCTGCGCAAAGGCAACCCCTCCTGCCCGGTCACGCCGCGGAGCAAGCGCGCGTGCCCGTGGCCGGCATCGACGTAGCGCAGCTCGCCAGATGCAGGGTCGAACACAGCATGAAAAGCCGTGACATATGCATGGTTCACCGCGAGCGCCGCGGCCATCACCTCCGACGCGCGCTCGATGGCTGCGTCGAGCTGCGGAATTCCCGCTGAGGCGCGGAGCGCGGCTCGCGCCGTCGCCATCATCAGCGCGGCAGACAGGCCCTTGCCCATGACATCACCAAGCGTGAAGATCAGCCGGCCTCCATCCTGGCGGTACCAGTCGTAGAAGTCGCCGCTGATCTCTTTCGCTGCGGTGAAATGAGCGGCAAGCTCAAACCCGTCAGCCTTCAGCGGCGAAGCTGGCAGCAGGCCCGCCTGCAGCTCGACGGCGCGTCGCATCTGCTCGGCCCGCTCCTCGAGCATCGCCTCTAGCCTCTGCAGGGTGGCGCGATGCTCCAGCTCCAGGGTGCGGCGTCCCAGGTTGTTGACCACGGTCAGATACAACTGGGTGGCCCCGACCGGCTTCACCATGTACGCGTACGCGCCATGCTCGAGCGCCGCCTTTCCCAACTCGGGATCCTCGACGCCCGAGATCATCACGACGGCCGTGTCGGGCCGCCTGCTGCGCAGCTCCTCGAGCAGCCCGTAGCCCGATTCATCCGGCAGGCGCACGTCAAGCAACGCCAGCGCGTAGTTAGTGGCTTCGAAACGCTCCCTGGCTCCGGCCGCGGTGAGGGCGATGTCGGATTCGAAGCCGCGGCTGCGGAGGGTCCGCTGCATGACCTTGGCCAGGAGCTCTTCGTCATCCACGATGAGCAGCCGCTCCCCGTTTACTGGCAAGTTCACGCCTGCAGTGTAGAGAGGCTCAACTCGAGACCCTGTGACCTATAGTCAGTCCGGCATGAGAGACCCCAATTGAGCCTCGAGGTTTTGACCCGGCAGGTCGACAACAGGGTGGCCGTCGTCGCGCCGACCGGCCGTCTCGACGTGGCCGGAGCACCCACATTGAAGGACGCGATCAGCGAGACCCTCAAGAAAGGCCAGGCCCGCGTCGTCATCGACATGGAGGGAGTCAGCTTCGTCGACAGCACGGGTCTCGGCTCCGTCATTGCCGCCCTGAAGCAGATTCGCAGCTCAGAGGGCGACCTGCGGCTGGCAGCGCCCAACCAGCAGGTGCGTGTGGTGCTCGAGCTGACCACCCTGGACCGAGTCTTCCCCTACTTCGCCACAGTCGAGGAAGCCCTCACTGGCTTCTGACCGTGGGCACTCCCTCGGAGCCCTTTGAGTTCCATGCCACCCTCAGCCATCTCGATGACGGATTGGAGACGCTTCATGAGTCGGTTCAACGGTTGCGTGAGTCGACTGGCCGCGGCCAGGATGACCGCAACCTCATGCGCTTCGAGATCGCGCTCGCGGAAATCGGGGCCAACGTCCTCACGCATGGGCGTCCGGCCGGCACCGACCCCCCGGTCGAATACTCGCTTCGGCTGGACCAGGGCGCCGCGCTCGCCGAGTTCATCGATGGAGGACCGCCCGCACATCACTCCATGCAGCGCGGCATGCCCGACACCGAGAGCGAGTCCGGACGCGGCCTTCCGATGGCCCGCTCCCTACTCGATGAGATGGGCTACGAACGTGACGGTGAGTTCAACAAGTGGCGACTGGTGAAACGACTGTGAGTCCCGGCGGCGATCACGAGGACGCGGACCGCGTCCTGATCCACGACTTCCGCAACCTACTCGCGGTCATCGTCAACTACAGCGAGCTCATCGCTGAGGAGACCGGTGACCCCGAGGCGGTGAAGGCCGACATCCAGGAGGTGCGAGCTGCGGCAGAGCGCGCGATCGTGCTCACCGAAAAGCTACGTGGCCTCGGCAAGCCCGCGCCAGAGACAATCCCTCCACCCGCGAGCACAGCGTGACCGTAGCCCCCAAGCTGCCGACCGATAAGGAGCCCGCCCCGCGCCCCTCCCCGACTCATCGCGAGCTTGTTCTTGTAGTCGATGACGATGAACAGGTGCTGCGCCTGGTGAGGCGCGTCCTCGAACGGGCCGGCTTTGAATGTGTGGCGGTTCCAAATGGAAAATCAGCACACAGCGCCGCGGTGGAATGGCGGCCCGACCTGATCCTGCTCGACCTGATGCTCGGTGACACGACCGGGGACCAGATCCTTGCCGAGATCCGCGGTGACTTCCGAACCAGGCTGATTCCTGTTGTGTTCCTGACCGTGCGCAGCTCATTGAAAGACAAGGTGGAGCACCTGCTGGCAGGCGCCGATGACTATGTGACCAAGCCTTTTATTCCCGAAGAGCTCGTTGCGCGCCTACGCGCGGTGATGAGCCGATCCACCACTACGCGGGACCTGAACCCGCTGACGGGGATGAGCGGCAACAGCGACATCCTGCGCGAGATGGGCCTTCGCCTCGCGAACGGAGAGCGCTTCGCCTGCCTCTATCCGGACATCGACGCCTTCAAAAGCTACAACGACCACTACGGTTTCCTGCGCGGCGACGACGTGATCAAGACGCTCGCAACGATCGTCCTGGAGGTCCTGGAGGAAAACCATTCCGGGCGCCACTTTGCCGGCCATGTCGGTGGCGATGACTTCGTGATCCTCACCGATCCGAACCTGGCCGAGCCCATCGCCAACGCCATCACAAAGCGATTTGACGAATCGGTGCCTGCGCTTTACGACCCCCAGGACAGAGAGCGCGGTTGGATTGAGTTCGAAGAGCGCAACGGCAACACCCAGCGCGCCCCGCTGGTCTCGGTGTCGATCGGGATCGTGATTGCAGAACCCGGCCGCTATACGAGCGCAGCCGCGCTCGCGTCACGCGCGGCCGAGGTAAAGGGAGTGGCCAAGCGAATGCCAGGTTCCAAATGGGTGCTGGACCGCCGCCGGCCACCCGAAAGGTTCAGCTGATAATGCGGTGGAGCGCCGGTAGGCCAGTGCTAGCATCCGCGAAACCAATAGCCGTGAACCCGCCCACGCCCCTGGAAACACTCCTATGAGCGAAGTCAAAACGACCTCGCCGGAGATACCCGAACAGACCCCGGCCGGCTTCGCGCCGGAATCGGCGGTCCAGCCGACCAACGGGGCACCCCCTCGCGCCCTTCGGTTCAAGGTGCTGGTCCACCGCCTCGACGGCGGCCTCGAGGAGGGTGACTCCGACGCTCGTCTGCTGAGCCCGCAGGGCTACCCGATCTACAACCCGGCCGACGCCGACCGCCCTCGCTGGATCCCGGCCCGCGACATCAAGTACGTCATCTTCGGGTCGGTCGACGACCCCAAGCTCGAGGCCGACCCGGGCGACAAGAGCGCCTCTCGCAAAGCGATCCTGCGCTTCCGTGATGGCGAGTGGATCGCCGCGTACATCGATCCGGGCCAGCAGCCCGACAGCGAGGGCGTGGCGATCAAGATCCGCCTGACCGAGCGGCAGCGGGTGATCCCGGCGCTCGCCGCATCGCCGTCTTTGCTCGAGATGCAGTTCGTCGACAACTGGGCGGCACCCGCGCCGGTCGCGCAGCCTCAACGCCGTCGCTCCGACATCGTGGAGGCGGCCGCACGCCAGGGCCGCGACCTCAGCAAGCTGGCGAACGACTTCCGCGATCGCCTCGCCCTGATCCGCGATGTCGGCCTGACCACGGGTGACACGCTCGCCTTCTCACGCGCGGTGCGTACGCACCTCGATCGCTTCCTGGCCGAAGACGGGATCGAGCTCAACTCCCAGGAAAAGTCCGCGCTGGCCGACATCATCCTGCGCGCCGCCGTCGGCTATGGCCCGCTGGATGGCCTGCTCCACGACCGCTCCGTGAGCGAGATCATGGTCAACGGTCCAGACCAGGTTTTCATCGAGCGCCGCGGTGTCCTCACTAAGGCGGACGTGCGGTTCGAAGACGAGAACCAGCTCCTGGAGACGATCCGCCGCATGGTGGCGACAACCGGCCGCCATATCGACGGCTTGAACCCCATGGTCGACGCCCGCCTGCCGGACGGCAGCCGCGTCAACGCGATCATCCGGCCGGCCGCCATCCATGGCGCCGCGCTCACCATCCGGAAGTTCAAGGACGCCGTGCTCGGCATGGAGGACCTGACGCGAGAGGGCAGCCTCAGCCCTGCCATGGCGGAATTCCTGGAGGCCGCCGTGCTCGGCCGCATGAACATCCTGGTTTCCGGTGGCACCGGCTCGGGCAAGACGACGACTCTCAACGTCATCGCCCGCTTCATCCCGCACAACCAGCGCGTGATCACGATCGAGGACGCGGCCGAGCTTCAGATCGACCACCCCCACGTGATCGCGCTCGAGCACAGGCCGCCCAACGTCGAGGGCAAGGGCGAGCTGACAATCCGCCAGCTCCTGCGCAACAGCCTCCGGATGCGCCCCGACCGGATCCTGGTCGGTGAGGTGCGCGGCGCCGAGGCACTGGACATGCTCCAGGCCATGAACACCGGCCATGACGGAAGCATGTCGACGATTCACTCCAACTCGGCCCGCGATGCTCTGTCGCGTCTCGAGACCATGGTGATGATGGCCTCGATCGACATCCCGTTCGAAGCAGTTCGAGCGCAAATCGCCTCCGCCGTCAACCTGATCGTCCACCAGGCCCGCATGCCGGATGGGCGCCGCAAGGTCGCCCAGATCGCCGAGGTCGTGGGCTACGACTCCAACGGCGCGATCCTGCGCGACATCTTCCTGCTCGGCATGGGCACGGACCTCCGGCTCGAGTACAACGCCACGGGTTACGTCCCGACCTCGCTCGACAAGGCCGCCTTCTATGGCGTCCAGGTCAACCAGGACCTGTTCGATCCGGTCAAGTCGCGTTTTGTTCCCGCGGGATCAGACAGCATGATGCCGGTCGTCAAGGATCCGCTGATGAGCGGTCAGCGCGGAGGCGGCGAGAACGTGGTCCGGCAGGTGGTCGTCGTCCCCTTCAGCTCCGACCGACCCGGAGCCGCTCAGCAGACCCACACTGTGCAGTCCTCGTCTTCGTCCCAGGCAAGCACGATGGCCTCGACGCCTGAGATGCAGGAGGAGATGCGCAAGCTCATCGATGCCGCGCGCTCAGCGGTCGCAGACCTCCAGGCCGCGGCCCCGGCGCAACAGCCCGAACCGGCGTTCACGCCTCCGGCTTTGCCCGCCCAGCCGCAACCTGCGCCCATCCCGCAGCCTGCCTATCAGCCTCCCGCGCAAGAGGCGGCGCAGCGCGAGGCGACACCGGTGCCCCAGGTGATGTATCCCCCGATGCCGGCGATGTCGCCGGCTCAAATGCAGAACAGCGCTGAATCGAACATGGCCGCCAGCCAGGCGCTCCAGGCCGCTACCGCGATGGCGCGCGCCACGACAGCGCTCGGTCAGCTCGCGGCCGCCAACAGCGGCTATGTGGGCATGCTGCCGACGGTTCGAGCCCAGGAAGGCGTCCTGCGGCCCGCCGGTGCCTCGCGCCGCATCCTCGCCGTCATCGAAAGCCTGATCACCCGCCGCAACCTCAACCTCCGCCTCGCCCCAGCGATCACCCAGGCATTCGAGGGCGCTGAGCTGAAGGGGAGCGATTACGCCGCTGAGCACCAGGTCAGCAAGGAATCCGCCAGTCGCGAGCTGCGTCAAGCTGTGGAGGCCGGCCTCCTGCAGACGGTCCGCTATCCGCAGGGCGAAGCCGGCTTCAAGGCGTCACAAGACCTGCTGCGTGCGGTCGCCGAAGGCCTCGGCATGCCGGTCAACTCCTCTTCGCCGCTGACGCCCGAGACGATCATCGGCAGCCTTGCCATCGGGCAGACCGAAGGCACCGTGACCATCATGTTCACCGACGTCGAGGAATCCACCCGCCTGCTGTCGACCCGAGGCTTCACCGAGTCGCACGAGATCATGAAGGCCTACGAAACGATCATCGACGAGAAGGTCGCAGAGCACGCCGGCCGCAGAATCAAAGGTCTGGGCGACGGCTTCATGATCAGCTTCGGCTCTGTCCGCCACGGCGTCGAGTGCGCGCTCGAGATCCAGAGGGCCATCGCCGAGTACAGCAAGCAGAACCCCGAGCGGAAAGTGCTCGTTCGCATCGGCCTCAACACCGGCGAGGTCGTGGAGGAGGCGGGCGACATCTTCGGCGCGGCCGTCAACGTCGCTGCTCGCGTCGCGGGCAAGGCAAAAGGCGGCGAGATCCTGGTCTCCGAAGTCGTGCGCCAGCTGATCGGCCCGATGGCCGAGATGGTTTTCGAGTATCGCGGTCGGTACAAGCTCAAGGGCTTCCCGGATCGGTGGCGGCTTCACGAAGTCACGGCAGGCGAAGTCAAAGAGGCGCCTCGCACGCTGCCGACTGGCGACGGTTTCGTCAATCGCGAGCAGGAACGCCTCGATATCCGGATGATGCTCGATCGCGCGATCACCGGTGCCGGCGGCATGCTCTTCATTAGCGGCGCACCCGGCATCGGCGCTTCGCGTCTCGCCTCCGAGGTCGCGGGAGAAGCCACGAGCAAGGGCTGGCTCGTGCTAAGCGGCCGGTGCGCGGAGCGTGACGGCTCCCCGTATGCACCGTTCCGCGAAATCCTGTCCGCCGCGGTCGCGGGGTCGACTTCCAAGACACTGCAGGACGCGGCCGGCGACAACGGCCCGCTCCTCTCCCACCTGGCACCTACCTTGCGGCAGAAGATGCGCGGCATGCCTGCGCAGGCTGAGCCCGATGCAGACAAGCTTCGCGAGCAACTCTTCCACGGTGTCTTTGATTTCCTGTCGGGCGTCCGCGGAGCGAAGCCGCTGCTCATCGTGCTCGACGACCTCCAGTGGGCGGACGAGGCCACCGTGCTGCTGCTCCGCGACCTGGCGGAGCGAGTCGGTGGAAGCCATATGGTCGTGATCGGCACGTACTGGGACAGCGAGCTCGACTCGGCGCGCCCCTTCGGTTCGGTGCTCTCACGCTTGCTGCGCCGGCGCCGCGCACAGCGCATCTCGCTCGCCCGGCTTTCGGACCGCGACGTCGAAAAGATCGTGGCCGGAATTGGCGAAACGCAGCTCACCCCTGTACAGGTCATGGGCATCCAGGCGGCAACGGAGGGCAACCCGCTTTTCGTCGAGCACTCCGCCCTCTACATGGCCGAGTCGGAGACCATGCTCGGCGGCGCGTCGCGCGTGCAGGCCAGCTTCACTGAAGAAGACCTCGAGCTCGCCCAGAGCGTGCGTGGCCTTATCGGACGCCGGCTAGAGCGGCTCAGCGAGCCGGCCCAGAGGATGCTTGTGGCCGCGGCGGTCGTGGGTCGCGATTTCGACATCGGGCTGCTCGAAGCGTTTGGCGAGCTCGCAGGCCACGAGCTTCGCGACGCGCTCGAAGAGGCGACACGCGGCCGTTTCCTGACCGCCGCGGGCTCTGACAGGTACCGCTTCGCCCACGACCTCGTGCGGCAACGGGTCCTCGGTGTGGTCCCGCTCCCGCGACTTCAGGCGTACCACCTGGCTGTTGCCGACACCCTGGAGCGGGTCTATGGCAAGAGCGCCAGCGAGCGAGCGAGCGAGATCGGCAATCACCTCTACCAGGCCGGCACCTCCGCCGACCAGGTGCGGACGGCCGGTTATCTCGCCCAGGCGGCCAAGAACGCGCTGGCGGTGGGCGCGTTCGAGGAAGTGCTGCGGCTTGTCGAAACCGCGCTGACGCTGCTACCAGGAGACAGCAAGCGCGAGCGAGCCGAGGCACTTGCTGTCAGAGGTCAGGCGTTCTGGGGTCTTGGTCGGATCGATGACGCCAAGGGCGCCTGGAAGGGTGCCGCGCAGCGCTACGAGGAGCTGGACGACGACAAGTCGACAAGCGCGATGCACGAGCTGCTGGCAGGTCTCGAGAGGAGCAACGCAGCAGGCGAAGCCACGGCGCCCCAACCAGTGCGCGCTGAGGAACCGGCTCCGGAGACCGCCTAACTCGTCAGCTTTGCCGCCGGCGGAACCGGCATGTAGGCCGAGCTGCCGGAGATCGTGGGCAGCTGGCCCGTGAAGGTGACCGTGTCAGCGATGACTCCGCCGGTCGCTTCAACCCTGAACCCCGAGCTGGTCGGGATGCTCATCGCCGCAGCCGGCACGTAAACCAGCCCTATGTATGCCGACGCTGTCGAAGCGCCCATGACGTTGGAACACGTGTTGGCCGGCGGATAGCTGGTTCCGGGTTCGTAGATCGCCATCCAGTTGAACTGATATCCGCTGAACACGTAGTTGTCGCCGCCATTGGGGTCAGTGAGGCAGGCCCCGCTGGGGATGTAATAGACGACGGCACCCGGTGTGATCGGGCCGGCGCATGTGACCAGGGTTCCCGCGGTGCTGTCGCACTGGTTCTCGTTCGCGCGATCGCCGGCGGGTGCGACACCGCGGGCGGGGTTCTGGTTGGGCAGGCCATTCGCGATAGGGGCGGTCTCGCCGTCGGGTGGGTACGCGCCGCCTGTGCCAGGTATGGCAAACAGGTTCGGCAGCGGCAGTCCCGGCAGCACCGAGGCGGGGAACGGGCCAAGTGTCTCGGCGCCGAGGCTGCAGGGGGGGTTGCCGGTCCCGTTGCCGTTTCCCCCATTGCCCTGCCCGTTGCCATTGTTGTTCCCGTTCCCGTTTCCATTGCCGTTGCCAAACGGACATCCCAAGGTGTGGTTGTTTTGGGGCGTGCTGGTCACTGGCATGTTGGTGGCAAAGCCGAAGGGGCCGGCGCAGCCGTTGCTGGACACATAGATGTTGTAGGAGGTGGCGCCGGGCACATTGCTGACCACCAGCTGGATGTTCTGGGCCGTGTGGACAGCGAACGACTGGCATCGAGACGGTGCGCTCTCGCGAACATAGTTAAGACCGCCGTACGAGTCGGTCCTGACTGAGGTCAGCTTGACGGCCCAGGTGCCCATGCTCACGCCCCCGCTTTGGGTGACGTTCACCTGGAACGCTCCCGCGCAATTGGCGCCATCCAGGTTCCAGAACTGAGGCGAGGCAGCCTGCGTGTTGTCGCTCATGAGAGGTTCCTCGGGAGGCTTGAGCTCGTTGCTCACCAGCCCGCCGTTGTTGGAGTAGCCGCCCTGCCACTTGTAGGTGCCGGCGCTCAGGAAGTAGCACCTCTTGTTGCCGAAGTTGGGATTAGCGTTGTAAACGCCAGGTGAGATGACGACTTCGCTGCCGGGCGCTGGTTGGCTGCCGCCGGCGACAGGCGGCGGCGGATACACCGGGTCGACGAAACGGTACCCGGACCGTACGGCTCCGACTACCTCTGGAAACGTGCAGGGGGCGCCGGCGCCGCTCGGATAGCAGCTGGTGACCGACCCGGCCACAGTTGACTGGCAGCGAGCGTAGATGTCGCCCGCGACGTTGGTGGAGCCCCCCACGACGGAGATCACACCGTCGGAGACCAGGTCTCCGCCCAACACCAGCGTGCCGCTTCCGTTGATGGAGATTGCGCTGCCCGACGTGCCTCCACAACCCGCCTGGTTCAGCGCCGCGATGGTCGGCGAGTAGAGCTGATTGTTGACGCTGCCCGAGGCGCTGCCGGCGAGGTTCGGAGTCGCCCCGTTGGTCAGGATCCGAGCGAACTGGAGGGGCAGCGAGCGGGTGGCGGTCATGCTGAACTGGCTCCCTTGCGGCCCTAGTGCGGACACCACTTGAGTCAGCACGGTTCCGTCCGAGTAGGTGCAGGTCACCGTGAACGAACCCACGCCCGGCGTGCCATAACCCGGCGCGCACGATGGAGCGGTATAGAGGCGCAGGTTGGTGCCGAAGATCGTCGCCGCCGCCTGCTCCGCCGCCGGGTAGCCGCCGTTTTGCTGCAGCTTGTCGCTGGCCGTGAGCGCAGCGGCATCCAGTGCAGCCTGCAGGTCGCGACGGACGGCATAGGCACGCGCGCCGTCGATCGCAAGCGCGGCCATGCCGACCACCACCGCGAGCATGATCGCGATCAGAACGATGGCTTGTCCCCGCTGCTTTCCCCTCTCCCTGAAGGGGAGAGGGCTAGGGTGAGGGGCAAGGGCTCGCAAAATCATCAGTACTCCGTCCTGAAGATCGCCGCCGCGGTGATCACTATGTGGTTCGCCGTGGCCTGCGCGATCACGGGGGTGATCAGGATCAGGTTGAACCGAAGTGTCACCTGGAGGGCCTGGTTGCCACCCGCGGGATTCACGGCGCTGCAGGAGCCGGACGCCAGAGCCGGGAACTCTCCGCCTGGGGCGTTGGGCGGTGGCGTCGTCTCGATCGAGGCGGGCGGGTTCGGCTCGGTGATGTAAAGCCATGCGGCGTTGTTCGGAGGCGTCGCAGTCGTCACCGGCCCCTGGGGGCAAGGGGCGGTCACCGGGGCGCCGATCATCTGCGTGGACACGGTGGCGAGGATGTCCGCATTTCTAGGCAGCTGGCCCGACGCGCGGACGGCTGTGCGGGCGCCCTCGCGTGCAGCGTGGTTGAGCGTGTCGAAGTAAAAGACCGCACGCCCGATGTCGACGATGCCGAAGAGGAGCAGCAGGAGCACCGGCGACACAAGGGCGAACTCGATCAGCGCTTGCGATCGCTGGCCGCTTCTGGCGCCGGCCATCAGCTGCCCTGCACCGTCATGTGCTGGTTGGAGGCCAGGCGAAATATGCCGAATTGCGCCGTGACGAGCGGTGTCAACGGTCCGTAGGCGTAGAGAACGATGACGTTGAGATCGAGCTGGCCCTGGCTGGTGGCCGGCGAGGTGAAGTCCAACCCGGGCGTGTTGTTGTAGCAGATGTAGAGCCAGGGCTGGTTCGCCGTCGGTGGATAGGCGGAGTTCACAAACGGCGGGTTGTGAAACGCGTTGCCGTCCGATGTGGTCGGGCAGGTCGTCCCCGGGTTCTTCAACACCGACGCCGGAATCGAGATCGTCGCCAGCTCAGCATCGACCGCCGCCTTGATCTCGGCGTCATAGAGCCCGGGATGGGACTGGCGGGCCGCATCGAACCACGCACCATGGCGAGCCCCCTCGCGAGCGGCGTTCGAAATAGCTTCGCTCGTGTAGATTGCCCTGCCGATGTCAACCAGGCCGCCGACCAGCAACAGGAGCACCACAGACGACAGGGCAAACTCGACCATGGACTGGCCTCGCTGGCTCATCGAGTGGCGCAGGAAGGGCGTCTTAGGGGGGCGCGGCACCGGACTATCTTGCCTATGATGGGTCGGCTGTGAGCCCCCTCTTGAGCGCTATTACGTTCAGAAGGCCGTTCACAATCCTCGGAATACTCCTCGCTTTGCTGGTCATCGCGGCCTTTGTCCTCGTAGCTCTGAACGCAGGGGCGGCGTCCAACAGTCCCTCTTTGAGTGTGGTCGTGACCACCAAGGACCTCCAGCCCAGGATTCCGATCGATGCGGCTGCACTGACGGTCAAGTCGATCCCGGTTCCCGCCACTTATCCGAAGGTGTATTTCACGACCCGGGAGGAGGTCCAGGGCATGATCCCGCTGGTCGCCATCGCCGCGGGCCAGGCGGTCACCTCGAACGAGGTGGCCAAGCCGAACCAGACCCTCCCCGGCCAGTCGGAGTACCTGCCCATTCCGACCGGCTACGTGGCTTTGACCATCCCGACCAGCGAGCAGCAAGGCGTGGCCGATTACATCCAGAAGGACGACTACATGGCGGTGATCGCGACCGTGTCCAGCGCGGGCAAGGTGGCGTCGAAGACCATCTTCACCAACCTCCACGTAATCCGCGTCGGGATGCAGGCCAGCGCGGCCGGCGGCAGCGCGACCGCGAGCAGCCTCACCGTTGTGGTGACCGAATGCCAGGCCGAGGTGATCACGTGGTTCTTGACCTACGCCTCGCTGAAGTACGCCCTCGAATCGTTCCGCGACTACCTACAGCCGGGCTCCCAAACACCTGATCCAGGGTGCCCGACGGTTACGGCGGCCAAAGGCGTGACACTGCAGGTCATTCAGGCCGCCTACCCGTCCCTCTTCTAGTCGCAAATGAATCTGCCGACTGAAACCATTGTCGCCGTGCCGATGGCCGCAGCGATCGTCGTCTTCTTCTGGAGCCTCGACCGGATACGTAAAGAGCGCATCGCGCGCCCTCTGTTGGCGTCTCCGGCAAGGGCGACTCCGCGTGAGCTGGTCGAAAGGCTGCTCCGGCCCGCCGCCGACAACCTCAACCAGCGGCGCAGCGCCAGCGGAAAGCCGACCTTGGTCGAAGACCTCGCACGCGCCGGCCTGAACATCACCCCGGCCGAATACCTGCTCATCCGCATCGGGGCGGTGGCGCTGGGAGCCCTGATCGGACTCTTTCGCTTCGGCATTTCGATTGGTCCGGTCATCTTGGGTCTGATCGGCCTGATCGGCCCACCATTGGTTGTCGGCTTCTTGCAGCGCCGCCGGCAGAACATGTTCAACGAGCAGCTGACGAGCATGCTGCAGCTGCTTTCGAACTCACTCAAGACGGGTTACGCCATCGACCGAGCGCTCGAGACCGTGGCGACGAAATCCCAACCGCCTGTCTCGACGGAGTTCGAACGGATCACAACCGAGATCACGCTCGGCACGTCGGTCGAAGATGCGCTCAGCGGGCTGCTGCTTCGCATCAACAGTCCCGACCTGGAGTTCATCGTGACGGCGATCCTCCTCCACATTCGCGTGGGCGGCAACCTGGCCGAGGTCCTCGACACCATCTCGGACACTCTTCGTGACCGCTTGCAGACCAAGCGCGACATGAGCGTGCTCACCGCACAATCGCGCGCGTCCGCAACGATCATCACCGGGCTACCGATTCTGCTTGCGCTCGGCCTGTACATCTTCGTGCCGGGATATTTCCTGCCGATGACGACGACGTTCATCGGTTATGTGTTGCTCGGGATCGCCGCGCTGCTCGTGATCATCGGCAACGTGCTGATACAGCGCATGACCGCTCTGGCCGACTGATGTTCCTGATCGCGCTCTCCGCCGGCGTCATCTGCGCGGTGATCGTGATCGCGTACTTCATCGCGATCGACCAGCAGCGCGCGACAGCGGCCACCACCAACGGAAACTTCGGCCGGCCAACCGTGAGACCGACTCTGGTCAAGCAGTTCGAGACGCTGGCCCGGCCTTTCACCTCGCGGCTCCCTGTCGAAGCGACGATCGAGGTCCGTCAGCAGCTCAGCCGCGCCGGTGACCCGGGGGGCCTGACGCCCGCAGGATTCCAGGCGGTGCGCTACAGCCTGGCCGCGCTCTTCGCGATCGCCGGGCTGGGCCTGGGCGTGATCGCCCCCACGCCTCTACCTGTAGTCCTGGTGGCCCCAATCGGCGGCGTGATCGGAGCGGTCATCGGCTATTTCCTGCCCCTCCTCTGGCTCCAGCAGCGGATCACCGCACGCCGGCACCAGATACAGCGCTCCCTGGCTGAGGCGACGGACCTGCTGACGCTGGTCGTCGAGTCGGGCCTGAGCCTCGACGAAGGTCTACTGAGCATCACCGAGCGCTTCCACAACGCGCTCGGCGATGAGATCGGCAAGGTGCTGCGCGAGATCCGGCTCGGCAGGCCGCGCATGAGCGCGCTCGAGCACATGGCCGAGACTACTGGCGTCCCCGACCTGCATCACCTCGTGGAGTCCATCGTGCAATCCGACCAGATGGGCGTCCCGATCGCGCGGCTCTTGCGAGTACAGGCAATGGAGATGCGGCGCCGGCAGCGTCAGACGGCGCAGGAGCGTGCCGCGCAGGCTTCATCGCGAATGGTGTTTCCGATGGTCGGCTGCATCTTCCCCGTGCTGTGGATCGTCCTGCTCGGCCCCGCCATCATCCAGATTCTCAAGTCGCTTCGTTAGGCTGTGAGCACGCGAGCGCCGCGCGGCACGCAGCAGTCGTTCAGCGATCTCGACAAACCGCTGTACACCATCAGCGTCGCCGCGGAGATCCTGGAGACCCACCCCCGAACACTGATGCTCTATGAGGACGCGAACCTCATCGAGCCCCACCGCACGATCACCAACCGTCGCCGCTACTCTCAGCGCGACATCAGCAAGGTGCAGGTCATCCAGCACCTGACGCGCGAGAAAGGCGTGACGCTAGCCGGCGTCCGCCACATCCTCAGCCTGTTCGAGGTGATGAAAAAGCACCGCGTCGAACCGCCCACAGACCTAAGAGAAATCTTCGATAGATATTCGCAGATCATCTAGGGGTCGGTAAAGGCGAACCCCCTCGCCCGCGCCAGCGGGAGAGGGTGGGGGTGAGGGCCGCGAGAGAAGTAACTAGCCCTCGCAAGTCCCCTCGCCCGCGCTAGCGGGAGAGGGTTAGGGTGAGGGCCGCGAGAGAAGTAACTAGCCCTCCGCCGCCCTCCGCCGCCGTCTCGCCGCCGGCGCCCACAAACTCTCCAGGTCGTAATACGAACGCTCGCCCGGCAGGAACACGTGCGCCAGCACCGAGTCGAAGTCGAGGAGGATCCACGTCGCGTCCTCGTACCCGTCGGCGGCCAGCGGCCTTACCTGCTTTGCCCGGGCCGCTTCCACCATCCCGTCGGCGATGGCGCGGACCTGGCGGTCGGTCTCGCCCTCACAGATGACGAAGTAGTCGGCGATCGATGTCTGTTCGCGGACATCGATGACCACGGTATCCCACGCCTTCTTCTCGACCGCCGCACCGCGCAACACGCGAGCCAGCTGCAGCGGCGTCAAACCCTTCTCCCGGCGAGGTGCCAACTTATCGATTATCCCGATACAGGCCGCGCTCTGCGATGTATCGCTCGACAGGGGCAGGGAGTTTGCCCGTTACCAGCCGGCCCGCCGCGATCTCACCTCTCAGCGCGCTGCCCGAGATATCCGGTGTACCACCGAAGCATTTGATGACCCGTTCTGGGCGCAGTCCCAACGCTGTCATCTCCGACGGCGTAGGCGGCTCGGTGCCCGGCCGGCCGAGAATGACGACCGACGCAAGTGACGCCACACGGTCCGGCTCGTGCCACGTACGGAACAGTCGCGCAGCGTCCCAGCCGAGGATCAGGAACAGCTCGTCGTCCGGGTGTGTGCGGTGCAACTCGGCCATCGTGGCTGACGTATAGGAAAGTCCGCCGCGCTTGATCTCCATGTCGGAAACTTCGAAACGCGGCTCGTCCTCGGTGGCGAGACGCACCATCGCGAGGCGGTCGTCCTCGGGCGCCAGGGCCGCCGCGCGATGCGGCGGTCGCCCGGTGGGAATGAACAGCAGGCGGTCGAGGTGCGCGCATTCCATGGCAAAGCGCGCCGCCGCGATGTGGCCGGCGTGAATCGGATCGAACGTGCCGCCGAGAATCCCCAGTCTCATTTGAATATGCGCCCTGCGCGCGCCCGGCGTTTCAATGGGCGCCCTGCGCGCGCCCGGCTAAGGCTGATATTCGAACTCGGCATCGCCAATGCGAACCGTGTCACCCGGCTCCACGCCCTCTGCCTCGAGCGCTGCGTTGACGCCGAGACGGTCCAGCTCAGACTGAAACCGGGCCAGCGCGCCTTCCGACTCGAGGTCGGTGCGCTCCACAAGGTGCTCGACGCGATCGCCGCTCACCCCATAGCCCCAAGCCTGTTTTTCCACGACGAGACCGGCCCGCGCCGCGCGCTCCGGGAGCCTGGTCTTCTTGACGGCTCCGGGAACTGTCACCTCCGGTGCAGAGGCCAGAGCGGGCACCATCGCCTCCATCAGCTCGGGCAACCCTTCCCCTGTGAGCGCTGAGATGAAGTGCACGCCTTTGCGCCGATTTCGCTTCTTGAGGAGCCGAGTGGGCTCGAGGTCGAGCTTGTTGATGGCGACCACGAAGGGACGCTTGGCGAGGTCGGGGGAGAACTGCTCGACCTCCTTGCGCACCGTCTCAAGGTCCGCCCAGGGTTCAGGCGCCGAGCCGTCAAGGACATAGACCAGGACCCTGGTCCGCTCGACGTGGCGCAGGAAGCGAAGCCCCAGGCCGGCGCCGCGGGCCGCGCCCTCGATGAGGCCAGGGATGTCCGCAATGACGATTCGCCCGCCGCGCGAATCCGCCACCCCGAGCTCTGGGTCGAGCGTGGTGAACGGATAGTCCGCGACCTTCGGCCGTGCCGCTGTGAGCGAGCTCAGCAGCGAGGATTTGCCGGCGTTTGGCTTGCCAACCAACCCAATGTCAGCGATGAGCTTGAGGTCGAGGACCAGCGTTCGCTCGTCGCCTTTGAAACCCGGCTCGGCGTAGTCGGGCGCGCGCCTGATCGAGCTCTTGAAGTGGACGTTGCCGCGGCCGCCCGTCCCGCCCTGCGCCACCACTGCGTCAATACCGGCGTGATCCAGGTCCGCCACCAGACTGCCGTCCTCGTCCAGCACGACGGTGCCGACGGGCACGTCCAGGACAACATCAGCTCCACCCCGCCCAGTCTTGCGGCCGCCTGCTCCGTCAGTGCCGGGCTCGGCGCTCCAGCGCGGACGCTGTTTGTACAGCGAGAGATCAGAGACTCCGGTGGTCGCCTTCAGGATCACAGAGCCGCCTCGGCCGCCGTCACCCCCGTCCGGACCGCCGCGCGGGGTGTACGGCTCGCGCCGGAACGAAGCCGATCCTTTCCCACCGTGACCGCCACGAACTAGGATGCGCGCGGAGTCGACGAACTGACGGCGACCGTCAGTTCTTGCCGGCGCCGTTCTCTTGTGCGACCTTGGCGGGCTCAGCCTCGATGCTTACGCGCCGGCCGTCCTTGCCGACCCGCTGGTACCGCACGTGTCCCGGAACGAGGGCGAACAGCGTGTGGTCGCGGCCGAGTCCGACGCCCGAGCCGGGCGCGATCTTGGTGCCACGCTGCCGGACGAGGATCTGCCCGGCGCCCACCTCTTGGCCGCCGTAGATCTTCACGCCCAGCATCTGGGGATTGGAGTCACGCCCGTTGCGAGACGAGCCGCCACCTTTCTTGTGTGCCATCTCTAGCTGGTCTCCTTCTTGCGAGTCGAGCGCTTGGCCGGCTTGGCCTCAGCCTTGTCTTCTGGAGCTGCGACTTTAGCCGTGGCAGCCACGGCCTTCTTCTTGGGTTCGGCTTTCGCCTTGACCCCGGGCTTCGCGGCCGTTTTGGTCTCGGTTTTGTCGCCGGTGATGCCGCCGACCGCGATGATCTCAAGCGCGGTCAGATCCGCGCGACCGCCCCTATGAACGCGGACGCGCTTCTTGGACTTGTACCGGAGGCTCTCGATGCGGGGCCCGCGGCGATGCGCCAGCACCTTGACCTCGACATCCAGGCCGTCGAGCTCGTTACCCGCGACCTTGATGTCGTCCCCATTCCGAAACAGCAGCACACGATCGAGCTTCAGGGACGAACCTGGCTCGGCGCTCAGGCGGTCGACCAGGATGTGGTCGCCCGGAGCGACGCGGTACTGCTTGCCTCCGCTGACGATGACGGCCGACAGCGAAGAATCAGGCTTGGGCACGGCGAGTGATTGTACCAAGCACGGCCAGAGCCCCGTCCCCATGGGCTATCACCCGGCGCCGCAGCGCCACCGACTGGACCAGCCCGAGGGCTGCCAGGGTGGTGATGGTCGCCGATCCGCCGTATGAGATCAGGGGCAGCGGGATGCCCGCGATCGGCAGCAGGCCGATGTTCATTCCGACGTTCTCGACCACCTGGACGAGGATCATCCCGAACACCCCGCCCGCCAGCAGTTCCCCAAACCTGTCCGGCGCACCTGGTTGCGGTGTTTTCCACAGGTTTGCCCCAGATCTAGTGGCCGCGACTCCTTAGACGTTTCCTAACGCAACGCGAATGAGGTCGCCACCACAACGACCAGGACGAGCAACGCATAGGGCGTGATCGCCCGCATGTACAGTCCGCGCGCGAGTTCGGCGCCACGTCGCTGCATCAAAGCTCCGGCCGCGACAAGCGCTCCACCGACAACGACGGTGATGCCGAAGAACCGCACCCATCCGAGCAGGTCGTCGGCCGAGGGCGGAAAGAACAGCGTCGTGAAGAGTCCGCAGTACGGGAACCAACAGAGAACTCGCGCGGCATCGAGTCGCCGGTGGCTTCTGCGGTCTCCAGGCGGAGCGAACGGCCACAAGCGGAGCAGCGCCGGGAGGCAGAGCAGGTAGAGGACGCCGCTCGCCACCTTCAGCGGAAGCAGCGCAGGAACCAGCACGTTACCGAGGACCTGTGGTCGCAGGCTCTCGGGCTGCACGGCGGGTCCGAGCACGGCCAGCAGCCAGCAAACCTGGACGATGAGCAGGAGTCGTGGTTCCGCGACACGCTCGACCGTAAGGGCCAGCTCAGCCCACGCCGTGAAAGCCAGCGCGACGGCGGCCACGACCACGCTTCGCTCTTCGGATGGCACGGGGTTGAAGGGAGCGGCCAGCTGCACCGCGGCGAGGCAGGAGCAGAGCAGGACGGTGGCCAGCACCGGTGTCGGCCGGCGCCGCGGCAGGTCGGGCCACGACCATCCTCCGCTGGTGATCCTCATCCATGCCATCTCCGCGACTCCGCCGAAGACGACCGTGGCGATCAGACCGGGATAGAGCACGAGCGCCGACGTGTGGGTCGCCAGGGCGGTGAGGATCTGCGTCATAGACCCGCGAGTGCGAGCAGCGGTTGCGGATAAAGGCCGAGCAAGACGTTGAGCGCCAGAACGATGGCGACCCCGACCGCCTGGCGCCCGCGCGGGACACCCATGCTGCGCCCGAGGCGGAGGGCGGCAGGAAGCCACAGCAGCATCCCGACCGCAAGCACGAGTGCCAGCGGCCAGTAGAGCTGCGTGGCGCCACGCAGCAGCAAGACGCGGGCAGGAAAGCCTGCGAATGGCGCCGAGCCCGCAAGCACCGCGGCCACGACAAGATTGACCGGCCGGTCGGTCGGGTTCTTCTCGCGGATCGCTTGCCTCGAGAAGAGGTAGAGCGGCAGCCGGCCTATGACGATGCTGAACAGCAGAATCAGCGCCGCCGCCTGGCCGTCCGCGATGGCCAGGCCAAAGCCGCACAGGGCGAGTCCCCAGTCGGCCATGAACGAATAGCGCCATGCGGCGGCGTCATCCGCCGTGCGCCAGGACCCCAGGCTCCCCCACACCATGTTTAGCAGCCCGAGACCGATGAGCATCGCGCCGAACGCGTCGCCTGCCTCCGCCGGCAAGACCTGTCTTGCTCGGGACAGCACGGTCGCGGCCAGGAGGGGGCCGACGAATGCGATCCACGGAATCGGCGAGGCGATGACTGATTCCTCCGGATCGAATTCGTGAACGAATGGCAGCAGGCCAATCGCGGCGACAAGTCCTGCCACCATGCCGACCGCACCGAAGCGCTCCAGCACCGTGGGGCCCTGCACGCGCTCGAACGCCAGGCCCAGCGCCAGCAGGGCTATCGCGAGGACTGGCGCACGGAGGCGGGCCGCGAAATCGGTTTGCGATGTGAGGCGTGCCTGCAGCACCACCAGCACCAGGAGGATCAGGAAGACCAGATCTAGACTCGGTACGGCCGCCATCGCGGCCATGCCGGCAAGTCCCACGAGGCCGCGGGTGAGCAAGCTCGCGCGTGCGACTCGGGGCGGAGCGACGATCACCACGAGACCCAGGGTGGCAGCCGCGGCCACGATGAGCTCAGGCCCCATGCTGGCCCGCATCTGCAGCCCGGGTGGAGGGAACCCGCTGCGGACGCCCGGCCGGAAGGAACATGACCCCGGCCGCAACCAGACCGCCGGCGATGGCAGGAACGAAACTCTGCGATGTCGCTGCGAGGCCGGGCGCCGCTGCGAGCACCAGCGCGAAGCCGGCAACACTCGCCAAAAGGACTGCAGCCTCGCGGCCGCCGAGGATTCGCGCGGCCATCAATCCCAGCACTACGAGCACGGCGAAGCGAAGGGGCGCTCCTGGTCCGTTCGTCACCGAGGCTGCGAGCCACAACGCAAGCAGGCCTGACCCGACGCACAGGACGAGTCGCGCGGTCGAGCCCGCCGGCATGATTCCCCACGTTGCCGGCCCGGATCGCCAGCATTGCCACGAGGCGATGAAGCCGCCGGCGGCGACGGCCAAAGCACCGGGCAAGGCTTGGGAGGGCCAGGCCAGGACGGCCAGGCCTGCAGTGAGCAATCCCAACCCGAGCGCCAGGCCCCTCCGGCCATCAGCGAGCACCACCAGCGACGCCCCAAGCCACGCGAGGATGGCGGCAGCTATGTACAAGTCGGTGATGCGACCGGAAGGCCGGCCGAGAGATTCGGCGATCCAGGGGTCCCTCCCATGACTTCGTCATGGGGACCCCAGTGGACGCGACGAGCACCGGAGCGAGCGAATCCGTTGATGCGTGAGCGAGGAGCGCAGGGGGCAACGACGCAGATGGGCCGCATGGGCGCCGAAGATCCGGTCGGCATCTCTGGTCGCATCACCTAGTAACCGCGAAGCCGAGCGCGACGAGGGAGGCGAGCCAGAGCAGTGGTCGCCCGCCCACCGCGGCGGCTTCAAGGGCGCGGACGTCGAGGATGAAGCGGTACCGCTCGGGCATGGCGGCTGACATCACTGCCTGTCGAATGCGATTGCTCGCGACTGCCCACGGGATCTCGAAAAGCGATGGTCGAGGTTGGGTGCGAATCAACGCCGTGCCCGCCGCTCGATAAGCGAGCACTCCGATGATCAGGAGCGGCACAAAGAGCGCCACGACTGGAAGCACCGTGGAGACGGTGACCACCGCGGTGAGTCCGCCGCTCACGGAGCCTGGCGCCAGCGGCATGACGTTCGCCTGCGCGGGGTTGGCAAAGGCCGATTGGATTGCAGCCAGTGCCGGCCCGGCCGCCAGAGTCAACGCCGCTGCAGTCATCGCCACCCTCGGGAATGTCTCGTTGGTGGGCCGCCCGCGTCCCGCGGGGAGACCGGTGGCGCGGGCGCCCGCGACCATCCACAGCACCCAGACAACCGTCCCCGCTACTCCAATGAAGCCAAAGAAGTTCCCGGCCTCGAACGTTGACTCGATCCCGAGGATGCGTGCTCCGAAGGCAAGACCAGGTGGCAAACCGATGGCGGCGGCGATGGTGATGAGGGATGCCGGTCCGGCGCGGTCTGGCAGTACCGCGAGGCTCGCCGTCAGCCCTGCCGCTACCGCGAGCGTGATCAGTCCCGCCCCTAAGCCCAGCGGAGTGCCGAGCGCCAAGGTCATCAAGGCAAACCCACCTAGCCCGGGGATCACCTCACCGAGGAATTCACGGCGCGTGGCCGCGCCTTGAGCGCGGGCGGCCGCGCCCAGCGCGACGACCACGCCCCACGAAGCGAGGACTGCGTTGAAGACGGCACTCGGATATCTGCCATCGCCCATCTCGTATGCGCGGACGAGCAGGTAAAAACCCAGCGGATAAAGCGTCGCGATGACCAGCCCGCCTGCCTTGAGCGAGGGCCGCGACCACACGTAAACCGGCCACGAACGCCATGGAAACAGGCCGGAAGCCATCAGCCCGGCGAACGCGACCAATGCAAACACGGGCACCGTCAACGCGAATGAGGGAACAGCGGCGTATGCGGCGGTGCCGCCGCGAACCTGAAGGATGACGCCCGCCCAGCTCAATGCCAGCCAGGCGGCAAGCAACATGCTCCAGCGCGGGCGCGGAGCGCGCACATCCTCAGCGTCGAGTTGAATGACCGCGAGGGTCGCAGCGGTGCCACCCGCAAGCGCGGTCAGCACGACGCTGCCCGCCTCGATCGCGGCCATGGCGGCAGCGACTCCGAGCAGACCGAACGCGGCCTCCTGCCACTTCCTCGGCTGAAATGTGAGCGCCACAGCAGCGGGCACCAGCACCATCACGCCGAAGGCGAAAGCAACAGCGTCCAGACGCAGCTGGAATGAAGATCCGAAGCCGAGCGGCCCGAGGTTGAGCTCCTGTGTGGAGCGCACCGCCAGCCACACCACAAGCAACGCCACCACCGCTGCCCATGCGCTGGCCCCCGCGGCAATCGGACCAAGGTTGAATCCACTGAGTCCGAAAGCGGTGATGACGCCGGCCGCAATGAGCGGCAGCACCACAGGCGCCAGCAGAGCGATTGAGGGCATCGAGCCCGTCTACTCTATGCGGTCGGTTGTAAGCGGTCGATTGCGGCGCGGAGCTCGGCGGCTCGGTCCTCCAGCTTCTTGACGATATCGGGCGGTGCGTTGGTCCTGAAGTCGGGGTTGGCCAGCCTGGCTTCAGTTTTCGCGAGCTCCTCCTTGACCCGGTTGAGCTCCTTGAGCCGCTTGAGCTCCGCCTGACTGGCGCCGACGCCCGCTGGAAAGCTCACCCGACCGGGAGCAGTCGCAAGGGCCGTGCCGCCCTCGATCTCCTCGACGAGCTCGACCCACGCGAGCCGCGCCGCGAGCGCCGCGACCGACCTGTCGATGTCGGATTCCAGGTGCAGGCTGCCGCCGCGTGGCGGAGCGCCGGCTGACTGACGATGCGCGCGCACCTCTTCGACAATGCTCATCACCTGGCCGAAAGCCTCTTCTGCAGGGATGTCGACCAGCTCAACTCGGGGCCAAGATGCACGCATGACGAAGTCGGTATGACCGGGCGTGCGCGCCCACAGTTCCTCGGTCACGAAAGGCATGAACGGATGCAGCAGCCGGAAGATGTTGTCGAGGCAGAAGTAAGCGACGTCCTGGGCCACCGGGTCGCCCGCGCGCAGCCGTTCCTTGATCGCCTCGAGGTACCAATCGCAAAACTCGTTCCACGCGAATCCGTAAGCGGCGGCCATCGAGTCCTGGAACGTGAAGCCCTCAATGCCGGCGGTGACAGCCTCGCTGGCCGCGGACAGGCGCGAAACGACCCAGCGGTCCTCGAGATACTCTTGAATCTCGAGAATACCCGGAGCGTCGGTGGGTGGCAGTCCGGGCGAGCTCAGCAGCAGGCGGGTCGCGTTCCAGAGCTTGTTGCAGAAGCGGCGATAGCCCTCGACGCGGCTTTCGTCGAAGCGCACATCCTGGCTCGACATGGCGACCGATGCCGCCCATGCGCGAACCGCATCGGTGCCGTACTTCTCGATCAAGCCGCGCGGATCCACCCCGGTGCCGAGCGACTTGGACATCCGCCGTCCGTCCGCAGCCTGGACCTGGCAGTGGATCGCAACGTCAGCGAATGGAACCTCGCCCATGAACTCGAGCCCGGTCATGATCATGCGGCTCACCCAGAGGTTGATGATCTCCCGCGCCGTGCTGTTCATGTCGTTTGGGTAGAAGGCCTTCAGGTCGTCGGTTTCTTCAGGCCACCCCAGTGTCGCGAACGGCCACAGTGCAGACGAGAACCACGTGTCGAGCACGTCAGGGTCCTGCGTCAATCGAATGCTCCCGCACTCGGCGCAATCGCGAGGTGGCTCAATCGACACGATCTGGTGGCCGTTCTCACAGTAGTAGACGGGAACGCGATGTCCGAGCCAGAGCTGCCGCCCGATGTTCCAGTCGCGCAGTCCGTGGAGCCAGTCGAGGTAGGTGCGCTCATAGCGTTCCGGATGCCAGCGCACCTTTCCCGCTGCTGAGGCAGCCAGAGCTTTGTCGCGCATCGTTTCCATTCGCAGCCACCACTGCTCGCTGATCAGCGGCTCGATCACGGTGTGACAGCGGTCGCAATGGCCGACCTCGTGCGTATACGGTTCCTCCTTGACTAGGAAGCCCTGCGCCTTCAGGTCGGCGACCACTTTCTCGCGCGCCTCCAGCGCCGGCAGGCCGTCGTACGGGAGGCCCGGCACGTTCATGCGGCCGTCGAGATGCATGCCGTTGATCACCTCGAGGGAATGTCGCTGACCGATGTCGTAGTCCATCGCGTCGTGGCCTGGCGTCACCTTCAGCGCGCCGGTGCCGAAATCCTTGTCGACCGCGGCGTCGCCGACGATAGGCAGCTTGCGCCCGACCAGAGGCAGGATCGCGGTCTTGCCGATCAGCGATTGGTATCGCGGGTCGGTGGGGTTCACGGCAACTCCAGTGTCGACCAGCATCGTCTCAGGCCGCACCGTCGCGACCACGATCTCGCCGCCGCCCTCAACCGGGTACTTGATGTAGTACAGAGTGTCGTTGTGCTCCTGCCAGTCGATCTCCAGGTCGGAGATGGCGGATTTGTCGTGCGGGCACCAGTTGACGATTCGCGGTGCGCGGTAGATCCATCCACGCTCGTAGAAGGCGACGAATGCGGTCATTACCGAGCGCACATAGCGCGGATCCATCGTGAAACGGAGCCGTGTCCAGTCGAGCGAGATGCCGAGGATGCGGTCCTGGCTGACGATGGTCTCGCCGACGTCGCGATACCACTCATCGACGCGTGACCTGAACGCGTCGCGGCCAAGCTGCTCTTTCGTCATGCCCTCGGCTGCCAGCTGCTTCTCGATCACGTTCTGCGTCGCGATCGCGGCGTGATCGGTACCCGGCAGGAACAAGACCTCGTGCCCGGCCATCCTCCGGTAGCGCGCGCAGATGTCCTGCAGCGTGTGGTTGAGCGCGTGACCCATATGCAGCTCGCCCGTGATATTCGGCGGAGGCAGGCAGATCGTGAACTTCGGCTTGTGGCTCTTCGCGTCTGCGACGAACAGGCCGTCTGACTCCCAGCGAGCGTACCAGCCGGCCTCGATCGCCTGTGGATCGAACGCCTTCGGCATCTCGCTGTCGGCTTCTGTCTCTTTCATGTTCATAGGGGCGTGTTTGATCGCTCGGAGTGGATCAGGAGCGCCGGCCGGAAGGTCGCTTTAGCGCGACTGAGCCGGCGAGGGTACAGATAGAAACCCCATAGAGCTCTGGTTCCGGCTCATGGTGTCCAAAGTCTAACGAATCGAGACGCGATCGGAGCTAGGCCGACTCCCCAACTAGTCTCGCCGGGCTCTCGCCTTCTTCGCCCAGCTCGAACTCAGGCTCCAGCGCCTCTCGGATCGAACGCTCGGAGATCAGGCAGCGCTTGATGTCGGGACGCGATGGGATCTCGAACATCGAGTTGAGGAGCGCCTCCTCGATGATCGACTTGAGAGCGCGCGCACCAGTCCCTCGAAGGAGCGCGAGCTCCGCGATCGCATCGAGACTTCCCTTCTGGAACACCAGCTCGACATTGTCGAGCGTGAAGAACTTCTGGTACTGCTTGACCAGCGCGTTCTTCGGCTCGGTGAGGATGCGCACGATGTCCTGCTGGTCGAGGTGGTGCAGGGTGACGATGATCGGCAGGCGGCCGATGAACTCCGGAATGAACCCGTACTTCAAAAGATCCTGAGGCTGCAGCTGCTTGAGCGTCTCGGATACCGCCTTGCGCTCGATCCGGTTGCTCGGCGCGCCAAACCCGATGGCCCGCCGGCCAATGCGCTGCTCGACGACCTTCTCCAGCCCGTCGAACGCACCACCGCAGATGAACAGGATGTTGGTGGTGTTGATCTGGATGAAATCCTGGTGCGGGTGCTTGCGTCCACCCTGGGGCGGAACGTTGGCGACGGTGCCCTCCAGGATCTTGAGCAGTGCCTGCTGCACGCCCTCTCCGCTGACGTCACGCGTGATCGAAGGGTTGTCCGACTTCCGCGCGATCTTGTCGATCTCGTCGATGTAGATGATTCCGCGCTCAGCGCGGCTGATGTCGAAGTCGGCGGCCTGGATGAGCCGCAGCAAGATGTTCTCCACGTCCTCGCCCACGTAACCCGCCTCGGTGAGGCTTGTCGCGTCAGCGATGGCAAACGGCACATCGAGAATTTTCGCCAGCGTCTGCGCGAGATAGGTCTTGCCGCAGCCGGTCGGTCCCACCAGCAGCACGTTCGACTTGGTCAGCTCGACGTCACCAACCGACTTCGAGGCAGAGATCCGCTTGTAGTGGTTGTACACCTGGACGGAGAGCACCTTCTTGGCGCGTTCCTGGCCAATCACGTACTGGTCGAGAGCGGCGCAGATGGTCTTCGGGTTGGGGATGAAGCCGGTCTTCTGCTTCTTCTGGCCGGCTGACCGGTTGTCGTCCTCGAGGACCTCCTGACAGAGGTCGATGCACTGGTCGCAGATGAACACGCCAGGGCCCGCGACCAGCTTGCGTACCTGGTCCTGGCCCTTCCCACAGAAGGAGCAGCGCGTATAGCGGCGACGGTCTTCTCTTTCGCTCATTGGTGCTTCCCTGTATCCATCATGAAGACGCGGGCGCCGCCGGGGGATTATGACCCCAGAGGATCTCGTTGGCAACGCTGATGCATTCGCTGCAGATAAAAACGCCCGAGCCCGAGACGAGCCTCACGCCACGCTCACCCTGCAGCTTGCCGCAGAAAGAGCACTTGGCCCGATGCCGCTTGACCTCGCCGCTCTTTCCCTTGCGTCGGAAGATCATCCTGCCGCGACCTTCTCCTTTTCCTTGTCGGCTTCTTTTTCCTTCGCTTTGTCCTTGTCGGTGGGCTTGGTCGGGGTGAGGATGATGTCATCGATCAACCCGTACTCCTTGGCCGCCTCAGACGTAAGGAAGTAGTCACGCTCCGTGTCCAGCGTCACCTTCTCGATTTTCTGTCCGGTGTGCTTCGCGAGGATCTGGTTCAGCTGCTCGCGGGTGCGCAGGATCTCCTTGGCGTGGATCTGGATGTCTGTCGCCTGACCCTGCATGCCGCCCCACGGCTGGTGGATGAGGATGTTCGCGTGAGGCAGCGCGTAGCGCTGTCCGTGTGCGCCGCCCGCAAGCAGGACTGCCGCCATCGAGTAGGCCATGCCGATGCAGATGGTTGAGACCGGCGGCCGGATGTACTGCATGGTGTCGTAGATCGCGAGGCCTGCTGTGACCTGGCCACCCGGGCTGTTGATGTAGAGGGCGATCTCCTTGTCGGGGTCTTCAGACTGCAAGAAGAGAAGCTGGGCTACAACCAGGTTCGCCACCTGGTCGTCGATCGGGGTGCCGATGAAGACGATGCGCTCCTTCAGGAGCCGCGAGTAGATGTCGAAAGCGCGCTCACCGCGGCCGGTGTTCTCGACCACCATCGGCACGAGGTACCCGGCCGGCTGCTGTATCCGTCTCATGTCCACAACGTCATTCTAGACAGGCAGTCCGCGGGTTCCGTCAAGTCGTTGACCCGGCGACCTCGACCAGGCGGTCCAGGACCCGCTGCCGGCGAAGCCTCGAGGCGAAGTACCGGCGGGCGCTGGGGCTCTTCTTGAGCGCTGTCACCTGGTCGCTAAGCTCGCCATCTTTGGCCGCCTGCTCCTCGAGAAACGCGACCACAGCCTCGTCCGACGGCTCGAGGTTCTCGCGCTTGGCATACTCCCCCAGGACGAGGTCGATCTTCAGGCGAGCCTCGGCGTCGGGCCTCTGGTCGGCCATCCATTGGTCCAGCGTCTTGCCGAGGTACTCGAGGTAGCGCTCGAGCTTGAGCCCCTGGCGGCTCAGGGTGCGCTCCATCGACTCCAGCTCGCTGGTCAGCTCGCGGTCGACCAGGGTTAGCGGCACTTCAACCGATGACGCCTCTACCAACGCCCGAACGATTTCCTGCTCGCGTTCGAGCTTCTCCATCGCTCGAACCGACTCCTCCAGCTCCTGGCGAACCGCTTCGCGATACGACTCAACCGTCTCCTGCGCGCCGTTGCTGAGAGTCTTGGCCAGCGCGTCGTCCAGCGGGGGGAGGATCTTCTCCTTGACCCCGCGCACAGTCACGCGGATCGTTGCGTTCTTGCCGGCCAGATTTGGATCCGAGTAGGTCTCGGGGAAGGTGACCTTCACCTCCCGGGTTTCGTCCACGAAAGTTCCAGGCAGTGCGGCTAGGAGCTCGGGAAGAAGGACCCCTTCTTTGAGCTCCGCTTCCATTGCCTTCTGCGACTCCGATTCGACCACTTCGCCGTCCACCTCGACCTCGACGTCGATGATCCCGAGGTCACCCGCTCTCAGCTCGCGCTCCACCGGCGTGATCTCAGCCATCGGCTGGCGCACGTCTTCGAGCCGACGCTCCAGCATCTCCTCGGTGACTTCGTGGCCGTGAAGGTCGGGATGAAGAGTCGTGACATCGGCCAGCGTCACCTCGGGCATGACGCTGATCGTCGCCTTGAGCCTTGCCGGGCGTCCGCGCTCGAGCTCGAGGACCTCGACGTCCGGGTTGTCGATGGGGTCGAGTGATTTCTCCTCGAGGGCCTGGCGCATCACCTCGGGGACCATCGTCTCGACGACCTCCTCGCGCACCACGGCCGGGCCGAGGCGCGCCTCGACCAGCGCGCGGGGCGCACGACCGGGACGGAAGCCTTCGATCTTCGCTCGCGAAACCAGGCGGTTGAGCACGCGCTCGTAGGTCGCGTCAACCAGCTCGGTCGGAACCTCGATGGTCATGCCCACCTGGCTTTTCGGTAGTTGCTCCGTCACGACGGAGAGGGCGGCGGCGGGCATCCCCGCGATTCTACGGAGCGGTGGGGTCGGCTAGCACCCAGACGGTGGAGGACTTGGGAGGGGGCTTGGGCACGGGCTCGCCAGGATGGGGCCAGTCCCCGGGTCGGGCGGAATGTTGTAGTTGACCGGCGCCGGTGTCGGGCTCGGGGGGTTATCACCCGGCAGCTTGGGGATGTTGGTCGTGTCGCCGAGGAACCAGCTGTTGCCGGGGCCGGCGACCACTCCCGGCGGCGGTGTAAACCAGCGGTTGCCGGGGATACCTGCCAGAGCCTGCGAGACAAACGTGTGGACTCCGGGCGAAGCGACGAAGACTCCGTCTGAGCCGGCGACCATGGCGTAGTTGTTGTTGAGGATGTCCCCGACCCACAGGCCGACCGCCAGGTCCGGGGTGAAGGCGATGGTCACCGCGTCCTTGAAGTTGTCGGTGGTGCCGGTCTTCGCCGCAACCATCCGGTCCGACCAATGCAGCGCGCTGTTGCAGCCGAAGATCATGCACCGGTTGTTGTCGTCGGCCATGATCGTGGCCATGATGAACGCGACTGCCGGGTCGAGCGCCTGGCGGGCGCGCTGGTCGGCATGCGTCTGGTAAAGCGGCTGACCGCGCGAATCCGTCACGCTCAGGATGGATTCGGGCGAGTGGTAGATGCCCATGTCTGCGTAGGTGGAGATCCCGCTCACATGCTCCAGGAGCGTGATCGGATAGCCACCGAGCGTGAGTGACGGCCCGTACTGGTCGCCCGGGGCGTTGGCGTCGTAGCCGCCGAAGGAGCCGTCCGGATTGGCAATCACGTACCGCGGCCGGACGTTCAGGTTTCGCATGTAGGAGAGGACCGCAGGCACCCCGATCGAGAGCTCGACCTTGACCGCGGCGATGTTGAGCGAGTTGCCCATCGCCTTCTTGAGCGGCAGCACGCCGTGCGTCTTGCCGTCGTAGTTATAGATCTTCGTGGTGCTGTAGGCATCCTTATAAACGAGAGGGCTTGGGCCGTCATATACGGGAGTGTCGACGGTTGCGGCTCGCGCATTGATGACCGCGCCGTACGTGTAGGGCTTCATCGACGAGCCCATGTTGCGTGGGATCGTCGTGAAGTTGATCTGGCCGCCCACAGAGTTGTAGTTCGGCGACCCGACCATGACCCAGATCTCGCCAGTCTTCGGATCCTCTGCGATAAGCCCTGACGAGAGCTGGCCTTTCCGGTCGCGGTACAGATTGGCGGCCAGGTTGCTGCTAACAACACTCTCGCCGATCTGCTGCATATGAAGACTGAGCGTGGTCTTCACGTTCAGCTGCTGGACTCCAGGCTGGAATCCAAGCTGGCGGAGCTCGGCGAGCACGTAGTCGACAAAGTGAGGCGCAAGGAAGCTGTTGATCGGCGCCTGATAGGTGAGCTTCTCGAGCAGCGCTTTGTCCATATCTTCCTGCGTGATGAAGTTCGATCGCACCATGGCCTGCAGAACTCCTGTCTGGCGCAGCTTGGCCGCCTCAGGATGCAGCACCGGGTTCCATTCGGTAGGCGCCTGGGGCAAGCCGGCCAGCACAGCCGACTGCGCAAGGTCGAGCTTCGAGGCCGGCATATGGAAGTAGCTCTCGGCGGCCGCCTCTATGCCGTACGACTGCGATCCGTAGAAGCTCTTGTTGAGGTAGAGCTCCATGATCTGGTCCTTGGAATAGGTCTGAGCAAGCTCGTACGCGAGGGCGAGCTCCTTGATCTTGCGGCTGACGGTCTGGTCAGGCGTGAGGAACTGCTGCTTGGCGAGCTGCTGCGTGATGGTGCTGCCACCGCCCACGACATGGCCCGCGCGCAGGTTGTCGAAGGCGGCACGAACGATACCTGCGAGATCGAACCCCGGGTTCGTATAGAAGCCCTTGTCTTCGATTGCGACCGTCGCCAGGACCATGACGGGTGCGACGTCCTTCAACTTCACGGCCAGACGGTGGTCGCCATGGTTGCCCACGTCGGCGAGCAACACGCCGTCGCGGTCGGTGATGATCGTGTCGCCGGCGAATGCCGCGCTGTCCAGGCCCTGGATCGAGGGCAGGCTGTCGAAGAAGGATTGAGCGTAAGCATCGGCGGCAAAGCCGATCACTAAAAGCACCGCCAGCACCGCTCCCAGGCCGCGGAGCATCGCGTTACGGCGGAGCCTTTGCCCGATCGGGGACCACGCCGCGTGGATCCGGGCTCGAGGGCGGTGGCCCCCCTTGGTCAAGATCTTCTCGGGAACGTTTCTAGACATGGTTGAGGAGCGCGTAGATTCTACGGTTTCCCATACCCAAAACGGCCTTAGTGGACCTGGGGTTACGCGGCTCGTTTAGGCAGCACACGCGAAAGCAATCCATGGCGAACGAGCCGCCACTCCTCAGGATCGATCGCCCGGATCAGGTAGATCGCCACTAGGTACACGATGGCGCCGGCCGGCAGGCTGATGGCGATCGAGAAACGGCTCAGCGGGTACAGCACCACTCCCATCACTGCTCCAGCCAGCAGGATCCGCCAGCTCAGGCTGACGACAGGAAGCCGGAGCTCGGGCCGGTTGCGCTGGATAAACCACCAGCCGAAGACGCACAGTGACGCTTCCGTGATCACCGTGGTGGTGCTCGCGGCGAGGTACCCGTAAAACGGTATGAAGATCAGGTTGAGGACAATGTTGATCGCGGCTGCCAGCCCGGTCGCCCACGCGTTCAGGTGCTGCCGGTTGGTCGCGTTCAACATCGCGTAGAAGGCAGAGTTGGCGAAGAGAAACACGATTCCAAAGGCCAGGATGCGCAGCGATGGTTCTGACTGGGTGAACAAGTGGAAAAGGCGGCCGATCGGATGGACCAGCACAAACGTCCCGACCGTCAGCGGCCACCCGAGCAGGACCAGCACCTTGAAGAAGCGCCCGTAGGCAAGTTTCAGGCGCGAGATGTCGCTGACGAAGTACACGCCCAGCAGTGGATAGACGACCGCCTGTATGGCGAGCGGTACGAACTGCAAGGCCTCGAACGGCTTGTAGGCGAACGTATACCAGCCGACTTCGGCGAAAGAGCGGAAGTGCTGCAGGATCGGCACGTCGGCGCGGAAATAGAGGTTAGTCAAGAAGAAGGTGAATGCGAAGGGCAGGGCGAGGGGGAACCAGCGCCTCACCAGGCTGAGGTCCAGGCCGAGCCGGATCCGTCCGAGGTGGAATGTTCGGATCACGACCAGTGAGTAGGCGATGGTGAAGAGAAAAGAGGCGGCGTAGGCCCACACGAAAAAGCTCACGCCGGCGTTGCGCCGTACGCCGAAGATGATCAGTCCACCCTGGATGGCGATCTCCGCAATGATCGCAACGGCGTCGAACTCCGCGCGGCCCACCGCATAAAAGGTGTTGCGCAGCAGGTTCGCGTACGCGGTGGCGACCAGCAGCACAGCCCCCGGCACTATCAACGAGCCCAGGCCCGCGCCAAAAGCCAACGCAACAGCCAGGATCACGCTGGCCGCCGCGGCGAGCACGAGCTTCAGCACCAACACCGTTCCGAGGTAGTCGCCGAGCTCTTGCCGGTTGCGCGCCGCCTCGCGGGTGTACAGAGGGTTGAAGCCCAGGTCGGCAACGACCGACACCAGCGCGAGGTAGGCAATCAGCGTCGTATAGCGCCCGTACTCGGTGTCGCCAAGCGCGTTGGCAAGGACGACCACGACGACCAGGGACACGACGCGCGAGACCACCCGTGCGCCAAGAATGAAGAGCGTATTGCTGACGGCGCGCCGGCCGAGCTCCGCTGCGGCGCCGGCAGCCTGGTCGCTCACGGGGAAATCGTAGATGTGAGCTCCAGCGTGACTTTTGGCTGCCAGGATTGGTTTGAGTTGTGATGGGCAGAGCCTTCAAATGGGTTGGAGCGCTTGCGGTCATCGCG
>DASYVJ010000043.1:0-132407 GCA_035937155.1 Candidatus Dormiibacterota bacterium | reverse complement strand
AGGGAGACACTTTTACGGTTCTACAGGCTCACGCATGAGCGATTGTTAACGGCGGCGGAGGAGCTGTCGCCCGAGCAATTTGCGTGGAGCGCCGGTCCAAGTCTTCACTCGGTCGCCTGGCAGCTGTGGCACGCCGCCCGCTGGGACGACGTTCTCGCCTCCTACTTTCACAGGGCCTTGGCTCAGGATCCTCGTACACAGGTGTGGGAGAGAGAATCGCTGGCGGATCGATGGTCCCTGGCTTCAGGCTCGATGGGCCGGCGCGACACCGGAACCGAGATGTCCAACGAGGCGGCGGAAGAGATTCGGTTCCCGGACCAAAAGGAAGTCGTCGGCTACGCCAGACTCGCCTTCGCCTACGCCGAGGAGGCGATCGAGCTCATACCGGATGCTCTGTTACTGGCTGTTGCAAAGGACGATCCGGATGGCGACACACAGCTCGACAACGTCCTCATCTACCTCGAACACCTGAGCCGGCATCTCGGGATGATCGAGTCGATTCACGGGCTTGAGGGGTTGGTCGGCTCATCCACCCGCTGATGTGCTCCAGAGTTCTCGCGACTGCCCTATCCGCATGTCCAAGGAGATACACGAATGAGTAGCGTTCCGTCGGCTGACTATGTTCTCGGCGGCGGCGAGGCGGAGCTGACCCGACTCCGGGCCCAGGCGGCCGAATATGAGGCTTCAGCTCGCTGGCTGCTCGACGCCTTGGGGATCCAGCCCGGAGCGAGGGTCCTTGACGTAGGCTGCGGTCCAATCGGCATCCTCGGCCTTTTGTCGGAGCGGGTGGGACCCCGAGGCAAGGTCGTTGGTCTCGAGCGGGAACCGCGGTTCGCCCAGATGGCCAAGCAAGAGGTCGAACGTCTTGGTCTGACAAACGTCGTGATCGTGGAGGCGGACGCCCTTAACAGCGGGCTGGAACGGGAATCCTTCGATCTCGTCCATGAGCGGCTCGTAATGGTCAACGTCCCGGAACGCGAGCCACTGCTTTCCGAGATGCTCGCCCTCACAGCCCCTGGCGGAGCGATCGCGCTGGAGGATATCGACAACGTGTCGTGGCTCTGCCATCCAGAGCATGCCTCGTGGACCACGCTGCTGGATGCGTTTCACACCATTCACCGAGCTGGCGGAGGCGACCCTTTCATAGGACGGCGCCTCCCTGCCCTGCTCCGAAGCGCGGGAGTCCTCGATGTCCAGGCGCACGTCCAGGCCGAGCTTCCCGAGCCGGGTCAGTACCGCCGTACACACCTCATCTCGCTGGTTCAGTCGCTGCGTCCCAAGTTGATCGGGATGAGAGTGATGGAGGCGGAGGAGCCCGATTCTCATATTGCAGCCTTGACCAGCCATCTCGCCGATCCGAACACTTTGGTGATCGAGAAGTTGCTGGTTCAGGCCTGGGGACGCAAACGGCAGGCTCAGTAGCCCGTCGTCTCATCGAGTTGTTGGTAGGGCCACAGAATGAGCGCCGTGACGCTGAGTGGCGCTGATGTCGGCGTGGTCTGGACCGTGCCGCAAGCGCTCATCAGGCCTGTGAATCCAAGCGACAGCATTCCCAGACATGTTGTCCAATGGACTAGCGAGATCTGCTTCATTGGGTTACTCCTTGTGGTGCGATGGCCATGTGGTGGGGCTCACCAGCCGGCTTGGGCCGTTGGGGAATCGGTGTGGGTCGCCGGACCAAGCCGTACACCACCCAGGCGAACACCATGCACGCAGGATGGCCGCCCTAGGTGCCCTCGGTCATGAGGGCGCCGCCTCGAATCGCACGGGAAATCCGCCCGATGCAGCCGGGAAGTTTTGGCACGCCGCCCACTTAGGTGGGTGCGGGTAATCCGGCGTTTGGACGATTGGTAGCCCAAGCGGGACGCTATTCGAACCACCTGAGGGAGGTCGAAAGTCTTCTTAGCACGAACCTGATGGCCGCGGGCGACATCGCTTGAGCCACGAAACCGCGGCCGTGCGCCCGTTTTGGGGGGCCGAGCTAGTTGGTCTGGAGCGCGGTAACGACGGGGGCGATGATCCATGCAGCCGCCCATCCCTCACGCGCGCGTGGACGGCGGTTTGTTGGTTGAACATTCGTGGCGTGAACGGCGGTGCTTGCTCTCATCGGATCAGCTTTCGATCCAAGTGCCGATGAACACTGCGTCGCGGTCAGAGCATCGTCGATCGTCACCGGTGATGACCAGCGTGCGGCCGGCCATAGTCCAGTGGTACTGACCCGGAACTTCATGCGCACAGAAGCCGCCCTGGCGGTCCTTGGACTCGCGCCAGTTAACGGGACCGTCCATGTTGAGTGGGCCGCTGAGGGTTGCGCTAAACGCCTCGTTACCCCCGGAGCCTTTGGGATCGTCGAAGACGAGTAGTCCTGTGGGCTCGAAGTGGGCAGTCCAGACCCCTGTCGGGACGACCCCGCTATTGGCATCAGCCTCGGTGCGGTAGCTCTGAACTCTGGCGACATCCGCTGGGGTCACGGTTCGGGTGAACTTCCCAGCGAGAATTGCCGGCGCCTGGGGTCCCGTCGTGACGGTTACGTGCGCCGTCGAGCTGGCTTGCGCACCGCTCGATGTGACCGCTCGCACGGTCAGAATGTGGGAACCCAGGCTGAGGAGCCACGGCTCTAGGCGGTTCCCATCGTCGTTGAACGTATACGGCGTCTGGTGTTCGGTCCAAGTCACTGCCCCGTCGATGAGGAAGTCGACGTGATCGAGTCCCGCGGTGCTGGACGGCGTGGCGATCCACGCGACAGGCTGGATCCTTCAGGTATGGAAGACGTGACGCTGAGTGGCGCTGATGTCGGTGTGGCCTGGCCGGGGCCGCAAGCAAGGCTCATGAAGGCTGTGAATCCAAGCGACAGCATTCCTGCACATGCTGTCCAAGGGACTCGCGAGATCTGCTTCATTGGATTACTCATTGTGGTGCGATTGCCGTGTGCGCCTTCAACTTCCAGCCTGCAGCCGCCAGTTCGTCAGCAACGCGGTGGACCAGCGCTGAGCAGTGCTTGGTGTTGGGACTGAACTTGCTGACGTCCCCCATCGACCCCAGCGACCTGGTGGACGTTGTCTGTGCGCGGCTCTCGCAGCAGCCAGATCGCCATCGCGGCGACGGCACCGAATGACGCTAGGTCGGTGATCAGGTCCGTCCAGCCCGGGAGGTTGATGTTTGCCGCGCCCGTCACGAAGCCTCCCACTTCGAAGATCGCCGCAACGCACAGAGAGAAGCCGACTGCGCGCGGATAGATGCGGGCCCGGAGGGTGCCGATTCCGTAGCACAAGTTTCCGATCGTAAAAAGCAGAATGCCGACGATGTAGAACGGCACGAATCCGGCTGGCCCTTGGCTGGATTCCAGCAGCGCCCGAGACGTTGGGTCGCCGTAGATGAAGGGCACGATGATCGCGCTAATAGCAGCGATTCCATAACCAAAGACAAGGCCGGATGCTATGTAGCACGCGAGCCCAATCGCCCCGGTCTTGCCGGCTTTGGCGGCCTGCCGAGCGTATGTGACCGGGAAGGAGACGACCAAGAGCGTCGTGCCGATCAACGCCAGGACGAATGTCGGCACAAACAACGGGTTGCCTGCCGCGGTCTTTGGATCCCCACCATTGAGCGCGAGCACGCGAAGCGCCTCGGAAATGAACTCAATTGCGATAGCAACAATCAGGACCACGGCGCCGGACTTGAAGATCAGTCGAGGTTGCATGGCTTGTCTCCGGTTAGCAGTAAGTGGATGGATTAGAAAGCGATGCGCGTTATCGAGCGGAGGGCGCCTCTCCTGAGATCAGGACTGGCGCCACTGTCACACGTCGCGGACCGGCACGCATCTCCTGGACGAGGCCGGAGCCCAGCCAGGCGAAAACAAGCGAGTTGACAGAGAACACCATCGGGATGGCCAACTCGAGATGGAGGGGGCTGTGCGCGAGCGCGCCGCCCGCATATATAAGGACGACGCTCGCGGCGAGAGCGATTCCGCTCCAACGCTGGTCGAATCCGGATCGGAAGATCGCAATCCCGAACAGGATCAGGCCGATCGGGAAGCTCAACGGCAACGGGAACAGGCCGTTGGGAAACTGGTTGAAGGACCCGTTGGGATCGGTCGCTGTCTCACCTGGAAAGGTCGTCCGAATCGCCGGCAGGGTGAAAGTGTCGAAGGCGTAGGAAGCCACCTGGTAGAGACACACAATGCAGACCAGCGCGAACCCGATCAGCCCTATCACGCCCATCGGTTCGTAATGGCGCCCGTACAAGGCGACGACTCCGAAGAGGATGAGCACCCAGGAGACGGTCAGGACGGAATGAGCCAGAACCCACTGCGGTGTTCCCTGGTACTGGAGAGCGTGGCTGGGCGGGTGGAGAACAAGGTGACCGAGTGGGCCGAGCAGGCCGCCGAGCACCAGCGAGAGTCCACCGAGGCGGAAGAGTGTGCGTGCCTTCATGGTTAACCACGCTAGCCCGCCGCCAAGTCACTCCATAAGAGACTGGAGTAACCAACTAACTCCTGGTCGGAATGGGACCGCTTTCGGGACCTAGGTCCCAAGACGATCGAGTGCCGGCGGTCTAGGCTTGAGCCGAGGCTGAGGTGAGACACATGAGACCGCCAATCGCGGTCCCCCGGTGGGGAGCCTCCAGGCTCGCCACAGTTCTGGCCGGCGGCTCGATCGGAGCCGCCGCGATCACCAGCGTGCTGGTGGCAACCAACCTCGGCAAGTCTCCACAGTGGCCCGCGTTCCTGGAGATCCTCTCCCTGGCCATTGCCTACTCGATTGCTGGCGCGGTGATCGCCCGACGCCAGCCCCGGAACCCGATCGGATGGCTCTTCCTCTTGATCTCGACCGACATTGCCCTGACTGCGCTCGCGGATGCATACGCCGGCCATCACCTCACAGGTTGGGTGGTTGCCGCCTGGTGGCAGACCTGGAGCTTCTACCTCAGCTACCCGGTGGCGTTCTCTATGCTGCTGATGCTGTTCCCGAATGGACGCCTACCGTCGCGACGCTGGCGTCCGGTGTTGGCGCTGGCCGTCCTGGCCGCGGTTTCCAGGGTCGCGGTCGAATTCCTGAGGAGCGGCCCGGTGACTGGTCACTGGTCTGGATCGCCGCTCCTGACGGCCAATCCGACGGGGACATTGCCGGCCAGATGGGAGACCGATGCCATCGGCAACGTGGTCTTTGTTGCAACCTGGCTGCTCTCGCTGCTGGGGCTGGCCGGCGGCGCCGCGGCGCTGCTGCGGAGGCTTGCCGGTTCGCACGGTGCGGAGAGGCAACAGCTGAAGTGGGTTGCTCTCGTGGCCGGCGCCATCGTTCCGGCTTTCGCGGCCCATTTCTTGATTCAGCTGGTCTGGAGGGGGTCGGTCCCCGACTACGGCGCGTTCGTTTTGGCCCCTCTTTTGATCGTCGGGTTGCCGGCGGCCACCGCAATCGCGATCCTCAATTACGGGCTCTACGAGATCGACGTCCTGATCAATCGAACGGTTGTCTACGTCGTCCTCACGATCGTCGTCATTGGCTTCTATGTAGGCGTTGTCGGTTTTCTGGGCGTGCTTTTTCAGCAAAAGGTTGACCTTCTTGTTTCTCTGCTTGCGACCGGGGTGATCGCCCTGGTGTTCGCGCCCCTGCGCGACCGTGTGCAGGGCGCGGTCAACCGCCTGCTCTTCGGCGTCCGACGTGATCCATACGAGATCCTTGCCGATCTTGGGCGGCAGCTGGAGACGACGAGTGCGGACACTCCGCTGCTGGAGGCGGTGGCCGGCACCGTCGCCCGAGCCCTTCGGCTGCCATACGTCGCCATTCGCGTGCCCGCGGACGCGGGTGAGGCGATTCATGCCGAACACGGATCGATCGCCGGTGAGCCGGTCGTGATCCCGCTCGTTTACCAAGGCGAGCCGACAGGGGAACTCGTCCTGTCGCTTGGCTTGCGGCGCCCACAACTCTCGGCGGCCGACCAGCGTCTGCTGGCGGACCTGACACGCCAGGCTGCCGCGGCGGTCCACTCGGTGGTCGTGACCACCCAGCTTCAGCGCTCGCGTGAGCGACTCGTGTCCGCTCTCGAGGAGGAGCGCCGCCGACTTCGGCGTGACCTTCACGACGGCCTCGGCCCGGCTCTCGCCGCCCAGACCCTGAAGGCCGGCTCGGCTCGCGCCTTGTTCATACGCGATCCCGAACGTGCCCAGGCGCTACTGGAGGAATTGGAGGTGGACGCCCAGACGGCAATGGCCGATGTCCGGCGGCTGGTGTACAACCTACGGCCACCAGCCCTCGACGAGCTTGGGCTCGCCGGCGCGATCCGCCAGACCGCAGCGACACACGCCGGGGGCATGCAGATGATGGTCGACGTGCCCGACGTGCTGCCACCGCTACCTGCCGCGGTCGAGCTGGCCGCGTACCGGATCGCTCAGGAGGCCCTGACCAACGTCACGCGGCATGCTCGAGCTGGCCGGTGCCGCCTTCGATTGACGGTCAACGAAGACCTCATGCTAGAGGTGGTCGACAACGGAATCGGTCTCGCGGGCGCCGGCCCGCCCGGCGTTGGCATGAGCTCAATCCGAGAACGCGCAGCAGAGTTGGGCGGGATCAGCAGCATCGGTCCGGGCCGCTCCAACGGCACTCGGGTCTTCGTTCAACTGCCGCTGCTGGTGCGCGCATGACGGAGCCTGCCGGGCTTCGAGTCTTGATCGCGGACGACCACCCGCTCTTCCGAGACGGGCTTCGCGCTATGTTCGAGTCGGAGCCCGATATCGAACTCGTCGGCGAAGCTGCCACCGGTCGGGAGGCGGTCGAATTGGCGAGTCGGCTTTTGCCCGACGTAGCGCTCATGGACATCCAAATGCCGGATATGGACGGCATCGAAGCCACCCGGCGCGTAATTGCGGCATCGCCGATGACGAGGGTGCTGGTGGTCACGATGTTCGAGGACGACGAATCGGTCCTGTCGGCAATGAGAGCGGGTGCCCGCGGCTACATGGTGAAAGGAATGAGATCCGCGGACGCGATCCGAGCGATCCGTGCGGTCGCTCAAGGCGAAGCGATCTTCAGCCCCGCCGTCGCGTCACGTCTGGTGGGCATGCTCGCCGACTCGAGCCAGAGAGCGCGGCCCGCGGCGTTCCCCGAGCTGACAGAACGCGAGCGGCAGACACTTGACCTGATGGCCCAGGGACACAAGAACGCCGCTATCGCGGAGCGGCTGCACCTCAGCCCGAAGACGGTTCGTAATTACGTGACGAGCATCTTCGACAAGCTTGAACTGGCCGACCGATCGCAGGCGATCATCAGAGCCCGTGACGCCGGCCTGGGCTAGAGGCATCGGGGGTGCTGTTCGCAACAGTCAGGGGCGTCGTAGACGTAGGACATTTCGAGTCGCCCAAGCGAGACGCTATTCGAACCACCTCGAGCGACTCGAAAAGCTATTGAACGGCCGGGCCACGAAGCTCGGAAGAACGAGAGCCGCGTTTGGCTCCGCCGCCAAAGCGTGACAATGGAGGCGTCAGATGCCAGCCACGGTCAAAGACAAGGTTGCGATCGTGACGGGAGCCAGCCGTGGGATCGGACGAGGCATTGCGCTTGGTCTGGGCGAGGCGGGCTGGACGGTCTATGTGACGAGCCGGACTATTCGAAACGGCGAGAGCGACCGCCCAGGCTCGGTCACATCCACGGCCGAGGAGGTCACCAGAGCGGGTGGACTCGGTATCGCTGTGCCGTGCGACCACCGAAATGACAAAGAGACCGCTGCTGCATTCCACCGCGTCGAGGACGAGCAGGGGCGACTCGATCTCTTGGTCAATAACGCGACTTCCTATACAACGGATGTCGGCCCCCCAGAAGACGCTCCATTCTGGGAGCTCTCACTCGAAATTTGGGATCAGATGCATGCGGTGGGCCTCAGATCCCACTAGGTGGCAAGCATCTTCGCAGCGCGGATCATGGTTCCGCAGCGTAGCGGTCTTGTTGTCAACGTCTCGTCGGCAGGAGCTATCAAATACACAGGGAATGTGTCGTACAACGTCGTCAAGGCCGCCGTGGACATGCTGACGCTGAGCACGGCACACGAACTGCGTCAACATGATGTCGCCGTGGTCTCTCTGTGGCCGAGATTGACCCGGACTGAGGGAGTGATGGCTCACCCCGAGCTGTTCCGTGACCTGAGCAAGGCTTGGTCTCCTGAGTTCAACGGCCGAGGTGTCGCGGCGTTGGCAGCCGACCCACGGGTGATCGAGAAGACCGGCCAAGCTTTCGACGTCGGTGTTTTGGCCAACGACTATGGCTTCACGGATTCCGACGGCAGACGTCCGACCCCGCTTCAACCAACCTTGGGCTGAGGTGGTAGCCCAAGCGGGACGCTATTCGAACCAACTGGAGCGACTCGAAAAGCTGCTAACTGGACCTGCCTCGACTACCTCCACCAACCCGAGCGCCCAGGCTGTTTAGCCGACCACGCCGCCGTCCTCTCTAGGAAAGTCGCTTGACCGATCCGCCACGCGGACTGGTAGTGGCCGCTCCCTGCCCGATCGGCTCGCAGCTGTAGGTGGGCTGCAACCCTCGGAGTCGGGCCAAAGGCGCGAGCGGCGCAAGGGCGAGACGCTGGATCAGCCAGGGAGGCGAGGGCAGCCGCATTTCCCTCCCGAATGCCGGCCCAGACAGCGCCAGCTGTAGCAGCGAAGGCATGCCGCGTGCGTCCAATTCTCCCCGCTGCGCCAGCGCGAACAAAGTCTCGAAGCATTCCGCGATCTTGAGGGCGGGCCGGAACTCCGCTATCGAGTGGGCTTCCTCCGGGCCTTCGTTCCGAAACGTATGCGGCGTACCGGCTGGGATCACCGTGTGGTCACCGGGGCCAAGCCGTATCTCTCTGCCTCCGACCACGAATACAAGCGCGCCGGACAGGACCTCGGCGCTGCTCTCCTGTTCGGGGTGAACGTGAACCGGTTCGAAGGGACCGGGCGGATTGTAGGAGTCGAGCCTGACCAGGGCACCGTCGCTGTCCTCGGCGGTGATCTGGAATGTCATCCGCTGCCCTGTTCGAACGTTTTCGATGTGATCGCCGGTTCGTGGCATCTCTGCACCTCACTGAAGAACGGAACTCTCGTGGTAGTTGGCTATAGTGACCTTCTACTCCATTAGAGGTATCCTATTGCCAATGGGCTCAAGAGTCAAGCGGCGGTATAGGTCGCCACAGCGAACGGAGCAATCCAGTGCTACGCGGCGGGAGATCGCAGAGGCCGCTCGGCGCCTGTTCTCCGCCCAGGGCTACGGGCGCACCACAATGGAGGCCGTAGCCGGTGGGGCGGATGTTTCCATTGCGACGGTCTATCTCTTGTTCCGCTCGAAGCTCGGGCTGCTGTCCGCGCTGATCGCCGATGCAGTTGAGGACCCCGCCCTCGACGTCCATCAGGTGTTGGCGGAGACCGACCCTGAGGTGCAACTCGCCATTGGAGCGCACCTCATCCGACAACTCCACGAGCGCACCACAGTCATTAGCGGGATTCTCCGATCTGGTCACGGAAACGACCCCAGGTTGGAGGCATTGTGGGACGACTGGCAGGCCCGCCACCTCGCCGCCGTCAGCCAGGTGGCGCGTCACGTGGCGGCCGCGGGCCTGCTGCGCCGCGATTATGACCAAGCTCGCGCGGCCGATGTCCTGTACACCTTGGCCGGCTCGGAAACGTACCGTCAGCTCGTTCTCGAACGCGGCTGGACGTCGAATCAGTTCGAGGAATGGCTCTCCGACTCGATCCGCAGACTTCTCTTGTCGGGTCCTTAGCGTGCCGGCCTGCGGGACTCGATTACGCAGGTTAGGCGACAGACGGCCCGTTCAGCGATCGGCGATCGGCGATCGGCCTGCTGGCCGGCGGCTTCCCGGTCTAGCTAGGCTTGCTCAAGAGGGCGCCGACATCCTCTTTTTGGCCATCTACGTACGTTTCAAGGACATCCCACCGTTCGTGTTCTACCTTCTGCTCTCACTGGTTGGCGTGGTCGTGCTCTGATGGCGCACAAGCGACAGGCCGGCGTTGCGGCCCGATGTCGTCTCTGCGCGATGATTCGGCTGCCAGCCCACGTGCAGAAAGGGAGTTAGCGGCATGAAGATCGATCGGGTCGTCCTGGCCATGTTGGTTTCGTGGGTAGGTCTATGGGTGCACGAGCTTCACCGCCTTGCGACTCTGCTCGGATTCACTCCAGACGGCGACCTGTTCATGTTGGCTATGGCCGCCGGGCTTGCCTTTTGGTGGAGTCGATTGCGCGGGCCGCGGCTGCCGGCGCGCTCGCGGCATATGCCGCGATCAACATGGTCGGCGGGTTCCTGACCGTGCTACCACTGGGATGGCTTCCCTTCAGGCCGGGGCAGACCCTCGCGCACTATTCGGTCCACTTTGTTTACTCCGCGTGCCAGATCCCACTGCTGGGATTGGCCTTGAAGCGCTTGCTGCCAGGGAGCGCGCCGAGCGTCCGATGAGGCTTTTCTATGAATTGGGATACAGGCACTTCCGAATGCCGTGGGAAGGCGGCCCGCGCAGCGAGCTCGTGGAGTTGGTAGAGACCGGTCGGCTGGCGCCGTGTCGGGCGGTGGATCTCGGCTGTGGCAGCGGCGCCAATGCGGTATTCCTCGCCGAGCACGGATTCGAAGTAACGGGTATCGACTTCGCCGCGTCGGCGCTCGAGAAGGCCGCTCGCCTGGCAAAGAGCACCGGCGTCAATGTGAGATGGGTCCAGGACGACTTGACTCGGCTCACGCACCTCGAGGGTGAGTTCGACCTCCTGGTCGACTACGGCGCGCTGGATGACCTCGGCGATTGCGATCGTGATCGATATGTTGAGCAGGTGACTCCTCTCGCGCGAAGTGGTGGGCGCTTTCTACTCTGGTGCTTCGAGTGGCAACCCCGATGGTGGGAGCGCATGCTCCCGATGGCAATGGCCATGGCGCCCGGAGAGGTAGAAAGGCGCTTCAGCGAGGCCTTTTCTATGGAGAAGATCGCGGGCGTGCTCGACTGGCACTCCTTTCCACCAGGCTATGCGGCCTACCTGATGACGCGGCGCTAAGATCGCCGGGATTTCGTACGCGTGGGCTGAGATGGATGGTTACGGAAGTACCTGCAGATTTCGGATCAGCGCTAGCGAAATCAGCCGACCGCAAACGTATCCAACAAAAGAGTAGCCCGAGCGGGACGCTATTCGAACCACCTGGACAACCTCCGAAAGGTCTTGCGCTGGCCGGTTAGGAGAAGGATGTAGCTGTCGAAGTTGCGCCTCTCGATCGCAGACAGTCCTAACCGTGTACCTTCACGTTGCGAAGGAGGTGGCTGCTACTTGGCCGATCGTCCCGGCCTCTCTGATTCGCCGCCTCGTGGCTTGGCTGCTGGATTACCTGTTGATCGCTGCCTACCTAATTCTGCTGACCGCGGTCAGCCTCGGTCTCCGTGTTTCGCCGGTTCAAGCCGGATTCAACAATGCAATGAGGCAGCCCGTGACGGCCGAGTTGCTCGGGTTCGTTCTGCTAACGCTTCCCGTCGTCCTCTACTTCGCTCTGCGCGAGGCGTCGCCGCTGCGCGCCACACTTGGCAAACGAGCGCTACGACTGGCTGTTGTCAAGACAAATGGAGGCCGCCTGTCCAAGAGGCGCGCATTGCTGCGCGAGGCGGTTCGCTTCTTGCCCTGGGAGTTGAGCCACGCCTTACTCTGGCGTGTCGCCCTGTCGCCAGATCGTGGCTCGATATCGTTCTGGGTGACTGCGGGCTTTGGAGTTGTCTATGCCCTTGTGCTGCTCTACCTGGCCACGCTGTTAATCGGCTCGCAACATCGCACCGTGTATGACCGTCTGGCCGGTTCCATAGTCATCCAGCGCTAGCATGCGAAACCCCTCCCCGTCTTCCGCCGGTCTTGCTATTCAGAGAACTCTGTGTTACAAAGTGCTTTGAGGAGTAGAGCTAATGCAAACATCCGATACCGACCGACTTCTAGGGGTGACACATGCGGCAGGCCGCCGGACTCGTTCGATACTCGCCGCCAACTCGTTTCCGATGATCCTCTTCGGGGTGCTGGCACTTGCCTCCGCCCCGGTCGCGGAAGCACGGTCCTGGCCTGCCATCGCGGTTTTGTGGCTGGTCGGAGCGCCGCTAGCCTCGGTGGCCACAGCGCTCTGTATCGAAGCCGCGAGCTGGAGCACGGCGTAGCGGTCAACGCCTCGCCGTTCATAGCCACGGCGGTATGCATCGTGGCTGGTGCGACGGCACTGGGCATCGTGGGCCGCGGAGGCCCGCTGAGCTACGCCGGTCCCCTGTTCGTCATCGGACTCGGCTACTTGGTCTTCGCGCGGTTGGAGCGCAGCGCTCCAGTTGCGTCACTGGCCGCATGCGTACTCGTCAGCGCCATCGCCCTCGCGCTGCTAAGGCCGCCACATGCCTACAACATCGGAGTGCTTGTCTTCGGGTGCGGCTCGGTGCTGCTTGGGGTAGTAAGCCTGGTAAGGGAGCGGCGCATCAGTGGCTGAAGAGGCGTCCTCTCACCCGGCAGTCGAGCTCGATGAAACCGTACATCAGCGGGTCAGGCTCGGCGTCTTGGCGGTCCTGGTGGAAGCAGATCGCGCCAACTTCACGTACTTGCGCGAAACGCTTGGCGTCACCGACGGCAACCTCTCTGCCCACTTGAACGTCTTGGTCAACGCCGGTTTGGTGCAACTGGACAAGCGCTTCGTCGAGGGGCGACCGCGCACCTGAGTGCGCGCTACGCCGAAGGGGCGTATCACGTTCCGAGCAGAGGTTGATGCCGAGGTTGATGCCCTGGATCGATTGGTCACCCGCTACCGCGCCAAGGTCCAGGCCTAATCCGCAACGGTCTGGGGCGCGGCAGCCTTTCGAGTAGCGTCACCTGAATTCCGCCCGTTTGGCGCCAGACGTGCCATTCGGACGCCAGCGATACACCCGTTTGGCGCCAGACGTGCGGTTTCGCCCGGGTGGTAGCCCAAGCGGGACGCTATTCGAACCATCTGGACGAACTCGAAAAGGCTCTCCAAGCGGACCGGAACGCCAAATCGGCCGACCCGATCGTCGCGGGAACACATGACTCTCAACCGGCGAATTGGGGGTTTCCCCGATTCAATTGCTGAGCCCGACTCTTAGCCTGACGGTCAAATGAACGGACGAGTCATTGACATCTGAGCATTTCGACGTAGTAGTCGTCGGCGGAGGTCAGGCGGGCCTCGCGGTCGGCTTTCACTTGGGGAGGCGAAACATCAATTTCGTCATTCTCGACGCCTATCCCCGTGTCGGCGAAGCGTGGCGTAGGCGTTGGGAATCCCTGCGGCTGTTTACACCCGCTCGCCTCGACGGCCTCCCGGGTACGCCGTTCCCAGACCGAGCTAGGGCGTTGCCGACGAAAGATGAGTTGGCTAATTACCTGGAGAGCTACGCCGACCACCACAAGCTACCCATCCGACTCGGCATCCACGTCGATGCCCTCAGCCGAGAGGAAGATAGGTACGTCCTAACAGCCGGCAATCGACAGTTCGAGACAGATCAAGTCGTCGTGGCGACCGGTGGACATCCAAGTCCGAAACGACCCGACTTTGCTGCCGAGCTGGATCAAACCATCGTCCAGCTGCATTCGTCGGAATATCGCGACCCATCGCAGCTGCAAGGCGGCGATGTGCTGGTTGTCGGTTCAGGAAACTCGGGCGCCGAGATAGCCCTCGATGCCGCTCGGCAACATCGGGTGTGGCTGGCCGGCCGGCCGACCGGCAGCGTCTCGCCAGTCCTGTATTCGCGTCCCTCCTGGTGGCTGGCCACTCGGCTGCTCACTCTCAACACGCCGATGGGCAGGAAGATAAGCACGCAGCTTCGGAGCAAAGGCACGCCGCTCGTGCGGATCCGAGAACAGGATTTCGCCCGCGCGGGCATCACGCGAGTGCCCCGGGTCGAATGTGCCGAGGCTGGCAAGCCGCGCCTCGAAGGTGGACTTCACCTTGATGTCAGGAACGTTGTCTGGTGCACCGGCTTTAAGCACGACTACGGCTGGATCCAACTGCCGGCGGCCGCCGGCAGCCACGTCCCGGCTCATGAGCGAGGGGTCGTGCTGTCGGAGCCAGGCCTTTACTTCATGGGCCTGCCGTTCCAATTCGGACACAACTCAGCGCTCATCGATGGTGTCGGCAGAGATGCCGAATACATCGTCGGCCACATCGCGGCGACTCGACCAAAAGCCAAACCATTGGAGGTGTAGACATGTCCGACAAGCCCGATTCAACCCACGCGACGTCGAAACCATGCGTCTGTAACGTGATCAAGCGCTCCGGCGTGATCTGGAAGGCGACCGGCCGGAAGAATGCCGAGAATCAGTCCGAGTACCAGTGCAAGATCTGTGGGGCTACCGCCTGGAGGTCGGCGTAGTGGCTGCGGGCGCCATTGACTTCTCTTGCGCGAACCTGTGAGCCAACTCGGTGCGCGACCGGATTCCGAGCTTGCCGTAGATGCGGCTGAGATGCGCTTCGATCGTCTTCGGACTGAGGAAAAGAGCAGCGGCAGCCTCGCGGTTGGTGGCACCCTCTGACACCCTCAACGCGACCTGCAGCTCCTGCAGAGTCAGGTCGTCTGAAGCCAGGCGGTCGCGACGTACAGTCTCTCCAGTAGCTCGCAGCTCATTGCGGGCGCGAACGGCCCACGGCTCAGCACCCAAGCGTTCGAAAGTCTGAAGCGCGGCGTGCAGCTGGTCGCGAGCCTCGGCCCGGCGGCGAGCCCTTCGCAGCCGCTCTCCGTAGCAGAGCTCGGTGCGGGCTCGCTCAAAGGGCATGTCGGTGCGCGCGTGCAGCGCCATCGCCTCCTCGAACGCGGGCTGGAAGTCGTCCTCGAGCAGCCCGCGGGATCGAGCAGCGGCGGCACGAGGCCACAATCCGGGAGCAGTCGCCGCCTGCTCCTGCAGGACGATGAGGGTCGCCTGCGCCTGCGAGCGCTGCCCGGTGTGGACATACGCTTCGATCAAGTCCGGGCCTTCCTGAAATAGATATGGCATAACAATTCCTAACCGCGCCAAGGCCTCGACCACCGGCAGGAGATGTTTGACGGCCTCCTCATTCCGCCCCATCCCGAGGTCCAAAAGCCCGGTGATACGAGCGACATAGCCGCCGACAGCGTCCCGGGCGTGTTCGGAGACATCCCACAGCCTTGCAAGGTGAGCCTTGCAGTCCACTTCCAATCCGCGGGCCGCCTCGATCCAGGAAAGGCAGGCGAGCGCATACATCAAGGAGAACCTGTGGCCAAGCTCGGTGGCGAGCTCGACGGCCTCGGCTGCCTCAGTGTGAGCCGCCGACCAGCGTCCGGTTCGGAAGTCCAGTTCGGACAAGTGACCGAGCGCATAGGGAAGAGCCCCGGGCGCGCTAGACTCGCGGGCCTCGGCAATCAGACGTTCCAGGGGGGCACGCATCCGATCGAACTCTTCGAAATAGAGGAAGACGTGGGCGTACTGGATCAGCTGGATCGCCAGCCAGGGCGATTCTCTCGCGTCAATCGCTTCTAGCGAGCGAAGGAGTAGACGATGTCCGTCGGCGTTCTGTCCACTGATGACTAGGGCCTTGCCATATGCGCCTTCGGCTGCCGCCTGGGTGATGCCTCCGACCCGGCAGCCCAGCTCATAGGCGTGTTGAGATACTCGCAGGCCCTGTTGAACCATGCTCTCGTCAGGATCGATCTCTTGCGTAATGGTGGTAGCAGCGTCAACCAGCATGAGAGTGGCCTTAGCCGGGTCGTGAACTTCGATCCGTTCGGCCGCCGCGAGCAGAACCTTGCGGGCCGCAGCCGGGGAACGTGTCCACATCTCGATGCGCCCGCGCGTGTGTTCGATGTCTGCGCGCAGGCTCACTTCTCGCGCCAGGACGTGCGCCTCGTCTAACAAAGCCCTCGATCGCTCTGACTGGCCCGCAACATAAGCATCGCTGCCCGCCTCGTGCAGGCGACGCGCACGCCGCTCGGGGTCCGGCGTCAATCGCGCCGCTCTTTCAAAGGCACGCCACGCTGCAGCGGGGCCGCTACGCCGGCGAGCGTCATTGGCGGCCGCCTCGAGGGCCGCCGCCACCTCCTCGTCTTCTCCCTGCGCCGCAGCAGCGAGATGCCAGGCGCGCTCACTCGGTGAACCATCGGCGTCAGCAGAGCTTGCGAGCGCCCGATGAGCGGCACGCTGGTCCGCGGGCGCGGCCGCCTGATAGACAGCCGCGCGCATCAAGGGATGTCGAAACTGGATCCTGAGGCCGTCGTTCGAGATCAGTCCGGCCGCTTCGGCCGAGTCCAGGTCGACCAGAGCTACCTCACTGCTGGCACACGCTCGCGCCATCTCTTTGATGGAGCCGGATTGTGACGCGGCCGCGACGAGGAGAGCCATCTGGGTCCTTTTCGGAAGGGTGGCCACGCGGTGCTCGAACGACATCTGAATTCCAGGTCCAGTTGGAAGCAGCTCAGGCAGCGGCTCGCTTCCTAATAGCTGGGCTGCGGTCAGCAGACGTGGGGTTTCGAGGATCGCAAGAGGATTGCCCTGCGTCTCCTCCCATATGCGCTGGGCGACCCTGGCGGCCACCGGCGACCCAGCGCCCTGTGCGAGCAGTTCGCTGCTTGTCTCGAAGCCGACGCCCTGCAGGGTCATTCGCGGGAAGTCCGCGAGCTGGAGATCGGTCTTCTCCCCTTCGCGGATCACGAAGATGAACGCGACGCGGTCGGCATGGAGGCGACGGGCGGCAAACACAAGCGCATCCCGTGAGGCAGCGTCGAGCCAGTGAGCATCGTCGACCGCCGCCAACAGCGGGCGGCGGTCAGCCGCTGCGGCGATGAGACTAAGCGTCGCCGCCGAGACGGCGAACGGATCGGACATCGTGGGCGGACCGATGGCGAGCGCGCCGGCGAGCGCCGCCGCCTGGGGCTTCGGGATCTCGTCGATTTGATCGAGAATGGGGTGCAGCAGCTCGGCGAGCCCTGAGAAGGGCAGCTCGGATTCGGCCTTGATCCCGGTGGCCGACAGGATGGTCATATCGAGGGCCTGGCCGGTCGCGTAGATCAGCAGGGCGCTCTTGCCGATTCCCGGCTCGCCGCTGACTATGAGGGTTCCGCTCACACCTGAGCGAGCGTGCTCTACGAGTGCATCGATCCGAGCTTGCTCCGCGTCCCTCCCCAGGAACATCCGGCCCATCTTATGCCTGCCGTGGAGGGATATAGAAAGTAGGGGTTTCCCTGATTCGAGCTGTGCCGCCGGGCCGTGACGATGTCGCTCACAACGCAAAGGAGGAATTGCAATGGAAGCGATCGCGGACCGGGTGCGGCGACTCAACGCGGCGGTCAATGCGCATAACCTGAACCCGATTGGAGAGATGTACGCGGATGATGCCGAGTTTACGTGGCCAGGAATGCCGACCCTCAAGGGACGGCAGGCTGTGGTCGCGTTCTACGCTCAGATGTTCGGTGCGTTCCCGGACGTGCACGTCACGCTCAAGCGCATCGTCGAGCAAGGCGAAGCCGTCGCCGTGGAGTACGAGTCGGCAGGGACGAACGGCGGGCCACTCCCCCTTCCGACTGGCGAGCTGCTGCCAGCAACCAACAAGCATGTCGACGTGCAGGCGGCTAGTGTCGGGATCGTCGACCGCGATGGGCGGATCAAGACGCAGCGCGAGTACTTCGACCAAGCCGAAATCCTGGCCCAGCTTGGGCTGATGCCGCATCCCGCCGTCAGCTGATTGGGATGGGAACTTTTTGCCCGCGCCGGGAGTTGGCGTTCGCTGCCGCAGGTAGGTGACGTTGGTACGACGCCCGGCACTGTGCTGGCTTGAGTTTGGGTTCCGTCCCGACCCCGGGCCTGAATGCGGTGAATGATTACGTTTTGGGTGCATCATTTGTTATCAATCACCCCGGCGACGCGGAACCCCGCGACGCCTAAGTCATCGGTGCGAAGCACTCTCAGACAATGCCAAGCGACTCCAATTCGCTTGATTGAATTGGTCGACCAGATTTGCGGCCGACACCGACCGGAAAGCTGCGGTAGGCGAGGATGTCACGCTCGGCGTCCTGCATGACCTTGACCAGGCTCGGGTAGCGCTTCTCGAGGTCTGGGCACCTCGGATAAGTCGGAGAAAATTAATCGAACAGATGTTCGAGTAGCCCAAGCGGGACGCTATTCGAACCATCTGGACCACGTCGGAAGGCTGTTGAACGGGCTGGCGCTAAAGCTCTAAGAGACGCCCGGCGGCGATCTGACCCGTGTCAGTTCACCGCAGGCCAGATGTCAGTTGCGGCTAGCCGCTTCGGATGCGATTCTGGACTCGGCCTGGCGGGATTCGCGGCGACACCTACGAAACCGCGTCTGAGGTTCCGCTGATCAGCTGCTGGCAGCCGGCTCTATGTTCTGGTTGAGTCGGAAGAAGTTCCCGGGGTCGTACGTTCGCTTTAACTCGGAGAGTCGGGCGTGGTTTGGACCATATGCGTCTCGTATCCTGCTGTCGCCTTCAGTCCCCAAGTAGTTGACGTACACAGCGCTCGATGAAAGGGGGCGCGTCACATCCCAAAGTCCCCGCACCCAGGCGACGTTAGCCTCGGTCTCCGCGCTGTCCAGCCAGCCACCCAGAATTAGGAGGCTGTATGCAGAGGTGCGGTGATTGAAAGCTGTGGCGGTATCCGGCACGCGCGCGATGGCGCCACCCATCGGCTCGAGCGCAATGTTGGAATATCGTGAGGGGACTCGACGATACGCCGCGACCAAGATGTCGATCAGTTCGTCACTGAGCTCGTCGACGAAGTTTGCCTTCCAGTAATTGAGCCGCCCTGGCGGAAACATTGGCTCGACGATCTTCTGAATGTCGACATAGGGACGGGGCTCGATGTCGTCAAGGACCGGTGTGCCGAATTGGCGCAGCGGCTTCAGCAGTGACTGCCCTTCGGCGACCGGGCCATTAAAGACGGGCCGGAATCCGAGCCGTGGCTCGCCGTCAGGACCAGTTGATAGGCCCGCGTAAACGATCAGGTTGTCCGGTGCACGAGCCATGAACTCGCGATAGAAGCGCAACACGTCAGGTGCGTCACCCAACCGGTGGATCAGTCGTCCGCCGAGCAGATCCGGACCGACATCGTGGAGCTGGAACTCAAAGGACGTGACGATCCCGAAGTTGCCGCCGCCGCCGCGTAGGGCCCACAATAATTCGTCATTTTGAGCGCCACTCGCTCTGAGGGTTCGGCCATCGGCCGTCACGACATCAGCCGATATGAGGTTGTCACAAGCCAGGCCATAACTGCGCATCAGGTGGCCCAGGCCACCACCTAGTGTGAAGCCGGCGATGCCGGTTGATGGCATCAGCCCGCCGTTCGTAGCGAGCCCCACTTTCTGCGTCTGGGCATCGAACTCACCCCACAGAACCCCGCCCCCGGCGCGTGCGCGACGATTGTGCCGGTCGACCTCGATGCTCGTCATCGGCGAGAGATCGATAACCAGTCCTTTGTCGCAGGTAGCGTTGCCGGCGATGTTGTGCCCTCCTCCCCTTACCGCGATGTTCTCGATTCCGTTATCGGTCGCAAAAGCAATGGTCGCGAGCACGTCGCCAGCGTTGGCACAACGCACGATCCCCAAGGGTCGCTTGTCGATCATTCCGTTCCAGACTCGCCGGGCTACTTCGTAGTCGGCGTCCTCGGGCAGGATGATCTGGCCAGCAATGTCGCATGCCAGCCTCTGGAAGTCCGGGCGCTCGATGATCATTGACGCGGACCACTCTGCACCCGGGCCCGCAAGGACGCAAGGGTCACCCGGTTGATGTCGCGTTGGCTCAAGCTAGATCAATGGCAGGCATAGCCCAAGCGGGATTCGAGGCGACAGTTACGAAACCGCCCGTGATCTTTCGCTGAAGGCCCCGTAACGGATTTCCGCTTATAGAGGCGCGGAGCACATTGACGACGCCCCCGACCAGGGCTATTGTCCGTGGCGGATCAAAACGCGAGCAACGGCCGGTCGTAGGTCAGGAGGCTGACATGGACCAGGTGGCTAGAGAGGGGAGCGGACGCGTCGTCCGTGCGGCAGAGAGTTACGTGGGAAAGCAAGGCCTGACCTACACACCCGGCATCAGCGCCGAGACGGTGGGCGCCATGGCACTGTGGCTCGGTTCAGTTCCGGTACCGCCCGGAGGGCGCACGAAAGCCCATACCCATGAGCACCACGAATCGGGCTTCTACATGGTCAGCGGGGACGAGGTCGAGCTCTGGACCGGCGACCAGCTCCAGCACCGTGATGTGGCCCACGCCGGGGACTACCTCTACATCCCTCCTGGAGTGCCACACGTTGCTGTCAATCGCGGCGCGACGCCCGCGCTCTTCGTCGGCGCCAGGACGGATGCACACGAGCAGGAGAGCGTCGTGATGCGGCCGGACCTGGACGAGCGCGTGCCATAGCTGAGGTTCTGGCTGCGACCCGCCATCGTTCTTGCCGATAAGCGAACAAGTTGCACTGGTAGCCCCGGCGGGATTCGAGGCGACAGTTGCAATACCGGCGATTAGGTTCGGTTAGGAGTGTTTTGCGTCCCGTGCGACTAGCTCGTCAGGTCCGGCTTACCTCTCAGCCCGCCCGGACTTCGACGAACCCAGCGGCGTTGAAGTCGCCGTCGAATGCCAGAGCCTCACGAATCCGTCGACGCCGCATCACCGCGAAGCTTGTCGCATCAACAAATGAGTACTCGCGCTCCCCACGCGCTCGGAGCCAGCGCCAGGCTTCGGTCTCGGTTGCTTTATCGACGTGCACGACCTCGGTGTCGGGGAGCGCCTTCAACCTATCGATAAAACCGACCGCGGCTGAATGCCCGGAGCGTCTGCGCAGGAGAGTCCATGTCTCACCGACGACGTGGTTCGTGGTGACGACCCGACCAACTCCCCGTTCCACCAGGGCGCGCGCTTGCTCATGACGTGAGTCTCGGCGCTCTTGCACGCCAAACCAAAAACTGGTGTCCGCGAACCTCATCGATCTTGGTCGTAAATGACGGCATCGAGGTCTTCGACTGGACCGTCGTCAAGCCACCCCGTGAGGGCCTGCCACGGATTGGCGTCCGGCCGTGTATCAATGGCCAGTTCTCGGGCTAGCGAAGCACGAATGAGCGCGGCCTTTGATAATCCCCTGCGCGCTGCTTCCACTTCGGCCGCATCGTCCAGAGCCTCGTCGATATGGATCTGGATCCGCCTCATGAACCCCCATTATACACACCACCTGCGCGAGAGATGTGTATACGAGTAGCCCCGGCGGGATTCGTGGCACCACCTACGAAACCGCGGATTGTGTTTGGCTGACCGGGATTCTTCGGTAGCTCAGCTCAACGCGTAGTCGATTGCCTCCTCCAAGCTCAGGCCATGACCGGACTCCCAGCCGGGTCGCCACCGAGTTGCCCCCACAGCTGCTTGCGAGGCGTCGATGAATCGCCCGCTGATGGTGCGCTCGAACGGGGCCGGTCGGGATGCGATCGTTTCGTGAATGCGTTCGGAGGCTCCATCCAACCGAGCGGCGCGCTCTGAATCGGCGCGTGCCGCTGCGACCGCAGCCAGGGTGTCAAGAGCCTCGGCGACCCCAATCCGTTCGCGCTGCGTTGCAAAGACTCTCAGCGAATCCCTTGCCAGACCGTCCGCTCGCTCGAAGTCATCCTCGGCCAGCGCGGCGTGCGCGATGGCGTTCGTCATCCTGGCCGCGAAGGTCGCGTCGCCCAGCTTCCGATAGACCTCGAGCCCGTCGCGATAGATCCGTTCGGCCTCTGCCGTATGCCCCGAATGAAGCAGTGCGTTCCCGAAATTGAGATGTGAGGTGCCGAGCTGCCAGCTCAGCCCAAGACGGCGGCATATATCGAGCGATTCGCGAAAAGGCTCCATCGCGTCGGCATAGCGGCCCTCGCACATCGCGAGCTGGCCGATGACGGTCAGCGCATTGCGAAGGTCCATCGGGTCTCCGCCCTGGCGGGCCATGTCGAGGCACTCCGGCGCGAGCTCGGCCATCCTGCCGTAATCGCCTTGCGGATAGACCAGAAATGCAGTGCCCCACAGTGCCTTTGCCCGCAGCGACGCGGGAGCCGCGCCGGGCATTGCGAGCGCTGCCTCGGACCAGCGGCGTCCTTCGGCGAACTCGCCAGAGTAGCGCCAATAGCGCCATAGGGCCACAGTGAAGCGGAGCGCAGAGACGTTATCGGTCTGCCGCATCGCCCATGCAATCGCACGCCGAAGGTTGCCTCGCTCTGCATCGAGCCGTCGGTACCACTCCTCCTGACGGGCTCCGACCAGCTTCGCTTCACCTTCTTCCGCAAGCTCGAGGTGATAAAGAGCGTGCCGCTGCACGGTCGATTCCGTCTCCACCGCTTCCAGCAGGCGTTCGGCCGCATACTCCTGGATGACGTCGAGCATGATGTATCGAGCCTCGACACCGTGTCCGATCAGTCTCACCAGGCTTTGTTCGATCAGACCGCTGATGACAACCAGCGGGTCTGGCATGTCGCAGACAATTTCGGCCGCCGCTAGGGTCCAGCCTCCTGAGAAGGCTGCCAACCGCCGGAACAGAACGCGCTCGGTTTCGTGAAGAAGGTCGTGGCTCCAGGCGACCGTCTCTCTGATAGCTTGCTGGCGGAGAGGCAGGTCAATGGGGCCTCCGGTCAGCAAGCCCAGGCGATTGTTCAGCTGGCTTGCCAGCGTCGGCAGTGCAAGGTGTTTGGTGCGCGCGGCGGCCAGCTCAATCGCCAGGGGAAGGCCGTCGAGTTGGCGGCAGATTTCAAGCACCAGATCCGGGTCGTGCCCAGCCGCCTCGGCGCGCGTCTCGAAAAGGGCGGTCGCTGAGGACAGGTCGAGGGGTGGCACCTGGAACTCATGCTCCCCTCGCACGTTCAAGCGCCGACGGCTTGTGACGAGGAACTTGCTCGCGGGCGCATGAACGATTATTGACGAGACCAGCAGAGCCGCTGGGAGAAGATGCTCAAAGGTGTCAAGCACGATCAACGCTTGACGTCCTGCCAGCCATCTCTCGATCAGAAGCGGGATTCCCGCTTCGATCTCGACCACGCCGATGGCTTTGGCGATCGCCGATGCCACCAGCTCCGGATCATGGACCTCACCCAGAGAGACGAAGAAGACGCCGTCCGTAAATGATGTCTGCTGTAGCTCGGCGACTGCAAGTGCGAGGCGGGTTTTACCGATGCCCCCCGGCCCTGTCAGGGTAAGTAGACGAACACCGGGTTCGTTCGATGCGGAGACTAGTTTCGCCACCTCGTCTGCACGACCGAGCAAGGGTGTCGGAGGGATAGGTAGTGCACCAGTTGGGGCCTGGGGTTCGCTCGTGGGACGCCTGGCTGCGACTGCCTCAAAGCGATGGCTTGCGTCTTCTTCGAGTCCCAAGGCCGCCGCGAGCCGGCGCGCCGTGTGCGGGTACACGATGCTTCGGAGCCCACGCTCGACATCGCTGATGGTTCTGGCGCTGATACCCGAGCGCTCGGCGAGCTCCTCTTGAGTCAACCCCGCCGTTGAGCGCAAATGCTTGAGCGTTGGACCCAGTCGTTCAGCGTCCTCAGTCACGATCGCCACTCGCCAGCCGGTGACCAAGTCGGTGGACAGATTTCATGGTCTGCCCCGGCATTTGCGTCCAGGATGACGCTCATGACGTTGGAGCGCAATCGGACCAGCATCCTGAGATTCTTTCGCGACGTCATCGGGGCGGGAAACCTGGATCTGCTGGATGAGCTTGCAGTCGCCGACTATGAAGACCACGTCGCCCTGCCCGGTCAGGGCAGCGGCCGTGAGGGTCTGAAGCTCAGGGTGGCCAAGATCCGTGCCGCCTTCCAGCCGCGACATGAGCTGCACGACGTGATCGTCGATGCCGACCGGGTTGCCGTGCATTGGACCCTGTCGGGCGTCCATTCGGCCGAGTTCCTGGGTTTGACGGCTACGCGTAAGCAAGTTGAGTTCGACGGAGTCGACATCTACACGATGCGAGATGGACGCATGGCAGCCCACTGGAACGTCGTTGACATGTGGGCCTTCTACCGCCAGGTCGGCGGGCCCACTCACAAATAAAGGAGAAGACGAAATTGTCAGAAACCGAGAACAAGCAGCTGCTCAGACGCTACTACGAGGAGGTCCTGATGCAGGGCCGGTTGGACGTCCTCGAGACCATCGCTCGCGCCGATTACGTGGAGCACAACCCGTTCCCAGGACACGGCCAGGGTCTGGAGGGTCTGCGTCAGCGGGTGAACACCCTGCGCACGGGCCTCAAACAACAGTTCACGCTGGAGCATCTGATCGCCGAGGGTGACAAGGTGGCCGTCTTGTGGACGACACGGGGCACCCAGGTGGGCGAGTTTCTCGGGCTCCCGCCGAGTGGCAAGAGCTACACCATCCAGGGCATTGACATCCACCAATTGCGCGACGGCCGTATGGCGGAGCACTGGGATGTGGTGGACATGTATGGATTCCTCATCCAGCTCGGCGTCGTCCCGGCGCCAAGCGGAGCGCCGGCGTAGCTGTCGCGACTATCGTGGGGCGGGCGCCGTCGCGCTCGCCCTCCTTCGTAGTTCGACCGGAGATTGGCGTCGCGCCCGATCGGTTGTCAAATTCCGCACGTTAGGCAACAGCGGGACATTTGAGCCCTGGGCGAAGGGCACGGTTGGCGCCAAACGTGCGGGTTCGCGAACCTGGAATTGGTAGCCCCGGCGGGATTCGAACCCGCGATCTCAGCCTTGAGAGGGCTGCGTCCTAGTCCACTAGACGACGGGGCCACGTGCTGGTGGGCGGCATTGGGGTCGAACCAATGACCTCTCGCGTGTGAGGCGAGCGCTCTCCCACTGAGCTAGCCGCCCCAATGGGATTCACAATTCTACCCACCCTCGTACGATCGCCATTGATGGCAACCCCCCTGGCACAGCGTCACTGCGTGGACTGCAAACCCGGCACTCCCCCACTCCCGCGACAGGAGATCGACCGGCTTCTCGAGCAAGTGGCCGGATGGACGGTCGAGGAGGCTGATGGGCACCTGCGCCTGACCAGAACGGTCAACTTCAAGGGCTTCATGCCTGGGGTCGAGCTCGTGAACCGGATCGCTCCCATCGCCGAGGCTGAGGGCCACCACCCCGACCTCCAACTGAGCTACGGCTCGCTGACCATCTGGCTCTGGACCCACGCCGCGGGAGGTCTGACTGAGAATGATTTCATCCTCGCCGCGCGGATCAACGAGGTGGTTTAGTCAGGCCGAGTCCCCCCACCCGGCCGGCTCGCCCCGCGAGCGGGCCGACCTCCCCAGCAAGTGGGGAGGTGATTTCACAAAGTCTTAACTGACTTTCCTTTGTTTTGTAGGCGACAAGGTGATAGCTTCTCTGGGCCTGATGCACTTCTTCATCTGCTGGTTCTTTCACCAAAACGAGCGTGAGGTACTTCTCAAGGGGATCCTGCCCGGGGGCATTGACGCCGTCGTCTTCTGCTGGCGTTGTGACCGAATGCGCGGGCGAGCTGTTCGGGTCCTTCAGATGACCGGTATCAGGGCTTAGAGCCCGAACCCCTAGCTCACTTCTCGAGGACGACGGCCGGGTAGTAGGCCTGTAGTGCTGTCGCATGGGGAAATTCCTGGGCGGCCAGATCGCGCAGCGATAGGTCCACGTTCCAGCTGACCACCACCACCGCGTCGCAAGCCGCGAGCTGATCCGGGCTCGACACGACTGCGAAGTCCGTGGTGTATGCGGCCAGCACCTGCTCGTCGATGTGAATCACGCACGGGCGGCCTCCGGCCGCATGAACACGCTGGATCGCCGCCGCCGCTTGCGACAGGGCAAGAGGATCCTCGGTGTATCCGGGAACCTGGCTGATCGCAGCCATAACGGCCCCCGCCACAACCACCGGCGCAAGGACCTTCCAGCGAGCGATCGCTGCCGCCATCAGGAAGGCGCAAGCAGGGACGAGGAAGGTGAAAAAGCGCGGGTACAGGAAGGCCGGGCGCAGGCCCAGCCACAGCGCGGCCACGACCACAGCCATGACCCCAACGACCGCCCAGAGCCACGCCTCCTTGCGCTGCGTCCACAGGCCAAGCCCTGCGGTCGACAGCCACAGGCCCAGTGGGACAAGCAGAGGCGCGCCGACTAGGAAGAAGACCAGATCGCGCGGAAACGCCGGATAGAAGATGCTCGGCGGATAGCCATGCTGAACCAGCTCCATGTACTGGATGTTCGCGTTGGCGGCGCCCCCGATCGCCGCCGCCGCAATCCACACCGGCGCCAGCCGGCCGAGCTGCGGCCACGACCTCCGGGTCGCGATCCACGCCACGTGAGTGAGCAGCACGACGATCGCGAAGAACTGTGCGGCGATGGCCAGTCCCATCACCAGCGCATATGCAACCAACCGCCAGCGGGTCCACTTCCCCGCCACGATGAGAGTGGCCAGCACGGCGCCTAGCGCCGCCAGGCTGTAGCCGCGCAGGTCGCGGCTGTTATCGACGAACAGCGGGTCCGTGGCGATGAAGAGGCCTGCGCAAACGCCGGCGAGGCTGCCGAAGCGCTGGGCCAAAACAGTCGCGGTGACACCTACGGTCCCGCCGGCCGCCAGCGCCGGCACCAGGCGGTACGCGATTTCGCTTCGCGATCCCGTCGTCGAGTAGATGAGATGGCTCAGGAGCGAGAGCAGCACATGGTCGTTGGAGGCGACGCTCTTCAGGGGGACGCTCGGCAGGACCGTACCGACCGCGAACGCGTCCCACAGCGATGGCGTGGCGACGAAGTTGGCGAATGAGGCCGCGGCGTCATAACCGTAGGACCGATTCGAGCCGATCAGGTAGACGGCGGCGGTGGCGGCGCCCAGCAAGACTCCCATGAGTACGGGCGCACGGTGATGCACGGCGGAACGATAGTGGTTTGTGCTGTGGGAGCCACTCCACCGCCCCACCCGGGCGACCTCCCACCGAGGTGGGAGGTGAAAGTTGGTTACCCGGCCAGAGGGGACGTGATCTCTTCCGGGAGGATGTCCTCTCCCGTGTATGCAGCGGCCTGCATCCTGAACAACCGCGCATACCGGCCGTCCAGCCGCATCAGCTCTTCGTGCGTGCCTTCCTCCGCGAGGCGGCCGTTCTCCAGGAAGATGATGCGATCGGCTCGCCGCACAGTCGAGAAGCGATGCGAGATGTAGACGGCGGTCCGGCCGTGGGTCAGGGAGCGCAGGCGCTCGAAGAGGTCGTACTCCGCCTGCGCGTCAAGCGCAGAGGTCGGTTCGTCGAGCAGCAGGATCTTGGCGTCGCGCATGAATGCCCGCGCCAACGCGACCTTTTGCCACTCACCGCCGGAAAGATTGACGCCGGCGTCAAACCACTTTCCCAGGGCGGTGTCGTAACCATCGGGGAGCCCCGCGATGAGCTCGTCGGCCCCGGCCTGGCGCCCGGCATCCTCGATCGCTTCACGGTCGGTGATCTGCGGCACGTTGCCTAGCCCGATGTTCTCGGCCGCGGTCGCCTGGTAGTCCACATAGTCCTGGAACATCGCCCCGATCTGCTCGCGCAGATCGTCGGGTTCGAATTCGCGCAGGTCGATCCCGTCGATCAGAATCCGGCCCTCGATAGGGTCGTACAGGCGGCAGATCAGCTTGAACAGGGTGGTCTTGCCGGCGCCGTTGCGCCCGACCACGGCCAGCGTCTCCCCCGCCTTGACTGTGAAGCTCAGGTTGTTGAGCGCGGTCTTGTCTGCCCCTGGGTAACCAAAGGTGACGTTTTCGAACTTGATCTCTCCACGCATGGGCTCCGGCACCGGCCGCGCGGCCGGCGCCACCGGCATCGAAGGCTTCGTCGCCATGAGCTCGAAAAGGTTGTTCAGATAGAGGTTGTGCTCGTACATCCCGGAGAAGCCACTCAGAATGCCCTGGATCGAGCCCTGCACCGACTGCGCAGCCGCCGTGTACAAAGTCAGGTCGCCGAGGGTCAGCCTTCCGGCGATCGCCTGCAGCGCCACATATAGATAGGTAAGGGAAGTCGCGATCGTGCTGAGGTTGCCCCAGGCGAACCCTGTCAGATACCGCCTGGCAACCTGCCGGCGCTGGCTCGCGTAGAACGCTTCCGCGATGAGCTTGTAGCGCGCGATGAAGTAATCCCCGAGGCCGAAGAGCTTGACCTCTTTGGCAAACCTGTCGGTGGTGACGAGCGTCACGAGGTAGTTCATGCGCCTGAGCAGCCGCGATCCCCAGCGGGCGATGTTGTAGCCCCACCAGCCGTAGCGCGTGTCGGCGATGAAGGCGGGGATCGGGGAGACAAGCGCGATCAGCGCGAGCAAAGGACTCACCGCCACCAACAGGGCGATCATCGTGATGAACGTCAGGAGGGTCTGCACAAGGCCGAACGCGGTCGAGATCATCATTACCGGCCGGTTGATGGAATCGGTCTGTGCGCGGCGCAGCAGGTCATACGACGCCGGGTCTTCGTAGAACTGCAGATCGAGCGACGCTGCTTTCTCCATCACCATCAGCTGGATCCTCATGGCCACCGCGTTCTGTAGGAGCTGCTGCGTGATGTTGCGGATCGTGCCGAGCAGGGCGGTGACCGCGAACAGCAGCAGCTGGACTATGGCCAGGGCGACGATGGCCCCGATCGCCGTGAACACCGGCGCGTGCACCGACCCGAATGGTCCGTGAGGATCCAGGCCAGCGAGTGACACGCGATCCGCCTGGTGGAAGTTGTGGATCGCAATGCCGGCCACGACCGCGTTGATTAACAGCTTGGAGGTGTACGCGGCGGCAGCCGGTATCAAGCCGGCGATCGCGGTCGTCATAAATAGGGCGAGGGTGGTCGAGGGGCTCGCGTCCCAGACCAATCGCAGCACCCTCGGCAGCGCCGCGGTCGTCCCGGCGACCGATTGTTTCAGGCTGTTCCAGCGCCCCCGAAGGTCCTTGGGTCCCTCGGGCAATGGCGGCTGCTCGAGTGCGGGGTCGCCGGTGAGGCCGCTGTTGGCGGGGCCGGTGTCAGGCTGCTTGCGTCGCCCGCCCCACCAGTGCATCCCCGGCCCGCCCATCATTCCCATCTGGAAATCCAGCTTACGTTAGCTACTTGACAGATTCGGTTTTGCAGCGTAATCATGTAATTATGGATGAAAAAGAGTTCGGAACGATCAAAGGTTGGTTTGCCGGAAGACTCCCAGACGGCTGGTTCAAGGGAGTGGAGGTCACGGTCGAAGACGACCAGATCGTAGTCCTCGGGTCGCTGCCTGACCTCAACGTCGGGTCTACGCCCGAGGAGAAGGAAGGCGCGGCGGCCGGCCGGATCGCCCGTTTCCGCGAGGAGACACGCGGCGACCGGATCGGGATCGCCCAGGAGGCCGAGGAGCGATTTCACAAGTACGTGACGTGGGGCGCGAAGCTCGGCGGCGTGACCAAGCGATTCAACCCGGGGGGCGGCGGCGGTTCGAGCGCCGACCGGCGGGTGATGATCGGGCGGTGGTTGCGGCGCAGGCATGGCCGGCGTCAACAGGCGCCCGCAGCGCAATCACAGTCGCAGGTTTTTTAGGCCAGGGATCAAACCCCTTCGCCCTCACCCTCACCCTCACCCTCTCCCGCTAGTCGCGGGAGAGGGGATTCAATGACTCCGCGGAGTACATGCTTCCGGTGTAGCGGCTCGCGATGGTTTGCAAGAGGCGCGTCTTTTCGAACCCCGCCTGAGCCGCCATCTGCGTCCAGCGATCGAAACTGAACGGGTGTGGCACCCAGGGGTTGCCACGATCGGTTCCATATTCGACGACCACCAACCTGCCTCCGGGTCGCAGCATGTTTCGCACCGACTCGAGGACCGGCCGCTTGTCGCGGACGAAGTGCAGCGAGTTCGCCATCACGATGCCATCGAGGCCGGAGAGGCCGAGCGGGCGCGTGAAGTCGGCGACTCTCGTGTCGACCACTGTTTCCGGAAACCTTTTCTCGACATCTCTCGACAGCCTCTGTACAGCGTCGGAATCGCGATCGACCGCCGTGATGTGCGCACCTGGACCAAGCAGGTCCGCGAGCGCGAGCGTAAACGCGCCTTCGCCGGAGCCCAGGTCGGCCCAACGTCCGCCATGCTCTGTGACCCCGTCTTTGATGAGCGCCACCAGGTCGGCGTGATTCATCGAGCCTTCGCGACCTCCTCGCGAACCGTCGGGATGACGTCGGATGCAAACCAGCGGAGCGATTCCGGATCCTCGATGCCGCCGACGACAAATGTGTCCATGCCGTGCTCAACCGTCAGTGACGTGAACAGCTCGACCGATACGTCCGCACCGACGTTGAGAATGCGACGGATCGATCGCGGATCACGACCCGCCGCACCGGCCGCGTCGTCGATTCGCCGGTTTCCCTCGAGCAAATCCGCCGGCTTGAAGTAGCCGAGCGACGGCACCCAGCCGTCCGCCGCGCGACCGACCAGGGACAGCATCCGGGGCTTGTACGCACCGAGCCAGATCCCGATCGGGTGAGCCGGCTTCGGGCCGGTCTGCACTCCGGCCAGCTGGTAGAACTTCCCGTCGAAACGGACGTTGCGCTCGCCGCTCCACATGAGGCGGACTACCTGGATCGCCTCCTCCAGCGCGGCGACGGATTCGCCTGGCGTCCGGACCGGCCCGCCCATCGCTTTGATCGCTTCCCAGAACCCGCCGGCGCCAAGGCCGAGCTCGGCCCGACCGCCGGTGAGCAGGTCGAGCGAGGCGGCGGCCTTGGCCAGAACAGCCGGCGGGCGGAGCGGCAGGTTGGCGACGTCTGGAAAGACATGGACTTTCTCGGTCCGCATGGCGATCGCGGTGAGGAGGGTCCACGTGTCGAGGAACCGTCGCTGGTAGGGATGGTCCTGGACGCCGATGACATCGAAGCCAAGCTGATCGGCAAGCGCCGCCAGCGTCAGCGAACGGTCGGCCAGCGTGCCATCTGGCGTGAGAAAAACGCCGAACCTTACCGGTTGCCCATAGTCCATTTCACGACCTAGAAGGTTGGGTCTAGCCGGCCTATTTCGACTTTTTGCGGCGGCCGAACACCAGTCGGAATGGCAGGAGCAGGATCACTGCGCCCGCGAACGCAATGATGACTCGGCCGATCAGACCGAACCCGATCGAGATCTTCATCTCCCCGGCCAGCCAGCCGCCGATGATCGCGCCCAGGATCCCGATCACAATGTCCCACAGCAAGCCCGCGCCCTTGCCGGTCACCACGCGGCTCGCCAGGAATCCTGCGATCAAGCCAACGAGGATGTAAATCAGGATGTCGCCCATGGGTGCTAATTAGACTCTGCCCACGGGGCCAGTGAGCGTCCGGTCATGTCCGGGCGCACAATATTTTGTGGGATGACATGACAACCGAGCAATATCACGAGCCGGCAGCAGAGCTGAGCCAGGAGATCCGTACTTTCGCGCGCGTGGTCGCTTCGTTGCAGGAAGAGGCCGAGGCGATCGGTTGGTACGAGCAGCGCATCTCTCTCGAGCGCAACGCACAGGCCAAAGCGATCATGAGCGACGCACAGCAGGAGGAGTTCAAGCACTTCGCGATGGCACTCGAATTCCTCGCCCGACGCAAGCCAAAGTGGCAGGCGGTGCTCAAGGAAGTGCTCTTCAAGGCAGGCGACATCGTCGAGCACGGCGAAGAAGGCGAAGAGGCCGAGAAGAAGGCCTAGGCCCGACCGTTCAAGGCCCGACCGTTCAAGGGAGGACAGCGCATGCGGGTGGCAATCCTCGGGACCGGAAAGATGGGCGGCGCTATGGCGCGGCGGCTCAGTTCGCAGGGTCATGAGCTCACGCTCTGGAACCGGACCCGCGAGCGTGCAGAAGCGCTGGGCATCGGCAGCGTCACCGCAACCCCGGCCGAAGCAGTCGAGAACGTCGATGTCGTGATCTCGATCCTCACCGATGCCAACGCAGTTCGCGCCGCGTATCTCGGCGAGGGCGGGGCCGCGAAGGCGGCGAAGAGCCAGGTCTTCGTGGAAATGAGCACCGCGGGTCCAGACGTATCTGTTGAGATCGCGCCGCACATCGAACGAGCTGGTGCGCAGTACGTCGAGGCCCCTGTGTTGGGAACCATCCCAGCCGTGGAAGGCGGCACTTTGGTGGTTTTGGCAGCCGGCGATGAAGCGGCCATCGAGCGCGCGCGGCCAGTTCTCCAGGCGCTGGGTGAGGTCCGCCGAGTGGGCGCCCTTGGAAGCGCCGCAAAGCTGAAGCTCGTCTCCAACACCATGATCGCCGGTGTCACTGCCCTCGCGGCAGAGCTGCTGGCGGCGGGCACAACAGCCGGACTGAATGTCGAAGACATTTTCGCGATGCTCAGCCGCGTCGCGCCTTACTTGAACACGCGGAAGGCGGGCTTGGTCGAGCATCACTACGAACCGGTTACCTTCGCGCTGCGAGATGCCGTGAAAGACCTGCGTCTCGCGAACGAGCTTTACAAGCGGACCGGGGCAACGACGCCGCTCGCAGCCGCGACAAAAGAGAGGTACGAGCAAGCTGCTAAGTCAGCGGGAGATCTGGACATGTCCGCGATCGCGACGATTTATGAGAAACAGCCTGCCAGGCGCGACTCCGTCTAAGCGGTCCCAACCTCTGTGACGATCTCTCGGGCAGCGTCGATCTCGTCTTGATTGACGGTGTGGCCCATCCCCGGATACAAGCGCTCCGTTAGTTGAGCGCCCATCCGATTGAAAACGTCGGCGGCCTCCAGGACACGGTTTTTCTGAATGTGCGGGTCGACATCGCTGCAGCCGAGAAAGACTGGCGTGCCTTCGAAGTCCCCCGGATAGTCGCGAGGGGTCCCATCTGGCCCGATAAGGCCGCCGCTGAGCCCGACCACTCCTCCGTACCGGCGCGCATGACGGGCGGCGAACTCGAGCGTGAGGCACGCGCCTTGAGAAAAGCCAAGCAAGATGACCCGCTCGGCCGGGACGCTGGTCTCGACCCTGGCGAGGAGGTCCTCGAGGACCTCGAGCGCGGAGCTGAGGAATGGCTCGTTGCTCTCGAGGAGGGCGGTGAAGGGGTTTGGGTACCACGCATTGCCGGCGGCCTGGGGCGCGAGATAAGCAAAGCCGGGGTGTTTCAGCTCAGCTGCGATGGTCATGATGTCCTCGGCGGTCGCCCCCCGGCCGTGGGCCAGGATCATCGCGGCGCGCGCTTTACCCAGCGGCTCGCCTGCCTCCAGCATCGGCATGCCCGAATGTGGACCAGTCAATGCGTCCGTAGTATGACCACGCCGTGAGCGGGCTCTTCACCTATTCCAATCCGCGCGTCATCCACTGGGGGTCGGGTTCCGTCTCGGCGCTAGCCGCCGAGCTCAAGCGTCTCGAGGCTCGGCGCATCGCTCTAGTGACCACCCGGTCGCTGGTCGCAGAGGAGCGCCTGGTCGGTGTTGTGCAGCGCGCTCTCGGTGACGCGCGCGTCGCCGCGACGGTGGTTGTGAGCCAGCACGCGCCGATGTCTCAGGTGGAAGAGGGGGCTCGCGAGGCCGGCAACGCGCACGTGGACGGCGTCGTCAGCTTTGGCGGTGGCAGCTCGATCGACGCGGCCAAGATGATCGCCGTCAGGCTTGCCGACCGAACAGGCGCGGCCGCGCGAGGCCTCCCCCACATCGCCGTGCCCACGACGCTTTCGGTGGCAGAGCTCGCATCAGGCGCCGGATTCACGGACGCCGACGGAAACAAGGCGGGCATGCGAGACCCTCGGCTCCTGCCCGACGCGGTGGTCTACGACGCCGATCTGACCCTTGCCACTCCGATGACCCTTTGGCTGTCGACCGGAATTCGCGCGCTCGACCACGCGGTGGAGGGTTTCCTGGCCGAAGGTGAGCATCCTTTCTCCGACGTCATGGCGTTGGACGCCATTCGCCGCTTGTTCGATTCGCTGCCGAGGACGAAGGCAGCGCCCGCGGACGCGAAAGTGCGAACCGAGAACCAGCTCGCGGCGTGGTTTTCGTTTACGCTGCCCGGGCCGTCAGCAGGCGGGCTGAGCCACGTCATGGGCAAGCAGATCGGCGCCCGATACGGCATCCCGCATGGAGTGACCTCGTGCCTGCTGCTGCCTCATGTGATCCGCTACCTCGAGGGCCGGATGCCGGAACGGACAGCAATGCTCGCCGGCGCGACAGGACGTGACCCGGCAGCACGGGTGCACGGGTTGATCGAGTCACTTGGACTGCCCCAGCACATCGCCGCGTATGGCATCGGCGAGCCGGAGCTGCGCAAGGCGGCGGGCGAGCTGGCCGGCAAGTACCCTGCCGCGGACCTGCTGGAGATCTACCTGGCCGCTCTCTAGGCCTTAACAGCCTGGGTTGTGGAAGAGCTCGTTGCTGCGGCATCGTGCTTGGGATGACGACATTTCGCACCGGCCTGGCCAGATACCTGCGACGCACGATGACCGATACCCAGCGGCGGATCTGGGATCGGTTGAGCGCGCGCCAGCTCGGCGGATGGAAGTTCAGAAGGCAGCATCCGATCGGGCCCTACATCGTCGACTTCTATTGCCCCGCCGCTCATCTGGTGCTGGAGATCAGCGGACCAACCGATGATGGCCCCGAATGGCCGCGAAGGGCTTTCCTCGAACGATCCGGATATCGAGTCATGTATGTGAGCCCGGATGATGTGCAGAACGACCTGGACGGCGTGATCCTCGAGATCCACGGGGAATTACTGGAACAGGGTCTCCCTACCCCTCCCATTCGCCCGCTGGCTAGGACAACCACACGAGGGTCAGCGCGATGGCGGCCGGCACCGCCTGGACCAGGGCGATCCTTCGACTGACGGTGGCGGCTCCATAGAGGCCGGCGATGATGACACAGGCCAGGAAGAACGTGAGGATCGGTCGACCGGCTACAACTCCGTAACCGATCAAACCCCACACAAGCCCGGCGGCCAAGAATCCGTTGTACAGGCCCTGGTTGGCGGCCAACACCGCCGACGAATCCGCGACCTCCTGGGTCATACCGAAGGTGCGACGACCGAACGGCGTGCGCCACAAGAACATCTCCAGCACGAGGAAGTAGCCGTGGAGCGCGGCAACGATCGTGACCATCACAGCGGCGGCGACGAGCATGCGTTCAGTGCCTCCGTGGATGCGAGATACGTAAGAACCTACCCGAAGGCGCTCCGACTACGTGGTGGGCGGACTCCACGAGCGCGGGGTCAGCGCCTGCGGCTGGTCCGACGTGGAGCCAGCGGTAGCCCGTGATCACCTCGCTGGCAAATGCCAGAGCCGGCGTGAAGCCGGCCGGTCCAAACGCCTTCTCGGCCGGGACCGCGACGCTGCCGATCCAGAGGCGGCGAAATCCCTCATCGGAGGCGCGCGCCCTGATCCCGGCAAGCAGCGCACGCAGCGTGCCTCTGCGTCGGTGATGCTCGAGCGTGAAGCAGTTCCAGATGTAACCTTCTCCCTCACCGGGAGTGATCTCCAGCTCCAACTCGCCGATCCACTCGGGCTTGGTCGACAGCCATCCGTACCCGGCGAGCTCACCGCCAAGCCACGCGCCGAAGCACCGGCACCCTCGTGCCATCCGGGTTTCCACCAGATCGCCGTCGGCTCCCATCGCCTCGGCGATTACCGGGGAAGTCGTCGCGTCAACCTCGTTGATATCGACGGCTGTTCCAGCGCGGTCCCCCCCACCCGGCTGTGCCCTTCGGGCAGAGCCGACCTCCCCGGCGAGCGGGGAGGTGAAAGGCGGCGACCCCGATACGTCGAGGTCGGCCGCCCAGAGAGTGCTTCGGATCAGTGCTTCAGAAGGAGAAGAACAGGTGGCGCACCTTGTGGATCACTTCGGGGTCACCCGATGCGGAACCCCCCGGGTATCGCCCGAAGAACGTCAGCACGAGGTCGGCCGCGCTCTCGTAGCGAAACAGCGCATCGCAGCCTTCGAAATTGCCCTTCTCGGCTTCCGAGGACCACTTGCCATCCTTGATGGTGGCGCGCCATTTGCCACCCCAAGGGCCGCCAGCCTCAATCCCATAGGTGGCATCGAGGCCTTCAGCCACCTTCTGGTCGACGGTGTACAGCCAGAACACGAAGGCATAGGGCAGGATCAGCCCGGCGCTCGCCTCGTCGACAGTCGCGAGCTTGTTACCCAGCCCGTACTCGATGTCGTACGGGTGGACACCGTAGTCCATGATCTGGAACGTGCCGTAGAAGCCCGCCGGGACGGGTCCCGCGAACGGGTGGTACACCATGAACCCGGTCCACTCCTCAGGCGTCAGCGCGCTGAGCAGGCCGTCCAGCTTTTGGGCATCCTTCTTGAAGCGTTCCAGCGCCTCCTCGCGCGAGAGCTTGCGGAATTCGAGGGCGTGGTCGTTCAGCGTTTCGCCCATCACGGGCAATCCGAGGGCGGTGCCTTCTTTGCCGCTCTTGGCCGCCTCCCAGTTCTTGAAATAACCCTCCATCACGTCGATCATGTGACCGACCAAGTCCCGCGTTTCCCATCCGGTGCATCGCGTCATGACGTTCCAGTTCTTTGGGTCCTCGACCAGACGTGTGAAGTTCGCACGGTCGCGGCGCATGACGCTCATGACCGTGTCCTTGCCTTCGGCCGACATCGGATTGACCGGCGCGATTGTTGCCGTGCTCATCAACTCATTCCCCTCCCCGAGGCGAAATAGCGACCACGTTCGGAAACTTGCGCATCAGTGGCCCGCGCCGGTCGTCGCTGTGGTCGGTACGACGATGGGCGGTAAGGTGATATCCAACCTGTCGCGGCGCACGTTGAACCAGGGCGGCAGGCTCAACGACGAGCCCAGAGACTCGGCGGTCTCATCCACCGTAAAGCCCGGGCCATCGGTGGCGATCTCGAAGAGGACTCCTCCCGGCTCACGGAAATAGATGGACTTGAAGTAGTAGCGATCGATCGCCGGCGTCACGTTACGGCCGGCCTTGACGATCACCTCCCGCCATTCGGCTTGATGGGCAGGGTCGACGGCTCTCCAGGCGACGTGGTGGATGGTGCCAACGGACTCTTCGCCTTCTGGCCCTTCGGGCGTCTCGACCACGTCGAGAATCGCATGCGGCCCGCCCTGACCCGTCTCAAATCGCGTTCGGTGTCCTTCCTGGCCTGTCCTGCGGAAGCCCATCGTCTTGACGAGAAGATCGAACGTCGCCGCGGATTCCGGCACGGTCATCGTCACCGAATGGAAACCGCGAATGGCGTGCTCCTCGGCCACCGGGCTGTCCGGCCACGGCACCCATCGTTCGTCGGAAGCGTCGCCTACGAGCTCCAGCTCGATGCCGTCGGCGTCCGCTAGAACGAGAGCATCCGTGCCGAAGTGACTCGTCCGGCTCACCTTTACGCCGAGCTTGCCCAGGCGGCCGTTCCAGAAGTCGAGAGACTGGCGGGGCGCGGCAAACGAGACGGTGGTGACCTGGCCGCTTCCAACCTTCTGCTTGGGCCAGTCCGGCCAGCCGAAGAATGTCATGGCCGTGCCGGAGGTGCCGAGGTAGTCGCCGAAATAGATGTGGTAGGTATCGGGGACGTCCTGGTTGATGCTCTTCTTGATGAAGCGGAGACCGAGCACGCCGGCGTAGAAGTCAACGCACTTCTGAACGTCCCCAGTGATCGCGGTCACGTGGTGAATGCCGGGCACGTTGGCAGGCACGATCGGGCTCATATTAGTCCGTAGACGGACGGTTGTGGCTCGAGGATTCCTCATCGATCCGCGACCAGATTTCGGGCGCGAGAGGCTCCTCCATCTCCTCCTGGATGTGGGCGACCAACCCGATCGCGCGGGCCATCACAGCGAGTCCCCGGCAAACGCGCCAGGGGATCTCGAGCTCGCTCGCGATGGCGCCGATCGCCCCCGTCGCGTTGACCGGCAGCTCCCGGCCGTAGCTGAGCGACGCCTCAGCGGCGATCAGCTGCATGAGCTCGACGTACCGGCCGGAGAAGCCGTTCTCCGCGGCGAGCGCAAACAGCTTCGGCGTGCGGGGGTCCACCTGCTTGTGTACCGGATGGCCGAGGCCACCGATGAACCGCTTGGCGTCCCTATGCGCGCCGACGATCTGCTTTGCAACGGCATGCAAGTCGGCGTCCGGCTCGGCGTTTTGCAGCCCTTCCTGCAACATGCGCGCGGCGTCTTCGGCCGAACCGCCGAACCGATCGCCAATCCCTAATAGACCAGCGGCAACGGCGCCCTGCAAGGCTTCGGGCGCGCCGAAATAGGTAAGCCGCGCGGCGATCGCGCTCGGGGTCATGCCGTGCTCCACGAGCGTGACCGTGATGGCGTTGAACACGATCGACTCCTGCTGTGTCGGCAGGCGGCCTTTTAGCTCGAGAAACGCGACATCGCCAAGCGACACTTTGCCGAGGAGCTCATCAGCAAGGTCATGCCCGCGGACGACGATGCGGTCGGCCGTCGACCATCCAAGATCCGACCGCAGCTGCTTCCGCGGCTTACCGCTCACGGACCCCCCACCTGCCCTTCGGGCCACCTCCCCGGCAAGCGGTGAGGTATAGCTTCGTCATGGGCGGTTGACGGTGAGCTTCGTCTTGTACCCGCTGTCGCCGAAGGCCGCCTCGGGTATGAGGGTCACAGTGCTGCGGAACACGAGCTTCGAATGGATGGCCTCGGCGATCTCTGCAGCCAGGGTGGCATCGGAATCACTACCGGCCGGGACCTCGACCTCGACCGGGATGGGCGGTTTGACGCTGACCTCGCCACCGTGGCGAATGACGCGCGCTCGTCCTGTGACGCGCGGCCGGAAGTCGCCCACGATGGAGAGGATCGCGCTCGGGTACACGTTCACACCCCGCACGATGAACACATCGTCGCGGCGCCCGATGCAGCGCATCCGGAAGCCTGTCCGCTCGCATCCACAAGAGGTGCCCTCGATCCGCACGATGTCGCTGCTCAGGAACCGCACCACAGGCATCGCCTCTCGCGTCAGGGTGGTGTAGGCGAGCTCCCCGACCGCACCGGGCTCGATTGCCATCGGTTCGTGGGTATGCGGATCGATGAGCTCAGGCCACACATGTCCCATGCCGCAGAAGTGCATTCCCTGCTGGTGCGGGCACTCGCCGAACAGTGACGGCGCGACGTCGCCAATGCCCATCACCTCCGTCACCGTGACCCCGAGCACCCTTTCAATATGGTCGCGGATCTCCGGGATGCCGCCGCCCGGCTCACCACCCGTGACGATGTGGGTGAGCGGGGTGGCGCTCGGCTCTGGGTCGGTTTTCTCCAGGTGGTTGGCCAGGTGCTGGGCAAAGGAGGCCGTTGCCAGCAACGTGTCGGCGAGCCCCTGGCGAAGAGCGAACAGCACCCGCTCCGTGTCGCCCGGGCCAACGGGCAAAGTGCGCGCGCCGATTCGCAGGAGGATGAAGTGCGTGTGGCCCGCGACGAAGGGACCGGCGCCGAAAGTGGTCAGGACGCTGTTGTGCTCGTGGATGCCAGTCGCGTAGTACGAGCGCGTGCCCATGACCGTCCAGGTCTCCATGTCCGCCCGGGTCAACGCGAGAACGTTCGGGGTGCCGGTCGTACCGCTGGTCTGATAGACGCGTTTGACCAGGTTCGGCTCGACGCACAGGTTGCTTCCGAATGGAGGCTCCTCTTCGTGCGCCGCCTTCAGTTCGTCTTTGGTGGTGAAAGGAACCTTGGCCAGGTCGCCAAGGCCGACGAAGGACGAACCCAGCCCAGCCTCGCGAAACTTCCGCGCATAGAAAGGAGAGGCTTCCCTGAGGCGACGGAACTGTCGCTCCCACGCGCTTGAGGCCAGCCGGAATGTGTCCTCTGCGCTCGCGGTCTCGATCTCGCGTTCCCAGATCCAGTCGCGGTCGCAGTCGTCTCCTTTTAACCGGTTGCCTCTGGATTCCATGCGCAGGACATGATGCGCGTTACCCTCATGGTCGTGATGGACATGCTGCCCACAACCGTCGTCGGCAGCTATCCGCAACCCGAGTGGCTCGTCGACCGCGCGATGCTCGGCAGCCGGCTCCCCCCGCGGACGCGAGCGCTTGAGATCTGGCGTGTCGCCCCCCACCTTCTGGAGCAGGCGCAGGACGATGCCACAATCGTTGCGATCCGAGACATGGAGCGTGCGGGCATCGACATCATCACCGACGGTGAGGTGCGGCGCGAGAGCTATTCGAACCGCTTCGCCACGGCCCTGGAGGGGATGGACCTCGACAACCCCGGCACGGCATTGGACCGCACCGGCCACCCGAATCCGGTGCCGCGGGTAGTCGGTCCGATACGTCGTATCCGTCCAGTCGAGGTGCGGGACGTGACGTTCTTGCGTGCCAACACCGACCTGCCGATCAAGGCGACCCTACCCGGGCCTTTCACCATGTCGCAGCAGGCGCAGGACGACTACTACCACGACGAGGAGGCGTTCGCCCTGGCGCTCGCCGAAGCGGTCAACGCCGAGGTGCGCGACCTGTTCGCGGCCGGAGCCGACGTGGTGCAGCTCGATGAGCCGTACCTGCAGGCGCGGTCGGAAAAGGCCGAGCGCTTTGCCATCAAGGCGATCAACCGGGCGCTGGAAGGCATCACCGGCACCACGGCCCTGCACACATGCTTTGGCTACGCGCACGTCGTGCATTCACGCCCGAACGGGTATCCGTTCCTGGAGCAGCTGGCGGACGTTTCAGCCAAACAGATCTCGCTCGAGTCGGCTCAGCAGAAGGTCGACCTCTCGGTGTTGAGGTCGCTCCGCAACAAGCAGTTGATCATCGGAGTAATCGACCTCGCCGACGATAGTCCCGTCGAGGACGAGGAGACGGTCGCCGGCAGGATTCGACACGCCCTCCAGTTCGTCGATGCCGACCGGCTGATCCTTGCCCCCGACTGCGGGATGAAGTACCTGCCACGCGAGAAAGCATTTGGCAAGCTCGCGGTGCTAGCCCGAGCAGCGGCCAAGGTGCGATTCGCGGTTATGAATAAGAGTTGATAAGGCCGAGCCAATATCAATCTGGGGTGCGGCGGATGAAGGCGCCGAACATCGGTGCCGTGAAGGCGACGCGAGCCCGCTCCGGGCGGTAGATCAACCCTTTCTGGATCAGCGAGCTCACGGTCGGCTGGATCTCGTTGTTCCTTCGCCCGGACGCCTGCTGGAGCTGCTCGCTGGTCGCGCTCTCTCCAACCGCGGCGATGTCGCGCATCAACTTGCGCTCGTTGGGCGAAGCCCGCACGTAGCGAGCCCTGAAAAAGCCCGCGTCCAGCGTGGCGAGGATGCGGGGCCGCAGTCGTTTGAAATCGGACATCGCAATCGTCTCGCCGGCGGATCCCGTCCAGAGTGCGTCGCCATAAACCTGGATGAAAAACGGATAGCCACCCGTGTCCTGCATGACCGCGTCGACGACGTCGTCGGAATATCTGCGCTCGAGCCTCACGGCTGGGTCGACGAACGCTGCGCGATCTTCCGGTGGACGGAGGTTGCCCAGCTCCTGCGTCAGGAACATGCGCTCTGAGTAACTCTTCGAACGCGACAGGTTGTCGACCACCGGCGGGAGGCCGCAAAGCATCAGCATCAGTGGAAGGCTGTGCTGCTGCACGGCTGACGTGGCGCTCAGCAGGGCGCTGAGCGTCGGAGCTCCCGAGCGCTCGCGCACTACATGAAACTCGTCGTACCGGAGCACCAATCCCTTGTGCTCGCTCTTCTGGCAGAGCTCGCATATGCGCATGAGGGCTTCGCGCAGGTCGTCGTCTAGCCGGCGAGGAGGCCCGGAGCCTCGGCGCTTGGTGTCGACGCTGACCTTGAACTCGCCATAGCTGACGGCGAGCGCGCCGACGGAGTCGATCGCCGTCTGCAGCAGCTGACCCGCTCGCTCCTTCAGGCGTGCGGAGAGGCTGAGGCGCCGCAGCGCGCGATTGACGTCGGTGAGCACCGCATTGGCGAAGGCGGGCGGTTCTGAGTCCGACTCAGAGAACTCCCTGTCGACCGCGATCCACCCCGCAGCCTCCGCTTCGGCCTGCATGTGGTTGAGGAGCACGGTCTTCCCGACCCCACGCAGCCCCGTGATGAGGACGTTCCGCGGATGGCGGGGATCGCGCAGGAAGGCGCGCACGGCCTCGATCTGTTCCTCGCGATCACCAAGGTACGGCGGGTCGATGCCGTTGCCCGGGCGGTAAGGGCCGGGCGGCCAGGTCGCTGCCAAAGTAATAAGGAATGATAAGTCGCGAACCTTATCATCGGCTGGACGGTTTAAGTTAGGGTGGCCCCCCATCCGGCGCTTCGCGCCGACATCCCCGGCGAGCGGGGAAGTAATTCCCCTCTACTCCAACAGCCAGGCCTGGGCGTCCTCGATCGTCGAGAAGTACGCCACTTGCATTGCGGTGTCTGGAATCCTGCTCAGGGCGTCTCTGATGTTCATCTCGGCCAGCACGCTGGTTGGCAGGACGACAGCGAACCGCTTCAGTCCCGCCGCCAGCGCTCGAGGCAGCCAGACCTTGTCAGCCAGTGCCTGGTCCTCGGGTTTGATGACCTTCTGCCGCCGGCAGTCCGCCAGCAGGCGTGAGCCCCGGTGTTGTTGCAGCGCGCGGACCTCGGCGTCGAGCAGCTCAGCGAACTCCGTGGAGTTGGCCCAGCCCTCCCACTCGACCAGGACAAGCTCAGCCTCCTGGTCCCATCTGACCGAAGCGACGCCCGGCGTGTGGAAGAAGTAGACGGCGTCGCCAGCCGGGTTCATGCCTTGAAGGAAAGGATACGGGTGCGTCAGGCCTGTTTGAGTCTTGCGACGTCGCGGAGTGCCCGCAGCCAGTCGGAATACGGCAGGACCTTAGATTCCTTCAGAAATACCGTTTTTCTTACATAAGACCGCATCAAAACGATGCATTTCGGCGCAAGCTAGCGTTGGTCTTAATGCTCCCGTCGCGGCGGTAAGGAAGCCTTTTGACTAAACATTCGCTTTACAGTTGCAATGAGTGGTGTCAGTCACAGTCCGAAATGGCCGGTTTGGTGTTGCCTTCCAGGGTAGAAATTGACAACGGTGCGTAACCCAGATCCAGCTACCGACGTCGAACCTGAAGCCCGCCGAGTCCAGGTCCTGATCGTGCAGGACCACCCTTTGCTGGCTTCCGCCATCGCGCGGGTGCTGGAAGGACAGCCCGACATGGCGGTATCAGGCGTTTCCGGCTCGGGAGCGGATGCCGTGGCAGCTGTCGCCCAGCATCGACCTGATGTGGTGCTCATGGATTTCCGGCTCCCAGACGTGACCGGTCCGGCGGCAGCGCGCACGATCAAGGGCACCCACGCGGACGCAGCGATCGTGTTCCACAGCGCCGATGAGTCCGAGACCGCGCTGCTGGACGCCATCGACGCCGGCGCCATCGCATACCTCACGAAGGACGCGACCGCGGACCAGATCATCGAAGCGGTGCGCCGGGCTTCGAAGGGCGAGGTGCTGATACCGGTCGAGCTCTTCGCCCGCGCCATAGCACGCCAACGAGCCGTCGTAACGAAGAAACGCGAGCGCGACCAGCTGCTTGCCGACTTCACACCGCGCGAGCTCGACATCCTGCATCTGCTCGCGGAAGGTCTGGACACGACGGCAATGTCCCGGCGACTCGGCATCGCCCCCCACACGGTCGAGTGGCACGTCCGCCACGTGATCGAAAAGCTGCAAGTGCACTCCAAGCTGCAGGCCGTGATCGCCGCCGCGCGCAAGGGCCTGATCGAGCTTTAGGCTCGGGCCGAGCCTACACCCATGCGGTTTTAGGGGTGAGTCACCGTGCCCACGTATGGCGACGACACGGCGTTGCCGGGTCACGTACTAAGAGAGGGTGCTGAAGCTTCTGGTCGTGGCGGTCAGCGTCCTGCTCGTCGCCGCTTGCGGCGGAGGTGCCACCAGCACGGCTTCGACTGCAACTACCGTCAACTTCGCCATGAAGGCGCAGAACGACAGCACCGCATCCGGCAAGGGCCAGATTGTCGAAGCCCAAAATTCATTCACGCTCACCATCAAATTGACCGGGATGGTGCCCATGTCGAGCCACATCTCTCACGTGCACGCCGGTGCGTGCGGCGTCCCGGGTGGCATTGTCTACGCCCTGCAGCAGGTCGTCGCAGACGCGTCGGGCGCCGCCACGGCGACGACGATTGTGCCGGCCAAATACCTGGTTCCCGCATCCGGCTGGTACGTCAATGTCCACACCGGCCCGGACTTCACCGAGCCGGACTATGCCCCGAGCACCTCGTGCGGAGACCTGTCGGCAGCCTAGCCTGAAATGATCGCGCCACCTCATATCGACCGGTAACACCACGGGCGGTGGGTCACCGAATGACCTAAAGCCATCCTCTTAGAGGGGTGCCCCGCCGTGCCCACCCATGGCGACAAACCGGGCCCTCCCGCGTAGTACGAAGGCATGCAGCTGCGCAGAGGTCCGCCAGTAATCCGCACACCTAGCGCCAACCCACCAGCGCTTCGCCTGCTGGAAGCCCCCACAGGGGCTACTCGCACGCCCCGGGGTTGGACGCTTCGGAGACTCTTCGACAGCTACGCGGTCCGCATCGTGGCCGGGATGCTCGTGGTGTCGATTCCGGTCTCCATCGTGCTCGGGTTCGTGATGGCCAGCTGGAGCACACAGACGAGCATCGACATGACCAAGCATCGCGCAGAGGCGTCGGCCGAGGCCGCGGCGGTTCGCATCACCGACTGGGTCGCCGAACGTCAGGCCGAGCTCAGGACCGTGGCGCAGGACAACGTCGGCTCGCTTGGCACGCCGGGTCTCAATGACCGACTGGTGGCATCGAACGCCTCCCATCCCAACTTCGAGGCCATCCAGATCTTCGACCTCAACGGCAAGGTGGTCGCAACATCGCGCACCGGCGTCCAGCTGTCAGCAACTCCCACAGGTGGCACGTTCGCCAACAGCCTTAGCGTCGAGACGATGGGCCCGGTCAAGCTTGCCAATGGGGGCCTCGATTGGTTCATTACAGCCCCGGTACTCGGTGCGGACGAGCGGCCACAGGGAGTGATCGCGGGAGACCTGAACGTGGCGCTCCTCGGGAGGCTGCTCAACCCATACGGCCTGGACAACACGAGAGGCACGGACCAGGAGGTGCACGCGGTCAACGCGGCGCATAAGATCGTCTTCAGCTCCGACTGGGGCGTCCTCCCCAGCGACGAGGCCGTACTCACGAAAGGTTCGCTCACGCTCACCGGCGAAGGCGCCATCTTCGACCAGGCGACCACCGTCGGCCCCGGCGCCAGCCAGATCGTCGACTACCGAAATCACCAGGTGATTGCCGGCTACGAGCCCGTACCAGCCCTTGGTTGGGTGATCATTGCGACGGTCGACGCGTCGACCGCGTTGAGCCCGGTGTACCTGCAGGAGCTCAAGACCTCGCTGCTCCAGGGGTTGAGCCTGCTCCTGCTGATCGGGTTCGCGATCGTCCTTGCCGTCGTGACCACGCGGCCGATCGCTGCCTTGTCTCGCGCCGCCTCGAGCGTTGAGGCTGGAGATCTCTCCGCCCGCGTAAAGCTGAGCGGTGGAGCGGAGGTCCGCCGACTCGGTGACGCGTTCAATGCCATGGTCGAACGCCTCGGCAGCGTCATGTCGCGCCTCAGAGGAGAGGTCACCGAGTCCGCCGGCAATCTCTCTGCGGCCGCTGAGCGGCTGGCTTCGGCGACGTTGGAGCAGACCACTGCCGCGACCGCGACCTCGGCCAGCATGGAGGAGGTCGCACGCACCTCCGCTTCGATCGCAGACACCGTCGACCGGGTCGCCATTCAGGCCGGCGAGGCGCAGACCAACCTCGAGTTGGCGCAAACCGACCTCAAGGCGTCAGGCGACCGCACGCTAGCGTTGGCGGGTCGCGTCAACGAGATCGAAGGCATCCTCGAGCTCATCAATGACATCGCCGACCAGACCAACCTGCTCGCGCTCAACGCAGCCATCGAAGCCGCTCGCGCCGGCGACGCGGGTCGCGGTTTTGCGGTGGTCGCAGACGAGGTGCGCCGCCTGGCCGAGCGCTCCAAGGCCGCCGCCGCGCAGATCGCCAAGCTCGTCGAAGGCGCCCAGGCCCAGAGCACGGAAACGGTCATGGCCCTGGAGAAAGGTGTCAAGCAGATGGAGCGCGGGCTGAAGATGATGCAGGCCATGACCGAGGTGAGCGGTCAGGTGCAGCTCGCCAGCAAGCAGCAACGCTTGTCCACAGAGCAGGTCGTGCTCGCCATCGAGCACATCGCAGAAGGCAGCCGCTCGGTGGCCGTCACAGCCCAGGAGATCGCAGCGGCTGCGGCACGACAGGGTGTCCTCGCCGCCGAGCTCTCGAGATCGGACTGGGGAACCGCCGAGGACGACCGTGGAGCTTAGACGCCGCGAGCTGAAGGCCGAACCCGACCAACCGGCACGTGGTCCAGTAATCCCTCACGCCGTCAAGCAGGCGCGAGTGCGAGCCATCGGTACCGGCGGCCGGCGGCGAAATTACTTCGACACTTTCTTCGCCCGGGTGCTGGCCGGCTCGCTGCTGATCTCGCTGCCCGCGATGGTGATCATGGGCGCCCTCATGTTGATAGAAGGAGTGCAGTCGAGCACCAGGGCGGCCAACCTGCAGACGGAATCAACGGCCGTTGGCGCAGCGGCACGGGTCGGCGATTGGATCCGGGGGCCCCAGGCCTACATCGCTGAGCTGGCGCGCGCGTCGATCGGCCGTCGAGCTGCAGACGCGGCCGGGATGGCGCATGCCGCCAATTCAGAGTTCGATGCGCTTGCGCTGGTGGACAGCAGCGGCAGTGTGCTCGCCGCCACAGTGAGCGACGCAGATCTGCAGGCCGCTGCAACGGCGCCGTGGTTTGGCACGTCGCTCTACTTCGCAGCCGTGCAGCCGATCAGACAAGGCAGACACGGCCTCGCCTGGATTATTAGCGCACCCGTCATCGGGCCTGATGGAGCGTCGCAGGGCATGGTTGTCGGCGACCTCAACATCTCCGCGCTGAGCAACCTCTTGGGATCACGCGCCTCCAACCGCGAGGTGCATCTTGTGAATGGCGACCACCTTGTGGTCCTCAGCACGGATTGGTTCCCGCTGGTCAGCGACGCCGACGTTGCTGCCAAGGGTGCGCTGACGTTGAAGTCAGAGGTAGGCATTGTCGACCAGGCTGTCCGGTCCGGCTCAGGCTCGGCGCAGATCCGCGACTATCGAAATCGCGACGTGTTCGCCGGATACGACGTAGTACGGAGCCTCGGCCTTGTAGTCATCGCCTCGACCGACACCTCTACGGCGCTGGCCCCCGCCTACGATGCCGGCCGCAACACTCTCGGGATCATGCTCGTCGTGGCCGTGTTCATCTTGCTCTTCGCGGTATTCCTCGCCCGAATGACCATCCGCCCGATCACGACGCTGTCGCGGGTTGCGGCCCGCGCGGAAGCCGGGGACCTCACGGTGCGGGTCAGCCTCAATGGCGGCAGGGAGATGCATGTTCTCGGGGCTGCTTTCAACCGCATGCTGGTCCGCCTCAGCGGGATGCTTGCGCGCCTCCAAGGTGAGGTCGCCGAATCCGCCACCAACCTCGCCACCGCCGCCGAGCAGCTTGCGTCGGCGACTGTTGAGCAGACCACAGCCGTTACGGCGACTTCGGCCAGCATGGAGGAGCTGTCGCGCAGCACGGTGTCCATGGCTGACACTATGAGCCGGGTCGCGGCTCAGTCCGCCGAAGCGCGTTCGAGCCTCGAGCTGGCTCAAGTCGACCTCAGAGCTTCGGGCGATCGGACGCTTGCTCTGGCCGGTCGCGTCAACGAGGTCGAGGGCATCCTCGAGCTCATCAACGATATTGCCGACCAGACGAACCTGCTAGCCCTCAATGCGGCCATCGAAGCGGCTCGCGCGGGCGATGCGGGCCGCGGATTTGCCGTCGTCGCAGACGAGGTACGACGCCTGGCCGAGCGCTCGAAAGCCGCGGCCGCGCAGATCGCCAAGCTCGTCGAAGGCGCCCAGGCCCAGAGCGCCGAGACCATCATGGCCCTGGAAAAGAGCGTCCAACAGATGGAGCGCGGGCTGGCCACGATGCGAGCGATGGGCGAGGCCAGCGCCAAGATGAACGACGAGCATCAGCAGCAGCGCGCGTCCACCGAGCAAGCCGTGCTCGCCATCGAGCATATCGCCCAGGGCAGCCGCTCCGTGGCCATCACAGCCCAGGAGATCGCTTCTGCGGCGGCACGACAAGGTGCCCTTGCCGCCGAGCTCGCGGGCTCGGGCTGGGAAGGCCCTCAGGAGGCCGGCCGTGGCACTTAAGCAGCCCGCCTACTCGGAGATCGGCCCGGCGAAACTGCGCGTCGTGAAGCTTGCGCCTGTGGACCAATCCGAACCACTCGCGAGCGCGAAGCGTGAGAAGCCGTTGAACAGCTTCTTCGTGAGGATGCTGATCAGCTTGCTCGGGGTTACCCTCCCCTTCTTCATCATCGCCGGCCTGATCCCCAATGTGCTCGCGCGTTGGGGAATCGGACCGGAGATCGTGGCCACCGTTCTTCTCGTCGGCGTCACCGGCCTGGCGGCCCGCTTGATGATCCGTCCCGTCGTAGCTCTATCGCTGGTCGCCGCGCAAGCCGAGTCAGGCGACCTCTCCGCGCGGGTGACACCGAGCGGGAGCACCGAGATGCGTCAGCTGGGTCAGACGTTTAACTCAATGCTCGACCGACTGGCCGGCATGCAGGTCGGCCTCGGCGGCGAAGTCTCCCTGGCGGCCGCCAGTCTCGCCGAAGCGGCAGACCGGCTCGCTGCTGCGACGCTGGAGCAGACCACCGCCACAAGCGAGACGTCGGCGAGCATGGAAGAGCTCTCGCGGACATCAATCTCCATCGCGGAGACGGCCGCCGGAGTCGCCACCCAGGCGGGTGACGTGAGGGCCAAGATCGCGACGGCGCAGGGCGAGCTGGCAGAGTCGGCCGATCGAGTCGTGACGTTGGCGAAACGCGTTGGCGAGATCGAGGGCATCCTCGTCCTGATCAACGACATCGCCGACCAGACCAACCTGCTCGCTCTCAACGCAGCGATCGAGGCGGCTCGAGCTGGTGAGAGCGGCCGGGGTTTCGCTGTGGTCGATGACGAGGTGCGGCGCCTGGCCGAGCGCTCCAAGGCCGCGGCCGCACAGATCGGCGCGCTGGTCGAAGGCGCCCAGGTCCAGAGCAGGGCAACAGTGATGGCGGTCGAGCGTCGGGCTGTGCAGATGGAGCTCTGGCTGTCAATGATGGGCACGATGGCCGAGGCGAGTGGCCAGGTCCAGCTTGCCACCCAGGTGCAGCGGTCCACGGTCGACCAGGCGGTGGCAGCGATCGAGCACATCGCGGAAAGCAGCCGTTCGGTTGCCGCGACCGCCGAGGAGATCGCACTTTCGGCGTCCCGACAGGATCGGCTCGCCGCCGAGCTGTCCGGCTCCGGGGATCACCAGAGTTGAGAGAGACGATTCATGGCGCTTAGCGAGACCCAACGCAGCAGCAGTGGTCGCGAAGTTGCCCCGCACATCCGCGTCGTTAAGCCGGAGGAGACAAGACCAGGTTGGCAGGACGTGCCCGATCAGCCGCCTGCGACTGTGGTCGCGCGAAAACCCGGGCACAGCCTTTTCGGCTGGATGATGGGTTGGCGCGCTCGCGAGTCGTATCTCAACGCGCTTCTCGACCGTCTCGTCCTGGAGCTGTCCCGGCTACGCGGCGAGGCCGGCGAATCCACCACGCGGCTGTCGCATTCGGCCCAAGAGCTCGCCACGGCAACCGCGGAGCAGACCCAGGCCGTCGACCAGACTTCGGCGGAGCTGGAGACGATTGCCGGCAGCTCCACATCAGTTGCGGATTCGGTCGCAAGCGTCATCGCTCAGGCAGGAGATCTGATCGCCAACATCAAAGGCGTCCAAGCGGAACTGGTTGCGTCGAGCGATGGCCAGCTTGCGAACGCGAGGCGCCTCGATGAGATCGAGGGCGCTATCGACCTCCTCAACGACATCGCGGACCAGACCGCTCTGCTCGCGCTGAATGCAGCGATTGAAGCCGCTCGCGCTGGGGAGAGTGGTCGTGGCTTTGCCGTTGTTGCCGATGAGGTGCGCAGGCTGGCTGAGCGCTCCAAGGCTGCTGCTGCCCAGATAGCGACGCTCGCCCAGGGCGGGCAGGCCACCAGCCATGACCTGGTCATCGCCATCGAGCGGCGCGGAAAACAGCTGGAGGGCTGGATCAACATGACCCGGGCGATGGCCGAAACAAGTGGAAGCGTGCAGCCGCTGATGCAGCAGCAGCACGTCGCCTCTGACGGCGTCAGGCTCGCTGTTCAACTGATCGCGGACAAGGGTCTCGCCATTGTGGCTCTTGCCCAGGAGGTCAACTCCATTGCGGCCGCTCAGGCTTCGTTCGGCTCAGACCTCGCACGATCCATCGATGCGCTTGGCCTGCCCGGCCAGAGACGAGAGGGGGTCCATGGTGCTTAGTCGCCTGCGCCGCGGCGTTGGAGACGATATGGGCACAGACCTCCTAGTCGTGGAGCGGCCCGCACCGAATCCGGCAGGGGAATCCCCCGCATGGCTGTCCCTTTCCGCCGACGCGCTAGCCAAGGCCGCCGCTGAGCAGATCAAAGCCGCCGACCAGGCCACCGCTGAGCTGGAGGCGCTTGTACGCGGGTCTGCCTCGATCGCGAGTACGGTCGAGGGCGTCCTCGTCCAGGCCGGAGTGCTGCGCACAAACATCCAGCGCGCGCAGACCGACCTGCAGGCATCAAGCGATCGTACGCAGGCAAACGCGCAGCGCGTCGGTGCCATCCAGAGCGTGCTCGAGCTCCTCAACGACATCGCGGACCAGACCGCGCTGCTGGCGCTCAATGCGGCGATAGAGGCCGCGCGCGCTGGAGACTCAGGGCGTGGCTTTGCGGTGGTCGCCGACGAGGTGCGCCGGCTGGCCGAGCGTTCCAAGGCCGCGGCCGCCGAGATCGCGACGCTCGCGGCCGGCGCCCAGACAACCAGCGGCGAGGCGGTGCTGGCCATCGGCCGGCGGGGTGAACAGCTGGACCGCTGGATGAACATGACCCAGGCCATGTCCGACGCGACTGACATGGTTCGGCCGGCGGTGCAGCAGCAGCAGACCGCCGCACTGAACGTCGAGCAGGCGATTGAGCTCGCCGCGCTCAGGAGTCGCGCGGTGGCAGCCGCCGCTGAAGAAATCGTTTTGGCAATGGCCGGGCCTGCGATCGCCGCTGGGCGGCACGAGAGCGGGAGCAGAAGGTGAGCGAATGATTCGTGTGCTCGTGATGGCGGTCAACGATGCCTTCTTCGCGGTGCCGATGGCGACTGTCCACCAGGTCCTGCGACATCCGCTGCTGACCCGTGTCCCGCTCTCGCCCCCCGGTTTGCTCGGTGTGGTCAATGTTCGGGGTGAGATCGTCCCAATGCTCGATACGGGGGTGCTGACGGGGACCGGCGGTCTCAACGAGCCACCATTTGCCGTACTGGTGAGCGGCGCCGACGAGATGGTGGCCCTGGCCGCGGAAGAGCTGCCAATCGCCGCCGACTTCGAGGAGCCGGTTGGTCCCGGCTCGCAACCTGGTGAGGTCGGGGTGTACAGCAATGGTGGGCGCCTGGTGGTGCTCATTGATGTGGAGGAGCTGGTGAAGAACCGGTTAGATCTGAAACGGGCGAGCTAGAAGACGAGTTCCGACCGCTGTTCGTGGAGGAGGCCAAGGGCCACCTCGAACGCATCGCCTCCGGGCTGATGGCGCTCGAGTCGGCGCCCGACGACCAGCCCACGATCGACGGCATCCTTCGCGAGGCCCACACGATGAAGGGGGCCGCCGGCATGGTCGGGATGATGCGCGTGAGCCGCCTCGCCCACCGACTCGAAGACCTTCTCGTCGAGTTGCGGTCCGGCGCACGCCGCACGACCCCGGAGCTGACAGATTCAATGCTGCTGGTCGTCGACGGTTTGGCCCGTCTTATCGCGAGCCCGTCCAGCGGCGACCAGGACATGAGCGACGAGGCGGCGATGGAACGCCTTCTGCCGACGTCTGGGACGGAGCCGGCGCCGGCGCCGGCGCCGAGCAGTCCAGTCCTGCCTGCGGCACCCACATCTCCCTCCGTCGCTCCTGCGACGCCCACCCCCCAACCCGGGCTACCCCCGCGCACCACGGGCGCGGGAACCCCAAAGGTGTCCTCCCCGGCTAACGGGGAGGTATCTACTCCCACGGCGCCTCCGGCCAAAGCGGCCACCAAAGCGGCGCCGAGAGTCGCGCCACCTCCGGCCGACTCACCCGTGGCAGCGCCGCCAGCGGTCGCGCCCCAACCGGTCGCGGCGCCTACCGCCGAGGTGGCTATTGCCATCCCATCAGTCGCTGAGCCGGCACCACCCGTACCCACACCACCGGCACCGGTCGTGGAGCGGAAATCACCCCAGCGCGCCCTCGATGGGAAGCGCCTGGACACCGCCACGCTCGAGGTCCCAGTGGCGCGCATTGACGAGCTCAACCGGCTTGTCGGCGAGGTGTCCGCCGCGCAGCTGAGGGTCGGCCACGTATTCGGTTCCGAGCTGCGCCTCGACCCCGACGCGATAACCGAGTATCGCGAGCTCACGAAAGTGATCAACCAGCTTCAGGAGGTCACGGAGCGCACTCGAATGGTGCCGGTCGGAACGCTCGACCCCATCCTCCACCGAACGGTCCGAGACGTCGCGCGAGCCCTCGGCAAGAATGTGCGCTGGGAGATGCTTGGCGAGGACATCGAGGTTGACCGAGGGGTGCTCGAGCAGCTCGTCTCGCCCCTTCTCCACCTGGTGAGGAATTCAATCGGACATGGGGTGGAGGCACCGGAGCAACGAGTCGCCGCGGGCAAGCCGGTGCAAGCCGTCGTGCGCCTTCACGCAACGCAGGTCGGGTCGAAGGTGGTCATCGCGATCAGCGACGATGGCGCCGGCATCAACGTACCCGCCGTGCGGGCTGCCGCGGCCGCGAGCGGGATTGATATCAGCGGCCTCACCGAAGAACAGTCGATGCACCTCATCTTCCACTCAGGGCTGTCGACGGCCAAAACGCTCACCGAGACCTCGGGTCGTGGGGTCGGACTCGACGTTGTGGCCAACGCGGTGGCAGCCGTTCACGGCACCGTCCACGTTGCGAGCCAGCCTGGCCTGGGGACGGAGTTCAGGATCATCGTCCCCATCACGCTGACGGTCGTCGCGTGCCTGATCGTGTCGATCGGTGGCCAGTCCTTCGCACTGCCACTGCATCGAATCATCCGGATGCTGGATGCGCAGAGCGTCCAGATCGTCAGCGGCAAGAAGCTCGCGGTCGTCGATGGGCTGGCCGTGCCGGTTTCCGACCTCGCCGAGCTCCTAGGTCTGCCGAATGCCGGCACAGGGCCGTGGGTATTGGTCGGCACGGAGGCCAACCCCCATGCGTTCCAGGTCGAGACCGTGCTTCAGAAACGGGACGTGGTCGTGCGCGGATTGACAGGCCGGCTTCGCGACCTGAGGGCCGTGAGCGGGGCGAGCATCGAGCCGAACGGAACCATCCTGCTCGTGCTGGATGTCTCGAATCTCATCGAACGCAGCACGGCCGTTATCGAACCTGGCTCGAGAGTTTCCGAAAAGCTCGTGGGTGCTGCGCCTCAGCTCAGCGTGATGGTCGTCGACGACACGCTGATGGTGCGCGAGCTGCAGCGATCGATACTGGAGCGCGGTGGCTACAGCGTGCGAACGGCCAGCGACGGAGCCGAAGCACTCGCGCTGCTCAACGAGGAACCCGCCGACCTGGTGGTGACCGACCTCGAGATGCCCAACCTCGACGGCTTCCAGCTCACAAGCAGGATCAGGTCACATCCTCGACTCGCCAACGTTCCAGTTTTGATCGTGTCCTCGCACGCTAGCGCTGAAGACCAGCAGCGAGGCCTGGACGCCGGGGCGGATGGCTACATCATCAAGACCTCTTTCGACGAGGCAGGACTCCTCAGCGCGGTTTCCCGCCTCCTGGGTCGGTCGGGGCCGCCGGAACGGCCCCCCTTCGCGCCCACCAGAGGCGTCAAGCCTCTTGCGGCGGCGACTACTAAATGACCGTGACCTCACTCGACCAGGCCTCCCTGCTCCTTCGCTCGCGCGCGGGACTGAAAGCAGAACCGGCCAGCCAGGCCAGGCTCGGGAGATTGCTTCAAGAGAGCGCGAGTCTCGCGGGCATTCCGGTTGCGGCCTACGTCAGCATGGTCGACACCCAACCGGCAGCGTTCAACGATCTGTTGGATCGCGTCACGGTTCAGCACAGCGCTTTCTTTAGAGACCCGGCGCAATTCGTCGCGCTCGCCGAGATCGCGCGCCAGAAGACTGATGCACCTCACACGGTGTGGAGCGCCGGCTGCGGCAATGGCCAGGAGCCGTACAGCCTCGCGATGCTGCTCGATGAGATCGGTCGCCGCCACTGGCAGGTGGTCGCCACCGATGTCTCGTTCAAGGCACTCGCCCAAGCCGAGAAGGCCCGTTACACAGAGCGGGAGATCGATGGACTATCGCCCGAGCGCAGGAAGCGTTACCTGACGCCAGTCCCCGGCGGCTATGAGGTTGTTCCCTCCATTCGACGCAACGTTCGCATCGCACACCACAACCTCGCACGAGCCGATGCCAGCTCGACCGTGCCTGAGTCAATCGTGGTCTTCTGCCGCAACGTACTGATGTATTTCGGCCGCGAAGAGTCAGAGGCCAGTATTCAGCGCATCGCCGAGCGCATCACTCCAGGCGGGCACCTCTTCCTCGGTCACTCGGATTCGCCCGGACGCATGACGCAATATTTCGAATCCGTCCGCGTTGCCGGTGCTCATTGCTACCGGCGGCTTGCTGCGACCGCGCCGAAGGTCGCCCCGGTGGAAAAGCGTCCGAGCGACGCCCACCCACCTCGCGACCTCCATGGTTTGCTGACCGAAGGTGATCTCGCCGCAGCGCACGGCGACCTTCGTGCCGCGGTTCGCGCGTTCCGGCAAGCGACCTATCTCGATCCCAACCTGGCGATCGCCTACTTTCAGCTGGGAGCGGCGCTCGAGCTTGCGGGCGATCCACGTGAAGCGCGGCGCGCTTTTGGTGCGGCCGGATTGGCCATGATGACAGGCGATGGCAGCGAAGACATTTCCGGGCTCGGTGGCTACACGCGTCGCGACCTCGCCAGCGCCATCGCCTATAAGCTGACCGAGGCAAAGTAGTGGCAGAAGAAGACATCGTCCTCATCGACGACGACCGCGTGATCCAGAAGATGGTGGGCGGTTTCCTGGAGCGGAGGGGCTACCGCGTGCGCAACGCAAGCGATGGGGTCGAAGCGCTCCAGCTCATTCGCGACCAGATCCCAGACCTGGTGATCACGGACGTGCGAATGCCAGAGCTGAACGGCATCGAGCTGACCTCACGACTGCGCAGCCATCACCGCACTGCCGGCGTCCCCATCCTGATGTTCTCCGAGCTGAGCACAGCGCCAGACGCTCTCGCCGGGTATGCAGCCGGCGCCGACGACTACCTGCCAAAGCCCTTCGAGCTCGAGATCCTCGAAGCCAAGGTGCAGTCGCTGCTGCGCCGGTCCACGGGGGCCACTTCAGGGGCCAATCGGGGCAAGGTGATTCTCTTCGCCCACGCGAAGGGAGGCGTTGGCACGACCTGCGTCGCGGTGAACACCGCCATCCTGCTGGCGGCGCAGTCCTCCAGGCCCGTCGGTTTGCTCGACCTCGATGTCGAGTTCGGCGACTCGGCCGTGTATCTCAACCTCCATCCACACCTGACCCTGGCCGACCTCCGTGCGTCCCCAGGGGCTCCTCTCGATGAGGCGGTGTTCGAAGGCTTCGTCACCGAGTCCGGCAGCGTCCGGCTTGTGGTCGGAGCCGACGTCCCCGAGCGCGCCGAGCTGGTTACCCTACCGGCCATTCAGCTCGCCATCGACCGCCTGAGCGCGACCTGTGAGTACGTGCTGGTGGATGCGCCGGCATCGTTCAGCGAACGCACCCTGACTGCCCTGGATACCAGCGACCTTGTCTGCCTGGTCACCTCGGCGTCGCTGCCTTCACTCAAAGCGACTCGGCGTTGCCTTGATCTGTTCGACAAGCTTGGCGTTTCGCCGCGACGGACACGGCTGATCCTCAACTACAGCGCAGTTCACTCGATGAACCTCGACAGTGCGGCCGCGGTGCTGGGTCGCAATCCCGACTTCGTACTGCAGAAGTCGGAGGCCATAGACCAGGCCATCGCCAGCGGCCGGCCGCTGGTCACCTCTAATCCCGGCGACCCTCTCGTCGCCGACCTCCGAAAGCTCTCTGAGGCGATAGTGGCAAGCGTGTCGGCGGCGGTAGATCGGGCGAACTAGGTAGTTCCAAAGGGCGCGGTCCCCCACCCGGGCCTTCGGCCCGACCTCCCCCTACGGGGGAGGTGAAACCCCTATCGTCACGCCGTCTTTGGACCGCGTCGCGAGCTGAATCTGATAGTCGTATGCGCGAACCGTGCGCAGGATGCCAGTATCCGCACTTGACTTGATGATTTTCCTGGCCATCTCTGCGACTGCCTGCCCGATGCCCAGGCGGTTGACCTCTTCAGACAGGATGCGGAGGTTCGTGTCGCGCCAAACCAGATAGGAGCGCGTCAGCGTGGCGATTGACATTCCGTAGCACGCACCGATCACGCCAAGCCTGCTGATGAAATTGCGCTCCTGCTCAGTGGTGCCTTCGCCGGTGATCAGGAACCTGGCGATTACACGGCTCGTGAGGTAGTGAACGTCCTGGATGGGTTTGGCAAATCGCGGCGAGCCGAGCTCGACAAGTCCTTTTGCGATCGCGGCCGCGGCCGTCATGCGCGTGGCATCCGCAACCCGCGCCGCCAGAGCTCGACCCAGAATGACCTCGTCGGGGTCGACTAAAAGTGTGGTCGGCAGGCGAGGCGACCGGGACCCAGGGCTCCATGCGAATAGCGCGAATGCACCAAGCGGCTGGCCTTTTCGCAACTCCATGGCCATGGCTCAGCGCGCGCTTGGAAGCAATGCCGGCCGGGTCCCCACTCGTAACGCCATGTACCCGGTTTACGCCGTCCGCACAGAGATGTCTCCATGCGAAATCAGGTCTTCCAGCCATGCAAATCGATGGGCGTCAATAACCCTTTGTCGCGAGGGGCGCGAACCCATCGAGCCGGTATCCGCCAGCAACGGCCCTGAATCGGTAGTCAAACCTGCGCGAGCACTCCAAACCACATGGGGACGCGCCCCACAAAGTAATGGCGACAGGCATCTCAACGCCACCTAGCCTGAAAACATGCTGCGCAAAGGCAGACTTGTTGCTGCTCGCTCGCGGGCTGGTATCGGAGCACTCCCGCTCGCCGCGCAATCCCAGACATACCTCCCTCAAACGGCTGGCGCCGGAGCGCCCGCCCCCCTTATCCCTCCGCCTGCTGGTGATGCCTCCGTGCCGGTGCCTATCTGGCTAGGCGGAGCGGGCACGTGGCTTGGTGGCCGCCGGGCCTCCACGCTCGCCGCGTTCCTTGCCATCTTCACCATGGGACCGCTTGTCCTGCTCTCAGCCCTGAGCGTCAACTCCTTCTATGCCGCGGTTACAACAGCCTCCAACCTCAGGCTCTCCGCCGCAAGCGCACTCGCTGCGGTCTACGTCGACACGGAGATGACAGCATTGGCAACGCTAGACACTGCCGACGCGCGGCGGCCGGCGCTTATCTCAGCACTGAGAGACGGCAACCACAACAACTACGACAACGCCGCCATCCTCACGACCCTCAAAGACCTTCGGACCCTGCGGTCCGACAACCGATTCGCAGCCATCATCGACCCGCTCGGCACCTTCTGGGGAAATGAGGATCCACCCGCACAAGCATTGATTGGCCAGAACTACGGCACGGCGCACGACTGGTTCCAGGGCGCGTCCAAAGCCGCGAAGGCATATGTCTCTCCGGCGTATGTCGCAGCCTCCGCCGGGGCGCCGCTGGTGGTTGCAATCTCCGCTCCCGTCATGGGTGATGGCACTTACGCGCCTGTAGGCGCCATCGTCGGAATCCTGTTGGTCGGCTACGGGCTCACCGCCACCCAGACCCTCTTCTCCGACTTCGCTCGAAACCAGGGCATGTTGATCGAGGTCACGGATCAGAAGGGCGTGGTCGTGGCACACAGTGGCAGCGCACCGACAGGGCTCTTGCGGGACAACAGCGCTGGCGTGAACGCCGCCCTCAAGGGCAACAGCTCGGTGGGCCGGGTCAACATTGCCGGCGAGGACGTCTTCGCGGCATACACGCCAGTGTCAGGCGTTGGCTGGACGCTGGTGGCGCGTGTGCCCGCTGCGGCGGCGCTCGCGGATGCCACCCGGCTGCAAACCTATGTGATCGGCCTCACCATCGTCTTGCTCGTCTTGCTGGGCGCGGCCAAGGTCATTCTTTACATGGTCTTACGCGACCGTCAGGCAACACACGTGGCATTGGCGCGAGCGAACAGCGGGCTGTCTGAAAGGGTGACAGCCCGAACCGCGGAGCTAGAGGGCCGCACTGCAGAGCTGGAAACGAGCAACAACCAGCTCGTCGGCCGGACCGCACAGCTTGTCAGCCGGAGCGCAGAGCTGGAAACGAGCAACAACCAGCTCGTCGGCCGGACGGCAGAGCTGGAAACGAGCAACAACCAGCTTGTCGGCCGCACCGCCGAGCTCGTCGGTCGGAGCGCTGAGCTGGAAACGAGCAACAACCAGCTTGTCGGCCGTACCGCACAGCTTGTCAGCCGGAGCGCTGAGCTGGAAGCGAGCAACAACCAGCTCGTCGGCCGCACTGCAGAGCTCGTCGGGCGGACCGCGGAGCTCGAAACCAGCAACCAGCAACTGGCGGGCCGGACAGCGGAGCTGGTAGGCCGGACCGCGGAGCTCGAAGGCAGGACCGCAGAGCTCGAAGCCAGCAACCGTGAGCTGGAGGCCTTCGGCTACAGCGTTTCGCACGACCTGCGCAGCCCGCTGCGAAGCATCGACGGGTTCTCTCGGCTGGTACTCGAAGAGAACAAGAGCGAGCTCTCAGCTGAGGGGGTTCGGCGACTGGGTCTAATCAGGGCCGGCGCTCAGCAGATGGGGATCCTGATCGAGGATCTGCTCAGCTTCTCGCGGCTAGGTCGCGTTGAGCTCAAGAAACGGCGAGTATTCACTGCGGACATCGTGAACGAGGTCATCGCCGAGCTCAAGCAGGAGAATCCTGACCGGCAGATCGAATTCGTCATGCACGCCCTCCCCGCCTGCCTAGCGGATCCCGTCCTCCTCAAGCAGGTGTTTCGGAACGTGTTGGGTAACTCCGTGAAGTTCAGCCGCACACGACCGGGCGCGCGCATCGAAGTCGGATCGGATGAGGGCACGGACACAGCGACTGCCGGGATGGTCATGTTCTTCATCAAGGACAACGGGGTCGGGTTCGACATGCGGTACATCGACAAGCTCTTCGGCGTGTTTCAGCGCCTGCACCGGATGGAGGACTTCCCAGGCACGGGTGTCGGGCTCGCGCTGATCCGGCGAATCGTCGAGCGACACGGTGGAAAAGTCTGGGCAGAAGGTGTTGTCGATTCGGGAGCGACCTTTTATCTAACCCTGGAGGACGGAAATGCAAGAGCCTGAAGTAGTCGAGATTCTTCTCGTCGAAGACAACCCGAATGATGTGGAGCTGACACTCCACGCACTCAAAGCAAACAACGTGGCCAACGACATCAAGGTGATGCGCGATGGAGCTGAAGCGTTGGACTTCATCATGTGCCGCGGACCATTTGCCGACCGCGATATCAACCGCGGTCCCAAGCTGATCCTCCTCGACCTGAAGCTGCCCAAGGTTGACGGCATCGAAGTCCTGCGCCAGGCCAAAAGCGACCCTCGGACGAAGATGATCCCGATCGTCGTCCTGACGTCGTCCAAGCAGGAGAGGGACATCGTCGAGAGCTACGAGCTGGGTGTCAACAGCTACATGCTGAAACCAGTAGATTTCGCGCAATTCACGGAGTCGGTACGAAGCCTGGGACTCTACTGGCTCGTGTACAACCAGGCGCCGCACCGAGACTGATGCGCGCCCTGATCATCGAAGACATGCCGGCCGATGCTGAGCTGATCACCGAACAGCTCCGGCGAGACGGGTTCGCACTTGATTGGTCGCGAGTCGAGACCGAGCCGGCGTTCCGGGCGGCACTCGACCCACGACCGGACGTGATACTCAGCGACTTCCATCTGCCCACCTTCAGCCCTACCCGCGCCATGGAGATCCTTCGCGAATCGGGCATCGACATCCCCTTCATCGTCGTTTCGGGCACCATCGGGGAAGAGGCGGCGACTGAGATCATGCGCGAGGGCGCGGACGACTACGTCTCCAAGGACAAACCTGCCCGGTTGGGCATGGTCGTAGCGAGAGCGATGGAAGAGGCGGAGCTGCGCCGAGGCCAGTCACGCACCCTCGACGAGCTTCACCGAGCCCAGGACCGCTTCAGGGGTCTCTTCGAATCGAGGGTGATCGGCATCCTGGTGGCCAACCGGACCGGTCAGATCCTCGAGGCGAACAGCTACTTCCTGTCCATGGTGGGTCACTCGCCTGCGGACTTGCCTCTCGACTATCTCGCGTTGACTCTCGACGAGGACAGGCCGAGGGATCGCGAGGTGTTGGTCGAGATGGACCTCAACGGCCGGGCCGCGCCCTGGGAAAAGGAATTCGTCAACAAGGACGGCAAGCGGATTCCGACCCTCATGGGAGGGGCCAAGCTTCCGGACGAGTCGATGGTTTGTTTCGTTGTCGATCTGACCCAGATGAAGGCCGTTCAGGCCAACCTCGAGAATGCGAAGTCGCAGCTGGAGATCGCGATCAACCAGCTCAGGCTTACCCAGGACGCGGTGATTGCAAAAGAACGCCTCCATGCGCTCGGGCAGATGGCGACGGGCATTGCACACGACTTCAACAACAACCTCAGCCCGATCATCGGCCTCAGCGAGCTCATCCTCACCCGGCCAAGTCTCATGGACGACCCCGAAAAGGTCCTCAAGTTCGTCCGGACGATTCACCAGGCGGGACGCGACGCGGCGCGGGTCGTGAGCCGGCTGCGGGACTTCTACCGTCCAGACAGCGACGTGAACCAGACGGAGGTTGTCAGTCTGAAACAGGTGGTCGAGCTGGCGATCGACCTGACAAGGCCCCGGTGGGGCGACCAGGCCATGGCCGAGGACACAAAATACAGGATCGCCACTTTCGTCAAAGACGTCAGCGTCTCAGGGCAAGCGTCAGAGCTTCGAGAGATGCTGGTGAACTTGATTTTCAACGCCCTCGATGCGATGCCCGACGGCGGCGAGCTGGGCGTGACGGTCGACCACGATGCAGGCCGGCCGGGAATGGTCAGCCTGGAAGTGACCGACACTGGAGTCGGCATGTCTGAAGAGGTGAGGAAGCGATGCCTCGAGCCATTCTTCACGACGAAGGGCGCCAGTGGCACCGGCCTCGGACTGGCGACCAGCTACGGCATCGTCAAGCGCCATCAGGGCGAGATCCAGATCGAGAGCGAGCTCGGCAAAGGCACGCGTGTCATCGTCAGGCTGCCCGTGGTCCGGCCGCGCGCAGCGCTGCCGACGCTGAAAGAGGTAAGCCCTGCGCCGGCCATGCGCATCCTGGTCGTTGACGATGAGGAGATGGTCCGCAACGTCATCGGAGAGTACCTGCGAGCCGATGGGCACGAGGTAGACCTGGCCGATGGAGCCATTGCCGGGCTCATCAAGATCAAGGCTGGACCGTACGACCTGATCATTACCGATCGGGCAATGCCTGAGATGAGCGGCGATCGTCTCGCGCTGGAGGCAAAGCGTGTTGCGCCTCTTGTGCCCATTCTTATGCTCTCGGGATTCGGAGAGTTCATGAACGCAACGGGTGAACGTCCGGAGGGAGTGGATGCGGTGGTCGCCAAGCCGATCACGATCGACGATTTGCGAGACGCGATCGCGATGGTCACCGCAGCGCCGGTTGGTCGACGCTAGTTAGGGCTGGGGTGAGTGGCGGCAAATCCCTCTCCCCGAAGGGGAGCAATCAGTAAGTCACATCCTCATCGCCGCTTGCGCGCAGGACTAGGGCGAGGGGTGGGGTGAACAGACCCGCCGTCAGTTCAGAAAACGTCCCAGGTGCTGCTCGAACATGTCGGGGTGTGACTTAAGCGCCCGAAGCAACGTCTCGCCATCGAACTCGCGAGCGTCGTACTGACATAGCGTGACCAGAGGGAATCGTCTCGCCATGACGTCGTAAGCCTCCTCGTAAGCCATCATGGCGCCGTCCGACTCGAACATTGCACGCTCGCGTGCCATCTCGCCCACAACACGCAGGACGGTGGGGCCGCCTGCGAGTGCGCTCCCAAGAAGCCGCTCCCAGTTGCCGATGGCGCCCGCGACATTTGGGCCAGGCCCGTCAAGAAGGACAAGCTCACCACGTCGAACAGCCGCATCAAAATCAATTCCTTGCTCGTGGCTCAAGGCCCTCGCGTAGCGGTCGACAACAGCGCCATTGGCCACCAGGAAGCACGCTTGGCCCGCCCGCAGCCCATCAGCCAAGAAGGGAACGGTAAGCCTGAGGCCGCCGAGGTCCGTGCTGTAGATCGGAGCGATGTGAGTGCTAAGGGGAACCGGGGCACCGCCGACGATCACTGGCGAGGGTTCGACCACGGCCGACTGGACGTGACGTTCAGGTTGGCCGAGGAACCGCACCAGGTCGTCGTGCTCAAAGCGCCGTTCGCGACGCCGACCCACGCGGCGCGCCGGCAGGAGGCCGGCGTCGCTCCAGCGCCGAATTGAAGCCTCGCTGACCCGCAGGAACCGAGCGGCCTCCTTGGTGTTCAGCAAGCTGGTACTTTGCATAACTTCTGCTACCTAGTTTGACAGCATTGCATAGCAATGTATAGTACTATTTTGAAGTGGCGTCCATTCACGCCTCAAAGCGCCAGTAAGCAAGGAGTTGTGGTCCAAGTGGGAGTCCTAGTTGAGCGGGTCTGAGAATGGTGCGGTGCGGGTGCTGGTCGTCCAGGACCACCCGCTGCTGGCGTCGGCGATCGCGAGGGTGCTCGACACTCACGAGGACCTGAGTGTGATCGGCATCGCACCAGACGGGCGTCAAGCCGCCGCGCTCGCGGCCAAGGAGCAACCATCGGTGGTGCTCATGGACTTTCTCCTTCCTGACATGACCGGGCCAGTTGCAGCCGCTCGGATCCGGACCGAGGTCCCGGGCGCCGTGATCGTGTTTCACAGCGCCGAAGATTCGGAGAACGCACTCCTGGACGCAATCGATGCAGGCGCAACTGCTTACCTGACCAAAGAGGCTACCGCGGATCAGCTCATCGAGGCGGTCCGTAGGGCATCCCATCGGCGAAGTGCTGATCCCCGTCGGGCTGTTTGCCAAGGCGATCGCGCGGCAGCGCAAGGTGGTCACAGACAGAGAAGCCCGCGACAAGCTGCTGGCCGAGTTCACCCCGCGCGAGCTGGACGTGCTGCGGCTGCTGGCAGAGGGCTACGACACGGCGACGCTGGCGAGGCGCCTCGGCATCGCCCCGCACACGATCGAGTGGCACGTCAGCCACCTCATCGAGAAGCTGCAAGTGCACTCCAAGCTCCAGGCCGTGATCGCGGCCGCCCGACTGGGCCTCATAGAGCTCTAGGCTCCAAAAAGGCGTCCGCCGAGGACCTCACCCCCGCACCACGCTCCCGATAGGAGAGGGGGAGTTGCCACCCGTAGCTTCGGAAGGCTTCTGTTCAGTGGTTCCCCGGGCCGCTGCCCCTAGGCATAGAGGGCTGGCAGGCCGTGTCAGAGCAGGGCGACTTTAAGACCCACTGCGCGTACACCTGAAGCATGGCGCTTTTCGCCCTCTTCACTCTCGGCTACATAGTTGGCGTCTGGACGGCCTGCGTCGTCTTCAGGCAGCCTCAACGCGCATACGAGCAGGCTGTTGCCTCGACTGCGTCGGGCCTGCTCGTGAATGTAATCCCGAGCGCGCTCCATGCCGAGGTCACTCGACTGTGACCCGCACGGGCGCAACCCTAGGGCGGCTGAAGGTCCAACCTCTCCCGCCGCCGCTCGCCACCCGTGACAGGCGGGCAACCGATGCCGAGAGCCCCGATGACCTGGTCTCGCTGCGAGGCCATGAACTTCGCAATGCGGTTGCAAGCATCGTCGGCTGCGCCGAACTGATCGACTCCGGCGATCTGGGTGACGACCAGCTTCACCTGTACACCGGAATCCTGCTGCGGGAGACTCGCCGCCTGAGCGGCCTGATCACCAGCGCGGACCAGCTGCGGCACCTGGAGCACGGAGATCGCGATCTGGACCTCGCGCCGGTCGACCTGCGCTCCCTGATCCAGCGTGCCGTGCTGATCGCAGGGGAGGACGACCTGCGCCCCATCGACGCAGTGCTTCCGGAACAGCTTCCGCTCGTCTGGGGCGAGGCCGAAGCCATCCTCGCGGTGCTGGGCAACTTCTTGTCGAATGCACGGCGGTTCTCACCCGATGGTGGTTCCGTCGAGATCGCAGCTCGCCAGGATGGCGACCAGGTCGAGGTCGCCATCGAAGACCACGGCGTCGGCATCGAAGCCGAGGCGCTGCCCAAGCTCTTTCGCAAGTTCTACCGTGCCGACAACGGAGTCGGCAGGCTGGCGCCCGGCGGCGGTTTGGGACTAGCCATCAACCGCAGGATCATCGAAGCCCACGGCGGCGAGGTCCATGCCAGCTCGAAGGGCCCTGGAAAGGGCTCACGCTTCCAGTTCTCGCTGCCGATCTCAAAACCGACCGCGGCGTCCGAAATCCTGATCGTCGAAGATGACCCGGGATTCGCGAGGCTCATCAAAGCGGAGTTCGCTGCTCACGGACTCAGCACAGTTCGAGCGTCCGACGCCGAAACGGCTCAACAAATGCTGGCGCACATGACCCCGCGGGCGATCATCCTCGACCTGATGCTCCCCGGCTTGCAGGGCGAGGATTTCCTCGCTCGCATCTGGGCGGACGGCCGGAAGCACTTTCCGGTTGTCGTGCTCACCATGAAGAATCTCAGGCCTGAGCAGATCTCGGCGCTCGAGACGACGGGCGCGACCGCCGTCCTGCCGAAGGAGGCCGGCGCCCCGCAAGCCGCGGTGGCCTTGATCGCGAGGGCTCTGGCGCTTGACCAGGTGCCCGATTGAGGGTTCGCACCCCGCCGGGGTTGGAGATCGTTCGGATCGTGGTCATCGCAGACGACGAGTCGAGCATCCGCCTTTTAGTCCACGCCACCATCGAGTCCGACGACTTTGTGGTGATGGAGGCCTCCAACGGCGCGGAGGCCTGGGCTTTGATCCAGCAGCACAAGCCTGGGCTGGTCTTGCTCGACGTGCAGATGCCCGGCCGAAGCGGCCTCGAGGTGCTGCGCCTGATCAAGGCGGACCCGAGCCTCAAAGCAACCCGGGTCATCCTGCTGACGTCCAAGGCTCAAGAGACTGATGTCGAAGTCGGCCTCATGGCAGGCGCCGACTTCTACCTGACCAAGCCTTTCTCACCGCTGGACCTGCTGACCCGCGTCGAGGAAGCCCTACAGATCTGATGGGCTCGCAAGAACCCGAGCGCACGCCTCGCGAAGCGTCTCGGGCGGGCTGGTCACTGCGACGCTACATGGCCCTGTTCATGGGGGTCCTTCTTGTTGTCGCGGGCATCGCGGCTCTCACAGTGCGGACCATGGCGGAGCAGGATGCGCGCCAGTCCGCGTCAGTCGACGTGAGTTTCGCCGCGCAGCGAGCCGCCAAGCAGCTGAAGGCGGGGTTTGATGCGATCACGGTGCTCTCCGCTCCGATTGCCAGCGACCCCACCACCGCCCAGGTCTTCGCAAACCCCAGCGGTTGCAGTCTCGGCTATGCGCCCATAGGTGCTTTCACCACCGGTCACGTCGACCTAATTCGTTTTGACGGATCCGTCATTTGCTCATCGATCAAGCCCGCTGTTACCGGATCAAATCCGATCTATCAAGGGCAAGCCTGGCTGCTGGCCACGGAACCTGCCGTGATCGCGCCGATATTGGACCCCCAGACAGGCAATCAGGTCGCTTTGGTCTTGTATCCGGTTCCCGGCCACGGGGTACTGGCTTGGTTCCTGGACCTGGCACCACTCGGGCCCCGGTTCGAATCCGACTTTGGCAGTGGAGTCCACCGGCTCGAGTTCCTGATCACAAGCAAGGATGGTCAGACCGTCGTTGTGCGATCGATCGACCCAGTCAAGTGGGTCGGTAGGAACCTCAATGGCACGGACTTCTTACGCGCCACTGATCCTTCAAACCGCCCCGACCTCAACGGACTGCGGCGAATCTATGCCGAGGCGACCATCGATACAGCCGGTTGGCATCTGTACGTTGGTGCTGACGAGGCCCTCGCCCTGTCGGCCGCAGACCAGGCTTCCAATCGCGGCCTGGCCATCATCCTGGCCGGCCTGGGCATCATGCTGGTGGTCATCTTCGTCGTCTACCGGCGCATCGTGGATCCGATCAAACAGCTGAGCCTTGTAATTCGTGGCTCTACGCCTGGCGACGTGGCCACCTTCGTTGCAGGGGCTGGGGCGACCGAGGTCACGGGGCTGGGGGAAGACTTCGCCAAGCTGATGACGACCGTGAACCATGAGCTTGCCGACAGGCTTACCAGCGAGCAGGCGGCGCGTGTCTCGGAGCGGAACTACCGCATGCTCTTTGAGGGTCATCCGCAGCCGATGTGGCTGTATGACGTAGACACGCTTCGCTTTCTCGAGGTGAATAACAGTGCCGTCGAGCGGTATGGGTATTCGCGCGAGGAATTCCTGACGATGACGATCAAAGACATTCGCCCGGCGCAGGACATTCCGAAGTTCCTCGAGCTGAACGCCGAGCCGCTCCCAATCACAGATCGGACGGGCCCGTGGCGTTACCTCTTGAAGGACGGTTCCATAATCCAGGTCCTGGTCACGTCGAACGCGGTCACCTTCGGCGACCACGGCGCGCGACTCGTCCTCGCTGAGGACCTGACCGAGAGCCAGCGACTCGAGCGCGAGCTCGCACAATCCCATGCGCACGCGGACAGCAATGCGGAGATCAGCCGTGCCAAGGACGAGATGGTGTCGATGGTGAGCCACGAGCTGCGCACCCCGCTCGCCAGCATCGTGGGCTTTGCGGAGCTGCTGGCAACGCGTGAGGTGACGGCCGACCAGCGTAAGGAATACCTCGCGGTGATGCTTCAGGAAGGCCGTCGCTTGACATCCCTCGTCAACGACTTCTTGGACCTGCGACGCCTCGAGGGCGGCCACCTTTCGATGCGGTTCGCGCCTGCGGACATCTCAGCGCTCATCATGCGCGGGGTCGAGCTTTTCAGCGACCCTGGCAGCACCACGATTCAGACCCTTCTGCCGGACGACCTCCCGCTGGTACGCGTCGACAGCGACTCTATGTTCCGTGTGATCACGAACCTGCTGTCCAACGCTCGTAAGTACTCGCCGGTTGGTGGCTCGATCGTCGTGGGCGCGAGTGTCGTCGATGGCATGGTGGAGGTCTATGTTCAGGATAAAGATCTGGGCATTCCCGCCGAGGCGCTCTCTCAACTGTTTGGCAAGTTCTACCGGGTAGACGCCCCCGACCGCGACACGATCAAAGGTACCGGACTCGGGCTCGCCATCTGCAAGAACATCGTCGAAGCCCATGGCGGCAAGATCCGGGCGCGCTCCGAGGGCTTCGGCAAGGGCGCCCGCTTCTACTTCACCATTCCGCCAGTTCGAGAGCAGGCCCAAACCGGCGATGTCCTGGTGGTCGAGGATGACTCGGGTTTCGCCAACCTGGTGGAAGCCGAGCTTGCTGCGAAAGGTTTGAGCTCGATCTGGGCGGCCGACGCGGAAACCGCTGAGCACCTCATGACCAAGGCGCGCGCTGTCGTGCTGGATCTGCTGCTTCCGGGACTGTCAGGCGAGACGTTTCTGCAACGCCTAAGAGCCAAGCACGGTGAGGACATCCCAGTCGTGGTCGTGACGCTGAAAGACCTCGATCCGGCAGAACGACTCTCCCTGCAGAAGGCCGGCGTGACGGCGGTGCTGCGCAAAGGGCCAGGGACGGCGGCTATGGCTGCCAACCTGCTTGCCAGGTCACTGGCACCCGAAGAGGTGGCCAGTTGATCGCGCCCGAGGTGAACGAACGTGAAGCCCCTACTCACGATCAGGACCTCGCCCGTTTGATGTGGTTGCGTCAGAAAGATGAAGACCGCGGCCCTGGTCTTCTGGCCGGACCCGACATCCCAATACCGGTGGTGTGGACAGCCTCGATCCTGTTTACCGACCTACGCGGTTTCACCCGGTTGACCGAACGGTTCTCGCAGGACCCTGCCGGCCTGCTCGACGTGCTCAATGCGCACCTCAAGAAGGTCATCCGCTCGATCACGATCTGTGGCGGTGTGATCGAGAAGTTCGTCGGCGATGGAGTCATGGCGACCTTCGGCGCAAGCGACTTTCAACCGGACCACGTGGATCGAGCGATGGCGGCCGCCATCGGTCTCGTCGGGGCCAACGAGGCTTTGAACCGCCGCTGCGCCGGTGCATGGGGATTCCGGCTGGAAGTCGGCGTGGGTATCGCATCGGGCCCTGTCGTGATCGGTGCCGTCGGCTCGGCTGACCGTTCGGAGCTTGGCGTCCTGGGCGACGCGGTCAACGTCGCCGCAAGACTGGTCATGCACGCCGGCCCCGGCGAGGTGTTGATGACTGGAACTGTTTATCACGCTGTGGCCGAGATGCTGAAGAGCGAGCTGACCAACCAGTCCGCGGTTCGTGGGCGTGCCGGCACGCTCGAGATCTACCGGATGTCCTTGCTCGGCGGTCGCGGCGCGCTCGCCTGATCCTCTAGCTCTTCCCTCAAGCCCTCCCCTCTCTCCTCGTGCCGGCCGCATGTGCAGCCAGCCTCAACTTCGTGCGAGTCGCATCTAAAAGCTGAGCTTCAGCGTCGGTCACGCTTCGCCATGGAACCTCGAACTCTCGTCGTACTGATCGATGGCGACCCCGATGATGCCGCCCTCGTGAGCAGGGCTCGCGAGTATGCGGACGCAAAGAATTGTTCCGTAATGCTGCTGCGAGTTGTGCCGGAAGTGACGCGCGCTCGCACCGATCACGGAGTTGTGATTCTGCCGTGGCAGATCATGCAAGCGATGGAAGACGATGCAAAGTTTGAGCTCGAGAGGCTGAGAACGCGATTCTTACGCGGCCGAGCGCATCCGAACACGAAGCTCGTCAGGTTTGGCCGCGCGCACGAGGAGCTGGCGTCGGTGATCGACGCTGAGAATGTCCTGGCTGTCCTGGCCAGGTCGAGAGGAATTTCGTTTTTGCCCTGGGTCAAGCGTGATGCTCGCCTGCGGCGCCGCTTGAAAGTGCCAGTGCTGTTTTTGGACCGCGACGATCGGCTGATCTGGCCGGCTCGCAACTACACGCTCGAGGTGAACTCTGGTTAGCATGAGCCACCCTGAAACCGCTCGATCGGTTCTTGCAAAACTGGCGCGTCCGCAAGGCCATCCCCTACATCGGAAAGGATCACGTCGTGCTCGACATCGGCTCCGCAGACGGAGCGCTGTTCAAGCACTCTGACGTTGCCAAGCGCGTCGCCGGCGGTGTAGGCATCGACCCTGATGCCACATCCGTCACAACAGACAAGTTCCGGATGGTGCGCGGCTCGTTTCCCGATGACCTACCGGTCGATCAGCAATTCGGGACGATCACGATGCTGGCCGTCCTGGAACACATACCGACCGATCAACAGCCGGCCGTTGCGAGATCGTGTTTCGACCGGACCCTTCCAGGTGGGCGACTCGTCATCACCGTGCCGGGCCCGATGGTGGATCGCATCATCGATACGTTGAAGACGATGCGGGTGATCGATGGAATGTCAGCGGAGCAGCATTACGGGTTCGATCCGAATCGCACGATTCCATTGTTCGAGGACGCCGGGTTCACCCTTGCAGCGGCCAAGAAGTTTCAACTCGGGCTCAACCATCTCTATGTCTTCGCCAAGGGCTCTGGCACGGCTGCAGGGCGAAACAGTTGATTCTCGGCCACGCCCAGCACGAAGATTCCAATCGCGGCCAGGGTCCACAGATTCGGGAAGGGAAGGTCGCAGGGCTGCCTGTAGAACCCCAGGAGTAAGACGCCGAGCAAAATCAACGTGCGCCGGTGCCGGCGCTCGACGGAACGCACGCACAGCAGCAGAATCAGCGGCAGCAGCGGCAGCCACTGGTACGGCCACACCTCGTTCGGGATCAGGGCGCCAAGGGCGAACCCGAGCGACATGCCATAGGGCACGTTCCAGCGGCTGCGCCAGGCGCCGTACACAGCTCCCGCGGCGAACAACACCGCACTCAGATAAGAGAGAGCGATCGCCACCGCCGGGAGGTGCATCGGCGAAGTCACAAGGTCCACGCGGTCGCCGGTGATGACCACGAAGGGCTCGCCTCCGATGACTCGCGTGAAAAGCGTTCTCACCGAGTCGTACGCACAGTCGGAGTTGTGTGAGGCCAGCGACGGGAGCAAGACGTGCTGGAAATAGAACACGGCACCCCCAACCCCGAGCGGGATGAAGCTGACCGCGGTCAAGATCACCATCACGGCCCCTAAGGCCACCGCGTAGCGGATTCGATGGTCTGGGCGCGGGCCGATGATCATGGCCGCCGGGTAGTACTTCAGCGCAGCGGACAGTCCTCCGACGGCGCCGGCCAGCCAGGGTCGACTCGACTCCAGAAGGATCGAACCGCCGGTGCAAAGGAGGGCGATCCCGCCACGTTGACCGGCACTGACATCGGCGAAAAGAGGCGGGAAATACGCGGCCACCAGCCAGAACGCGGGCCTCGCCAGGGGATGGTTTGTGCCGATCACGCGATAAATAAGGACAAGACCCGCGATCATCGCGGCGCTGTCGGCGAGCGTCCAGACCTGGGCTGCGATGTGCTCGGGAAGCAAGGTCAGCGGCCACGTAAGCAGCGCAACCGGAGGCGGGATGACGTACGCGTCGAGCGTCCCCGGCGGCGCGATCACCCCGGTTCTGGCCAGGTAGGCCGCCGCCGCCGTGTACAGGTGCTGCGGATCAGTCCAGTAAGCGCGAGTGCCGACCAGCATGCCCTCGGCATCCGGTCGTCGCGAGGCACTGGCAGTCAGAACCACGACGCGCACGGCGAAGACAGCCGCCAGCGCCCAGTAGAGGGCGGGCCTCGAAAAGACGGCGGTCACGCGTTGCATCAGGTTCGAGCAGCAGTGGCGTGGACAAAGTCAAGTTTCTGCGGTGAGCGCTGGCGGCGGACCGCGAGAAGCGTGGCGATCCAGATCATCATGACGCCGGCAACGCCGAACTCCGCCGCCATGCGCAGCACCAACAAGTTCGAGTAACCGGTCACGAGCAGCGTCTGCAGAAAGTGGTGGCCGGGACCGATCAGCAGATCACCTACGGCTACCAGACCCAGGATCGTCCAGTCGCGGCGGCGAACGCTCCACACGATGAGGACGAGCATCGGAAGCAGCAGCAGAACCAGGTGCGTGCCCCAGGAATAGCTGGTCACGATCGGCGTAACCGCGACGACCGCGGCCGCCTCGAGGGCACGGCCCATCGGGTCAGACGCGGGCGAACGCAGCATCCACAGCGTCAGCGCGAGTGCGGTGATCGAGATGACCACCGTGATGACGCGCGCGGCAGGCGGGCTACCCCCCGCGCCCAAAAATGTGTCTGGCTGAATTAGGCGGGTGATCGTCCCGCCCGGCGAGTGATTCTCGAACGAGCCCGTGCCGGCGCTGATCGCGGGCACCACCCTGAAGAGGTATTCAATGAGGTACTGAGGCGCGGCAACCAGCCACAGGCCGAGGCCGGTGATGACGGCCGCAGCCAGCATCGACCAGCGCCTGCCGACGAGAAGCAGGAGCCCGACCGGGGCCTGGATCAGCTTCAAAGCCACGGCCGCGGCGAGCGCGACACCGCCCCACCAGCGCCCGTCGATCCATGCCCAGAGCCAGACGCCGGAGAGAGCCAGCAGGACGAGGTTGACCTGGCCCTCATCGATGTTGCCAGGCACCGGTTCGAAGCTGAGCGCCACCAGTACTAAGAGGACAGCCAGCTGCACCCCTACCTTCATGGCTCGCATCGTGCAGAACAGGAAGACGGCAAGCGATAAGTTGAGGACGATGATCACCACCACGCCGAGCAGGTGACTGTCGATCCACGCGACAGGTTGCAGGAGCCAGGCCAGCAGTGGCGGCATCACGTACTCGCCCGCTCCTCCCAGGACTGTGACGACGACAGGATAGGGATCGAGCCCGACCGCAAGGCGTCGCGCCGCTATCAGGTAACTCTCTTCGAAGTCACCCAGGTAGGTGCCAAGCAAAAGTGGCTGCACCAGCCCACGCCACAGGTAGAGAACCCCGATCGGAAGCCCGGCCCAAACCAGAAGCAGGGCGCGAAAACGTCGGTTGGCCAAAGCCTTCGGGCGGATTGCCGCCGGCGCATTCACCGTGCGGAGGGTATCTGGATCGACCTCGGAGCGGCGAACTTTGGCGCCGGTCTACGAAATGCTGCCCGTGCCTAGACGGTGCGCCTGCGCAGCCACCAAACCGTGACGAGCAGGAGTGCGAGCGCAATCCCGACGACCAGAGCGGTCTCGATCGATTGGAGCTCCCAGAATCGAGTCGGTGCTTGCCACCTCACCAGCTCGCCGAGGTGATGCGCTTGGAGGCACGACGACCAGGCGCCCTTGGATTGTGCGTCGGTCACCTGGCCGCAGACGGCCTGGACCTGTTCGTAGGAGAGCTGCCGCCCGGCGGAGTCAACGTAGAGGTAGCTGCTGGCGCCGGCGCCCCCCTGGACGACCCAGTCCCGAGGGCCATACGGAGCGGCCCCGGACATCCATACGGACGACATCGGCGCGACGAAGTTGGCTCGCAGCCAGAATTGCACCGCCAGGTGCGTGCCGATGCCCGCGACCATGCCTAGCCCAACCGCCGGCACTGTGCGGCGTAAGACCACCCCTGCCGCAACGGTGATGGCAAACGCCAACACCATGTAAGCGGGTGGCAGCAGGCCCTGGACGTCGAAGGATCCTGGTCGGAGGGCTCCCTGGACCTGGTTCGCCGGCTGCATCCACCAGGATGTGATCGCCGCGACCAGCCCTGTGATCGCGATACCGAACAGCAGTGGCAGCCCGAAGCGGGTCAGCATCCAGCGCTCGCGCGTCACGCTCTGAGCCCAGGCGAGACGATACGTCCCTTGTTCCATCTCCACGGCGACGGAGGCCGCCAGGACGACGCCGACCAGGACGGGCAGGTAGGTGAGCGCTCCAAGGAGCGGCTGCTGCGAAGCGAAATTGTCTTTGAACGCCTGGTACGCATTCGAACACGCGTTGTTGTCACCCAGGCCGCGAAGGCAATCGGGGATGCCGAGCGCGTTGATGTCGGCGATGATCGCCTGTCGTGTGAGAACAAGCACCCCAATGCCGAGGGCGATCACCACTGCCGCGAGGGCGGCCTCGAAACGCTGTTGCCGCCACGTCAACCAGATCAACTCGCCACCTTTGTCGCGAGATGGTCGATGCCGGGGTCGGACAAGCCGCGGCTCAAGTAAGCCAGAACGATCTGGTCAAGGTCGACCGGATAGCTCTCCCAATGTGGATCGAGAAGCGGTCCTCGCATTCGAACCAGAAGGCTGGCCTGGCGATCCGAGAGTTCGACCTGGACTATTTCCTGAACGTGGTCAACTGCGTCCACCATCTCCACTGGCCCGACCAGCCGCTGGTGGGTGCTCACGATCGCGTCCATGTCGCCGACCAGCTGCGTGCGACCCTGCGTAAGCACCACCAGGTAGTCGCAGGTGGCGCGCAGGTCGCCGATGATGTGCGAGGAAAGCACGACCGTCAGACCCTGCTCGGCGGACGCCGCCATGAGCAGCTGCATGAATTCGTGACGGGCAAGCGGATCGAGCGAAGCCATGGGCTCGTCGAGAAGCAAAAGGTCTGGCATTTTCGCGAGCGCCAGCACCAACGCGACCTGCGCACGCATGCCACCGGAGAGCGAGCCCACCGAGCGGTCGAGACGGATCCCCAGGCGCTGCAACCGACGCTTCGCCATGAGACCGTCCCACCGGGGGTTTAGACGCGATCCCATCGTCATCAGCTCGCCCACCGAGAACCTCCGGAAGAGCGGCGGTTCCTGGGCCGCATAGCCAACCTTGGGGAGGAAGGCTGCAGCGTCGCGACGCGGCGACAGGCCAAATGCGACGACGGTGCCCGCGCTGGGTTCTGCGAGTCCCATGGCGAGCTGCAGGAACGTCGTCTTGCCCGCGCCGTTTGGCCCGACCAGGGCCACGATCCGGCCGCCGGGCACATCAAGCGTGAGGTCTTTGAGAGCCCAGGTGCGCCCGTAGCGCTTACCCAACCCGCGAGCCTCGAGCACATTCATGAGGCGACCACCTCGTCGACGGTGTGTTGCCGCATCGTGTCTGCAAACAGCGCTTGCGCGCCGTCGGTGTCGAGCCCTGCCGCGCTGGCCTGGTTCAGCCATCGCAACAACGATCGGCGCAGCGCGGCCTGGTCCTGTGGCGAGGGCCCGCGCAGCTCCTTGGCCACAAAGACGCCCGTGCCAGGCCGGCTCGCGAGAAGACCCTGCATCTCCAGGTGCCGGTAGGCCTTCAACACCGTGTTGGGGTTGATTGCAAGCTGAGCCGCGACATCGCGAACGGTGGGCAGCCGGTCCCCCACCTTCAACTGGCCCAGACGCAACGCGTGCGTGACCTGCTGCGTGAGCTGTAGGTACGGCGTGAGTCCCGAAGTTGTGTCAAGACGAAATGTGATCGCGCCCAGGCTGGCTCGCGGGTGTATCGGTGTCATAGCGCACTAGGACACTAGCACAGCCTCGCCCAATCTTGCAAGAGTGCCAAGCGGCCCAGACCGGGCCGCCTTCGAGGAGGAGGCCGCCCGCCTATCTGTCCAGGCCGCAACATTGAAGACCGATGAAGCTTTATGGCGAGCTGGCTGAGTGGTACCCCGTCTTCTCGGCCCCGGAGGAGTTGCGGGCAGAAGCTGCTCACTTTGCTCGCGTGCTTATCGATTCGGGTGATCCAGTGCCGCACAGTGTGCTGGAGCTGGGGTCGGGCGTTGGCAACAACGCGTCCCACCTCAAAGCGCATTTCGCGATGACACTCGTCGACCTGTCCCCGCGGATGCTCGCCGTGAGCAAGGCGCTCAACCCAGAGTGCGAGCACGTCGAGGGGGACATACGCTCGCTGCGGCTAGGCCGAACCTTTGACGCTGTCTTTGTGCATGACGCCATCTGTCACATGACCACCGAGGCCGACCTGCGTGCTGTGATGGAAACCGCGTTCGAGCATTTGCGGCCCGGTGGGGTGGCGGTGTTCGTCCCGGACTTCGTGGGAGAAACGTTCGTCGAGAACACCGATCATGGAGGGAACGACACCGACCAGGGGAGCGTGCGATATCTGCAATGGACTACCGATCCCGATTCCCGCGACACCTCATATCTGGTTGATTTCGCGATCCTGATTCGAGACGAACAGGGTCAGACACGCCTGCTGCACGACCGCCACACCTACGGTCTTTTCCCACGGGTGAGATGGCGACGCCTCCTACGGGAGGTCGGCTTCGCGCTGAACACTTCCGTGGTGCTTGACGACTTTGGGCGAGACCTCTTCGTGGTCCGGCGCAGGCTCAGGCGGCGGCGAACAGCTCCACGTCGTGCGGGCTGAGCCGGATAGCCACCGCGGCGATGTTCTCCTCGAGGTGCTCGACCGACGAGGTCCCGGGGATCGGCAGCATCACAGGCGACCGCGCGAGCAGCCACGCCAGTGCCAGCTGACCTGGCGTCGCGCCATGCTCTGACGCCACCTGTTCGAGGCGGTTGCCGGCGCGCGTCAGCTGGCTGGCCGCCAGCGCATACCACGGTAGGAAGGCCTTGCCCAGCGACTCGCACTGCTCCAACACCCCCTCGGATGCGCGATCCGAAAGGTTGTAGCGGTTCTGGACCGACACGATCTCTGTCAAAGCCAGCGCATGACCGAGCTGCGCTTCATTGACGTTGGAGACCCCGATGTGGCGGATCTTGCCCTCGTTCTTCAAGCGCACGAGCTCGCCTATCGACTCCTCGTAGGGGACCGCCGGGTCCGGCCGGTGGAACTGGTACAGATCGATCCGCTCTAGGCCGAGTCGCTTGAGGCTGCCTTCGAGTGCCTGGCGCAGGTGGCTGGGCCGGCGGTCCGGGCGCCAGAGGTCCGGTCCGTCGCGCAGCAGGCCACCCTTGGTCGCGATCACGAGATCCGCCGGATACGGCCACAGCGCCTCGCGGATCAACCGCTCGCTGACCTCCGGCCCGTATGAATCGGCGGTGTCGATGAAGTTGACGTCCAGCTCTACGGCGCGCCGCAGGACTCGACGCGCGCCTTCCGGGTCTCGGGGTTCGCCCCAGATGCCGCGGCCGGTGAGGCGCATGGCTCCGTACCCCATTCGATTGACGGTCAGGTCGCCAAGCGTGATTGTGCCGGCTGCACTCGCTGTGATCTTGGTCATGACACTGAAACCGCCGCCACAGCCTTGGCTGTTCCCTCGGCCCTCTTCCTTCCCCTCGTCCCTCTCCCTAACCCTGCGCGCAAGCGGCGATAAGGATGGGACTTACTGATTGCCCCCGCTATCGCGGGGGAGGGGACTAGCCTTCCTGGTATCCGAAGCCCTCCTCCGCTATCGCGGGGGAGGGACTAGCCGTCCTGGTATCCGAGGATGGCGGCCGGCTGCAGGCCTGTCACGGAAAGGATCTGGTCCTCGTTCAGAGAATCGTCTTTCAAAAGGGCCTGCGCAAGGGATTCCAACTGGGGTCGGTGGTCGGTCAAGAGTCGAGTGGCAGTTTCGAAAGATTCGTCGGCGATGCGCTTGACCTCGGTGTCGACCTCCCTTGCAGTTGCTTCGCTGTACGGCCGGGCCATGCCGAACCCACCGCCCGCGCCGTCATCTCTGAATGCGAGTGGTCCGATTTTCGGGCTCATGCCCCACGTCACCACCATCTCGTGCGCGATCATCGTGACCTGCTGAAGGTCGCTGGCAGCTCCCGTCGAGACCACGCCATAGACCAGCTGCTCGGCTGCCCGCCCGCCGAGGGCGCCCACAATCCTCGCGCGCAGGTAGTCCTCGCCATAGTTGAATCGATCATCGATGGGGCGCTGAATCGTCACCCCCAAGGACCCACCGTGCGGGATGATCGTCACCTTGCGCACCGGGTCCGCGCCAGGCACAAGCAACCCGAGCAACGCGTGTCCCGACTCGTGGTAGGCGATGCGCTCGCGATCGCTTTGCGTCAGCATCAAATGGCGTTCGGTGCCGAGCAGCACGCGATCGATCGCCTCGAAGAAATCCTCAGACGACACGCTGGTCTTGCCCTTGCGAGCCGCGCCCAGCGCCGCCTCGTTGGCCAGGTTGCGGAGGTCGGCGCCAACCAGGCCAGGAGTTGCTCCGGCGATCTCGTCGAGGTCCACGTCCGGCGCCAGCGGCACTTTTGCCGTGTGAATCTTGAGGATCGCGGCCCGGCCGCGCCGGTCCGGCGGCTGAAGGGTCACCCGCCGATCGAACCGACCCGGCCGCAAGAGAGCCTGGTCGAGAACATCAGCCCGGTTGGTGGCCGCCAGGACGATGACTCCCTTCCCCGGTTCGAACCCATCCATTTCGGTGAGGATCTGGTTGAGCGTCTGTTCCTGCTCGTCATTGCTGCCGAGGCGAATCCCGGAGGCGCGACTGCGCCCGACCGCATCCAGCTCATCGATGAAAATAATCGCCGGCGCTGCCTGGCGCGCCTTGGTAAACAGGTCGCGCACGCGTGATGCACCGACGCCGACGATTGCCTCGACGAACTCCGACGCGGACTGGCTGAAGAACGGGACCTTGGCCTCCCCCGCCACCGCGCGAGCCAGCAACGTCTTGCCGGTGCCCGGCGGTCCGATCAGGAGCACCCCCTTCGGGACCATGCCGCCAAGGCGCTCGTATTTCTGCGGCTCGCGCAGGAAGTCGACAAGCTCCTGGAGCTCCTGCTTCACCTCGTCAATGCCCGCGACGTCAGCGAACGTGGTACCCGGCCGCTCGGGGTCGTAGAGTCGCGCCCGGCTTTGACCAAAGGCACCAAGCAAGCCGCCGGTACCTCCGGCACTGGCAGCCCGGCGAATCAAGTACACGACCGCGATCACGATCAAGAGCGTCGGGCCGAAACTCAAAAGCAGCGTCAGCCACAACGGAGGAGGGGGATTTGCCGGTTTGGCGTTGATGGTCACGATGTGCTGCTCGAGCAGGGTCTCCAGACCATCGTTGGCAAATGACGGGTGTTGCGTCGTGAAGTGGGTGGCACTCGTGCCGGTCGACGACTCTTTGACGGGTGTCTTGGTGACCCCGGTGATCGCGTCTCCGGTGGTGGTCACGCTCACCACGTTGTCGGCGGCGACCTGCTGCTTGAAGACGTCGTAAGAGAGCGTCACCGTCGTGGGCTGCGCCGGTGCGAGCAGCACGTTGGTGATGAATACGTTGGCCAGCAAGATGATCGCCAGGGTGACCCAGAGGCGGGTCGACCGCATCGGGTTCGGCGGCACCGGCCTTGACGGTGTTGACGGACCCGGCGGAGGGGGCGGTCCGGGCGGCGAGCTAGACATCACCTTTCATGGACTTGGTCAGCGTATGACAAGTTGGAGATCGGCCGCCTTCGGGGACCCCGTCGACGCCGTCGGGTAGGCGCGCCCTCAAACGCGGGCTTGCCCTAGGTATGGCCGTTCAGGATCGCGTCCTGTCCGGTCTGAGCTCGTCAGACCGCAAGATGCTCATGCGCCATCTCAAGGCGATCGAGCAGATGTCGGCCGGCAGCCGCCCAGATTCTCAGCTCGGGTAGGTTCGGCCGGCCATCGGCTCGAACACGGCCATGGCCTCCTCGGCTGTGGGTGGCCGGACTATGCCGCCCGCCAACTCCTCACGATCCGGGCACTCGGTGCGGCGCACCGACTCTGCCGCCTCTTCGAAGTCGTAGGCAGTCCGGCGAAGGTCGACGCCGGGGCCGAGGAGAGCCCAGTACGCGCCCGGCTGCCTGGCGTACGGCCTGCCAACGCTGCCCGCGTTCACCATCCGCCGATCGCCGACCTTGCGGTCGAACTGCATGTGCGTGTGGCCGGCGATCACCAGGTTCGCTTGTGTGGATGCCAGCACCTCCGCGATGACCTCGTCCGGGGTGGCGGGCGTGATGATCGGTATCTCGTCGCTGTCTGGGCCGGCGTGGCAGCACAAAACCAGGCCAAGCTCGCTTACGGCTACCTCTACAGTTCGCTCGAAGCTGCTCAGGAAGTCGCGGTGGACGCGGCTGAGCATGCTCGCCGGCCACGAGTCCGGCCCATCACCCGCCGGTCGCGCGCCGTCGAAGCTCTCGACCATCAGACGGTCCGCGTTTCCGCGGACGAAGCGGGCGGGGCGGCCATAGCCGGCCAGCAATTCGATCGTTTCGACCGGCATCGGGCCGGCCGCCACGTCCCCGCCAAACACGATCAGGTCGACCCCGGCTTCCTCCACCTCGGCAAGGACCGCCTGCAGGGCCGGCAGGTTGCCGTGGATGTCGCAGAGCACCGCAATGCGCATCTCAGGATTCTCCACTTTGCGATGACCAAGCGAATCCGCCCGTCCCGCCGCGGAGGGCGAGCAGCAGGAGCAGGGCGGGGACGATCAGGAAGGCCGTTCGCAGCCCAATCGCATCCGACAGTTGAGCCAGCAAGAAGGGCGCACCACCGATCGCAAGACCTGAGGCGAGCGCGGCTCGCGCGGCGGCACGGTCCGGTGCCTGCGGCCACGCGGCGACGACTCGGCTCACAGTCGTCGGATAGAGGAGGGCCACTCCAAGACCGGCCACGAGGAGCCCCGCGGCTGCGAGCGTGAGCGTCGGGGCGGCCCAGAACAACGCGAATCCAGCCGTCGCGACACAGGCGCACACCAACATGAGGATCCGCGGGCTGCGAATCCGGCGAATGATCGGGGTTGACATGGCACGAGCGGTGGCCATGCCGACCAGGAACAGCGATGCCAGCGCAGGCGATTGACTGAGCGAAGCGTGATCCCACGAGATGAGAGCAGACGCCGCCCAAAAGACCATGCAGAACTCCACACTCACCGCGAGCAGCAGGTCCACCCAGCGCCCGAGCATGGGCGTCGAGGTAGCGGGCTGCGAGTCCCTCCAGGTGTTGGGGGCATCCGGCAGCACGAGCCGCCAGGCAGGCAGGGTGATGGCGGCGAGCGCCAGCAGCGGAGCCGCGAGGTAGCCGGCACGCCACCCGAGGCCGATCGCCAGCGCTCCGGAGACGGCCAGCGGCGCAAGGACCGATGCGGCGCTGGCCAGCGCGTTGGCCTCGCCGATGGCCGCGGTCGGTGCCTGTGGCTGAAGCGCCGCAAGCACCGCCGGGACCAGCTGGATCAGCAGCGCGGCACCCAGGCCGAGGAGGAGCGCGCCGAGCAGCGTCCCAACCCGCACTGGAGCGGCGATCAACAGCCCGCCCACCAGCATCCCGGCGATGGCCAGCCGCAGCGCCGCCGCCCGGCCAATCCGGCTTACGAGCGGCCCTCCGGCAAGGCCCACAACGACCAGCCCGGCCGCGAAGAGGCTCGGGTAGAACGCCACCTCCCCGCGGCTGACGCGGAGCTCCCTCTGCAAGGGGGCCAGCACAGCCCCGAGTCCATTGAGCAGGAAGGCCATGCTGCCGAACACGGCGTACAGCAGCCACACGGTGTACCCGCGCGAGTGGCTGGGTCGCTGCACGAGCGGGGAACCTAACACGGGCCCTTCAGGTTATCGGCCGGCGCCTGAACGAAAGCTACGCAGAACTAGGTCGGCCCAGTTGCAGACCCGTCGGCGGCGTGCTGCTGGCGACCCTCTCCAACGGCTTGCTGCTTCTGGTCAAGTCCAGAAAATTTGCTCGAGGCCGCTGACCGATGTGACTCAGCGGACGACGAGGTGCAGGTCGACCGCGGGCCCATCGTCCTGCTTGCCGATGATGAGCAGCGCCGCGCCTTCGGCCGGCCCGATGGTGGTGGTCGTCGAGTTGTTGATGAAGTTCTGGTTTCCACCGAGCCTTCCCTGCGTGTAGCCCGGTAGGGCTTCGACGACCTTGCTCTTCGCCCCTACCGCGCCGGCCACGGTCACGTTGCTGTCGGTGAGCGGGATTCGCACCGACGCCCCGATTCCGACACTCGCGTTGAACAAGCTCAACGCGATGCCTACCGTCAGCACGAAGATGAACCCACCGCAGCCCAATCCGCAGCCCCGGTTGCGATAACGGGTCCGAACACGTGTCTGCTGGTCCATTGCTGGAGCCTACTCAGTTGCCGAGTGCGCTGCCTTGTGCGACGTAGCGATGTGCTCCAGCTCCCTGGCGATGGACGTGGCCCAGGCGTTCGATCTGCAGTTTCGGAAGTCGCCGTACGGCGGCGCGCAGAGCGGCGATATGGATTGGGACTTATTGATCGCTTTGACTCCCTTCACGAGCGCGCGCTCCACTAACGAGAGGCGCTCCTTACTCAACGCGCCGGCAAACATGCGGTGCTCAACCACGTGCAACGAGGCCGCCAGCACAGCGATCTCAGGAGAATCGGTTCCCGTCTGGTCGCCCAGCGGCCCTTAGCTGAACAGCCAGACTCGGCTGCCTGCCAGCGCGGGCCGGACTCTCTCGACGAATTCAGTGGCGGCTTTCATCCAACGCCCGAAGTACACAGAGCTGCCAACCACCACTCCGTCATAGCCGCCGAGCTCATCGACTTTGTTCATCGGCCGAGCGTCAGTATGGATTCCCAGTTGATTGAGGCTGAAGGCGATTCGCTCCGCCATCTCTTGGGTCGATCCGTGCTTGCTCGCATACGTGACCAGGACTCGCGTTGCCATCAGCTCCTGCCGCGCGGCAGGCCGCGATCAAGGCTGGGGTGGTAGTAACGGCGCCAGATCAGCCGGTGGATCCGCACCCAGCGCGGGACATCACGCAGGATGGGGATGAACGGCACCAGCGCCAACGCGGCGGTGAGGAGCGTCATGAGGATGATGATCCCGAGGTCCGCATTGGACGAGTTGATGCCCAGAAACCCGGTCGTGCTCGTAAACGGTGGCACCTGGTACCACATCGTGTAGAGCCATAACCAGGTCTGACCCGGATAGCTCCCGGTCTCGTTCATCATTCCCCACTGGCTCCCCGTCAGGTGCGCCTGGTCGGCAAGGCCGGAGAGGTACGAACCGTCGCCCATGAAGAGCAGCGGAAGTGTGTAGTCGGTCTGGTAGAACCGCCCGTTGATCACCAGCAATCCATCGAGACCGCCGGCTTGGGCGACCCCAAGCAGGTTGGACATCATCACCGGCAGCGGGCCGTAGTCGCCAGTCGCGACGACCACCTTTCCATCACTCACAGTTGCATTGGGGAGAGCCTTGCTATAGGCGTCCAGCCATTTGGTTTGCTGGTCCGCCGTCGCGTTCTGCCAGGTGCTGAGCGCTGTGCCAAGGTCGGTGTTGCTGAAGCTCGCTCGCTGCAAAGGCTGGATCACGAACGTATTGGCGGAATCAACCGGGATCCGGACGCCGAACCACTTCTGCGGAGCGATCGGCCCCCAGTTCTGGCCTGGGCCGACTGAGTTGTAGGGAGGTCCGTAACCCGCGCTGGTGGTCGAGCCGCCGAGCTCGTTCGTCGCTGTGGTCACCAGGTTGACTGGGTCTTGTTGCGCCCACGCGGCGATTGTCACCGGCGCGACGTTGGGTGAGGACAGGATGGCCGCGACGAGAACAGCTATGACGCCGACGCCCACAATCGCCAGCACGACCTCCTTGACGAGGTCGTATGGGACCATTCGAACTCCCCGGTAGTACTCCTCTTGAGTAGCGCCCATCGATCTCATGACCGCGCACCTCCCTCAGCGTCGATCGGTTTGACGACGCCTCGCACGCGGACCATGACGATGTGGGCCACGACGAGGAACGTGACCCCGACCGGCAGCAGCATCACGTGCAGCCCATACATCTGGCCGAAGTTCAGGACGTTGAAGAACGCTCCCGCGCCGACCGCGTTCATCGCGTCCTTGGCATTGATGGCGATGAACTGTGCGTCGAAGTTCTGCTGGGAGAGGTATCCGGTGAAGGCAGTGAGGATGCTGACCCCGAAGATGACCACGCCGATCACCCAGGTGGCGGCTCGACCATGTCGCCAGCCGGCCATGAAGTACTGGCCCCACAGGTGCAGCACCATGAAAATGAAGAAGAGCTGCACCGACCAGAAGTGGAGGCTGTTGACGAACCTGCCCAGGCTCGAGACATGCCACCACTGGGGACCCATGAACGAAAGGACGACGCCGCTCACGATGACCCAGACCAAGGCGGCGATGGTGACAACACCGAAGACGTAGACCCACGAGCCAACGTAGTAGGGCTGCCGGTCCGGTAGCAAATGGTCCATAGGGAGGTGGCGGTCGATGGCCTGGCGAAGTCGCAAGGTCCAGCTCTTGGACGCACGCGGTGTTGCCCGTTCGGGGCTAGTTGCGTCCATCGTCACTGTCCTCCGCGTGTGGGAACGGTGCGACCAGCGCGACCGCGAACAGAACGATCATCCCCGCGATCACGAGGAGATTTGGCATCGAGATCAGGATGAAACCCCAGTGAAAATAGCCGGCAGGTGAGTCCATTTGAGTACACCTCCTTGGTGTTGCCGCGATTGTCGTCCCTCGGAGGGGAGTGCCAATAGGGCCGATCGGCCCTATCGAGCCAGGCATTCGGGCCATACACTCCAGGTGGCCTGAATCGGCAATGCTGTCGGCGTGACGGCGACATATCCCGCCCATCGCGAGGCGACAGTCGTCCTCCGTGATGGGTCGACCCTCACGATTCGGCCTGTACGTGTCGAAGACGCCGCCGAGCTCGGGCGCTTCTTCTCGAGTCTCTCGCTGGAGTCCCGCGTCTTGCGCTTCTTCGCGGCGGTCGTCAACGCGGACTCCTCCATCCAGAGGATGGTCAACGTCGACTACACCTCGAGCTACGGGCTCGTGGCTCTTGCCGGCGCGAAAGCGGAAGTGGTCGGGCACGCGATGTACGTCGAGACGGAGCCGCGAAAGGCCGAGCTGGCGCTGGCTGTGGCCGACACCTTTCAGGGGCGCGGTTTGGGCACCATCCTGCTCGGCCAGCTGGCCGAAGCAGCTGCCGCCGCAGGGTTGGACGTCCTCGAGGCGATGGTCCGCCCCGAGAACCACCGGATGCTCCAGATGCTCCGCGAGAGTGGCTTTCCGATCCAAACTCGATCTGAGCCCGGTGAGGTGCACGCCGAGCTACCAACGAGGATCAGCCCCGAAGGCGTCCGCCAATTCGACGATCGCGAGCGCCTCGCCGCGGTGGCCGCCGTCACCCACCTCCTGGCGCCGACGTCGGTGGCAGTCATCGGCGCATCGCGGCGGGCCGGAAGCATCGGCGCCGCTGTAGTGCATAACTTGATCGCCAACGGGTATCGCGGCTCCCTGTATCCGGTGAACCCCGAGGCAACGGAGATCGAGGCTGTCCGCGCATTTCCGTCGGTGCTGGCGATTCCGGGCGATGTCGAAATGGCGGTGATCACAGTGCCGGCAGCGCTGGTCTCCATGGTTGCGCGCGATTGCGCCGAGAAAGGGGTGCGTGGCCTCGTCGTCATCTCAGCTGGATTTGGGGAAGCCGGGCCGGACGGAGTGGCTCTCCAGCACGAGCTCGTCGAGATCTGCCGGCAGGGCGGCATGCGCCTCATTGGACCCAACTGCATGGGCGTGATCAACACTGCGCCCGAGGTGAATCTCGACGCAACCTTCGCGCCTGACCGCCCGGTTCGCGGGCGAATCGGCTTTCTATCTCAAAGCGGTGGGCTTGGCCTCGCTGTGATGGCGCGCGCACAAGCACTCGGCTCGGGCCTCTCATCGTTTGTTTCAGTCGGCAACAAGGCCGACCTCTCGGGCAACGACTTCATCCAGTACTGGGAGACCGACCGCCAGACGGACGTGATCATGCTTTACCTGGAGTCGTTCGGGAACCCACGCAAGTTCGCGCGCGTCGCCCGCCGTGTCAGCCGTTCCAAGCCCATCCTGGCCGTGAAGGGTGGACGCACCCAGGCGGGAAACCGCGCGACCTCTTCCCACACCGGTGCCCTCTTGTCTGCCTCGGACATCACGGTCGATGCGTTGTTCCAGCAGGCGGGCGTGATTCGAACCGACACCCTCGCGGAGCTGTTTGACGTCGCTCTGCTTGTCGGCAGCCAACCCGTTCCGAGCGGCAATCGCGTGGCGATACTCACCAATGCGGGAGGTCCGGCGATCCTTTGCGCCGACGCTTGTGAGGCCAACGGCCTGATCGTGCCGGCGCTCAGCGATGCCGTCCGTCAAGAGCTGGCGTCGTTTATGCCGGCAGCCGGCTCCACCGGCAATCCGGTCGACATGCTGGCTGCGGCAACCGGCAAGGACTACGAGCGCGCAATCTCCATTCTTGCCGGCTCCGAAGACATCGACGCCGTGATCGTCATCTTCACTCCGCCACTGATCACCAAGAGCGCGGAGGTGATCCGAGGGATCCACCGCGCCGCCCGGTCGCTGCAGCGCGCTGTCCCGGTGCTCAGCGTTTTCATGTCGAAGCAGGCAGCCCCACGTGTGGTGGAGTCCGGCGGGGTGCGCATCCCGCACTATCCGTTCCCGGAGGAAGCCGCCCGTGCGTTGAGCCTGGTCGCCCGCTACGGAGCCTGGCGCGCGGCGCCGGAGGAGCCGGCTGCACAGATCAAAGGCGTCGACGGCGACCATGCCGCGGCGGTCATCGCAACAGCATTGGCTGCCGGACCTCGTTGGATGGCGCCCGAGGCGGTGGTGGAACTGCTCACGTGCTACGCGATTCCAATGGTCGAGACACATCAGGTGGGCTTGCCGGATGAAGCCGGCCGCGTAGCGAAACGGATTGGTGGGGAAGTTGCCCTCAAGGCGATCGCGACCGGAGTGCTCCACAAATCCGACGCCGGGGCTGTTCGTCTGCACCTAAAAGGGGCGCAACACGTGACAGAAGCCGCCAGACAGATGTCGGACGCGCTGGGGAAAGCGGGTCATCAGGTCTCCGCGTTCCAGGTCCAGCCGATGGTGCCGGAAGGCGTGGAAATGCTGGTCGGGGTGGTGCAGGACCAGCACTTCGGACCCGTGCTGGCATGTGGGGCAGGCGGCACCGCGACCGAGCTGATGAAGGATGTGGCGGTCCGAATCACGCCCATCACAAATGGCGACGCGGATCGCATGGTCCGATCGCTGAAGACATTCCCTCAACTCGATGGATACCGTGGCGCACCTCGCGCGGACGTGGCTGCCCTGGAAGATGTGCTGATGAGGGTGAGCGCCCTGGTCGAAGCTCACCCCGAAATCGCGGAGATGGATCTCAACCCGCTGATCGTTCACTCAGCAGGAGCGGTCGTCGTCGATGCGAGGATCCGCCTCGAGCCGGGCGTACCCAGGCCCCCGATCGGCTCGCGCTGAACGCGCCTAGGCGAGCAGACCGCGAATCCGATCGGGACTTGTGACCCCATCGAAAGGGGCCGAATGGCGCTCGTCGGATCCCGCGCACAGATGTTGACTTAGTCCCAGAGCCGTCCAAGAGCTCACCAAGACACCTTGCGAGAGGACGACATTTTTTAGGAGATACGACATGAACAGTGCAATTCGGTGGCGAATCATCAGTCTTCAGGCGATGTTGGTGGTCATTCTCGCGGCCGCCTCGGGATTTCTTTTCTATGAGGGCAACTTCGTGACAGGTATGGTGCACGACCAGCTGGTCGCGCAGAGGATCTCCTTCCCCGGGACCGACCAGGTCAAGGCCGGCGGAGCGCTCGACCCTGCCAAATTCCCGGTCGAGATCACCCAGTACGCAGGCCAGCAGGTCGACAACGGCGACAAGGCCAAGGCCTACGCGAACGACTTCATCGGCGTCCACTTGCAGGGAGTTGCCGGGGGCAAGACCTACTCTGAGGTCAGCGCAGCGGCAAGTGCGGCAAACGCTCTGGTCGCTTCAACACCTAAGACCGACCCTAACTACGCAACTCTTCAGGCCCAGGCTGCGACTCTCGCCGGCCAGAAGACGACCGTCTTCATGGGCGAGACGCTTCGCGGAAACCTGCTGAACGCGTGGGGCTGGGGCACGATGGGCCTCTACACGACCTACGCCGGAATCGGACTCATGATCGCAGCGCTCGGTGTTCTCGGAGCCGTCGCGTTCGAGCTCCTCATCGCTGTGCGTAAGCCCGAGTCATTCAAAGTCAAGGTTGGGCAGAAGGTCATTGCTTGACAGCATTCAGAGGGACGGCAAAATCCGGCGGGCTCGGCCCGCCGGATCCTTTTTTATCAACGAGTGCTCAATAGGAGAAACTGACGCACGTGGCGCTTTCCCAGCCGGCCGCTAGCCAGATAGACCCCGGGCCCTCGCGCGTCCGCAACCCCTACAGCGCCCTGCCCAACTGGCTGTATCCGGCCTTCGTGGTCGTCGCGCTCAGCCTGTTCGGCGTCTTCGCCGTGTGGGTCGTGTTCTTCCAACACGAGGGCTATTACGCCCCCTACCTCAGCCCTTTCTACTCGCCTCTGATCAAGGTGGGACCGATCCCGCCAGGTGTCTGGGTCGTCTGGGCGCCGCTGGTCTTTCGCCTGACTTGCTACTACTACCGCAAGGCCTACTTCCGGAGCTTCTTCTGGCATCCCCGCTCATGCGCCGTGCCTGAACGGGCGGGGCGGCGATATCGCGGCGAAACCGTGTTCCCCTGGGTGTTCAACAACTTCCACCGGTTCGCCTTCTATGCCACGGTGGTCCAAGTCGCCTTCCTCTGGTTTGACGCGATCATCGCGTTTGATTTCGGCGGCCGGTTCGGCGTCGGCCTGGGTAGCGCGCTGATGCTCGTGAACGTCCTGTTGCTTTCTGGCTACACGTTCGGTTGCCATGCCTTTCGGCACCTCGCCGGCGGTGAGCTTGACTGCTTTTCGTGCTCGCTGGCTGCTCGTGCACGGCACAAGCTGTGGAAAGGGGTCACGGTTCTCAACGTCAAGCACGACCGTTGGGCATGGGCGAGCTTGCTGTCGGTGGCAGGGACGGACATCTACATCCGCCTCCTGTTGGCGGGTGTTCTGCACGACCCGCGGTGGGTCCTATGAACGCCACCTCCTACGAGACCATCGAGACCGACGTGCTCGTCCTCGGAGCCGGAGGTGCCGGCTTGCGCGGCGCCATCGCCGCGGCGGATGCCGGCGCACGCGTTGTGGTCGTTTGCAAGTCGCTCTTGGGCAAGGCCCACACGGTTATGGCCGAGGGCGGTGTAGCGGCAGCGATGCACAACGTCGCCTACCAAGACACGTGGGAGGTCCACTTTGCCGACACGATCAAGGGCGGCAAGTTCATCAACGACTGGCGCATGGCCGAGCTCCACGCGAAGGAATCGCCCGAGCGAGTGCTCGAGCTCGAACGGTGGGGTGCGGTCTTCGACCGTACCTGGCAAGGCCGGATCCACCAACGCCCCTTCGGAGCGCACACCTACCCACGCCTCGCCCACATCGGTGATCGCACCGGCCTGGAACTCATCAGGACACTTCAGGATCGCGCTGTGCACACGAGCGGAGTTGACGTGAACATGGAGGTGACGGTCTTCAAGCTCCTCAAGTCCGAGGTGGGACGAATCGCGGGAGCGCTGGCCTATCGGCGCTCGGACGGCTCATTGATCCTCTACCGCTGCGCAGCCGTTCTACTTGCCACCGGGGGTGCCGGCAAGATGTACCGCGTGACGTCCAACTCGTGGGAATGCACCGGCGATGGGACGGCCCTTGCCTACGATGCCGGCGCGCAGCTGCGCGACATGGAGATGGTCCAGTTCCATCCGACTGGCATGGTGTGGCCGAGCGGCGTGCGCGGCATCCTGGTCACCGAGGGCGTCCGCGGCGAAGGTGGTGTGCTGCGCAACAACGGCGGCGAACGATTCATGGAGCGATACGATCCGGAGCGGATGGAGCTGTCGTCCAGGGATGTCGTCGCGCGCGCGATCAACTCAGAGGTGCTTGCCGGGCGGGGCTCGCCGCATGGCGGCGCCTACCTCGACATCACGCACCGAAAGCCCGAGTTCATCAAGAGCAAGCTGCCGTCGATGTATGAGCAGTTCCTGAAGCTGGCCAAAGTCGACATCACGAAGCAGCCCATGGAGGTCGCGCCGACCATCCACTACGCGATGGGAGGCGTTCGCGTCGAGGCGGAAACTGGCGCGACCACCGTCGCCGGGCTGTATGCGGCAGGCGAGGTGGCCTCCGGTCTGCATGGCGCCAACCGGCTTGGGGGTAACTCCCTCAGCGACCTGCTCGTATTCGGCAAGCGCGCGGGTGACGCGGCGGGCCTCGTCGCCAAGGCAGATCCGAAGGCTGCCCAGGCCAACATCGACCTGGCCGAGGTCGACCAGGCGATCGCCGAGCTCACTGCGCCGTTCAGCCGGCCGGCTGGCGAGAACCCATACCAGCTCCAGGCTGAGATCCAGGAAGTGATGTCCGTGCACGCTCCGATCGTGCGCGACGCTCCCGGCTTGAAAGCGGGACTGGAGAAGATCCTCGATCTGGCTGCGCGGTCCAGGACATGCGGGACCGGTGGCACAAACAGCCGCGCTTTCAATCCTGGCTGGCACACGGCTCACGACTTGCATTCGATGCTGGTCAACGCCGAAGCCCTGCTCCGTTGCGCACTGGAAAGAAAGGAGAGCCGAGGAGCCCACGCCCGTTCCGACCATCCCGACACCAATGACCAGCTGACCTCAATCAACTATGTCGTGGAAAGGACACCCGACGGCATGCAGGTCAGGACGGAAAGGCGGCCGCCGATGCCCGAATACCTCGCCGAGGCCGTCCGTCGCTCATATGCGCGGTACACACCAGAGGAAATGGAGTGAGTGACCTCGACCTCAAGATCTGGCGGGGTGACCCCGCGGGCGGTGAGCTCGTGGCGTATCGCGTTCCTGTGCTCGAGGGAATGGTCGTGCTTGACGCCGTGCTGTGGGTGCAAGCGAACCTGGCCGCCGACCTCGCAGTGCGATGGAACTGCAAAGCGGCAAAGTGCGGCTCATGCTCGGCTGAGATCCAGGGCTTTCCGCGCCTCATGTGCAAGACGCCGATCGCCGAATATGGTGGCAAGGTGACGGTCCGCCCGATGAACGCCTTCCCGGTCATCAAGGACCTCGTAACGGACGTCAGCTGGAACTACGAAGTCAACAAGCAGATCCCGCCCTTCACACCGTCCGAGAAGGATCTTTCCACCAGTGAGCCCTGGCGGATGCAGCAAAAAGACGTCGAGCGTGTGATGGAGTTTCGCAAGTGCATTGAGTGCTTTCTGTGTCAGGACGTTTGCCATGTACTGCGCAACCACGACCTCAAGAGCGCCTTCTACGGCCCGCGCTATATGGTCAGGATCGCGAGCCTGGAGATGCACCCGAAAGACGTGCTCGACCGGCGGCCCATGCTGAAGGAAGAGGCGGGCGTCGGCTACTGCAATATCACCAAATGCTGCACCGAGGTGTGCCCAGAGCACATCAAGATCACCGACAACGCCATCATCCCGCTGAAGGAGCGGATGGACGACGTCTACTTTGATCCTGTGCGCTCGCTGATCAACCGACTTACGGGCGGCGGCCGAAAATCCACGGAAGGCTGACGCAGCCAAACACCAGGCCATTCGGCCCGGACAACAGGTGACCATCGGCTCCTGCGGTCTCGTATGTTCGGTTCGATGCTCTAGGTGTGTTCGTACAACACTCCGTTCACGTCGACAGCCCAATTTTGGCGGTCAGCTTAGCCCTCGCCAAGGGGGCAGGCGAGTGGTTTCCACGCCTCGAGGAACCGAGCCTGGCTGCAGTCGGCCCGCTAGTCGCTGGAATCGGAATCCGCAAGAAGGTCGACGTCGAATTCGGCAAACCTGTGGCAGCCGGAAGCTGGACCGAGGTTCCAGTATCCTGGCGGGCGAGATCTGTGCCTCAGCTGTTTCCGGTGATGACTGGAAAGATCGAGCTCGCGCCCGTCGATAGTCGCACCACCAGGCTGACCGTCTGCGGCATGTATCGAGCTCCGCTCGGCGACCTGGGCAAGTTTCTTGACGACGCGCTCATGCACAAGGTGGCCGAAGGTACTGTCAAGGATCTTGCGGAATCGATCGCCGAGCGGCTCGAGGCTCTAGTTCGATCCGCGAGCTGGTTCTAGCCTTAGCGACCCGGCCGGCTACGACCCGGGTGTTGTCGTGTGTCGCGCGAGATAGGCGGCGGCCTCCGCCCGACGCGCGACCTCCAGCTTGGACAGGATCGTGGATACATAGTTCTTGATCGTCTTCTCGGCTAGTTTCAGCTCTTTGCCGATCTGGCCGTTGGTCTGACCCTTCGCGATCAGCGTCAGAATGCGTTCTTCCTGCGCTGACAGGCGTGCAAGCTTCTCATCGCGCATGGTCTTGCCCTTGCGCAGCCGGTCCAGGACCGAACGGGTCACCTCTGGATCCAGAAGGCTCCTGCCCGCGCCCACCTCGCGGATCGCGCGTATCAGTTCGCCGCCCCGAATCTGCTTGAGCACGTAGCCGGCGGCACCCGCCATGATCGAGGCGAAGAGCGCCTCATCGTCGGCGAAGGACGTCAGCATGAGCACCTGGGTCTTCTCGAGACGGGCCCGGATCTCGCGGGTGGCTTCGATGCCGCTGCCGTCGGCAAGGCGAACGTCCATCACCACGACATCTGGTTTGGTCCTCAACGCTTGATCGATCGCTTCGCGCACCGATCCTGCCTCCCCGACGACTGTGAGGTCGTCGTTCGCGTTGATCAGTGATCTCACACCGTCGCGGACGACCTCATGGTCATCGACGAGGAGCACACGGAGACGATCCTTGGCCATGCGGTCTATGGTCGCACTCCGACGGCCCCTGTCACCGTCAAACGGGGAAGGTCAGGCGAAGCTTGGTGCCCCTACCCGCCTTGCTCGTCACGTGCAGGCGTCCGCCCATTGCCGCCGCGCGCTCCCGCATGTTGCGCAGTCCATTCCCCACCGAACCGCCGCGGACTTTGAACCCGATGCCGTCATCCTCGATCACCAGGACGGCGGTCGAGCCTTCGCGCGCCAGTCGCACGACGGAGTATTTCGCTTGCGCGTGGCGCGCGACATTGGAAAGGGCCTCGCGTGTCACCTGCACGATTTCATGCGACCGCGACGAAACTGTGGCTGCCAGCTCGGCGTCAACTTCGACCTCGACTCGAGTACTGCCTTGCTTTTGGATCTCGTTTCCCAGCTCTCGCAGGGCTTCATCCAGCTGGTGGTCGGCCAGGATGCCCGGCCGCAGCCCGAAGATGTAGTTGCGAAGGTCGCGAATGACGACATCCAGCTGGTCGACAGCGCTTTCGATTCGGGCCGCCGTTTCCGGCGAGCCGGTCAAAAGGGCGGTGCCTTGTAGTCCCATCCCAACTGCAAAGACGGACTGGATGATGCCGTCATGGAGCTCCTTGGCAATTCGTTCCCGTTCCTCCATCAGCCCGAGGCGTCGGAGATCAGTCTGTGCTCGCCCGTACTCGATCGCCACCGACGCCTGGTCAGCAAATGTTTCCACGAGCTGTAGCGTCTGCTTGTCGAATCGGCGACCACCTTTCAGGTTCGCGACCATGAGCGTTCCGGTGGCCCGGCCCCTGACGCGCAGGGGTACAAAAAGGGCAGGTCCATGGCGCCCGAGCTCGACGATCCGCTGGTGGGCACGGGGGTCCGTACTGACATCCTCCAGGACGAGCGGCTTGCCGGTGCGCATGACATCACCCGAAATCGAGCCAACCGCCGGCACCGGCTGACCTCGCAGCTCGCTCGCGCGTGCTCCAACCGCAGCGGTCACCACCAGCTGATCAGGGGTCGATCCCGCGATCGCGATCGTTGCCGCGTCAGCCTTGGCAAGCTCGCGGGCCCGCTCTGCGATATCCACCAGAATCGATGCCGAATCGGCGCCGCTGAGAATGTCGTTGGTGATGTCTCGAAGCGCGTTGAGCCAGCGCTCTCGCAGCCGTATCTCTTCGTAAAGCGATGCGTTGGCGATCGCCACGCCGGCCTGGGTCGCCAGCACAACCAGCGATTCCTGATCCCCCGCGCTGAACTCTTGCGCCCCGCGCTTCTCAGCGAGGTAGATGTTGCCGAAAACCCTGCCCATCGCCTGCACTGGAGCCCCAAGGAACGAGTGCATTGGCGGGTGATTCGGCGGAAACCCGACCGATTGCGGATGGTCCGCAATATTGCTGATGCGGACGGGTCGCGGTTCCTTGATGAGCAGGCCCAGGACCCCGCGACCTCGGGGAAGGTCCCCGATGTCCCGCCGCTGCTTCGCCGGCATACCTGTCGTGATGAACTCCACGAGCTCGTCGCCGGCGATCACTCCAAGCGCTCCATAACGGGCGTCCGTGACCTCGGCGGCCAGGTCGACGATCCGCTGGAGCACGATCGGCAGCGAAAGCTCTGAGGCGAGGGCGAGACCCGCCTCGAGGAGCACATCTTTACGGTCTCTGCGCTCGGCCATCGTCCGCGAATCTACGCCAGCCGGCACCGATGGCGCAGACAGCCGCCTGACCCCTCCAAATAGGGACCTCTGGCCCTACCGAGGGCGCCGGACAGGTGGAACCCTATGGTCATGGATACCTCTAAGGGGTTGGAGAAGATCGTCCTGGCCACCGATGGCAGCTTCCATGCGGAGGCCGCGGTCGATGCAACAATCGCCCTCGCTCGAGGGTCGCATGCCGAAGTTCGGGTCGTGCACGTCTGGAACCTCCACATCCGTCACCGCCATTGTCCCTGGGATGTCGAGCTACGAGGCGAAGCCAGGCGCGTGCTCGATTCAACAGTCGAGCGCCTTACCGGGGCCGGAGTTCATGCTGACGGTGCGATTCTTAGGGCCGACGGCGATCACGTCGCCGCTGCAGTCGCGATCACCGCCAGGAGTTTCGGCGCGGACCTCTTGGTGGTCGGCTCGCGTGGAATTTCCGACTTGCAGTCGATGCTCGAGCACAGCGTCAGCCACCAACTCCTCGCCAGCGTCGATTGCCCGTTGCTGATTGTCCGGGGCGCGACCGCTACTCAAAGGCCGCAGCGGGTCCTCATGGTTGTTGCCAGCGGGGACGACATCGGCCGCGCCGCGCGCGCGGCCATCGCTGTCGCTTCCGCACCCGATTGCCTGGTTCTGGTCGTTCACGCGGGGCAGCTGATCGCCGGAGCGCAGGGCACCGTCTATGCCGAAGCTGCGGATGAGACCCCGGCGACCATCGCAAAGGCAATCAAGCTCATCGAACAGGCGGGCATCTCAGCGAGGGGCGTGATGACGCAGCCGGGCCGAGCAGCGGATGTGATCGCAAGGGTCGCCCACACGTGGGACGTTGACATGATCGTAGCCGGGTCGAGCCGCATGGGCGACCTTGCGAGCATGGTCCTGGATTCGGTATCACACGAGCAACTCGAGTCCTCCGTGCAACCCGCTCGGACTGCCGAGCTGGCACCGTCGTGAGCAGGCTGCCCCGCCACCGGACCGTATCGGACGTGATGACGAGGCACGTTCACGTGGCTAGCCCGCTGACGCCGTTCAAGCTGCTGGTTCGCCTCATCGAGGAGAACAGGGTCAGCGCGATTCCGATCGTCGACCAGCAGGGCAAACCAGTTGGAATCGTTTCAGAGACTGATCTACTGCTCAAGCAGATACGTCCCGGGCTGGAATCTGCACGGGACCTGCTCCACGTTGGGAAGCGACGCCACCAGAGGGCGAAGGCCTTGGGCACAGTCGCATTGGACGTCATGACGTCTCCCGCGATCACAGTCGCATCGGACACCGGCCTGGGCGACGCCGCGCGCATGATGCAGGACAAGAATCTCCGGCGCCTCGTGGTGGTTGATGAGGGTGATCGGATCGCCGGCATTGTGAGCCGCAGTGACGTGCTCAAGGTTTTCCTTCGCACCGACGACGAACTGCTCGAGGAAATCCGAGGCGAGTTGATCCCCTCGCTTCTCATGTCCACACCCGACGCCGTGGATGTCGAAGTTTGCTGGAACGTCGTCACCCTGTCAGGCGAGGTCGACCGGAAGAGCGAGGCCGAGATAGTGACACGTTTGGCCAGCGAGCTCGATGGCGTCGTAGGTGTTATCGATCAGCTGACCTACAGGTGGAACGATGCCGCCGCAGCCGCGTCAACACCTGCATCCCAGCAGCGCCACTTCAGGGCCATCTGAACCAAGCTCGGTCGTCTGGACCGGAGAGGACTTCTGGCCTCAAATTGACGGGTCCTTAGGCCCTCGAACGAAGCGATCGGCAGGAACAAGCTGGAGATCGGCGCGTTGACGCCAGCACATCCCGTTCCAAGTCAAGAAAGGAATTGACATGAAAGCACTCGTTTATCACGGTCCCGGGCAGCGCTCGTGGGACACCGTCCCGAACCCGACCATCCAGTTGCCGACCGACGCCATCGTCAAGATCGACACCGCGACGATCTGTGGCACCGACCTTCACATCCTCAAAGGTGATGTGCCCGCAGTGAAAGTAGGCACCATTCTCGGCCACGAGGCGGTCGGCACGATCGTAGAAACGGGGGCGTCGGTCACCAACTTTCAGATCGGCGACCACGTCCTGGTTTCGTGCATCACTTCCTGCGGCAGCTGTCGATTCTGCAAGGAGGCCCGCTACGGCCAGTGCACCGGCGGCGGTGGCTGGATCTTCGGCCATCTGATCAACGGGCTCCAGGCGGAGTACGCCCGGGTCCCATTCGCCGACAACTCGCTGTACAAGGTTCCGTCGGGCATGACCGATGAGCAGGTCCTCTTCCTATCCGACATCCTTCCGACCTCCTTTGAGGTTGGCGTCCTGAACGGCGGCGTCAGACCGGGCGACACTGTAGCCATCGTGGGCGCGGGCCCGATCGGCCTGGCGGCGGTGATGACCGCGAAGCTGTACACCCCTGCTCGGATCATCGTCATCGACCTCGATGACGGTCGTCTCGCAAAGGCGAAGGAGTTCGGTGCGGACGTCACGATCAACAACGGCCGCGAGGACGCGGTCAAGCGCGTCTTCGAGCTGACCGGCGGCCTTGGTGCGGATGTCGCAGTCGAGGCGGTCGGAATCCCAGCCACGTTCGAGCTGGCGGCGGAACTGATTCGCGCCGGCGGGAAGCTCGCCAACGTTGGCGTGCATGGCAAGCCCGTGACCCTTCACCTGGAGAAGCTCTGGATCAAGGACGTCACCATCACAACCGGGCTGGTGGACACGCGCACCATCCCGCAGCTGCTGTCCCTGATCGAGGGCGGCAGGCTCGACCCCACCGTGCTGGCCACTCATCGATTCTCAACGGACGAGGCCATGAAGGCTTATGACGTCTTCGGCGACGCGGCCAAGACCCACGCGCTCAAGGTCGTGCTAACCGGCGCTCGAGTCTCTAACGAGACGAAGTCGAAAGTTGGGGCGACAGCTTCTGCTTGACACCATCCCGGGGGGGGCGCCGCGCCCCCTCCGGTCCGACCCGGTCACTGTGGGTTCCGCACCCAGGGTCCGTCACCGGGGACAGCGGGCTGGATGGCTGCGCGCCGCCGTGCTTGGCGCCAATGACGGAATCGTTTCGGTGGCCAGCGTTGCAATCGGGGTAATTGCATCCGGAGCCCCCACGAGTTTCGTGCTCACCGCTGCCATAGCGGCATTGGTCGCTGGAGCTATGGCGATGGCGGCCGGCGAGTACGTATCCGTCAGCTCGCAGCGAGATGTGGAGCGAGCTGATCTCGATCAGGAGCGGGGAGAACTCCGGGCGCATCCGGAGGGTGAAAAGCAGGAATTGGCCGCGATCTACGTCGGTCGCGGGCTTCCGAAGGAGCTGGCCGGCAAGGTCGCCGAGGCGCTCACGGCTTCTGACGCCCTCGGCGCACATGCCCGTGACGAGCTTGGCCTTGCTGCCATCCTGGCTCGTCCCGTGCAGGCCGCGGTCTACTCGGCTCTGAGCTTCACCGCGGGTGCGGTTCTGCCAATTGGCGCGTGCGTCCTCGTCCCAAATGGGGCTCGGACGCTAGCGGTCGTCATGAGCGCTCTATTTGCTCTGGTGGCGCTTGGCATCGCCGGGGCTCGTGCTGGTGGCGCTCCGATGCTGCGCGCAGCCATCAGGGTTGGCGTGGGTGGCGGGTTGGCGATGGCGGTCACCGCGGGGGTGGGTCATCTGGTCGGCGGGATCGCCCTATAGGTTCGACCGGTGCTTCTTACCCTCTTTTGAAGGGCAGCTGATGAGGTGGTCGTCCACGATGCCTACGGCCTGGAGCAGCGAGTAGACGATGGTGGAGCCCACGAACGTGAAGCCGCGGCGCTTCAGGTCTTTGCTGATGCGGTCGGACAACTCCGTTGTAGCGGGGAGATCGGCGAGGGATCGGGGGTGGTGCACGATCCTGGCTCCATCGACCCAGTTCCAGAGATAGGTTGCGAACGATCCGAATTCACCCTGTACTCGGATGACGGCTTGCGCGTTGGTGCGTGTGCCGTAGATCTTGAGGCGGTTCCGGATAATGCCCGCGTCCTGGCGAAGTTGTTCGAGCCGGCCTTCATCGAACGCCGCAACCTTGACCGGATCGAAATTTGCAAAGGCGTGCCGGTAGCCGTCGCGGCGGTTGAGGATCGTGGCCCAGGACAGGCCTGCCTGGGCACCTTCGAGGATCAGCATTTCAAAGAGATGCCGGTCGTCGTGCGAGGGGACGCCCCATTCGTCGTCGTGGTACTTGCGCATCGCCGGCGAGCTGTCCGCCCAGGTGCACCTCCCGTCGGCCGCCATGGCTAGACCATAAACCGCGTCTGGCTTAAGCGGGCTCCGATGAGATTGCCTGAACTGGCCTGGTAGACGCTGCGCCCGACCGAAGTTCTGCGGTGCTCGTCAGCGGCCGGTCCCGAAGCATCAAACAGCACGCCAGCCCGAGCACCCCTGCGACGATCGTGACCCAGAAATGATCCCCGATCGAAAGGGCCAAAGCGTTTTTTGCGGCAGCTATCACCTTGGGAATCAGCGCCTGTAGCGAAGGCAAGCGTCCGGGGGGGCTGCGGGCGCGAGAGATCACCACCGCGAACGCCGCCTCATCGCCCGATCGCACGCTGGCAACCAGGGCCGCAGCTTCTTCCACCGCCGCCTGATTGCTCGCGACCCCTGGCCTGACTAAGCCCCCTCCTGCACCTCGATGAGCTCATCGGCCACCAACCCGTGGGCTTCACGGTGCACGGCATTGGCGGCTTCCTTGTTGGGCGCCTCGACCAAGCAGAATGCCTTGCCGGAGCCCTCATCGAACCAGTACTTGTGATAGGTCACTCCATGCTTTTTCTGAACCTTCACGTCTTGTTCGTGCGCGCCCTTGATCGCCTCCGCCGTGAGGCCGTCGATCTTGTGATGGACATCCATGTACAGCGGCATCTCGAACCTCCTTACGAGCCCAACTCGATGGCTAAACCTTACGCGCCTCGGCGCCACGGCGGAATCAACCGTTCGGTCGATTTCTTACAAGGCCGCTTGACAGAGTCATATGCGCGCAGTTAATATGCGCGCATCTTAATATCAGCGCAGCTTAGTGGAGCGCGCAGCTCAATGGAGGGAGACGCGATGTGGACCTACGAGCACAGCATTGAGACCGCGGCCAGTGCGGAGACGATCTTTGAGATCCTCCGTGATGTCAGCTACTGGTCGGAGTGGAACCCAGGAGTTGAGCGGATCGACCTCGACGGTCCCTTTGCGACCGGCACCTCGGGTGTGATGGTGATGCCCGATCAGGGTTCGCTCTCCTTCCGCCTGGCGTGGGTCGGTGAGGGCCGCGGCTTCGAGGACGAGACCGAGATCCCGGAAGCAGGGGTGATAGTCCGCGTCCGCCACTCGCTGGAGCCGCTCGTGGCGGGCGGAACTCGGATTACCTACCGCGCGACCGTCGAGGGCCCGGCCGCCGATGCGCTCGGTCCAGAGATCGGGCCCGCCGTTACCGCCGACTTTCCCGAGGTCATGGCGGCGCTGGCCGTCCGGGCCGAGGCGCTTACGACCGCGTGAGCCGGCCGGTCACGAGCAAAGCGCCGGACACGCCAAGCCTTGGGCCGGACGAAAGCCCGGGCTTCCTGCTCTGGCGCGTAACCCTGCGCTGGCAGCGGGCGATGGTCGGGGCTTTGCGCCCCCTCGGGCTCACCCACGTTCAGTTCGTGCTCCTCGCCAGCGCCTGGTGGCTCACCCGCGTCGCGGGCGAGAAGCCCAGCCAGCGCCGGCTCGCCGAGCACGCGGCGACCGACCCGATGATGACCTCACAGGTGCTGCGGGTACTCGAGAGCCGAGGGCTGGTCACTCGAGAGGCAGACCCAAACGACTCGCGGGCGCTCCGGTTGGCGGTGACTGAACGCGGCGCTCGGCTGGCTCAGGAGGCTGTTCGGGTGGTCGAGGCGGCCGACGCTGAGTTCTTCGCAACGGCTGGTGACAGGGGTTCAGTACTTCGGCTGCTCCGCCGGATGGCCGTCTGACCCAGTTGCGGCGTTGGGAGCTATCGCAACCGCAGTAGGTGGGAGCGCCTTCCTGATCGCCGGCGCCACCCTAGTACCGAAGAGCTCGATCGAGTGCATCAGCTGACGGTGTGGCAGGGTGCCGACGCTGAACTGGATCATGAAGCGCTGGTGACCAAAGATCTCGTGCTGGAAGAGAATCTTCTCGATCACCTCCTGGGGGCTTCCCACGAAGGCAGCCCCGCGTAGGGTTCGGCCCCGCTCGAAGTCGGAGCGGGTCATCGGCGACCAGCCACGCTCGCGCCCGATTCGATTCATTGCCTCGGCGACTGATGGGAAGGCGATGTCGGCGGCCTCCTGGGACGTGTCGGCAATGAACCCATGGGAGTTGATGCTGAGCGCGGGCGGCTGGTGGCCATTAATGCGAGCGGCCTCCCGGTGCAACTGTGCGAGCGGCGCGAACCGCTCCGGCTCGCCACCGATGATGGCCAGTGCCATTGGAAGTCCCAACGCTCCTGTCCGAACCACCGACTGCGGCGTGCCCCCGACGGCGACCCAGATCGGCAGCGAGTCCTGCACCGGCCGTGGGTAAACGCCGAGGTTGTGCAGCGGCGCCCGGTGCTTGCCCGACCACGTCACCCGCACGCTTTCCCGCAGCTTGAGCAGCAGCTCTAGTTTCTCGGCGAAGAGCTCGTCGTAATCATTGAGGTCAAACCCAAACAGGGGGAACGACTCGATGAACGAGCCGCGACCGGCCATGATCTCGGCCCGGCCCCCAGACAACAGGTCAAGGGTGGCGAAGTCCTGGAACACGCGCACCGGATCGTCGGAGCTGATCACCGATACAGCGCTTGTGAGGCGGATGTTGGCGGTCCGGCCGGCGGCGGTGGCGAGGACAACCGCAGGCGATGAAACCGCGAAGTCGGGGCGATGGTGCTCGCCGACGCCGAAGACATCGAGGCCGAGCTCGTCGGCCAGCTCTATCTCCTCCATCAGGTTGCTCAGCCGCTGCCGCGGGCTGACCGGGGCGCCATTCCCTGGAACAGGGCTCAGCTCGGCGAAGGTGTAGATCCCGAGCTCCATCAGATGGTGAGCTTCTCCCAGAGGTCTGGGTTGACGCCGAGAAAAGTCATCACAAGGTCGCGGAATGCCATCTTTGCTGCAATTCCGCGCCAGACGGCTTTGTTCCTATGGCTATTCGCGTAGCGACGACCGATCCCCCAGTGGAGCAGGCGACCGCCTGTTAGTTGGCCGGGCGCCGCGCTCTGACTCCCAGGTAACGTCTGGCGGCCACTGCCGCCCAGACCACCTCGACCACGCCGAAAGGCCACGCGCCTGACAGGAATCCATAGGCGCTGGACAAGAGACAACCAACGGCAAAGGCGAGCACGAATCCGGGGTGGCGACGCTCAAGCGCGTACATGACCATCATGAATGTGACCGCGATCGCCCCGAACGTCGTGACGCCAAGACTGATCACAGCTACCTCCTGATAGAAGCCTCGTCTGAGCAGAGCAGAGAGAAACGCGCCCGAGTCTAAACGTTGGGACTATCCATCCCCAGCTGTGGCGTTTGTCCACCAACAGGTCGCAATCGACTTCGAACCAGCGGCGGTCAGTCGTAGAGGAGCGCTCCCCATTGCTCGCCGTCGAGGTCCAGATCGAGGTGTTTGAACCTGCCGAGCCCGCGGACCGTCAGGCGAAAACGTGATGGCAACCGAGCCGCCGCGCGGGGATCGATGCCAATCTCGGCGCCGTCCTTCATTACGGCCGTGGCGTAGGTGCTTATATCGTCTCGGCGCGACTGCTGTCGCACCTGCACCTCGCAGATCTTTCCGCCGCCGCAGCAGCGATGGACTTCGTAGACGATGACGCGAGGCTCATCGCCAAGATGGGAGTCTATCCAGGCGCTTGCGGCGGCATCGAGCTCGATTTCAAAGACAGAACTTGTGGACACCGAATACTCCCCTTAACTATGAGGCTCTCGGTAACCGACTTCCACTCTTCTGTCGCAAGATCTGCCGACCTTGCCGCGATCGGCTTTGTCCGGGCGAATGTGTGCGACCTGCTGAACCCTCAGTGCATAGTCGTCGGCGGCCAGCTTGCGGGGGCCGGCCCAGCTCCTCCTGGAGCCCATCAGTCAGTCGATCAACCGCCATGCTGTCCAGGGCGGCTGAGGCCGTAAAGGTCGTCCGCGGCGACTTTGGCGCGCGATCTGGGGTCATGGGCAGCGCCCGCCGTGGCCCTAATCAAGTCGCAGTACCTCACCTTGAATGAGGCTGCGGGACCATGACGCTGAGATCGAAATCGGCCTAGGTCGGAGGGCGCTCGGACTAGCTGGAACGAGAGAGACTCAATGAAAACGAACGAGTCCGCGTCGTCAGCGCTCCCGGCCCTTCCGCGGCAAGGAGCCAGCCACCCTCGTCCGCGGCCTTCCCAACTGGACGTCCAGGTCCGAGACCTCGCGTCATTCGATTACGCGAACCAGGTTCCTCCGTTGACCTCCAGCGCCTCGCCGGTGATGAACGTAGCCATGTCCGAGGCGAGAAAGAGCACCGCGCCCGCCACATCCCGAGGATAGCCAGCCCGACGCAGGGGTGTAGCCGCGATCGTTGCCCGCTGGCTCTCCTCCGGGGTGAACGTCTCGTGGAACGGCGTGTCGAGGAGAGGAGCTCGACGAGCTCTATGTCACGTCCGCGTGGGAGGGCCTGTCCGACTCGGACCGACGCGATCAGCCTCTCGCCGGGGCACTGTTCCGAATCCGTACCGGCATTCGGGGTGTGCCCGCACGGAGCTACATCGGAGCCTGACCGCTGGGGTGACGAGACTAGCCCCCGATTCCCTGTCAGAAAGAGCGGCTGAGTCAGGGGATCGTGATCTCCTTGCGCATTGCCTCCCACGCTTCGCGCGCGTCCTGCACGGAACCTGCGTCCTCGATCGTCGAGATGTCTCCAGGGTCCTTGTCGAGCGTCACGGCTTTCAAGACCCTGCGCATGATCTTTCCGCTCCGGGTCTTCGGCAACATGCTCACGAAGTTGAGGTCGCCGATCACGGCTACTGGCCCAAGCTCACGTCGCACTGTCTCGAACAACTCACGCCTCAGCACCTCAGATGGTTCGTAACCTTTCTTGAGCACGACGAAGGCCGCGATCACCTCCATGCGCACAGGGTCGGGTCGGGCCGTGACGCCGGCTTCAGCCACGCCTGGGTGGCGTAGGAACGCCGTCTCAACCTCGATGGTGCCGATCCGGTGACCGGCGATCTTGATGATCTCGTCCGCGCGACCGCTGAACCAGACGTAACCGTCCTCGTCAAATGACGACGCGTCGCCGCTGAGATAGAGCGTTTTTCCTGGGATCCGCCGCCAGTAATCGTTCGCGTAGCGATCGATCTCGCCCCAGAGAGTGGCCGTGAGGCCCGGAAACGGTCGCCTGATCACCATCATCCCTTTCTCGTTTGGTCCCAGCGGCTCACCCTCCGGAGACACCACGAGCGCTTCGACCCCGGGGAGCGCGATTCCACCCGAGCCGGGCTTGATCGGGAGCATGCCAAGTCCCCAAGGGTTGCCGAAGATTGGACCTCCGGTCTCGGTCTGCCACATGTGGTCGATGACGGGGACGCGGTCCTCGAGCACGTCTTGCTGGAGCCATTCCCAGGCCGGGGCGTTCAACACCTCGCCGGCGCAGACCACGCGGGTCAGCGAGCTGAGGTCGTACTTTCGCGCGGGCTCGCTGCCGTACTTCATCAACACGCGGACCGCAGTTGGCGATGTGAAGATCCCGGTGACCCGGTTGGTCTCGATGATCCGGTAGAAAGTCTCCGCATCCGGGTGGTCGAGCCCGCCCTCATAGGCGATGGTGGTGCAGCCGGCCAGCAGGGGCGCGTAGACGATGTAGCTGTGGCCGACGATCCAGCCGATGTCGGCGGTCGCCCACCAGATGTCTTTCTCCTCGAGGCCGAACACCCACTTGCCCATCGAGTGGATGTACACCTGGTACCCGCCATGGGTGTGGACGGCTAGCTTGGGCTTGGCCGTCGTGCCCGAGGTAGCGAGGATGTAGGCGGGCTCGTTGGACTCCAACCACTCGACCTCATCGCTCTTGCCCTCGCCGAGCGCGAGGAACTCCCGCCAGTACATGTCTCGGCCGGGTTTCATCGCCGGCTCGTCCTCGCCCCGCCGGTGCACGACAACGTGCGAGATGTGCTTCCCATACTCGGCCAGCGCCTCGTCGACGATGCCCTTGAGGGGCACGTTCTTTCCCTTTCGGTAGGTCAGGTCGGAGCAGAACAGCGCTTTGGCGCCCGCCATCTGGATTCGATCGCCGAGAGCGCCGGACCCGAAGCCGGCGAAGACCGCGATGTGGACGGCGCCGATTCGGACGCAAGCGAGCATGAGGACGATCGCTTCGCGGCATGTCGGCATATAGATGCCCAGGCGGTCGCCCTTGCCGATGCCCAGGCCGCGCAGCGCGGCAGCCGTCCTGCGCACTTCGTGCTGCAGCTGCGCGTAGGTGAGCACGGTGCGATCCCCGTGCTCGTCCTCACAAACGAGGGCGGCCCGTCCCCCATTGCCGGCCTGGACGTGGCGGTCCACGCAATTCCAGGCGAGATTGGTCTGGCCACCCACAAACCATCGGAAGTAGCGCCCGCGATCATCGGGCTTGTCCGGATCCCATTCGAACACACGATCCCATGGCCGGTGCCAGGGCAAGGACTCTGCCGCTCGCGCCCAGAAGCCATCAGGATCGTCTTTGGCGGCGCGGCAGAAGGCCGCTATCTTCGGGCTGATGAGCTCCATCGCGCTGCTCCTTTAAGTACGGACTCCGCCGGGGGTCCGATCCGCTTATGGCTGTGTCGCGGACTCGTCGCTCGAACCATTGGAGTTTAGGGCGCCCACCGCAGCAAAGGCGGGGCCTGGGCTGGCCCGAATCCTGCAGGCCGTCCCTGATCTTGCCCTCGAACGCACGATCAAGGCCGGCGAGCAGCTGCTTGAGTTCCGCGCTCCGGCCGACAAAGACCATCAGGGACGTCTTTTGCGGTAGGAGTTCACTCATCGCCGGATTCCACTCTGGCCACATGGTAGGTTCAGGCCGCAAACCTGAGCTAGGCGGCTCTAGCCGCGTGACGGGTTTGGAGCCGGACCGAGTTTTGCCGTCCTAGAGGTGCTACGCGCGCCGATGTGCGCTTCGAGTCCTTGGTGGTTGGCCGCAGCGCCCTGCACATGCTCCGGCAGCCTTGGCGCTCAAAGAAGCTTCGGGCCTACCTGCAGTAGCCCAGCCGACGAGGCGCCTGAGGTAGTCGATGCCTAATACCCGCATCAAAGCGGCTTGTGGCGCTCTGGAGTACTCATTTGAGAGCCCTACCAGCCTCGCGCGTCTTCTAATAGTGGCGCCTGGCGGTCCGACGGGTAGCCCCGAGGCGCTGGTCCGCTTGGGTCTGAGACTGCCGCTATCTGATCGATGACACTGCGTCAGCGCACCTCCACCAGGAGTCTGATCCCGGTCCTTTCCTGCCCATCGAGTGTCAAGTCGATGAAGGACGGGATGCATATCAGGTCGAGGCCGACGGGCGCAACGTAGCCGCGCGAGATAGCGATCGCCTTGATAGCCTGGTTGACGGCGCCGGCCCCGATGGCATGAACCTCGACACGCTGCTGACTCCGGATGACTCCGGCGATGGCCCCGGCCACCGAGACCGGCTTGGAGGCGGCAGCAACTTTGAGCACCTCGCAGGGCGCCCTGCCCTGGCCCGTCATTGGTTAGAAAACCCTCGTCAACTGCATTCTCAGTCGATGCGCTGGATCGGGGTGGACCGTGGGACGCTGAAGTACAGCCAGGGGGTGGCCAGTTCTAAGCCGGAGCGCCGTTCAGAGGTCGGGAATCTTCTGAAGCGGTCTCCTCCCGACGCGGCCCGGCGTGGAACGTGAAGCCGCCCTCAGGACTGCCGTCGACCACCACCGTATCCCCGCGTGAGATCCGGCCCCGGAGCAGCTCCTCGGAGAGCTGATCCTCGATTCGGCTCGTGATCACGCGCCGCAGCGGGCGCGCACCGTAGATCCGATCGTAGCCCTCACTCGCGAGAAGTTCCCTGGCTGCGTCTGTGACCTCGATCGCTATCTGCAGCTCAATTAGATGCTTGCCGAGCCGCTGCAGCTGAAGATCGACGATCTGCCGGATCTGCCCAGTGGTCAGACTTTTGAAGACGATTACGGCGTCAACTCGATTGAGAAACTCAGGGCGGAACATTCGCTTCAATTCCGCGTCGATCTTTTCTTTCGTGTTCTTGTGGCGCCGCTCCACCTCATCCGACTCGTCCACGACCGCGGGCTGGAATCCGAGCGCGGTGCCGGCCTGGTTGACGTCGCGGATGCCCAGGTTGGAGGTCATGATGATCACGGTGTTTGCAAAGTTGACGACCTTGCCCTTCGCATCGCTGAGCCGACCGTCCTCGAGAATCTGCAGCAGCATGTTGAAGACCTCAGGATGCGCCTTCTCGATCTCGTCGAAGAGGATCACGGCGTAGGGCCGGCGGCGGACAGCCTCGGTCAGCTGGCCGCCTTCGTCATAGCCAACATATCCCGGAGGTGAGCCGACCAGTCTTGCGGTGGTGTGGCGCTCCATGAACTCCGACATGTCGAGCTTGATCAGCGCGTCCTCGGAACCGAACATGTACTCCGCGAGCGCGCGCGCCAGCTCGGTCTTGCCAACGCCGGTGGGCCCCATGAAGATGAAGGAGCCGATCGGCCTTCTCGGATCCTTGAGCCCGGCGCGGGCGCGACGCACGGCCTGCGAGACGGTGACGATCGCCTCGTCTTGACCGACCATCCGCATGTGTAGTTCGTCCTCCATGCGCAACAGCCGCGCGGTCTCTTCCTCAACCAGCCGTGAGACCGGAACGCCGGTCCACGACGCGACGATCTGCGCTATGTCCTCCTCGCCCACCTCGGGGACGGTCTCGCCCAGCTTGTCACGCCAGGCGGACTCTTTCATCGCGTACTTCTGTCTGAGCTTGTTTGCACTGTCACCTAGCGCGGCCGCGGTCTCGAAGTCCAGGTTCGCGTTCGCTTCCTCCTTCTCGGTTTGCAGCTTCTTGATCTCCTTCTGGAGCTCCTTGAGCTCGTCGGGGGTTGTGGTCAGCTTCATGCGCACGCGGGCTGACCCCTCGTCGATGAGGTCGATCGCCTTGTCGGGAAAGGCCCGGTCGGCGATATAACGGTCGCCCATGACGGCCGCCGCCCGGATGGCGGCGTCGGTGATGGTGACCCGGTGGTGCTTCTCGTAGAGCGACTTGACGCCCTGCAGGATGGCGATCGTCTCCAGCATGGTGGGCTGGTGGACGAAGACCGGCTGGAAGCGGCGCTCCAAGGCGGCGTCCTTCTCGATGTACTTGCGGTACTCGTTGAGCGTGGTCGCTCCGATGCACTGGATCTCGCCCCGGGCGAGAGCCGGCTTCAGGATGCTGGCGGCATCGATCGCGCCCTCAGCAGCGCCGGCTCCGACCAGTGTGTGAAGCTCGTCGATGAAGAGGACGACCTCACGGGACGAGCGGATCTCGTCGAGGATCCTCTTCAGGCGCTCCTCGAACTCACCGCGGTACTTGGTGCCGGCGACCACAAGGCCCATGTCCAGCGTGAGCACGCGCTTGTTCATCAGCGACTCAGGAACGTTACCAAGCGTGATCAGCTGGGCCAGGCCCTCAGCGATGGCTGTCTTGCCGACGCCGGCCTCGCCGACCAGGGCCGGGTTGTTCTTGGTCCGGCGGCTGAGGATTTGGATCACGCGCTCGATCTCCCCCTCGCGGCCGATAACAGGGTCGAGCGCGTTCTTGCGCGCGAGCTCGGTGAGGTCACGACCGAACTGGTCCAGAAGCGGCGTCTTGGAGGGCTTCTTGGGAGGCGACTCGGTATCTTCTACGGTGGAACCCTGGTGCAGGCGCTCGATCTCGGCCCGCACCTTGTCCAACGTGGCCCCGAGACCCTGCAGAACGTGGGCGGCGATGCCTTCCCCCTCGGTGATGAGGCCAAGTAGCAGGTGTTCGCTCCCGACGTAGTTGTGGCCCGTCCGGCGCGCCTCTTCGAATGAGAGCTCGATCACCTTCTTCACGCGCGAAGTCGGGATGATCTGCTGCAGGACGGTGAGCCTCTTGTCTCGGCCGACCAGGGACTCGACTGTCTGGCGGACCTTTTCGATCTCGACGCCAAGGTTGTTGAGGACTTTGGCTGCTATCCCATCGCCCTCTCGCAGCAATCCGAGCAAGACGTGCTCCGTGCCGATGTAGCTGTGGTGGGACCTTTCTGCTTCTTCCTGGGCGAGCGCCAGAACCTTCTTGGCTAGCTCAGTGAACCTCTCGAACGGGTACACGTCCCTTGATCCTTGGGTCCGGGGGCTAGGGTAGGGCCAGCACCTCCTCGTCTTTTAGTGTCGCGGTCCGCCCCTGCGGGCTTGAACCCATTATGACCCCGCCGCAGGGGACTGCTGCCGGCTACCCGCTGCGCCCTGTCCAGCCGCCGGCCGTGGATAGCACCAGAGGATCATCGGATAGCGCCAAGCCCGCCGAGATGTTCGCCTCGGCCCCTGAGCGATCGTTCAGCCTCCCATCGTCAAGTCCGTCTGCGACTCGGCCAATCGCGCGGTCATATATGACCATCTGAGCAGGGTTCCGGCCGTCGAACCAGCTCCGGGCTTTTTGCGCCAGCTCCCTGTACGCCTGCTGCCCGGTCCCGGCCGCGAGCCGGTCCATCACGAAGACCGCCGACTGCACGTCGTAGGCGTGAACATGCGGGAGGTCGAACCCAGATTCGATGACCTCCGTAAACACCGCACTGGCGCTGCTGACCGCGACCTCACGCAGATCCTGCCGGTCGAGCGCGACGGCCGCGTCGATCAACGCGGCCTCCTGGACATGCCCCCAAAGATGCGGTCGGCCGCGCTCGTCGGGCGAGTTCATCAGCATCCCGTCCGCGTGGCATCCGGCGAGCTCCTCGCACCAGAGGGCAAGGCGCGAAGAGAGCGATGGGTCGGGGGCTCGATGCAGAACGGCCAAGGCCGTCAGGGCATGGAGAGCTCGGACGTCTGCCGGGGGCGAGCCCGCTGAAGCCGCGACAAGGCCTTCGGCGAGAACGCCTCTGGCCACTCCGTTATCGAGGAGCAGGGTCGCCTCGGCTAACGCGAAGATTGCGCGTGCCTGCCAGAAGTTGATCCCGGCGACCGAGGTCGGCCCCTCGCTATTCCGGGCGCCGTCCCAGTCATAGATGAAGTTGTGCCAGCGGCCGTCGGCTTCGTGCATCCAGAGCACGAAATCCAGCAGGCCTTCCGCCCACGACCGGAGCGCCACATTGCCGGTGACCGCCCAGAGCCTGCACAGGAGGACACAGGCACGGGCGGCATCGTCCACGCAGGCAACCCCCTCCACCCCGCTCTCGCTGGCACCGAAGAGTTCGCCCTTTGAGCCGGAGTACACCGCGACCGCCAGTGCTCGTGGCCCGGCCGCCGGCAGTCGTCGTGTCAGGGCCGCGAGCTGCCTCAACATTGTGTTAGTGAGCCGACGATCTCCTTGACGTCGAAATCGGCGGCGGCCATGCAGCTGTCGGCGGAACCGTAGTACATCCGGATCCGCTCCCCTCGGTCGTCGAGCGGGACGTGGCCGCAAGAGAAAACGGTGTTGTTGTAAAAACCCGAAGTCTCATATTCCTCCTTCGGCACGAGGATGGGGTCCGGCGAGCGGCCGATGACTCGGCTCGGATCCTCGGCGTCCAGAAGCAGGGCACCCATCGCATATTGGCCATCGACGCCCACGCCGTGGTAGAGCTCAAGCCAACCCTCGGGCACGCGGAATGGAACCGCGCCTGCGCCGGTGCGGAGACTGTCCCACATGCCCTTGCGAGGCAATGCGAGTGGCCGGTGCCCGCCCCAGCTAACCAAGTCGTCGGAGAACGCGATCCAGATCCCGAGCACGCGGTTGAACGACGCCGGCATAGGCCGGGTCAGCGCGATGTGACGGCCTCTCACCCGGCCAGGAAACAACACCACGTCCTTGTGGTCGGGCAGGAACATGATTCCGTGGCGCTGGAACGACCGGAAGTCGGTCGTCGTCAGCCGGCTGGTGGTTATTCCTAGCTGGCCCACCGAAACATACGTGATATGCCAAACGCCATCGATCAGAGTTGCGCGCGGGTCCTCGCATCCATACTCCTCGAACGAATCGACCGGGCTCACCGCGGGCTGAGGGTCGACCTCGAAGTGCGCACCATCGGTGCTCCGTGCTACTCGGAGATGCGATATCTGCGTCAGGTAATCCCTGACTTCTTCGGGGGCTCCCGGCTTGGCCGGGAGCACGCGGACCCGGATGGTACGGGGGTCGCTCAGGTCGACGCCGGGGAGATTCTTAGGAACATAGGCCACGACCATGCGCGGAGGCTCTGTGGCTGGGTCCAGGAAGGCGAGACCGATTGCGTTCTCGCCGAGCATCCCAGTGGGTAGCGACTGCAGCCCCTTCTCCGGGGCAGTTGGGTCCAGGGTTCTTGCCGTGGCGGGCAGGAGGCCGGTCATGGCCCGAGGACGCTCCCCAACACGCAGCAGCAGGATCGTCTCCTCGCCGACCGTGGCCGCCGCCGCGTTGAACACAGAGACGACCTCGAGCGCGGGGTGCGATGGCGCCACATCCCGACTTGACAAGATTGGGTTGTTGGCCAAGCGTTGGCCGAGATCCGGGGCGGGGACTGCGCGCATGCGGCTCGGAGTCTAGGCAATCTAGCGGCTTGGCGCCGGCCAGGCTACTCCATGTAATCGCGAAGTCTCTTCGAGCGAGAGGGTTGGCGGAGCTTGCGTAGTGCATTGGCCTCGATCTGGCGGATCCGCTCCCTGGTCAAGCCGAACCGCTTGCCGAGCTCCTCCAGGGTGCGCTGGTGATCGTCGATCAGCCCGAAGCGGAGCTGGAGCACACGCCGCTCGCGCGGCGTGAGGGTGTCGAGGGCATCCTCGACCTCGGAGCGGAGCATGGTGAGCGACGCGGCGTCGGAGGGTGATACCGCCTCCCGGTCCTCGACGAAGTCACCTAGGTGGGAGTTCTCCTCCTCGCCGATCGGGGTCTCGAGCGAGATCGGGGACTGGGCAAACCTGATGACTTCCCGCACTCGCTCAGGGGTGATCCCCATCTCCTCGCCGAGTTCTTCCTCGCTCGGCTCGCGCCCAAGCTCCTGCACCAGGCGCCGTGACACCCGCCCCTGCTTGTTGATCACCTCAATCATGTGCACGGGGATGCGGATCGTTCGCGCCTGGTCAGCGAGGGCACGGGTGACGGCCTGCCGGATCCACCAGTGGGCGTAAGTGGAGAACTTGAACCCCTTGTGGTAGTCGAACTTCTCGACCGCCCGGATCAGGCCCACGTTGCCCTCTTGGATCAGATCCAGGAAGCCGAGGCCGCGGCCGAAGTACTTCTTGGCGATCGAGACCACCAGGCGCAGGTTGGCCTCCGTCAGCCGCTGCTTGGCCTCGTATGCGCGCTGGTATCGCTCCGTCAGCCGGTAGCGAGCGATACGGTAAGCCTCGAGCGCCTCCGCTCGAATCCGCGGTCGCGCTGCGCCGTTGGCCAGACGTCGGCGCTCGACAGCCGTGGCGTCGAGGAGGCTCTGCAGCTTGGACAGGTCAGTGAGGCCGATCAGCTCCTGCGCGATGTGCGCCTGCTGGCCCTTGCGCTTGACCGTGGCCAGTCGCTCGATCACGTCCGGGAGCATCTCCTCGACGGAGCGCTGGCGGCTGTCGATCTCCTCGACGACGTTCAATGCCTTGAGGGCGTCATGAAGCGGCTTGGCCTCGATGGCCTGGGCCAACTCGACCTCATCGCTGGCTGTTAGCAGGCTGACGCGTCCGATCTCCTTGAGGTACATGCGCACCGGGTCGTCGAGCGAGACCGAGTCCATCATCTCGATGTCGAGCAGCATCTCGTCGTCGATCTGCTCGACCTCTTCGAAGTCCTTCTCGCCGTCCGTGACGTCGATGCCGATCTCTTTGAAGGCGGCGAAGATGCGAAAGATCTGGTCGGGTTCGGCCTCGATCTCCGGGAAACCCTGGAGGATGTCGTCGGGCGTGAGGTAGCCCTGCTCCTTGCCCTTGACGATGAGCTGCTCGGCGACGGCCATCAGCTCGTCCTCGAACTTGTGCTCCGGCTTCTCGACGGCGGTGCTGGTCGCCGTCTTGGCTACGCGCTCGATTTCTACCTGCTCCTTTCCATCTGGGTTATGGCGCTGGCGAGCTCCCTAGCCTCCGCTTCGAGCCGCGCTACCGGCTTGCTGCGACCGCTTCGTTGAGCAACTCCTGGCTGGCGGCATCACTGAATACGTAACGCCAACCGGACCGTCCACCCGCACATCGTCCTCGACGTAGTTAGCGACAGCGGGCGGAAGAGGAAGCGACTATCGCTCTTATGGCAGGGACAACCCGAAGAGAGTGTAGTAGTCAGCGGCGCGGCTGACGCGGCCAGATCCGGAGGTACCCGGATGTCCCTCGAGAGCGCCGAAGCGAGGCCCGGGCAGTAGGTGCTCGAAGTCGCTCACCCCGAGGCCGCGGGCGCCCATAGGCGGCTGGGGCTGCAAGCATCGGAACACCAGCCGCGTATGGTGGGTTAGACCATGCGAATCGCGTTCGTCTCCTCGAGCCTGCCGCGCCGTTGCGGAATCGCCACCTTCACGTCTGACCTCATAGCGGCTACACGTGCGGCGGATCCCGACCTAAGCACCTGGGTCGCTGCCATCGACGAACCTAACGTGGTCAGGCCCTATGAGCCCGAGGTCCGCTGGCGCATCCGCCAGGGCCACCCTAATAGTTATCGTGCCGCTGCTGCTGCCATTAGCGACTCGAAGGTTGACGTCGTCAACGTTCAGCACGAGTTCGGCCTTTACGGAACCTGGCACATGGCCGGGACGGAAAGCGTCTACGAAGACCACCTGAGGCCCTTCCTCGAAGAGCTCCGGAAGCCGGTGGTGACCACCCTCCACTCGATTCCATCCGAGCCCTCGCCATCGATGCGCGAGGCCGTCCTCTCAATCGTCGAGTTGAGTCAGCAGGTGGTCGTAATGGCCGCCACCGCCGTCGACCTGCTGGCCACAGATTACGACGTTCAGGAGCCGCCGATCGTGATTCCGCACGGCATGCCGGCTATCGAGCCGCATGGACGGATTCGCGTTAAGGCAAAGCTAGGCCTCCAGGACCGAACCATCATCTCCACTTTCGGTCTTGTGGACCCGCGCAAGGGCCTCGAGTACATGGTCGAGGCGATGCCGGACGTCGTCGCTCGGCACCCGAATGTGCTCTACCTGATCGCCGGCCAGACGCACCCCAACCTGTTAAGGAGCCAGGGCGAGCGGTACCGCAACTCGCTGGTCGACACGGTCGACCGCCTGGGCATTCGGGATCACGTCTCCTTTATCGACCAGTACATGGCCCAGCGCGACATCATCGACCTTCTGCTGGCGACGGACGTCTACGTCACACCCTACCTGGACCCGCGACAGATCACGAGCGGAACGCTGGCGTATGCGATGGGCGCGGGGAAAGCGATCGTCTCGACTGAATACCTTCATGCCAAGGAGGCCTTGGGCGAAGGGCGCGGCATCCTGGTTGGCTTCCGTAATGCCGAGCAGCTCGCTTCGGCTGTCAACTCTATTCTCGCGAGCGCTGAGCGCAAACAGACTCTAGAGCACATGGCCTACGCCTACGCCAGGGAAATGACATGGCCGAAGTTGGGCCGGCGCTGGGTCGAGCTCATGAGTCGGGCGGCGGCGGCTGACACTACGAGACCTCGACCCCGGGGGGCCCGGGCCGTCGGGTCGTTTACATGATTGATGCTGGCATAGGAGACGCGCCGCGGCGACGAACCGTCACGGATGGAACGCGCGTTATGCAGGCCATCGAGGATCGGTCGGGAGACCTCGCTGCTAAGCGATCGAGGGAAACATGAATGAACTCCGGGATCGTGGCTGCTAACACACGCTGCTCGTTCTGCGGAAAGGGCCAGGACAAGGTTCGCAAGCTGGTCGCGGGCCCCGGGGTCCACATCTGCGACGAGTGCATATACCTCTGCCAGGAGGTCCTCGAGGACGAGAGCCGAACCGCCACCCCGAAGAAGGCGAAGCCTGGCTTCATCCCCAACCCGAAGACGATCTGCGCGGCGCTTGACCAATACGTCATCGGCCAGGACCACGCCAAACGCGTTCTCTCGGTCGCCGTCTACAACCACTACAAGCGGATCCAGGCGTCGAAGCTGGTCGGCGACGTCGAGCTGCAGAAGTCGAACGTCATGCTGGTCGGCCCCACCGGCTGCGGCAAGACCTACCTCGCGCAGACGCTTGGGAAGATACTCGACGTTCCCTTCGCGATCGCCGACGCCACCAGCCTGACGGAAGCCGGCTACGTTGGCGAGGACGTCGAGAACATCCTTCTCCGCCTGATCCAGGCCGCCGACTTCGACATCAGCCGCGCCCAGCGGGGGATCATCTACATCGACGAGATCGACAAGATCGCGCGCAAATCGGACAACCCGTCGATCACGCGTGATGTCTCGGGAGAGGGGGTGCAGCAGGCGCTGCTCAAGATTCTGGAGGGCACCGTCGCCAACGTGCCCCCGCAGGGCGGCCGCAAGCATCCCAACCAGGAGTTCCTCCAGATCAACACGACCGACATCCTGTTCATCTGCGGTGGCGCCTTCAACGGCCTGGAGCGCATTATCGAGAAGCGCATCGGCCACCGCCGGATCGGGTTCGGTTCACATGTGACTACCGACAAGATCGGACACGAAAACGACATCTCGAACATCCTCAAGCACCTGCGGCCGCAGGATCTTCTCAAGTACGGGTTCATCCCCGAGTTCGTCGGTCGGCTGCCGATCACCGTGACCCTGCACTGCCTCGACGAGCGGGACATCGTACGAATACTCATCGAACCGAAGAACGCGCTCGTCAAGCAGTACCAGAAATTCTTCGCGCTGGACAACGTCGAGTTGGTCTTCGAGGGCCGGTCGCTGGAGGCGATCGCGCACAAGGCGTTCGTGCGCGGGACGGGCGCCAGGGCACTGAGGTCGATCATCGAGGAGGTTCTCCTCAACTCGATGTTCGAGGTGCCCTCCCGGCCCGATATCAAGCGCTGCGTCATATCGGAGGAGTCGATCATCGAGTCCCGCGAGCCCGAGTTCGTGCTCGCCGACGAGTCCGACGGCCACAAGCTGCTGATCGCCGGCGTAACGGCCTAGGGAGGCATTGCGTAGCCCAGATGGTCGCTCTGACAGGTTGTCGCCGCCCACGATCGGCTCTACCTCGGTTCTGCCTACCTATCGCGGTGCGTCGCCCGTCCCTTCAAAGGACGCACCTAAGCTAAGCGCCGATCTTCACTCTGCGAATCGGTGGGTCAGGGACCTTGCCCTCCTAAGATCCCCATATTCAGGCCCGCTACGTCGTTCTGCCCCGGCGCATCGAGGCGAGGCGCCGTCGGACACGCTGCTGTTCGTCAAGCACTCTGGGAATCAACACTGGTGGATCAACGCCTTTGACGTCGACCATTCCCAGTGCTTGGAGTCGAGTAGTGATCCCATTGGGCAGTACGGTTTGGTTTCGGAGATTCAACTGCTCGAGAGCGTCCAGTAGACGGTCGAGTTCATGGAGTTGCTGGTTCAGCTCGGACTGATCAAGCATGATCGAAGCGAGCAGCTTCCGTAAGCCGAAGGGAACGCACGTGTAGGTGCACAAAAGTCAACCTGCAGACTTTTGCCCTCCTACACCACGAGGGAGTCAGGAATGCTTTACGAACGGGAGCGGCTCGTTACCGAGGATGCCGCGCCAGTAGCGGCGAGTCCCGAGACGGTTACCCCGCTTTGGGAGGACTTCGCCAAAGTCTTCGGGGAAGGTTCACCGAGCAGTGCCCGCGCGTCGTAGTAGGCCACAAGCAGAGCCTCAGTGGCCGCCGGGAGACGCGTCCCTGCCTGAGCAGCCGCAGCGTGGGCCGTCACATAGCGCCTGAGCATCGTGCGGTGTTCGCGAAGCTGCCGCACGAGCGCGGCCAACCTGAAGTCGTAGTAGTGCCCGGCCTCGAATGCGAATCGGTCGAGTTCTCTCTCGTCCACGTTGGCCCTACCTCAAAAGTGACCCCCACGAACTCCCCCCTGTCGGGATCCAGTACTGGTCTTGCGACCTGTTCCGGGCTTCGAACGTATCTCGCGGGGCTGCTCCTCATGCTAGTTCCGCATTGGTGGTTGGCAAGGGTCGGTCTTCACCAGGTTGCCTGGCTACTTGGGGTTGTCGCGCCCAAGGTCAAGGCGTGACCGTGAACAGCAAGGCTGGTCGCCCGGGGGCAAGTACCGCTGGGGCGCACAAAGCGGCGTTCCTGATTAGTTCGGCGAGTTGCCGGGTAGTCATCGAGCAACAGAGCCGTGGCAATGGAGATGGCGTGCATAGCGACCTCCCACCTCCTTCGCAGCTAGGCATCGGTAGGTTCACGGGATGGCACGACAGCCTGTCGCTTCGCGTCGAGCCTAGGCACTTTGAAGCTACCCGGTTCGCCGCAAACGTGCGCCGATAGCCGTTGGTGTTGCCTCAGCGTTGGCGTCAGACTGGCGGAGGTGCGTTGCTCGCGCTAAAGCCCTCATTGAGCGTGGGGACTTGACCGCGCGGGCGTTGCCGGTGGTGAGCTGAGGTCGGAGGTGGAAAGTCATGGCTGTCTACGAGTTCGAGTGCAAGGCGTGCGGCGAGCACTTTGAGGTAAGCGTCCCGATCAGCGAGCACGACCGCCTGAAGAAACGGCCGCCAAAATGCCCCAAGTGCGGCAAGGCCCGGGTGCAGCAGCTGGTCTCGAGCTTCTCCACCAAGGCGCCAAGCAAGTACTGAGTCGGACCGTCGGCGACAGAGTCAGTTCAACGACTCTAAGCACCCTTGTCGGCTAGCAGTTCGTGGCCGCGTACACCGCGCGTTGGGGTAGCTGAGGATTGTCCGCGGTGGCGCTGAAGACCAGCTGCGTCGCGATGCTGATGATCGTCCCACTCCCTCGTTTGACCATCGATGGAAGGGCGGCGCGGATCAACCGAACCGGCGCCAGGACGTTCAGCTTTACCAGCTCCTCCGCCGTCTCGGTGGGGAGATCCAGGAATGACATGTAGTGAGCGAGGGCTGCGCAATCAACCACAATCTGCATTCGCGCGTCTGCGACCGCCGCGTCTGCGTCCCACATGCCCGATTCGGTCGACAGGTCGGCAACCAATGTCTCAACCGACACGCCGTGCTTGGCTTCGAGCCTGTGTTTCAACTCCTCCAGCCGATCGCCCCGCCTGGCTACCACTATCAGGTCGTGACCGTCAGCGGCCAGGCGCTCCGCGTATGCCCGGCCGATTCCAGAGGATGCCCCGGTGATCAATGCCAGCGAGCGGTGCCAGTCATTTCGTGCTGTGTTCATCTCCTTATCTCCTCTCCCGCAGAGGGGGAGCCGATCCGGTCGTAGAAAGCGACCAGCGCCTTGGCGAGTTCGGCCGGCTTTTGAAGTGGAAGGAGATGCGTGGCGTCCGGCAGAATAAAAGGCTGAGCGTTGGGAAGCCAGGCAAGCAGGGAGCGCTGCACTTGCGATCGGATGGGATTGACGCGCTCGCTGCCGTCTCCTATCACTAGCAAGACCGGCTGTGTGATCTGGGCAGCCTGTGCAGCGCTGAACTTCCAGGCTTGGACCGCAGGCTGGTCGGTCGTAAAGAAAGCCTTCGCTCCGTCGAGTACTTCTTGGATGCCGTGCGGCGATGTGTCCTCAAAAAACTTCTGGTACTCGGGGTCGACCATGCCCTTCATGAACAGGTCGACCGCACCCTTTGTGTCGCCCTGCTGCCACCGCGGACCGGCCTCACGCAGAGCCTGCATCCCACTGAGGTCCGTCACCGCGCTCATGACAGGTGGTTCCAGAAGTGCCAGCGACTTCACTGCGTCTGGAGCGTCAAGCGCCATTTGAAGGGCAAAGCAACCACCGATCGAGTGGCCGACGATGTGCGCTCTCTCGACGCCCAGATGATGCAGAAGCGCCAAACCCCAGCGCGCCTGGTCCCCCACGGTGACCGGCGCCAACGGATTTGAGCTTCGACCGTAGCCCGGTCTGTGATAGCTGATCAGCCGGTAGCGCTCCGAGAGAGCGACCTCCTTTGACATCGGATCAAACCAACTGGTCAGGAATCCGCCATGCACAAACATCAAAGGCTCGCCCGTCCCTCGGCTCGAATACTCGATCTCGAAGTCATCGACCCGAAAGCGTCCGTCGGTGGTTCCTTCGCGGTTGTCGGTGCCGCTTTCCATCTTCATGTCCGCTAGCATGACATGAAATTCCATCGATGCCGCAAAATTTCATGTTTGATAGGGTGACGCGAAATGGCTAACCGCCTGAAAGCCTCCACCCGGCCCTACCGCATGGCCGCCCGCGCGGAGTCCGCTCAGGCCAACGGCGAGCGCATCGTCGCCGTCGCGCGCGACCTCTTTGCTGAGCGCCTCTTCGACCAGGTGCTGCTCGAAGACGTGGCTGCGCGAGCCGGCGTCACCGTCCGAACTGTCGTCCGCCGCTTCGGTTCGAAGGAGCACCTCTTCGCGCTGGTCGCGGCGGAGAGGGCGCGCCTCATTCGAGGCGAACGGGACGAGACACTCCCAGGTGATGTCCCGGGCGCAGTCCGCACGCTCATCGAGAGCTATGAGAGGTGGGGCGACGAGGTCCTCCACCTGCTTGCGCAAGAACGCAGGGCCGATGCCATTGCAAAAGGCGTCCGCGCAGGTCGTGGGTTCCACCGAGCGTGGGTGGACAGGGTCTTCTCGCCACTCCTCAAGGACACGCCGTCCGCGCAGCGGAAGCGTAGGTTGGCGCAACTGACGGCAGTTACCGATGTCTATACATGGAAGGTGCTGCGGCGAGACCTTGGACTGAGTCGACACGAGGCCGAAGGATCCGTTCGAGAGCTGATCGACAACATCGTGGCCAGGAGGTCGGACTCGATGAAGGCATGGGCCGGTTGACATGACCCGATTCGCTTTTGTCACGTGGGACGGCGGCGGCAACGTTCCGCCGGCCGTGGGCATAGCGCAAGAACTTGCCTCACGGGGCCATGACGTCGTGTTCATTGGGTATGAGGTCCAGAGGGAAGCTTTTAAGGGGAAAGGAATTGAGTTCTTTGCGCTTCGACGGAGTGGGCGGTACGACATATATCGAGCGAGGGATGCCGCCCAGCGCATCGCGGGATTGGTGGCAAATGTTTGGGCCTGCCCCGAGCATCTCCATGACGTCCCGGACGCAGTCGCCGAGACCTCCACCGACGTGCTGGTCGTCGACTTCACGATGCAAGGCGCCCTGGCTGCCGCGATCGAGCTGCCGGCGCCTGCCGCTGTCCTGGCTCATTCCTCCATCGCAGGGCTGGTTCCGACGCCCGAGTCGCCACTCGGAGCAGCGCGGTTGACCGCCACCAACCGTCTTCGAGAGGCCGCCGGCCTGCCGACATTGACACGCCTGAATGAAGCCTGGACCGGGTACTTGACCCTGGTCACTACCATCCCTGCCCTGGATCCAGCGGCAGACGGGGCGGACAGTTGCGTTCACTACGTTGGCCCGATCTTCGAGACTTTTCCTGACAAACGCTGGGATTCACCCTGGGATCCTGACGACGATCGCCCGATGGTGCTGGTGAGCTTAACGACGACTGCGCATTGGGATCAGAGCGGTCGCATCCGCAACACGCTGGAGGCGCTTGCCGGCGAGACCTTTCGCGTGCTCGTCTTGGCATCACAAACAATGGATCTCGGGGCTATTCCGGCCAACGCGGCGGTTCAGCGGTTTGTGCCGCATGTCCTGGTGATGCCCTCGGCTGCGATTACCGTCACCCACGCCGGCCACGGTACGGTCGCTGCGTCGCTCGCCCATGGGGTGCCGTTGGTCGCTCTTCCCAACCCGATGGCAGATCAGCCGTTCCTTGCAGCGAAACTCCAGGAACTCGGGGCTGGCATTGCGTTGGACGGCGAGTCGGGGCCCGCGGCCATTCGAACAGCGGTCCAAGAAGTCATCGGGCAGCCGTCGTATGCAGAAGCAGCGGCAACCTTGGCAGCTGCCATCCGTGCCGCGCCCGGGGTTGCCGGTGCCGCGGACGAGCTGGAGGGGTTAGCACGGTGACGCACTGCTAGCGAGACGGGCACGGGGCGTTCTCCGATTCAGGGGTGCCCGGTTTTGGCTTGAGCTACCCTCTAGAGGACGCTGGCGTAGCTCAATTGGCACAGCATCTGTTTTGTGACGCACCAGCGGCTTGCGGTTAAAAGATCGCTGCGCTCCGTTCAGAAATTGCACTTCAAATTTGCCGAGTGCCATCTGAACGCGGCGATTTGCCACGGACTGTCGCTGGCGTTGCCCTACGAGAGCGTGGGCGATCCTGCACGCCTAGGGCCTGGCGGTCCCCGGCGCGGAGTTGGATTGGCCGATCGCTGGGTCGACGGCGCGCCGGACGGCGCGCATGCGGCCCAGAAGCGCAGCAACGGACACGGTGACGATGTCGTACTCGTTGAGCGTGGCGTAGAGCTCGGGCGAGACGACCCATGCACGCACATGGTCACCCGTGCCCCGGTACACCGCCACGTAGCATCGCACGCCGTTGCCGCCCGGCAACTGGCGCAGCCGGATCGCCTCCCCGGTCACTTCGGTGGTGCCGACCAGTCCCAGCACGGCTGCTAGCAAAAGCCAGAGCGCACACGCCAAGGCGACCAACGCGGCGAGGTTGACCAGCAGGATCCCGAAGCTGAGGACACGACCCAACTGATCCTGTTGGGCGGTGAAGGTGACGTTGGGTAGGATCTTGGAGGTGAGCCAGAACCAGAAAAGACCAATGGCCCCGACTCGTAGCGCCAGCCAGGCAGCCTGGCCCGACGAGTAGCCCCAGGCGGGCGGCCACGACGACCTTGGATAGGAAACCCTGACCTGGCGCCACTGACCACCGTATCGTGACCAGGCCCAGCGATCGCTCTCGGCGCCCATCGGCATCGCGCGAACCGCCGCCGTCGCCGCTCCAAGCGCGGCGCCGTAGGCCATGTAACGATCGCGAACGGCGACTGCAGTCGGCGGCAGGCCGGCGAACAGCTCGTCATCGTGGAGATACCGGCGGAGCGCCAGCCAGCGCGCTAGCGACGCGAGGCCCGCCGGCGTGACCACTTGAGTGTCATCGGGGAACGCCCTGCTCATCACCACGAACGTGAGCAATGAGAGTGCGATGGCGATGAGCTGCGGCACGTCCACCTTAACTGCCGCGTTACCCGAGAAGGCGGCGAGTAGGAAGGCGGCCAGACTGAGACCACTCAGCAGGGCCAACACGCCGGGAGGCCAGCGCGGTTCAGAAATACCCGCGCGATCCGCTTCCTCGACGACCTTTCGGTTGAAATTTTTGATCCAGTCGCGCGCCTGATCGGTCGGACCGGCGGTTAGAGCCTTGGCTGGGACGACCCCGTCCACCGCCCTCGCGCGCAGAAGATCCAGCACCTGACCCTCGTAAGGAGTCAATCCCTGCACCGGCCCGGTCGAGAGACGGCAGCTGTACGTGCCGGGCTCGGTCTCCTCGATCTGTACCACATGACGCGCGGCGAGGTCGAGTAGTGTGGCCGGCACTGCGTCGGGCGTGACGCGGCCTCCATTCACGAGCAAGTTCGCGCCCGCCGGACTCTCCGGCCCCAGGTCGGAAGTCGCGGGAAGTGCAGGCGGCAGCGAACGGCGCCGGGTGATGACAACCACACCGGCGACGATATAGAACGCCGCACTGCAAGCCAGGCTGGCTCCGAGCCCTAGGTCCGAGGTTGTCATAGTCGAATCTGTCCGGCTGCTCGCTGCTCGCCCGCAGCCTGGAAGAGCTGCCTGGTCCGGAACCCAAATGCTCCCGCGACCAGGTTGCCTGGCAGAGTCTGCACAGCGGTGTTGTAGGCGTACACGGCATCGTTATAGAACTGCCTGGCATGCGCCAAGCCGTCTTCCGTCTCGGTTAGCTTCATTTGCAGGTCCACGAAAGACGTGCTGGCCTTGAGGTCAGGGTAGGCCTCAGCGACGGCGAGTAAGGTTTTCACGCCACCGCTCAGCGTCGATTCCGCATCGCCGCGCGCCGCCGGACCCTCGGCGGCGATGGCCGCCGCTCGAGAATCGGCCACGGCTCGCAACGCGGCCGATTCATGGCTGGCATAGCCCTGGACCGCGCCGACCAGGTTCGGGATCAGGTCATGGCGGCGGCGCAAGAGCACGTCGATGTCACTCCATGTCGAGTCGACCCGATTCGCGCGCCGGACGAGGCCGTTGTACGTGGCGACGGCCAAAAGCAACAGGCCAACCAGCAGCACCAAAGCGATCAGGATGGGTCCCGGCAACTTCCTCCCGGTGGGCGATCAGCCCGACATTATGAGTCAACCAAAACCAGCGTACGGCGGGTGGTACGAGGCCCACTGATATTGAAACCGACGATCAGCTTGATCTGCGTGTGGATTCGACACCAGATGACATTTGCCCCGGATGCTTCTCGCCGTGCGTGACAGTGTCACGGCGGTGCGTGGACTTAGTCCGCTGACCATGCTCGGAACCGCGGCAATTTTACTGGTCGCCTGCGGCGGTAGCTCGACCGCCAGTCCGTCACCACAAGCGGCCACTGATTCGGGCCTACTTAGATAAAGGCTTGCGCTAACCTTCGGAGACGATGCTGGCGTAGCTCAATTGGCAGAGCAGCTGTTTTGTAAACAGTCGGTCTGTCTCTGAGATCGCAATCGGCCCGAACAGGCCGAATGATCAGCTGTTAGAAACAGCTTCGAACCGCCTTCGCGCCGATGCAAATAGAGCTCAATGCAGGCCATCGATGAAGCTTGTTAGCCCTTGCGTCTATCCCCCGAGCGGGCGGTCGCGTCGTCTTTGCAACGCAGTGAGCACTCGGTGGCGGGTCGGCACGTCGAGCCGACAGGCGGCCCCCGTAAACGACGGCGCGCCCATGACGTCCTCCCCATCAACCCGGATCGTCGGCGATGGGTACGCGCCTACCTTTTCTTCGATATGCGCTATCACTTGTAATTCGTCGATGCAACCGTGTAGCAACTGCCGAGCCGCATCGAGGTGTGCGCAGCCATCGACAGACAGCAATTCAATTTCGATCATTTGCTGAGAACAACCTCCGTGAGTCTGTGGGTGTGGCGTCTCTTGCTTTGCAGGTTTCCTCGGTCAGTCGTACAGAAGCGCGCCCCACTGCTCGCCGTCGAGATCGAGATCGAGGTGCCGGAACGGTCCCAGCCCGCGCACCGTTAGCGCAAAGCGCGATGGCAGCCGAACTGCCGCCCGGCGATCGACCAGGAAACGGGTGCCGTCCTCCAGGATGGCAGTGGACCATTTGTCGACATCGTCGCCGCGCGACCGGCCCCGCACGCGCACGTTGCAAATCTTCCCGCCGCCGCAGCAACGTTTTACCTCGTATGCGATCACGCGCGGCTCGGGCGACGGATGTGAGTCCAGCCAGGCTTGCGCGTCGGCATCAGCTTCTACCTGAAGGACTTCATTCAGACGCACGCGATGATTATGCGACGGCTTTAAACCTCACCGGCACGGGAAGAAGGGGAGGGCTCCGACCCGTTCTTACGTCATTACCCCGGCTCGGAGTTGTCGACTTGGTCTTCGGTCAGGGGAGGTCCACCGTTGAAGTAGCTCATCGCCTTGCTCCACGCTTGTTGTGCGACTAATCGGCCACCAGTTCGTCCGTCCAGGTCGCTCTGCTCGAAGTGGATTCCGCCATAGCGACGGGAGAGGCCCGCCTGGTTCGCCGCAGCCTTGAAGGTGGTCCAGCTGAGTGTCAGATCGCTGGCCGGGACTGCACCAGGCTCGAAGCTTGAGCTCCCGGCCGGGAAAGTGACTGTTGCACCGAATCTATCGCTCCGGGTGAAGAGCCTCAGAATCTCGGCACCGGCGGCGCTGAAGGTGCTGTGCCCCGATGAGTATTCAGGGAAGGGTGGCGTCGGGAAAGTGGATCCTTGGTACGGGAACCAGTCTTCGCCCGTGATGAGCTGCGTGCCCCGATACGGTCCAGCCCAGGCCCGAAAGCGCTGACCCTGGAAGAGGTAGCGAATGGCTGTGATCGGGCGCACCGAGTCGAACGCGCGCTTGTTGTCCCAGCAACAGATGCTTACGTCGAAGATGGCGTTCGTCAGCGCGAAGAAGAGCTTTACGTCGGCGTCGAGACCAAGCCTCTGCTCACTGTGGCGGTGGCGGCGGGAGACGAACTGGGCGAACAAGTTCCAGTGCCCGGGCGGCAGCTCGGAGCGGGGACCGTCCGCCCAATACTCAGCGATCATCTTCTGCTCGTCAGTAAGTCCGGCGCTGAATGCGAGTAGGGCGTTGGCCTGCGACAGGTAGAGGTCGGAGCCATACCTCGCCGGACCGACGGCCGGTCGAAACTGGGCCGCTGAAGAAAGCGCGAAGGATGTCACCCGCTGCCACTGGGCACCAACAAACGGCTGGGTGATGAGGGCTCCGGCCCCATCCACATAGCGGAGTGGCTGCCACTTGTTCGGGTCATGAACCGCCGCCGGATCGAAGGCCAAGCGAACGTCCATCGGAGCATTTGAGGACTTGTAGCCTGTGTAATCCGAGTAAGGGACGCCCGGCGACCCGCCCGGCTCGTCCCCAAGCTGGTTGGCGCCGTCTCTGTGCCGGAACTCGAGGACCGACCGCGCCGCGACGTTCCCGATCCCGACCGGCGTCGTGGCGTCGGTTGTCGTGGCGTTGGGGACAAGGCCAAGGGTGCGCATCAGCGGATCGAAGACACTCACCTTGTCGCTTGGGAAGAGATCGACCGCGGCACGGTAGGCGGCAAAGCTGATGGCGATCTCCTTGTTGGCCCGCGTGTGCTCTCGTTCCGGGCGACGGAGAGCGGCCCCGAGCCGAGTTCCAATTGCGCGCCGGTCGTAGGCGGCCCATGCGTCGTAAACGCTGGTGTGAACGATGGCTAGGGCCCGCGCTACCATCGGCGGGCCGAGCTTGGAATCGCGGACTCCTTGGAGAGCGGCTGCGTTCCACCTCACTACGATGCTGTCGCCGGCCTCCGCCTCGGTCTTTTGTCGCGCGACGAGCGATGGGGCACGCGCCCAAGCGAGTTGTGGAACCAGCAAGAAAGCGCCGCCCGCGCCAGCCTGCTTCAAGAATTGGCGCCGCGTAATCGCGGCCGCCAGCGCATCTCGCGACATTACCTATCTATGGCAGCTTTGTCGGCAGTCACGATCCCCCAATGCTGATCTGGCCCTCCAGGAGGATCTCGTGGAAGGTCAAGTTGGAGATATCCAGGGTGACAGTCGTGCCCGGCCCCCCAGCGTGCACTGTCGCCGCGAATGGCACATTGTGGCCGGCGCCAAGGCCAGTGACGGTTGCGGTTCCGTGCAGGACTGCCGTGTGGCCGGTCACCACCACCGACGTAACTGTCCCAGTGACGTACATCGCGTTGACTTCGAAACGCCCGCTTCCGTCACCAGTCCCCGCTGCCGGAGCGAGGGCCAGGCATTCGAAAGCCCCAGTCTGGCCAGCGGCGTGAAAGGCGAGCACCGTCATCACCGGGAGGGGTGACGTGCCACCCGTACCGCCCTCGATGATGGTGCGACCCGCGCCCGAAACCTGGAGATGACTCACGCTCTCGGCGCCGACGGTGGCGGGACCAGACACGGAAGCAATCAAGGCCAAGGCGAGTAAAGTGCCACCGAGTCTCAGCCTCGGCCACCAAGAGCCGAGGCGCGACGGACCGTTTCTTTTGGAAATCAAAAGGCGCTCCAGCATGGCTGTTTGTTCTCCTACACCCGGTGAGCTATGCAAGGGCTGGACCAACATCCGCCGGTCGGTCCAGCCCCGCGATTCATGACTTCGACGCCTGGGTTTGCTTGCGGCTGTCCCTCTCATGGTCAGTCGCCGGGTGAGCTAGCCTTCCTCTCCCTCGCCAAGCACGTGGAATAAGGTGCGGTTCGAGGCCAGGCCAGAAGTTGGCATGCCCGGATGGAAGAAGTTCACGAAACCTCTCGAAGCATTGATCCCCTCATCAACTGACGCCGGGCTGCCGGGGCTGCCGGGGAGGTTGCAGCTGAGGAAGAGGATTCCGTCGAGCCCGTCGGGGGAGTACGTGATGCGTAGGACGGCCAGCCCAGCACGCGTATCGGTCTTGGTGCCGTTTCCGATGTGGTCGATGAGGGGCGTGCCGACGAGCGTGCCCGGCGCTTGAATCCAGCTGACGAGCTCGGTCACCCGATACGTTCCCCCCCGCGGTTCGTATACAGAATTGGTCGTGCTCCACTGCCCTCCCCCAGTCACATGACGAGATTGTCCAGGCCTGAAAGTTCCACTGCCGGTCAGGGTCAGGGTTGAGTCATCCTCTGCGCTGGCTGTATCGTTCCCGCCAGCTCTGACATTGGGAGGGCTGAACTCGATCAGGTCCCACCTTATCCTCCTGCCTCCATCGTTGCCGCTGTCCGCAAATACTTCCGTCGGGATCCCGAGCACTCCCAACACCCCGACGGCGCCTGCTCCTTTCAGAACTTGCCGGCGACTGAGTCTTAGATCCTTCATGGCGTTCGACTCCTTCTCATCCCGATCTGCGTCGATCGATCCGCGGGTGCGGGCCTCCCTGCGTCTATGCGATGCCCCGTGAGGGGGCGTGCTGCTATCTCAGAAGTGATGAATTGAGAAGGCACACGTCGGAGCGAGAACGGGTCGTGCCTGACGACGTAGTCTCGTCTTCGGAAACATCGAGTCGTACCCCCACCTTTACGACCGATAAATCGATTGAGTCATACACCGTCCCGGTCATCTCGTCAAGGGAGACAACTGTCCCGACCATCCTCGACGAGCCGCGTCCCTCATCGCGAGTGCGGCGAAGCTAGGCGCGGTATACGGCGTGAGGGCCGAAACGCCTGCTGCCCGGCTTCGGGACTCACCGGTGCTTTCGGGTGTGGGCCTGCAGTTGGGGTAGATCATTCTCCTCGCCGATGAGCATCACTCTAGGTTGAGCCCAAACCTCAGTGACGAGTTGAGAAATCCTCATCCCGCAACTATGTGCTGTATGGGCATCGTCTCCAATTCAGACTAGCCCCCGACCCCCCTGTCAGAAAGGGTTCCTTTACCCTTCAGAGGACGCCGGCGTAGCTCAATTGGCAGAGCAGCTGTTTTTAAACAGGTGGTCTGTCTCTGAGATCGAAATCGGCCCAAAAGGGCCCTGTGACCAGCTGTTTAAAAACAACTGAACAGCACTTTGTGCCGCGGGGAAAAGGATACCGCTATGCGCGTCGCCGGGACTGGGTCGCTGCCTTTCGATGCCGACCCTCCCGTCGCCCGCGCGATCTATCTATATGTGCCGGTTCAACGACCACCCTCTAGTGGGCGCGGCAGAACCGCGCCCGGCGTGACCTTCACAGCGTTCAGGCGTGCCCCGCGAGCGGCCCTACTCATGCCTGCTTGTGCGCTCGAATTGAGTACCCCAGAGTTCCGAACTCCCTCGCGCTTGCCTCTCCGCCTGCACCCGCGAAGGTGTCGAGCGGATTCGCCAGCTCGACATCGACAAGACCCGCGCCGGTGATCACCGTCTCCCACCCTGCACACGGCAGGGCACCTGCGATTCAACCCGTCCAGAGATCGATGTCGCGCAGGGCGTCCTCCGGTACCGGACGCTCCACGCAGATATCAGCCACTGTCATCCGGCCGCCCGACTTCAGCACCCGGAAGATCTGCCGGTAGACGCCCATCTTGTCCGGGCAGAGGTTGATCACTCCATTGGATATGACGACATCCGCCCATCCATCCTCCACAGGGAGATCCTCGATCAGCCCTTCGCGGAACTCGACGTTCTTCAACCCCATCTTCGCGGCGATCGAACGGCTGCGCTCGAGCATCTCGGGAGTCATGTCGACTCCGATCACGCGTCCTTCGCTGCCAACCCAGAGCGCTGCAAGGAGAGAATCCATGCCACCGCCGGATCCAAGATCAACAACCTTCTCGCCGGGTTTGGGGCCGCCCCAATAGAACGGATTGCCCATGCCCGCAAACGCCTCGCATGCCTCTGCCGGAAGGTCGCTCAACGGATGGGATGGATAGCCTAGCCGCACAGCGTGTGCACGGCCGGTGTGGAAATGATGGGCATGCTGGATGCCATTTGGATCGGCGGCCACGTCGCGGTACTTTTGGCGGACTTGGTGACGAAGCTCGTCGAGGTCGAACAGCTCGAGAATGTCAGCCATCGTTCTCTCGCAGTGTGCGCCCGCCGGCGTCCGCTTTGCGGGCTATCGCCATGACCACCTCGCCGCTGTATTCGTATTGCTGATCATCCGAGCCAGATAGACGTTTACGAATCCGGCGGAGACAAGCCTCACGGTCGCCCTGGTCCAGGGACAGAAGCCGCAGTCGCGAGGTACTGCGCATCTGGTAGTCGAAGTAGTCTTCAGGCCGCCATCGATATTCGATCGACTCTGACCACACTCGCGTCAAGATGAAGCCCGTCTGCTCAAAGAGCGCCGTCACCTTCTCCGCGTTGTCGCAGCAGGCACGGTTATCGGTGGCCGGCAGCTCGAGGTAGTGCGCCCCCGCTGCTTCCAGTTCCTCGTCCCAGATGGCGTTGGCCATCGGGATACGCTCAGCGCCCCAGGTGACCGTGCCTACCGAACCGCCCGGCTTCAGAACACGATTGACTTCATTGAGACATCGTTGGGGGCTGGGCACGTGGAACAAGACGAAAGCGACAACCGCCACATCGAATCGGTTGGCAGGGAGCGCCAGCTTCTGCACGTCCATAAGCGCAAGCGAACCAGAGTGCTTTTCCCTTGCCAGGCGAAGCATGCCGTCGGAACGATCGACGCCGAGGATCGTCGCGTTTGGAGCCGCCCGACGAATGGCCGGCAGAAGCGCGCCGGCCCCCGTGCCGACGTCGATGATGCTTCTCGCCGCTTTTAGCGATAGCTGTCTGATCAGATGCTCGCCAACGGGCCGGATGACGGGGCTCCAGAGCTTGTCGTAGGCCTCGGCCCTTTGCGAGTATCGCTCGGCCAGAATCGCCGTCTGCTCCTCACCTGTCAACTCTGCCGGCACACGATCTGTCATCGGTCGCCAGTATGCGGACAGTGCCCTCCGCGGTCGTCCGGGGTTCACCCTACAAGTCGCCGGCAAGCCAAGCCGCGGACAACCCGACTCGTAAGCTTTGGCCGTGGAACGGACCGAACGCGACTCGGGCCTCCGGCTTGCGGAGCTGGTTGCGGCGTTCTCGCTGGCCATGGACCTGGGCTTGGGCCAGCCTATGGAGCATGTCTTGCGGGCGTGGCTCATCGCCGCCCGTCTCGGCGACCACGTCGGCCTCGAGAGCGACCAGCACGGCTCGTTGTACTACATGGCCACCCTCGCCTGGGTCGGCTGCGTCGCGGACACACCCGAAGTGGCGACGTGGTTCGGTGACGATATCGCCTACCGGGGCGACAGCTACCAGGTCGATATGGCCGGCCCGCCCCTGCTCGGGTTCATGCTCCGCCACGTCGGTGCCGGCAGACCGGCTTTGCACCGTCTGCGACTCGCCGCCAATCTGATCGCAACGGGAGGGAAGTCGATCGAGAGGGGCATGCTGTCCCATTGCCTGACAACGGGACGGATGGCCGAACGCTTCGGTCTCGGCTCCGACGTGCGCGACCCGCTGCAGCACTTCTTCACCCGATGGGACGGCAAGGGCGTCCCTGGCGGTGTCGGCGGCGAGGCCATCGCCCTCCCGATGCGCCTATTCCACCTTGCCGACATCGTCGAGGTGTTCCACCGTGCTGAGGGGACCGACGCCGCAGTCGAGGTGGCCCGTGACCGGCGCGGCAGGCAATTCGACCCCGCGGTGGTCGATGCGTTCTGCGCCGTCGCCACGGATGTGCTCGGCGATCCAGCGACCGAGGCTGACTGGCACGCGCTCATCGCGGCGGAGCCCGCGTTGCAGCGTCGCCTCAGCGAGCGGGAACTCGACGCGGCTCTGGAGGCCATTGCCGACTTCACCGACCTGCGGTCGCTGTCGCGAGGCGGGCACTCCCGTGGCGTGTCCGACCTCGCGTCTCGAGCGGCAACGCACTTGCCTCCCGGTCGCAGAGATCGTGGCCGTGCGTCGGGCGGCACTGCTGCACGACATCGGGTTACACGGTGTCCCCGCATCGATCCTGGACAAGGCGGGTCCGCTGTCGAAGTCGGAGTCGGAGCGGATGCGGATGCACGCCTACTACACCCATAGGATGCTGGCCCGCCCGCCGGTCCTCGCCCGGCTGGGTGCCATCGCCTCGCTGACCCACGAACGCTGTGACGGTTCCGGTTACCCCCGCGGTCTTGCTGGTCCTGCCATCCCCGCCACCGGGCGGCTGCTTGCCGCCGCCTGCGCCTACCGCGCCATGACCGAGCCGCGCTCGCACCGACCAGCGATGAACGCCAAGCAGGCCATGGCCGAGCTTCGGGGCGATGTCCGGGCCGGCCGCCTCGACGCCGGCGCGGTGGACGCTGTCCTGGCCGCAGCCGGGCAGAGCCATGGCAAGCGACGAACCGGACCCGCCGGACTCACGCCGAGGGAGGTCGAGGTGCTGGCCCTCATCGCCCGCGGTGCGTCCAATCGCCAGGTCGCCCAGACGCTTGGCATCACGGCCAACACCGCCGGCACCCACATCGAGCGCATCTACATCAAGACCGGCGCCTCGACCCGATCGACAGCCACCCTCTTTGCCATGCAGCACGGACTCCTGGACACGCTCGAGCCCTTCGATTTGTAGGGCGAACCCCCGACGACAGCCAGCACGGTCCTTCGTACCCTGCTCCTCAAGACATGAAAAGGAGCACACCATGATCGAGCAGAGGCGCGTTCCGATGGCGGAGACAGATGTTGCGGCGATGGTTGAGCGCACAACATCGCAGAAGTTCCTGGAGCTGCTGGCCGCGCGCGACTTCGAGCGCCTGGCTGCCACCCTGGCGAGCGACGCCCACGCTCGGATGCTGCTTCCATACGGGCTGGAGGAGGACGCGGGCAGAGACGCCATCGTTCGCCGCATCGAGAGCTGGTTCGGGTCGACCTCCGTCTTCGACCTCATGTCCTCGAGCGAGGAGGCGGTCGGGCTGCGACACCGCCTCAGCTGGCGGTTCAGCGTCGTGCGGGATGACCGCTCGCGCGAGGTAATCGAGCAGCTCGCCTACCTGGACATCGGGCCCCACGGCATCGAGCGGATCGATCTCCTCTGTTCCGGATTTCAAATGGAGGCGGGCGTCGCTGCAGGCCCGATGCAGGTCTTCGACGCCGGCGCCATGGGCTGCGCCGATGGCCTGGCTCAGGAGTTCCGGCGCCGGATGGCCAAAGTGCCGATAGGCGGGTCGCTGGAGGTCGTCGTCAGCGATCCGGCCGCCAAAGTGGATCTGCCTTCGCTGGCAAGGCTGCTTGGGCAGCGGATCACGTCAACCGAGGCGCACGACGACGGGCGCCTCACCATCACTGTGGAGAGACAGAAATGAACGAGAAGCTCATCTTCAACTGCACCTGGGGCCGTGAAGAGCCGGAGCGGGCAACGCTGCCCTTCATTGCCGCCAACATCGCGGCCACGGCGGGACAAGACGCCGTCGTCCTCTGCACGATCGAAGCGGTGCGCCTCGGTTGCAAAGGCGGCAGCGATGGCGTCGAGGCAACCGGGCTGCCGAAGCTCCGCGATCTCATGACTGAGTTCATCGCCAACCAGGGCAAGGTGTGGCTCTGCGGCGCCTGTGCCAAACCGCGGGGCATCACTGAAGACCAGCTCGCAGAAGGCGTGAGCATCGTCGGGGCCGCCAAGATAGTGGAAGAGGTCGTCGCCGGCGCCAAGACGGTTGCCTTCGCCTGAAGCGAACCAACACCAGGTGGCATCCCGTTGTGCCGTCCGAATTTGACAGGAAGTTGACACGGCCGAGATCCACAAAACCGGAACGATCGATGCGCCCGCCGAAAAGGTCTTCGACATCGTGGACGATCCCGAAAACTGCCCAAAATATGTCCCCAACGTTAGTCAAGTCGTCGACGTCCGGCGAAGCGACAGACGGATGGGCGACAGTTTTCGGGTCATCTACAAAGTGTTGGGTACCACCTTTGATGAGAAGTTCACGACGACCGATTACCGGCGCCCGACTCGGATCAGCTCTGCCTTCGAAGGTGGGATGACGGGCACGTTCCGTTGAGCCTTCGAGCCGCTTGGCGCGCAGACCAAGGCTACAGTCGACGTCGATTACCGCGTGGCTGGAGGAGCAATCGGTAAAGCGGTCGACTCCTTGGTGCTCGTGCGGACCAATGAGAAGTCGATCGAAGGGATGTTGGAGAACCTGCGCCGACTCGCGGTGGAGGCCGGAGTGCCTGGCAAAACCTGAGATCCGTGAGCCGGTGGAGCCATTGACCGCCCGCCGGCGGATGAGAAGAGGATCTTCGTGAATACCATCGCGTCCCTAGCAGATGTGTTCCACTCCGGCTGCGCCGTGAGGTCGGTAGTGCGCTCGACTTCAGGCTAGCCCTCGAATCCCCTTCCCAAAAAGGGTTCCGCTACTCTTCCCAATGATGCCGGCGTAGCTCAATTGGCAGAGCAGCTGTTTTGTAAACAGGTTGGCTGCCGCTGAGATCGAAATCGGCCCAAAAGGGCCTTATGACCAGCTGTTTAGAAACAACTGAACAGCGCTTTTTGACGATGCGAATCGGAGCTTACTACGAGTCCTCGATGAACGCGATTGCCTACGGCGCTGGGGTCATGGCTTGGTAGACCACGAGGCTGCCGTTGAACATGGCGGCCAGCTGGTCGCTTGGCGAGCGGCCATTGACCTGATAAATCGGCGTTCCGGCATCCAGGAGCGCAGCGTCGCCATCCTTCAGCCGGTAGTTGGGATCACAGACCTGGCCACTTACCTTGAACTTTGTGTGGGTGTAGACAGGTCCAAGGTCGCTCCCCTGAAGGATAGTGGGAGATTGTGGCGCCGCAACGTATTGCGTAGGGCCAACCTGGATGAAATTGACCCAATCGATCTGTGAAGTGCAGCCTGAAGACGAGCCTGGCAACTGGCAAGCAGCCGTTAGCAAGAGGGCTCCCAGCACGACGAAAACC
>DASYVJ010000042.1:0-38064 GCA_035937155.1 Candidatus Dormiibacterota bacterium | reverse complement strand
TGATCAGCATGCCGATGAAAACTCCTACGAGGAGGCCAACGGCGAACTGCCACACCCGCGCTAGGCCGGGCTCACCGAACAAGCACCGAGGACAGGCGCTGAACGTCGTCCGGCGCCATGTCCGTGAACTTCAGACCGACGTCGTAACGGGCTTCAGCCACCGGCCCGAGGGCAACCAGCCAGACCACCTCGGCCCAGCAGCGGACAACAGAACTGTCCGGCAGCAGCACGTCCAGGTCGAGCCGGCTGCCGATGGTGAACTCCTCGTCCGAAAAGACCCGCGCCCCGCCCAGGCTGATGTCCTGCGTGTTCCGCTTGTGATGGAGCATGGGGGAGCCGGCCGGACGGCACACCACATCGGCCTGAACACGCGGGTACCGACGCCGATCTGACAAGGCGCCGCCAGCATAAGGGGTGCCTCCGACCTCCGCCCACGACCGCGGGGGTCAGTTGTATATCTGCCCGCCGTGAAACGCGGCGTAGATGTAGACCGCGATGACAAATCCCGGTAGGACGAGGCTGAGCAAGCACCCGATGATGCCCAGCACCAGGCCGAGAGTCGCAACCCAGGTCCCCCTCAAGACTCCGAGGCTGCCCTTGATGCGCCGCCTGGCTGTCCAGCCGAGGTAGATGCCCGCGATGCCCGCGGCGAGAAGCGGCGGCATAACAAGACCGATGAGCGAAACGGCGCCCAGAACGAGCGACGCTACTGCCCGGCCTTCAACCCTGCCTCCTGGTATGTCGGCGGTGGGAGTGTTCAAGCAGCCTTCCGCCGGCCACCATACTCCCACCGCCGCGGGTTCTGGTCTGGAGTTTCTCGGCTAAGTCCTCGCCACGAACACCATGCCCGTCGCTTTCCTGAAACCGATGGCGATCGGAGTCTCAAAGCCGGTCTTGGGGTCGATGACACCGACGAAGTTGTCCACGCCTGAGTCGTTCGGCGATTGTGTGTAGATGTCACCGTTGGCGAAAGGTCCACGGATCCAGTACGTCACGCCGCCGCCGTCCACCACGAGCAGGCTGCCGGGACCAGTCGGCCAGACCGTGTCCTCCAGCTGGGTTCCGACCGACATCCTGGACACCTGCTGCTGGGGAGTGCCTGGATTGCTGATGAACACGAGCACGCTGTCGCCCTGGCTGACCAGGACGAGCTGGCCTTTGTTGTCGACACTCAGCGAATCGGGGTCGGTCAGTGTCAGTACGGCCGGTGGGCTGTTTGGGCTGAGAAGGTCAGTGGCCATCGCGTTGCCCATGAGGACCGGCGTCAGGATCAGGGTGCCGTTCTCACCCAGCCCGATCTTGTCGATCGCCGGGTTGGGGTTCGCACCGCTGCTGTCGAGAGTGGGATTCGAGGCGGCAACGAAAGCCGACCCGTTGAAGAAATAGAGGTCGTCATAACCGCCGCCGTGAGGCGCCGGCGGAAACGCGTAGGCGGTAACGGTGCCGGTGGTCGGATTGATGATGGCGAATTTGGCATTGCCGTTCTCGCATGAGGTCGTCCACACCAGGTGTGTTGAAGGGTCGATGCGCATCCCGTCGCTGTGTCCGGCCACAGTCCAGTGGTTGAGCATCTTGCCTTCCATGTTGTATTCGATGACGGTGCTCGTCTTCTCATCGGTGCAGTCCTTTGCCGTCACGTTCTGGTAATCGATGAAGACATGCTCGCCGTCAACCGCGATCGAGTCGGGGTTCGTGGCGATGGGGCGCGAATCATTGGTGGGAGCAAAGATCGTGATGTCGTAACCGGGCAGGGCGACCACGGGCAACCTGTGGTTCGCTGTGAGGACCACCCCTCCGGTCGTCGTGCCGCCGGCGCCACATGCGGTGATGAAGACGGCAAGGCCGGCAAAGAGCAGACATGCATAGCGCATAGATCGTCCCCCAGATTCAGGCGCGCGCGGAAAGCTCCTCGCGAACCTATCGCACCACCCTTAAATGCGGGCCGCGGCCGGGGTTAAGAGTTGGCGAGCGCTAGCCGGACGAGGCCTGGAGCTGCTTCAGGATGATGCTCTGCGCCTCGTTGATGGCATGGACCTCGACCGTGAGCTGGTGGACCGCCGTTAACGTCTCGTGGTCGGCCTCGGCCCGCTGATCGTTAGTGGCCTGGATCACGTTCTGGCCGACGATGATGATCGGGAGCAGGACGAGCTGGAAGAAGGTCTGGGCAATCCACGCGACGATGACGATGACCGAACCCGACTGGATCGCGGCCGGCAGCGAGATCAAGGCGATGATCGCAAACAGGTAGGCGATCCACATTGTGCCGACGGTATTAGTGATCTTCACCGCGAGCCAGGTGTTGAAGCGCCCAACGGCTCCGGTACCGTGCACCGTTTCCTTGCCATGCTGGCTGGTCACCAGGCGAGGTACATGTGGTTGGTTCGTGCTGGCTTCTGGTTCGGGATTAATCACAATTTCTCCTCTATGTGATTGGTGGCCTCACCATGGTCGCCAGATCACGCAGGGTGCGTACGGCGCACCAGGCTGAAGGCTTGATTCGCGCCTCGTCCATCAAATAATGGCGGGCTACGACGTGGCACTGCTCCGAAAGGCACGAAGCTCGGCCGTCAGTGCTGCCTGACGACCGAGCTCCTGGTGTTCGCTGTCGGTAGGTCTACGCCCGGGGCAGGCTGATCTTCAGGACCTTGCCTCCGCCGGCGCACGGGTTCGGCGCGCCCGGAGGCGCAGGTGATGTGCCGGCGGCATCGCAGATGCTCCCGGCGGTGACGTACAGGTTTCCGTCAGGTCCGATCGCCGGCATGTTCGGGGTGAATAGGTTGCCTGCCAGCACGGAAGCCTGGCCGCTGCCCGTCTGGTACTTGACGACGCTGCCCACGAAGAACGGAGGAGTGAACGGAATGCCCGGGCCGAACATGTTGACCAGGTAGAGGTTGCCCTTGCTGTCGGTGGTGCAGCCGGTGACGTGGTGGAGCAGCGGGCCCGAGTCGTTCCTGGGAACGACCTGCGTCACGTGGCCGTTCATGTCAAGTCGGTAGAGATGGCCCGACAGGTTGCCGACCCACCACGAACCATTGGCAATTGCGACACATGTTGGAACATCGTCGCTCGGGAAGTTGTTGGGGTCCAGGTCCCTCCAATCGAAGTGGTGCAGGATTTTTATCTTGCCGTCATTGCCGACCCAGTCCAGGGTGTTCGAGCCGGCGTCGGCGGTGTAAAACCCGCCTGGCACTGCCAGCACTCCATACGGGTTGGCGTCGTGCTCCTGCGTTCCGGGGCTGTAGACGCCCTGAGTCGGCTGCGTGAACGGCAACGTGAAGTTGAAGTCAGTCTCGCCCACCTTTGCTACAGACATCCAACTCTTGGTTGACGGGTTGATCGAGATCAACCGTCCGGCCTCTTCCTGGGCGATGGCGCTGTCGGGCGGCGCCTCCTGAGGCGTGCTGCCCATGAGCACGTAGATCTTTCCGTCACGCACTGAGAGGCCGCTGGCCCCGAGCGTGCCTTCCGGTCCGAGCGAGATCGAGAACAGGTGCTTCACGATTGGCTCATGTCCGCCGGTGGTCGTGTTTACCCACGAAACCTGTGACGTGTCGCCGATGCAGAAGGGGAACGGTGGGCCGTTCGGCACAAAAAAGCAGTTGGGGCCACCGTGACCCGCCTCCGCCACCACCATGCGGCCGTCCACGAACCCGATTCCGCGCGGGCTGTCAAGCCCCGCTGCGACCTGTGTGACCGTTGACGCGGCCGTGGCCGGACCTGGCAGCAGCGCGGCCATTGCCAAGGCGGCCAACGCGAGCGGATAAAGCCTCTTCAAGCGCATATGCACCCTCCATGATTCGATCTCCTGCCTTCCCTGCAGGACCCACCTGACTTCTTAAGAATTTGCCTGAGAAGTTCCTGAGTGTCAATGGGACATCGGACTCCATGAGACCGATTTCGAGACCAGGTTGAGACTGACTGTGAGATAGCTTCCCGCCGAGCATCTGAGCCGTTCCCGGCCACCACGTGCTCGCGGAGGAAGCTCAGATGTATAAGTCCCCGGAACCCAACGAAACCGAGGCGCAGCCCCCGGCCGAGGAGGTCGGAACCGAGCTCGCAGAATCGGCGGACCCACCGGCCGACGCGGATGTCTGGCCTCCCTTTGCACCGACCGTGCGCCAGGGTCATGAAACCAAACGCCCACTTCGCGCGTCTGCTCAATTGACAACAACGGTGCTGCACAGACCGACGGCCAGAAAAACGTGGCGTGGGGTAGGCGCAAGGGAGTTGATGGCGCAACCCTACAGAGCCTCGCCGGCTCGTTGTTATCCAGTCTGATCTTGTGATGAATGAAGGAAGGAAACCATGACAGTTCTCAGGCGGCTCGCGTTCGCAGCTTCGATCGTCCTGTGCGCTCTGCTGGCTGTTACCGCGGCCGGCTCGGCGGCGGGAATCGCCACCGCGGGCGGTGGCAAAGGCGGCGGCCCACTGCCTCGGGGCGAGTATCGGTTCCAGACGACAAGAGCCAACGCGCATCTCCAGGGATCGAAAGGATCGGCGGTCGATATTTTTGCCAGCCGCAACCTCAGCGTGTTCGCCCCTGACGCCGGCCCAAGGTCGGTGACGGACGAGACCGATGTCTTCGTTCAAGTAACGACCAATGCTTCATTCGGAGGCGGATGCTTCGTTATCCCGACTTCGGACTTCAGTGTCAGCAAAGACCTGCAGACTGCTGCACTGCACACCAGGCTGACTTCCGCCACGCCTAGCTGCGGTGGCCCTCCCGGCTCAACCGTGCCGCTGCCGCTCACGCTCGATGTGACGTGGAAGGGAAATGGCGTTGTCAGCACAGGGGACGACCAGAACAGCTCTAAGTGCCAGAACTTCAAGAGCGACTCCGAAACCAAGTCGCTCGACGGCAACGCAGTCGCGGCCGCGACCGTGGCCGGCCTGCGTGGGGGCGGGTCCACTGACTCCTTCAGCGGCGCACAAGGGTCGGCTCATTCTTCCGACCAGACGCAGGAGATCAAGGGTGTGCTAACGCCCGCGTGCACCATCACGTTCTAATTTCGTCAGACCGGCGCGGCGCCCAAGCCGCGCCGGTTCCTTCGTTGAAAGCATTCGGCCTAGCCGCCCTCCACCGCGGCCCGGCGCACCTGGTCCGCATGGTCATGGCAATGCGCGGCGTAAACCTCGAGCCACGTATCGATCGAGTACTCCCCCATCTCGTTGTGGATGCCGGCCCTCTCCCACTCCTTCTCGCTCAGAGTCTCCAGGATTGAAGCGGTCGACTCCCGCGCGGCCTTGATCGCATCCAGCGACGGCTGCACGGGCCGTCTTGCATAGTGGAGGCGGGCCGCAAAAAGATCCGGATCGTAGCCGGTGATCTGTGGCCGGTCTTCGGCGACCAGCCGGCGGAGGCGGATCGCGGAAGTCATCTCGCTGTCGGCGGTGTGGTGGACGACCTCGCGCGCCGAAAAACCTCCATCGGACGGTTTGTGGTCAAGCTGACTTTCGCTGAGGTTGCCCACCGAATGCGCAAGCACTGCGGGACCCTCCCGATACCGCCTGATGAGCTCTTTGCGATTGGACTTCGTCATCTCTACCTCTCTATACCGGATGTCACCAGCTCGGAGCCGCCCTCACCCTAACCCTCTCCCGCTGGCGCGGGAGAGGGGACAAGCACTACACCGACTCTGCCGGTGCGAAAAAGACAAGCACGGTCAGGTCTTCGGTCACGCTTGAAAAGCAGTGCTCCTCGTGGGCCGGGACAAACAGCACGTGTCCCGCCGCCACGTCGACAGTCTCTCCGGCGGCGGTGAAGCGCGCGCGGCCGACCGTGATGAAGTAGACCTCGTCCTCTTTATGTGGCTGCTGCGGATCCTCGCCTCCAGCCGGGATGCTGTAGGTGCCGAGGCTCATGCTTGGAACGCGCAGGTGCTCGCGATATTTTGCCCGGCCCTCGGCCTCATAGACTCCGACATCTGTCAAATGCTGCATCGCGTGATCTTAAGGTTGCATCTGCTGTGGACGGAATAGGTCCCGCCGCGCGTGGCGTTCCGGGTTTCTGGTGAAACGCCTCCACTACGCCTGGGTCGTTGCCGGCATCACGTGGTTCACGCTGCTCGGCGCGGCGGGGTTCCGATCCACGCCAGGCGTTCTGATCGTCCCCCTCCAGCACGAATTCGGCTGGTCGCGCGCGACCATCTCGATCGCGGTCTCCATCAACCTCATGCTCTTTGGACTCTTCGCCCCCTTTGCGGGCGGTTTGATGGAGCGCTTCGGAGTGCGCAGGGTCGTCGTGGGGGCGCTGCTGACGGTGTCGGCGGGATCCGGACTGACGATCTTCATGCATCAGCCGTGGCAGCTCGATTTGCTCTGGGGCGTGGTGGTCGGAATCGGCACCGGCTCGATGGCCACCGTCCTCGCCGCGATCGTCGCCAACCGCTGGTTCGTGCAGCGACGAGGCCTTGTCCTGGGGGCCCTGACCGCTGCCGGCGCCACCGGCCAGCTGATCTTTTTGCCCGCGCTGGCCTGGCTGGCGGTGAACATGGGATGGCGAACGGCAGCGCTCGTGGTCGCGGGCGCCGCTCTGCTCGGCATACCGCTTGTCGCGCTCTTCATGCGCGACCGGCCGGCGGATGTGGGGCTGCGTGCGTACGGCGCCACCGAGGCCGACGAGCCGGCCCCGCCGTTGAGAAATCCGGTTCGGGCCGCCCTCGGCGGCCTCTCGATGGGGATGCGCAATCGCAACTTCTGGCTGCTGGCGGGCAGCTTCTTCATCTGCGGGGCCAGCACCAACGGGTTGATCGGCACCCACTTGATCCCAGCCTCGATCGACCACGGCATGCCGGAGGTGACCGCGGCCAGCCTGCTGGCGTTCATCGGAATCTTCGACGTGGCCGGGACCATGATCTCGGGGTGGCTGACGGACCGCGTCGACTCACGCTGGCTGCTCTTCTGGTACTACGGGCTGCGCGGGCTGTCCTTGCTCTTCCTCCCATATGCCTTCGGGATGCAGTACTTCGGCCTCTTTCTCTTCATCGTTTTCTACGGCCTGGACTGGGTGGCTACCGTGCCGCCGACGGTGGCTCTCACCGCGGACACGTTCGGCAGACGCAACCTGGGCGTTGTTTACGGTTGGATCTTCGCGTCACACCAGCTGGGGGCAGCAGGAGCGGCATTTGCGGCGGGCGCGGTCCGGACTTATTTCGGCGACTACCAGCTCGCCTTCATGACCTCCGGCCTCCTCTGCCTGCTCGCCGCAGGTCTCGTGATCCGGATCAGCCGCGCCCGCGGCTCGGAGGCGGTGGTGGTGGCGCCGCTGCCCGCGGCCTCGTACTGAGGCGCGTCCGGTCGGCGATGGCTGCTGCGGTCGGGGCGGCCGCCCTGGCGTTGGTTCCGGTGGCGGCCTCGGCCCATGCCCAGCTCATCGGATCCGAGCCCGCGGCCGGCGCGGTCGTTGCCACCCATCCCGCAATCGTCACTCTCGTCTTCTCGGAGGCGGTCACGCCGGTAGGCCGCGGCATCAGCGTTTATGGGCCCGATGGGCGGCTCGCACAGAGCGGGCCGGCTGCGGCCCAGGGCGCTCGGCTCGCAGTTCAGCTAACCGCCGGCGCCGAGGGCACTTATGCCGTTATCTGGACTGTGATCGCGGCCGACACCCACCCCTCCCGTGGCGAGTTCACGTTCAGCGTCGGACATGCCAGCCCGGTGAGAGCGCCCGGCATTGGCGGTGGAGATGTGGGCCTCGTATCGGCGATCGGACTGGTTCTGCAGGCGCTTGGACGCTGGCTGCATTTCGCCGGTTTCGCGCTCGGCTTCGGGGCTGCGACGTACGCGTTGTTCGTGGCGAGGGACCCGCGGCCGCTGCGCCTTGCGAGCGTAGGCATCGCCCTGCTGCTTGTCGCCGAACCGCTGGCTCTGCTCGCGCAAACCGCGAGCATCGATCCCGCGCAGACCTTCAACAGCGAGTCGCTCACCAGTGCGCTGGCTTCGCCCTTCGGTCGTGTGCTGGCCCTGCGCGTTGCCGCCGCCCTGCTGCTCTGGGCAGTGCTGGGCGCGCTCCGCCAGGCGCCCTGGCTGCGGTGGTCGATTCCGGCGCTCGGACTGGCGTTGGCATTGGTTGACGCCACGGCCGCGCACGCGACTTCCGCTCTGCCGCAACCGCTAGGTCTGGCGCTGAACGCACTCCACGTGACCGCGATGGGGGTCTGGATCGGTGGCCTGGCCGGGTTCCTGGTTGCGCCGGTCGGAGGATTCGGGCGGGTGGCCGGGTGGTCGGCTGGCCTGCTGATCGCGAGCGGAGCGGCGCTGGCGCTTCTTCACTTCGCCAACCCCCTGCAGACGATGACCACGGTTTATGGCGGCGTCCTGATGGTCAAGCTGCTGGTGGTGGCGCCGGCACTTTACCTGGCCTGGCGAGCCCGCCGCCGCTGGGAGCTCGCCGCGCTGGCGGCAGTGCTGGCAACCGCCGCCGTCCTGGTCTCCTTACCCCCGCCTCGCTAGCAGTGATCGGACAATATGGCACGACGAAATGAGAATCACCATCGCCGCTGAGCCCTTCGATTCAGCCGATGCCCGCAAGCTCATCTCAGCTCTCGATGCGCATCTGGCCAGTCGGTACCCACCGGAGCAGAGGTTCGGGCCGAACCTCAAGCCGGAACACCTCGCGCCGGGCCTCGGCACTTTTGTCATTGCGCGCGAGGACGGAGCGGCAGTCGGCTGCGGGGCGCTGCGCTTGCTCGATGAAACGACGGCCGAGTTGAAGCGCATGTACGTGGAGCCAGAGCTGCGCGGGCGAGGAGTAGGCATGGCAATCGTTGAACATCTCGAAGCCGCCGCACTGACGTTGGGCGCCCACCGGCTGGTGCTGGAAACAGGCATCCACCAGACCGAGGCCATCGCTCTCTATCACCGTGTCGGATTCAGACCGATCGATTGTTTCGGCGAATACGCGAGCGCGCTAACCAGCGTCTGCTTCGAAAAGACGATCTAGCGCTCACTGGGTTCTGGATAGTTCGGCCTGCCAGACGGCGGCCGACGCGCTCGCGATCAACCCCCAGCCCACGGCTCCTCCGAGACCGTCCGTCATCACGATCAGCACGTACTCCCCGTCTGGTCCTGACATCACGAGGGATGCGTCGTTGTTCACGGCATCGATGGTTCCGGTTTTGTGGACCACAGTCGAACCGGCGGGAACGCCGGCAGGAATTCCGCTCTCTGTGGCCGTGCCGGTCAGCAGCGGATACAACCACGCCTGCGCCGCGGCACCTCCGAGATCGCCGTTCGCCTCGGCCACCCAGAGCGCAGCAAGATCGGCGGCGGTCGTGGTGTTGCCTTCGAAGAAGGCTGAGCTCGTGGTGCCGACCGAGGCAGTCCACGCATTGAGGACGGCGGCGCCGCCGAGGTCTCGAACCAGCATGTGTCCTGCGGTGTTGTCGGACTGCTTTGCGGCCCGCGAGGACAGTTCGTTTCTTGTGAAACAGACGCCAGGCGCGTAGTCGTCAAACCAACCAGCCTCGTAGTCGGCCTCCTGGTAGCACACCAGTCCGTTGGGGTCGGTTGTGCCGGCAGCGATGTTCAGCGCCTCCATCATCAGCGCGGCCAGCTTGTAGGTGCTGGCGGCGGTGAACACTGCGGTGCCGTCCAGCGACCACGTGATGGGATCCAGGCCGCCGAGCTCCACCACGGTCACGCCGACCGTGGCACCGCTCCCCGCAACCACCTGCTGCAACGCTGCCACCAGTGCTGCGGAGTCGCGCGGGGCGGCCGCAGCTACGGCTGCGACGGGGCTCGGACTGGCTTGGGCCGGGCTGGTCGCCGGGCTTGTCCGTGCTCCACTCGCCGCCGTCACCGCAGTGATGGCTTGTTTGCCGGAGCGGGCAGCGACCGTGAGCGGCGAGATGACTATGGCTACAACCACCACAGTGAAAAGGACGGCGAAACGCCGGTTCACCGGTCAACCCCGCGAGGTGATCAGAGCTGGTGGGTCGACGGTTTGCGATGACGCGTCCATGAATTGGAAGCGTCAGGTTCAATACTTGGAGTGCTCTGGGCGACCCGTGGGAGGTTGCTGGGGAATCGCCGCTTGGCGCGTCCCACGACCCGTGACGCCGCGCCCCCACGTTTCCGGGGTCCGGAACCGTGCAATTGGATGGAGACAAACCCGGAGTTAGCCGGTAGACCTAAGCCGTGTGTTGTGCCGCGGCGCGCGCGCCGGAGTGCGGGACAGACCCGTGATCGCTATCCGCTACGTCCCGCTCTGGGACATGTTCTCCATTTCGAGAGCCAGTGCCGCTTGGTGGGCGACGCCGACCAAACGAATCACGGGCCTCAGAGTCAGGTGAAAGAGATAGAACGCCAGGGCGCACAGCAGCACCGCCGTCCCGATCGCAGCCAACGATGTGACCACCCTCGTCGACGCCTTACGGGCGTCATTGAGCGCCTGGTTCTCCTGAATCTTGGTGTTGATAAATGCATCGACCGGGTCGCGCGCTACCCGCCACGTGTTGAGCGCCCCGTCAACCTGCACCAACATCTCGCTGTCGGTGTGTCGCCCAGTGGCGATGAACTGCCTCGCGAAGGCGGTGAAAGTGTTGAACGCTGCAGCGTCCTTCGTTATGACAGCCTTGGAGTCACTCGGCAGATTGAGGGCTGAGATCATTGAGATCTCGGACTCGATGAATCCGATGTTCACAACCGCGAGGAACTGGTACGACTTGGCGATCTCCACATCGCCATTCAGCTGCGCGTTGTTCATTTTGGCGAGATTGGTCCTGAGCTCCTCCGCGGCCAGGTTGGCGCGTGCTGTCTCGTAACGCCACGTGATCAGCTGGACCTGCTCGCGTTGGGTGGAGTCGCTGGCCATGCCGAAGGCTACGGCGGTCACCATGGCGCTCGATGCGAAGACCACGAGGAGCATGAACAAGCCCACGGTCTGGGCGCGGAGCGTGCGGGCAAAACTCAGCCAACCCGACCTCTGTGGGGCTGGAATTGGAACGCGCGCCAGGCTCAGAGTGGAAAGGTGCGGCGGAGCGCGAGGAAGAACTTGAGCACTCTGGTCGATTTCCTCGGTGGCGCGCATGGTTCAGTCATACGCGTGCTGGGTTGGTAAGTCGCCCTGCGAATGTCAGGTCATCCGCCCCATGCGAATCGATGGGGGCACCCGATTCACCCCCGGCAGCCGATCGCTTGATTAGCGATCGACCACCAAGAGGTGACTTTTGCGAGTCGACTAGTGGCGGGTCGCTTCCACCTTCGTGTCCTGGTGGATCACCTCTCCATCGTGCCATTCCGGGTCAGCGGCCAGCAGCTCCCTCATCTCACGGAAGCGCTTGTCCTGCTCCGGCGAGTCGGCGAACGTCTTGTATGCGCTCTTGCTCTCGAAGATCGTGGTGACGAAATGCACGTTCGGGTCGGCGTCGGACTTGAACACGTAGGTCGCGACGTGGCCTACCCGCCCAGCATCCGATCCTTCCATCCCCTGCATGAGTTTCTCTTCAGTACCAGGCTTCAGCTTCAACTTGGCTATGGTTCCGTACAAGGCAACCTCCTCGCCCATAGGGCGACCCCAGCGGGGGCTAGACGTATGGCGACACACCGGAGCGGCTGATGCCGCTCGCACCTCGACTGTACGCGCGCAAACCAGCCAGCGCCGAACGGCGTTGAGGCTCAGGTCCGAATGACCAGTGTCCTTGCGATCTTGTCGTGCCACCCCTGATGACGTGAGTCGAAGGCGACCCAGATCACTCCAACCAAGCACACCGCAAAGGACAGCCAGAGGCCAAGCCAACGAATGAGCGCGGTCCCCACCTCCGGCGTCGCACCGTCCTTTTCCTGGATCACTTTCAGACCAAGCAGTCGCATGCCAAGGGTCCGGCCGCCGCCTACGCGTGACCAGAAGATCACGAAATAGACGAGCGATACGAGGATCGAGCCGCTCGTGCTTGTGGTCACCTGCTGACCCACGTTTCCCGCCTGACTGCCGTTGGTGACGCCAATGACCAGGTATGGAAATGCTCCGCCTACGAAACTGAGCAGAACGGCGTCGACGAGGTACGCCATGGTCCGGATCAGGAAGCCGGCCGTAGCTATCGGCGGCGGGGGCCAGGTGGTGGAATGGCTCACGACGGCTTCATCACAACTTGACGGCTCGCACGTGGAGAAATAGAGGTAAGCGGCGCCAGCGCTCATGGCGCGGCGACGCATCGGAGGCCGATCCCTCTGCCACAGGGACCTCGCGCAGCGTCTCTGTCAGGAAACCTGTGGCTTCGAGGGCTTGGAAGTACGCCTGGAGCGGGTGATGGATGCTCGAGAAGGTCATGCGCAGACCATTGCGCTCAATCTCGTCGACGTATTGGTAGGAGTCCAGGTAAGAGCCTTCGATCACGAACGGCGCAGCTGGATCCAGACTCTCGAATTGACCCGCCGAGTTGATCGGATGTACGACGGCCAGGCACAGGCGCCCGCCCGGCACCAAGACTCGCCCAATCTCCCGGATTGCGAACGGCATGTCGTTGATGTCCTGCAGCGACATGTAAGCGACGACGAGGTCACAAGACCCGTTGATCAGCGGCAGCCTGGCGGCGTCGGCAACGAGCGCAGGAATCTGAGGAGCCGCTCCGATCGCTCCTTCGACCATCGTTCTCGAGGCATCGATGCCAATGACTCGGTGCCCAAGGGCCGCGAGGTCGCGAGACACTCTTCCCTCGCCGCAGCCGACATCAAGGGTCAGGAGACCGGGCGCCGGCAGCAGTTCAAAGAAGGCGGTTCGGCCGAACCGCCAGTACGAGTCGTGCATGGGCGCTCGCGCCCATCGCGTCCACGCTTCAGACTGGTCTTCCCACGCCGCTCGCAGGTCGATCGGTTCGGCAGGCTCAGTTCGTGCGGGATCTGAGCCCGCCCCGGCTAGCCGCCGCGCGTCGCGACCCATGGCCGCATCGTAAGCGTAGATCCAAGAAAACCGCGGACCACCGAGACTCGCCTCCACTTACGATCTCAGTCGAGCAACACGAGTCGGATTGGAGGATGTAGTGATGTCGCAACAACAGTCCGGCGCTCCGGTTCTTGTAACCACCACCGAGCGCCCGGCAGGCTACGAGGTGAAACAGGCTCTCGGCCAGGTATTCGGTGTTGTGGTGCGCAGCCGTGGCCTGGGAGGCAACGTCATGGCCGGGCTCCGGTCGCTCGCCGGTGGCGAGATCGTCGAGTACACGCGCCTCGTCGAGGACACGCGCCGCCACGCGATCGACCGCATGGTCGAGAATGCCCGCGCGATGGGCGCGAACGCGGTGGTGATGATGCGCTTCGACTCCTCTGAGATGGGCCAGACAATGACCGAGGTGGTTGCCTACGGCACGGCAGCCGTGATCGAGAGGAGCGCCCCATGACCGTCGGGGGCCAATTCGTCGTCCTTGGATTCCTGATCGTCTTCGCGATCGTCGGCTACTTCGTCTGGGACCGCCGCTATCGCGGCGACAGCCAGGGCAACTTCAAGCCCACAAATGAAGTCTTCAAAGACCCCACCACCGGCAAGCTGACACGCGTCTACGAGGATCCCGCGACCGGCAAGCGCCAGTACCGCGAAGAGACCTGATCCAGGGTTGGCTTAGAGAACTGCCTCCCGGTTAGTTCTCCTCGGGAGCTCCAGGGACCTCGCGGAGGGCGGCCTCGATGACCTCGGCCGCTCGGAGGTCGCCCGGTTCATGGCGCTCGCGCAGGCGACCCGCAACCTTTCGCTTGGTCTCGACGGAGCCCGCAGGGCCGGTCTTGAACTTGATGTGGCGACGCACGATGCGCAGGCGCATGGTGGCAAGGCGCCTCAGCCGCGGGCCGTAGAACTCGCCCATCTTGACGGGCTCGTATGACGCGCCTGGCTCGTATGCGGCCAGGAGCCGGCTGAGCGCGCCGGCTACGTCGGCGGGATCGGTCGACGTTCGCTCGACATCGCATTCGAACGCGACAGCGCGGAAGTGAAGAGTGGCGCGACCGCCGTCGTGCTCATCGACCCAGCTGTGCGGAGACCAGGCAAGAAAGTCCGACACGAAAAACGTCACGCGCGGGCTGGCGCGGACCGCGTCGAACGTCGGATCGCCCTGTACGCAGTGCAGCTCGATGAGGTCGCCAGTCTTCACAAACGGCAGGATGGACACCTGCGGGTAGCCTTCGGCAGCGCACGCGATCAGCGTCCCGTGCCGCATCTCGGCCACAAACCGATCAGCCGCCGCCTGGTCGGGCGGGTAATTGGAGCTAGCAAACATGCCGCTAGTCTGGAGCAGATGGAGACCCGGTTTTTCAAAACCCCCGCTGAGTTCCGCACCTGGTTGGCCAAGAATCACACGACCGCGACCGAGCTTGGCGTGGTGCTGCATCGCAAGTCGTCCGGCAAGCCGACCATGACGTGGTCGGACGCGGTCGACCAGGCTCTCTGCTTTGGCTGGATCGACGGCATTGCGCGCAGGATCGACGAGACCAGCCGCGTTCAGCGTTTCACGCCGCGCAGGCCGAAAAGCAACTGGAGCGCGGTCAACATCAAGAAGGTGGTGGAGCTCACGGCCCGTGGTCTCATGAAGTCGGCCGGGCTCGCGGCGTTCGCGCTGCGGGAAGAGGCACGGTCGGGCGTGTACTCCTACGAGAACCGGCACCTGGCGGCGCTCGACCGTGAAAAGGAAGCGATGTTCCGCGCCAATGCGGCTGCGTGGGACTTCTTCGGCAAGCAGCCGCCTTCCTACCGGCAGACGGCGATCTACTTGGTGATGAACGCCAAGCGCGAAGAAACCCGGTCGAAGCGCCTGGCCAAGCTGATCGACACTTCGGCGGCCGGCCGACGCTTCTGACGCAGGTGGCCCTTCGGTAGCAGCTTGACCGTGTGCTTGAATGTGGCCCGCGTGTCCAAGGGTCACTCTCACTCGTCCGCCCATTACGGCAACAAAGACGCGGTGCGGGCGGTCATCGTCAGCGCCGTGGCGCTGGGCATCGCCGCAACTGCAGAGATCACGTCCTCTGTCCTCAGTGGTTCCGCCAGCGTGCTGGCCGATGGACTGCACAACGCAGGAGATGTGCTGACCAGCTTCATCCTCCTGTTCACGTTCGCGCTCGTCCGGCGACCGGCTACGAGGCGATTCTCGTCAGGTTATGGCCGTTTCGAGGACGTGGCGACGCTGCTCATCATCGTCGTGATCATCGTCACGGCCGCAGTGGCCGCCGCAGAGTCAGTCGCCAAGCTCATTCATCCCCAGGACTACTCCAACATCCCACTCAGCCTTGGCGCAGCCCTGGTCGGTGTGGTCGCCAACCTGGGCGTATCCGAGTACAAGCTGAGGGTCGGTCGCGGCATCGGGTCGGAGTCGCTGGAGGCAGACGGCATCCACTCGCGCATCGATGCATTGGTCTCGGCCGGCGCTTTCGTAGGAATCGGACTCGCCGGGCTAGGCCTGAAGCTGGCCGACCCGATCGTCGGCATCCTGATCACCGTCGCGATCGTTTATGTCCTGGCCGAGACGGTGAAGCAGCTCTTCTACCGGATGATGGACGCGGTCGATCCGACCATCGTTGACGAGATAACGAATGCGGCAAAGTCGGTGAACGGAGTTCTTCAGGTTCAGGACGTGCGCGTTCGCTGGGTTGGGCGTGAGCTGGTCGCGGCGATGCATGTCGCCTGCAACCCTAAGTCCACTCTCGAGGACGCCCACGCCCTTGCCATGCGTGTTGAAGAGGCGGTTTGCCACGAGGTCCCGGCGGCCCGGCTCGAGATCCATATGGACCCGGGTACGCGCAAGCACAAGCACACTCTTGTGGGTACACCGATCGAGGACGAAGACGAGCAGCACCACGACGATCACGATCCTGAGGCGCCCAGCCGGGACGGCTGACGGCGCACGCGCCGGGAAATCAGCAGAACATTTCTGTTGTGGTCCCGGCTTTCGCCGGAGAGGATGTTGATTTCCTTGCCCTGTTGAGCAGCGCGAACCGGAGGCGCGTGCTCGAGAACTCGGAGCGGGCTGTTCACGCTGCCGGAACCGTCGCCTTCCGCATGGGCGCGCCGGGCCGGTCCTTCGTGCTGCAGCGAGGGTTGGTCCGGATGTTCTGGACAGTTGCGGATGGACGCGAAGCCACTGTCGCCTTCATCTACCCGGGCAATATGGTCGGCGGTCGGAACCTGGTCCCCGGCACTGAGGTCATGAGAGGTGCCTCGTTGGTGTCCGTCCAGGCGGTGGTCGATTCCACGCTGACAATCCTTGACCTGGAGACGGTCCGTCGCGTGGCGGCCAGTGAGATAGAGGTGGTCACCGCCATCGCGACGATGCTCGCCGCGAGAGTTCGATACGACCTCCGGGTGATCGCGGTGCGGTCACTGGGCAACCTCGCCGAGCGGCTGGCCTTCGACCTGCTCGAGCGGGCCAGCCGGTTCCAGCTTGCGGCCGGGAAGCTGGAGGCGAGAGCCACTCAAGAAGCTCTGGCCGCTTCGATTGGATCGTCACGCGAGGTTGTGAGCCGAGCGTTGAAAACTCTGCGCGACGCGGGGATCGTCGAAACCGCCCCCGGAATGACGCGGGTTCTGGACCCCGTCCGCCTCGCCGAAATCGTGCGGACTTTCGATAGCTAGATTCGGATCGCCAGCCGTCCGATTGGTCCCCGAGACCCAGGTCGTCGGCTTGCTCCGCTGTCATAAGGATCGCTTCATGGTCACGTGCGCTCGGCGGCAAGCTGAGGCCAAACAGCAGATCATGGTGGTAGTCGGGCATCCGTTGAACAGTTTCAAGCAACGGATCCGCGCGGGAATTCCACGGTCTGGAGAAGTAGGGGGCAGATCATGGCGATAGCGAGCGCGACCACAGAGCAGATCGATGAGGCCAACGCGACGGGACGCACACCGGTCGTGTTCATCCACGGCCTCTGGCTGTTGCCAAGCAGCTGGGACCGTTGGGCCACCGTTTTCGAACAGGCCGGCTACGCACCGCTCACGCCGGGATGGCCTGACGACCCCCCGACCGTCGCGGAGGCGAAAGCACACCCCGAGGTGTTCGCTCACAAGACAGTCGGACAGGTGGCAGACAGCTACGCGGAGGTGATCGGCAAGCTGAAGAAGAAGCCGGCGGTGATCGGGCACTCCTTTGGGGGCTTGCTCACGCAGATGATGGCCGGACGAGGCCTCTTCGCGGCTGCGGTAGCAATCGACCCCGCGCCGTTCCGCGGCGTGCTGCCTCTGCCATTCTCGGCTCTAAAGTCCGCCTCTCCGGTTCTCGGCAACCCGGCCAACCGCAACCGCGCGATCCCGCTCACCTATGAGCAGTTCCGCTACGCCTTCGCCAACGTCGTCAGCGAGGAAGAGGCCAAGGAGCTTTACGACACCTTCTCGGTCCCGGCGTCCGGTGTGCCTCTCTTTCAGGCCGCCGCCGCCAACCTCAACCCGTGGACCGAGGCCAAGGTCGACATCAAAAACCCCGAGCGCGGACCGCTACTGATCATCTCAGGCGAGAAAGATCACGTCGTGCCATGGGCGATCGCGAACGCGTCGTACAAGCAGCAGAAGCGCAACGAGGGCGTGACCGAGATCGTCGAGATGAAGAACCGGGGACACGCCTTGGTCATCGACAACGGCTGGCGCGAAGTCGCCGACACGGCTCTCGCGTTCGTGAAGAGGTTCGCCTAGCTAATTGTCCGGTCTGGGCGCTCCGCTTCGGATAGCAATGCCAGGCGAGAGAGTTGGTGTTCGTGGATCCGAAGATCAAATACCTCTTCGATGACGGTGGCCCACCCATGGATGAAGTACCGCCAGCCGTCGTGAACTTGCAGACTGCGACTTTCCTTTTGCTTGAGCGCCTGGTGCAGGAACTGCAGGTCACCGCGGTAGTTCAGCTCCCATGCGAGGCCGCCTGAGGGAAATACGGCTTGATCCGTTATTGGTGAGCCGGGCGTGTCCTTGCCCATTCCGGTGGCGTTGATCACCAGGGATCCGGGCGCCAGGTCGTGCACCAGTTGGTCATTGACCTGTGAGTCGAGGTTGTGGACATAGTCGACCTGGATGAGCGGGTTCAGCCTGGTAAGGATCGCTTGCATCGCTTCGAGCCGTGCTGGGCTGCGGTTCACCACTGTGATGCGAACAGGACCGGACGAATTCGCTGCGCGCTTGATGAGATGAACCGTGATCGCGATTGCTGATCCTCCTGCACCCAGGCAAAGCACCTCGCCGGCTGTCTTGGCCCAGTAGTCCTCGGGGAGGAACTCTCCGAGTGTCCTGCCGGCGGCAACCGGGTCCGTTGCTTGCGCGCACAGAAGACCGTCGCGCTTGTAGAGGCACGAAGCCTCACCGCATAGATCCGCGCTCTCGTCGATCCGGTCGAAGAGGTCGCTGCATGCTTCGAAAAGATCGATCTTGTGTGTCGTGATGAGAGCCCCACGCGCGTGCTCGTCGCTCTTGATGCTCTGGACGAGGTCGCGATACTGCTGGCGCGGGGCGTGAATCGGCACGTCGCAGCCGACGAGCTGCACGTCGCCGAGGCCTAGCTCGTCAGCCCACGCAGGAAACAGCCGCGTGGCCGCCGACTGTCCAGTGGTGACGCCGACAAAGCTGAAGGTGTCCAGGGTGCGCTGCTCGTTACCCGGAGAGCGTCAGGTTGCGAGAGTGCGCGAAGCGCGGCGCGCGTATTCCTTGTAAGCGGCTTCGAAAAGCTCCTCGGAACGCTTGCGACCGACCAGGGCAGCACTCGTGATGACCGGCGGCATCTTGCCGGCGGCCACCAGCAGCTCGGCCGTGCGCACCTTGATCGCGTCGGCGATGGCAACTGCGGCAAGAGTCGAGCCGGGACCGACTGGAGTCTCGGCCAATCCTTCGAGGTGGCTAAGGGCATCGCCCGCGGGAGTACAGAGATCGATGACCACATCCGCTTCATCGAGCAGCCGCGCGCCAACCTCCTTGTCCACCTCACCCGCCTGAGACTGGGCCAGCGAGCTGACTGCGATCACCGGCAGGCCGCGGCGCCGCGCTCCCCGTGCCATCTCTACCACCACTGCCCCCAGACCGCTGGCCGAGAAAGCGATCAGAGCATCCTTCGGCGCGAACTTGAAATTCGAGAGGATCACCTCGGCGAGGCCCGGCATGCGCTCGATGAACATCGCCTGCCGCTGGCCGTTGGCACCCACCACCTGCGTGTGGAACGTCATCGAGAGCTCGACGATCGGGTGGAAGCCGGGGTACGAGCCGTAGCGGGGGAACATCTCCTCTACTGGGATCCGCGAATGGCCGGTGCCGAAAAGGTGCACCAAGCCTCCCGCGCCGATCGCTTCGGCGCAGATCTGGCTCGCCCGCTCGATGGGTTCTGACTGAGTCTCCTGGATCTTCTGAAGGATCTCGATGCCCGCCTCAATCCAGCGCGAGCCTGAGTGCGTAGACACCTGTCAGCCGGTGACTTTGGAGTCGACCTGGACTGGTTCCCAGTGCCCGCTCTTCATCGACTTGTAGGCGGCGTCGAGGACGCAGTTGACGACGTACCCGTCGATGAAGTCCTCGCGCGGCTGCTTGCCCTCGACAAAGCACTGCACGAAGTGCCGCATCTCCTCGTGATAGCCGTAAACCCGAGCCTCGTCGGGAATCGGAAACACCCACCCAACATCAGCGTCCGCCTTCTCCATCAGGTACCCGGCCGGTTCCTGAACGAAGGCGCGGATACGCGTCGACGTGGTGTCGGTGACGATGCGGCCCATCGTGCCGTAGATCTCGTTGCGCAGCTCCATGCCACCTTTCGCCGTCCATGACGCCTCGGTAAGTGAGGTCCTACCATCCTCGAGGCGCAGCAGGAGCACCGCGTTGTCCTCCGCCTTGGTCTTGTCGTGGTGGACAAGGGTGGCGCCCCAGGCGAAGACATCCTTGATCGGTTTGTCTTTGCCAAAGAAGTAGCGCGCCGCCTCGACGGTGTGACAGCCCATGTCCAGAAGCGCGCCGCCGCCGGCCGTCTCGGCGTCCCAGAAATGAGGCGCATGAGGACCCGAGTGGGCCTCTCGAGCGCGCACGGTCAGCAGCTCGCCGATAGCGCCGCTCTCGATCATGTCGCGCGCGCGCATGACGTCGGGCGAGAAGACTTCTGTCTCCGCATAACCGTGCATCACGCCAGCGGTGCGGACGAGGTTCACCATCTGGGCTGCCTCGCCGGCGTTGCGGGCCAATGGCTTTGTGCAGACGATCGCTTTGCGGGCGGCAGCGGCGATGCGAGTCGCCGGAAGATGCAGGTGGTTCGGCAGTGCGATGACGACCATCTGGACATTCGTGTCCGCACAGAGGTCTTCGATGCGTGTGTAATTGCGGGCCACGCCATGGCGATGGCCGAATTCCTTGGCGCGCTCTTCAGAACGTGAGTAGTTGGCGACGACCTGGGTTCCCGGGACGTCGCGCAGACCCTCCATGTAGAAGTCCGCCACGAAACCCGACCCGAGCAGCCCGATCTTGACCACGTCGCCCAAGAGATTAGCCTACGGACGGAGCCGCACCGGCTCCGTGCAGCGCTGCGCCGATCGCCCCCGCCCAGATGCCCAGCTCCGCGCCAACCACGCTCACCGCATCCAGGTCGGTGATGAATACGCGCCGCCGGAGCTCTGCCCGCAGGGGCTCGAGCAGCATCTCCCCCGCTGCCGCCACACCGCCTCCGACCACCACGCGATCGACACTCAGCATTGCGAGCACGTTGCCAACGCCGATGCCCAGATACTGTCCGACCTCGGTGAGCCCTTGCTGTGCGCGCCGGTCGCCGGCGCGGGCTGCCTGAACAGACATCTCCACGGTTGACTGCCCGCAAGCTGCGACGATCGCGTCCGCCCTCGCCAGTGCTTCCAGACAGCCGCGGCTGCCGCAGTTGCACGGTGGGCCGTCGGGCAGGATCGTCAGGTGGCCGAACTCGCCCGCGGTGCCGTCATGACCCATGTAGAGGGCTCCCCCGAGGATCAGCCCGCCGCCGACTCCCGTGCCAAGCGTGATGCCGAGCATGGAGTCCACCCCGCGTCCCGCGCCGAGGCGATGCTCGGCCAGCGTGAAGCCTCTTGCGTCGTTGATCAGCAGTGCCGGGGCGCGCACCGCCGCGCTGACCTCCGCGGCCACGGGTACGCCCGCCCACTTGCCGGGGACGTTGGGCATGAACCGGGTCGTACCCGCCACCGGGTCGTAAAGACCGGGCACACCGATGCCGACCGTCTCCATCAATCCCAGATCCCGGAAGGAAGCGCGAGCGATTTCAATCATCTGTTCGACAACGCTGCGCTCGCCGCGGCTGGTATCGGTCGGCACCTGGCCCGTGGCCAGCACGCTCTGTGACGACCCGTCGCGTTCCAGGACCACCCACTTCAGGTTGGTCCCTCCGAGGTCCAACCCGAGATGGCGTGAGGTCACTGTGGGGACAATAGTGCCACCCATGCCGATCCGGTTCCTTCTGCAGGGACGCGTCATCACACCACTGCGTGAGCTGGTCGTCGCCACGGTCCTGGTTGAGGGCCAACACATCGCGTGGGTCAAGCGGGGCAAGGTCGACGTACCGGGAAGCACGTTGCTGACCGAGGTGGGTGACACGGTCACACCAGGCTTCATCGATCTCCAGGTAAACGGCCTGGCCGGCCACGACGCCGCGTCGGGTGCTGATGCAATCGCTGCCATATCCTCCGGCCTGCCGCGATATGGAGTCACGAGCTTCCTGCCCACGCTGATCTCGCGGCCGATCGACGAGGCCGTCGCTTTCGTCAGCGCGTGCGCGGCCGCGACTGCTTCCGGCGCTCGGGTCATCGGCGCACACGTGGAAGGTCCCTTCCTGAACCCCAAGTACCGCGGCGCACACGATCCGAAATGTCTGCTGCTGCCGACCCGGGCTCACGTCCAGGGCCTGCTGACCCGGCCGCCCCGGATGGTGACGCTGGCGCCTGAGCTGCCTGGAGCGCTGGAGGCGGTGGGGACGCTGACCGCAGCCGGCGTCACGGTCTCGGCCGGGCATTCAGGAGCGTCATTTGCCGAAGCGGAGGCAGGCTTCGTTGCGGGAGTGCGGTTTGGCACGCACCTCTTCAACGCCATGGTGCCGCTGCACCACAGAGAGCCCGGACTTCCAGGCGCACTGCTGGCGGAACAGCTCGTCACGGTCGGCCTTATCGCCGACGGCATCCACGTGCACCCTGCGATGCTGGCCCTGGCGGTACGGATGGCCGGCCCTGGGCGCGTTGCGCTGACCAGCGACTCGACGGCCGCAGCGGGTGCGCCAGCCGGTCGCTACGCGATCGCCGGGCGGGAGACGTTCAGCGACGGGATCAGCGTCCGGCTCGCGGATGGCACGCTCGCCGGCAGTGCGGTCACGATGAACCGCATGGTCCAGTTGATGTCGAGCCTGCCAGGCCTGACATTGCGCGACGCAGTAGAGATGGCAACGCTGACGCCCGCCCGTGTGCTCGGAATTGAAGGCGAGTGCGGGGTGATCCGCCGCGACGCTCGAGCCGACCTCGTCGTCCTTGATCCCGAACAGCGGGTGAGGCTGACCCTGATCGGTGGCCAGGTCGTCGATCGTAGGGGCGGCCTGGATGCATGAGGCGGTGGTCGTCACGGTCCTCGGGCCGATCGCGCCCGTGCAGCTTGGCGTGACCGACGCGCACGACCATCTATTCCTGCGCTCGCCCGCGCTGCCGGGCCAGGACTTCGACGACGCCGGCCGCGCGATCGAAGAGGTCGGTGAGGCAAAGCGCGGCGGGCTGCAGGCGATCGTCGAGGTGACGCCCATCGGCCTGGGGCGACGGCCGGCCGGCATGCGGGCCGTTTCCGAAGCGACCGGGGTTCATGTTGTGGCCGCGACGGGCTACCACCGCGACGCCCACTATCCGCAGAACCACTGGGTGCGCGAGGCCTCGGTGGAGCTCCTCGCCCAGCGCATCCTGACCGACCTCCAGGAGGGGATGCATCCCGAGGATTGGCTCACCGAAGCTCCGCTCGATCCTGCTCGCGCGGGCGTGATCAAGGCAGGAGCTTCCTACCAGCACATCAGCACGCTCGAGGAGCGCCGCCTCGTCGCGGCGGCGATTGGGCATCGAGCAACCGGGGCGGCCATCCTCGTGCACACCGAGATCGGCACGTGCGCACATCAAATCGTCGATCTATTGGTCCGTGAGGGTGTGCGCCCTAACCGCATCATCCTGGCGCACCTAGATCGCAACCCTGACCTGGAGCTGCATGCGGAGGTCGCCGCGCGCGGTGTGATGCTCGAGTACGACACACCCGGCCGGATCAAGTACCGTCCGGACAGCCAGCTCCTCGACCTGATCGATGGCATGGTTGAAGCCGGTCATTCAGATCGGCTGTTGCTCGGCCTCGACCTCGGACAGCGCGACTACTTCCGCGCCTACGGTGGAGGCCCCGGACTGAGCTATTTGATGGAAGCCTTCGTGCCGCGCTTGCGCAAACGCGTCGGATTTCCCGCACACGAGATGATCCTGGTAGACAACGCTGCCGGCGTTTTCGCGCTGTCCACATGAATCAGCGCTTCGACGTCGTGGTGGTCGGAGGCGGGTCGGCCGGCAGCTCAGCCGCGATCAGCGCAGCCCGCCGCGGGGCACGGACGCTGCTGGTGGATCGTCTCCCGTTTCTCGGCGGCACGTCGACTGCTGTCCTGGATACGTTCTATGCCTTCTACACGCCGGGCGAGACGGTTCGGCGCGTGGTCGGCGGCCTGGGCTGGGAGGTCGTGGAGCACCTGAAAACCGCCGGCGTCGCATTCGAGCGCCCCAACACCTATGGGGCGGGCACCGGCGTGACGTACGACCCGGAGGTTCTCAAGGTCATCTGGGAGCGGCTGGCCGAGGAAGCCGGGGTCGAGATCCTCCTGCACACGTGGGCTACCGGCGTCCAGATGCGCGACGGTCGCATGAGTGCGATCCGGCTGTGGAACAAAGGCGGCGAGTCATTCGTGGAGGGAGGCGCCATCGTGGATGCGTCCGGTGATGCCGACCTGTGCGCGATGGCCGGCGTGGCTTACGAAGACGCCAACTCCACGCCGAACCTACAGTCGCTCTCGACGATCTTCCGAGTCGCCAACGTTGACGTGGATCGAGCCGCGAGCCTCCCGAAGCCCGAGCTTTGGGCGCTGATGCGCGAAGCCGCGAAGAGCGGGGCATACCGCCTTCCGCGGCTCGAGGGGTCGTGGCATCGAACACCCCATCTGGGGGTCGTGACAGTTCACATGACCCGCGTCCAGAACGTAGACGCGACGGACCCGCGCCAGCTGACAAAGGCCGAGCTGGAAGGCCGGCGCCAGGTGCAGGAGTACCTTCGCTTTCTTCGCGACCTGGTGCCTGGATTCGAACGTTCCGTTCTCGTCGCCACGAGCCCAGGGATCGGCGTACGCGAGAGTCGGCGCGTCGTGGGCGACTACCGCCTCACGCGTGAAGACGTCCTGGATGCCCGCCGCTTCGCGGATGAGATCGCACTGTGCGGAGCTCCGATCGAAGACCACATCGCCGGCACGGACACCAAATGGACGTACGTCCCGCACAGTGGTGTGTACGGAATTCCCTACCGCTGCCTCCTGCCGGGCGCATTCGAGGGATTGCTGGTTGCGGGACGCTGCTTCTCGGCGACTCATGACGCCCACGCATCGGCTCGATCGATGGCCACGTGCATGGCGATGGGTCAGGCCGCCGGCACGTCGGCCGCGCTCGCTGTGGCGACGGGCAAGACCCCGCGGTCCGTCGCCGTTGACGTCCTTCGCCAGTGCCTGGCCGAGGATGGCGCGCTGCTTGACCCTCTCGAGGCGGTGGGATCTCAAACGTGACCGCCGTCGGCCTGCGCCAGGGCGTGGCAGCGGAAGCGATTCGACGCCACCGGCTCATCGTCATCCTGCGACGCGTCGGATCGCTGGAGCGCCTGGGCGCGCTCATCGAAGAGCTGGCGGACGCCGGCGCGCGCATCTTCGAGGTGACGTTCGATGACCCGGAAGCTGCGGACGGCCTGAAGGCGAGCGCCGCGCGGCTTGCCGGCCGACGCGATGGGCCATTTCTGGTGGGCGCCGGCACGATCCGCACCGAGGACCAGCTGCGCGCCGCCACCGCCGCCGGGGCGGTATTCGGTGTCTCGCCAACGTTCAATCGTGGAGTGTTGGAGGCGGCCATCGCCGCCCAGCTGCCGTTCATCCCTGGCGCCGCAACCCCCACCGAGGTCGAGACTGCCTGGCAAAGCGGGGCCACGTTCGTCAAGCTGTTCCCCGCGTCGTCGCTTGGACCGTCGTTCGTGCGCGAGTTGCGTGGCCCGATGCGGGAGGTAGAGACGATTCCCACCGGAGGAATCAACGCGGAGAGCGCGCGCCAGTTCCTAGAAGCGGGAGCTGTGGCTGTCGGCATCGGGTCTGCCTTTCTGAAGGCGGATCAGACCCAGCGCCGAAACCTTGTGGCGGCGATAAGCGCTTTCGTGTAACCCGCGCCCGTACCCATTAACGAAACGTTGGGCGGCGGGCTCGAACGAGCTCGTCGATGTGGAGGCGCGGCAATGAATTACACGGACCCTCGAAGGCGTTGGTCAACAGCGTTGGTCCGGTTGCTTGTGACCGCTTTGGTCCTGGTTGGGGTCCTCGCCACTGCTTCGCCGGCCTCCGCGAACTCGAGTGGCTTCAACCGTGCGGGGAACATCCTGATCGCCGACCAGTTCAACAACCGCGTCATCGAGATCGACCGGCATCACAACATCGTGTGGCAGTTTGGCGTCGGACCAACCGACCTGGGGCCAACCTCGATCATCGGTGTCAACGACGCGCAGCGGGTGGGGAGTTTGACCCTCATGGCCGGGACCGGCATACCTGCGAACACGGTTTCCTCCTGCCCGAGCGCCAGCGGCTGCCCTGACAACCGGGTGATGCTCGTCAACCAAAAGGGCCACATCGTGTGGCAGTACGGCGAGTTTGGCCCCGGCGGCTCCGGGCCTAACCAGCTCAACACCCCGGTTCAGAACACCTACCTTCCCAACGGCCACATCCTGATTACCGATCAGGCCAACGAGCGCATCATCGAAGTGAACCGCGAGAAGAACATCGTCTGGCAGTACGGCATGACCGGAATGACCGGCACGGCCGATAACTTGCTTAACAACCCCAACAGCGCGGAGCTACTCGAGAACGGTCACATCCTGATCTCGGACGAGAACAACAACCGAGCCATCGAGGTGAATCGAGCCAAGCACATCCTTCGCACGTTCACGGCCGGTGGCACCGTTTCCGGCGTCGCCTTCGCGAGCCGCCTCGAGAACGGAAACACGCTCCTCACCGACTCCAACAACAGCCGGATCGTAGAGGTCAACGCCGCGGACCACGTGGTGTGGCAGTACATGACCAACACGCAGACCGGAAGCAATCCGGCGCCGTTGCCGACACGGGCCGTACGTTTGCGCAACGGTCACACACTGATCAGCGACCAGTTCAACCACCGGGTAATCGAGGTCAACCGCAGCGGGCACATCGTGTTCACCGAAGGGGTTCTCAATACCCCGGGCTTCGGAGACGGCTTGCTGAACGGGCCGTACGACGCCAAGGTGAACGGTGACTACACGGGCCTGACACCGCCGTTCGGCGACAACTAAAGAACGAATCTCTGGCTTAAGCGCCGCGGGCCTACGGAATGATGTTCAGGTAGCCGACACTATTCCTGGCTTGCGGCGCGTTCGAGCAGCAGCTTTTGCTGGCGCTCGTTGAGCGTGAGACCGGCCGCCCGCTCGAATTCGAGGCGGGCCTCTTGCGTGCGACCCAGCTTGGCCAGCAGATCGCCCCGCACACTCGGCAGCAAGTAGTAGCCCTGAAGCGACGGTTCGGAACCCAGGCGATCGACAAGCTCTAGCCCGGCGGCGGGTCCGAAGGCCATCGCCACGGCAACGGCACGATTGAGCTCCACAACCGGCGATGCCACGACTTGCGCCAGCGCGTCGTAAAGCGCAGCTATGCGCGCCCAATCCGTTTCCTCCGGTGTGCGCGCCCGAGCGTGACAAGAGGCGATCGCCGCCTGCAGCGCGTATGGCCCCAACGTGGTGCCCAACTGTTCGGCCCGTTCAAGGGGCGCCAGGCCGCGCCGGATGAGCAGGTGGTCCCACCGAGCCCGATCCTGGTCTAGCAGTAACACCGGCTCGCCGGATGGACCGACTCGGCTCCTGAGACGGGAGGCCTGGATTTCCATCAGGGCGACGAGGCCGTGGACCTCAGGCTCCCGAGGCATCAGCTCTGCCAGCACTCGGCCGAGGCGAAGCGCGTCCTCGCAGAGAGCCGGCCTCATCCAGTCGTCGCCTGCCGTGGCTGAATAGCCTTCGTTGAAGACGAGGTAGATCACCTCGAGAACCGACGCCAGGCGCCCAGCGAGCTCGGACCTCGCGGGCACCTCGAACGGAACGCGGGCTTCAGTCAGCGTCCGCTTGGCTCGAACAATGCGCTGCTGAATGGTGGCTGCGGGCGTGAGAAAGGCACGCGCGATCTCCTCGGTTGTGAGACCGCCCAGCAACCGCAGCGTCAGCGCTACCCGGCCATCGGCCGAAAGCACCGGATGGCATGCGGTGAACATGAGACGCAAGAGATCGTCGCCAATGTCGTCCCCGATGGCAGCGTCCAAATCGGGCATGCTCAATTCCTCAACCTCGAGCTGACGACCCAACTCATCGTGCTTCCGCTGGAGGGTCTGATTTCGGCGAAGCAGATCGATCGCGTGGTGCTTAGCCGTTCCCATGAGCCAGGCGCCCGGTCGTTCTGGGACGCCTGACTCGGGCCACTGTTGAAGGGCGGCCACAAATGCATCCTGTGCGAGCTGTTCGGCCAATCCGACGTCGTGCACCATGTGCGCAACGCCCGCGATCACTTTCGGCGACTCGATTCGCCAGATCGCTTCGACCGCTCTGTTGAAGTCCTCCACGGCCGCCGATTCGATGGTCGCTAGGTTTTGCCGATTGGCGGGGAAGGCTCAGTCGGAATGAGCTCTGCATAGTCGTCCACTCCAAACACCTGGCGGATCTCGATTTCAGCCTCACCCTCGAAGGGCGCGGGGCAGCGCTTGACCCATTCGATCGCTTCCTCCCTGGACTTGACCTCAATCAGCCAGAAGCCGGCGATCAATTCTTTGGTCTCGGTGAATGGTCCGTCGACAACCGTCTGTCTGCTTCCTGAGAATTTGACCCGCGCGCCCTTTGAGCTGGGATGGAGCCCTTCAACCGCGAGGAGGACGCCGGCTTTCGCCAGGTCTTCGTTGTACTTGGCCATTGCCGCAAAGATGTCTTTACCGGGCACGACCCCCGCTTCGCTTTCCTTGGTTGACCTCACCAGCATCATGAATCGCATGGCAGTGACTCCTCATCCGTGATCTCTTCACGCGTCATTTCAGGAAGGAGGTGAGCATCGGCAACAACAGCTCGGCTCGGTCCACGACCATCGTATGAGACGTGCCTGGCAGAATCGCCAGGCTCGATTGTGGCAACCCATCGGGCGTATCGCCTTTGATGCCACCCCCGAGAAGTCCAAACATCTCCACGGCATGATCGAGACGGATGATGTCGGAATCGCCAAACACCAGCAGGTTTGGCCGATTGTATGGAGCGGATTGCGTCCGCCGGCCAACTGGCGATGGAAGCGTTCAGGCCCTGGATCTTTTGGACGAGAGCTGCGAAGGCTTCGGGGTGCGGGGCGATTTGGGCGTATTCCTGCTGCCATGGACTGCCGACCATCATCTCGGGCTTCAGGTTCGAAATGCCTTCCAGGAGGCCTGGGTGGAACCCGTCGAGGTTGTAGGTCACCGAGGCAAGAACCAGCTTGGCGACAAATTCGGGGTGGCGGATCGCGATGTTCAACGCGACGCCGGCTCCCAGGCTGTACCCGAAGACATCTGCTTTCGCCACGCCCAGCTTCCGCAGCGCGGCAACCGTGTCGTCGGCCATGCCATCGAGCTGAAAAGGGCGATCCACGTCGGCGGTTCGCCCGTGGCCCTGCATCTCCAGCGCGATGACCTGATGGTCCTTGGCAAGCTCGGGAATGAGCTTGCCGAAGGAGGTACCAATCGCTGACAGGGCACCATGGAGCAGTACGACCGGGCGGCCGTCACCGTGAATCTCGTAATACATCCGGAGCGCGTTCACCTCTACGTAGCCGGTCTTCATCGCCGCGATCACCCTTTGGCCGCGGGGTGGTAGACGACGAGGACGATGCCTGACCCGAAGACCTTTGCTTCGGCCGCTGTCAGGCCCACGGGAGAACCTTCGGCGAACAATCGCTTGCCGCGACCCAACACGACTGGGTGAACCAGCAGCCGAAGCTCGTCAATGAGCTCGTGCTGGAGCAGACCGTTGGCAAGCTCGCTGCTGCCGAAGATCAGGATGTCCTGACCGGGCTGCTGCTTCAGCTTGGCGACCTCTTTGGCGACGTCGCCCTTGATGATCGTCGAATTGTTCCACTCAGCTTTGTCCAGCGTCGATGAAACGACATACTTCGGGAGGCTGTTCATCCGGTCGGCGTACCAGCCCCCGCCCGTCATGGAGGGCCAGGCTTGGGCGAAGCCCTCGTAGGTCTTCCGTCCGAGCAGGAGGGCGTCGCTCGCGCGCAAAAGGTCGACCGCATGCTGCAGGTCGTCGTCGGAGCGGCTTCCGTACTTGAAGCTCCAACCTCCCAGCTCGAAGCCTTCGGCACCGCCTGGGTCTTCGACAACGCCGTCCACAGTAACGAAGATCGATGCAACTACTTTTCTCATCGGAAAATCCTCCTTAGTTTTGGTGGTCTCTACTAAGGCATCGATCGACAGGACCGGAAATCGACATGGCTGTTTTGAAGCTCACGAGCTTGTTGCTCGCCCTGCAGCGCGCGCTTAACTGCTCGCCGGCGGCAGCGGCAGGAACGAGAGCACCAGGAAGGCTCCTGTTATCAGAACTGCGAAGAGGTTCATCCCCAACCTCACAGGATTGATACGCCTCCGTTGCGTCGGAACGTAGCCAACCGACAGCGGGACACCAAGTCTCACGCATAGGGCGCCGATCTCGTCGAGGTTCCAGTAGAGGCTGGTAACGCCAAACAGCACCGGCCCGCTGCGACTGACAAACAGCAGGGCCGGGACGGCCCAGTCCGTCCAGCGCAAGCCGACGATTGCCGCCTGCTCGATCTCTGCCAACGGCCAGCTGCGCGTCCGGCCAAGCCAGTCGGCCCTGGTGATCGAGGCGTGGTCGGCCAGGACCCTCGCGTTGCGGAGATTCAGGGCGAGGCTGACGATTACCTGTCCGAACAGCAATACGTCACCCACCAGCGCAAACGGCCTGGAGTCCGGATTCATCAAAGGCCTCAAGGAGATCAAGACCAGCGCGACGAGCAAGAGAGGAAGGAGGAGAGCTTCATGCGCCCGGGGTTTGACGACCCAGCCGGTCGTACCGCCTGGCAGGATGACCTCGCGGCCGGCCAGGGCTCGGATGTCGGCGGTGGCAGGCAGAATCCTCACGGCGGCAAAGAGCGCCAGCATCCGGCGGTTGAGCAGCACGATGGCCCAGAAGAGTGCGGCGAGCCAGACGAGGATCCAGCCGATGTAGGCGAAGTTGGCATGGCTCGCGGCCAGGTTCGCGGTCGAAGGAATAGCCTGGCGGCCGATCCAGACCGTGGCGACCGACCCGACGAACCACTCGACGGTGACGGGTGCGCCGGCCTGGAGGAGAGAAGCGTCGGCTGCTGAGGGTAGGAGTGAGACATGAATGGTCGATCCGCGGCTTGAGATGTCGACTGCATCTTGTTCACCGCTGCTGGTCTGAGCCACGCGTACCGCCTGGACCACGCCGGGATACAACTGGTAGCAGTGATCGCTGGTCACATCCGCGCATTCCACCGCGTTTCTGAAGGCGGCAGCCGCGTCATATTCGCTGTGATCGAGGAGCAGGTAGATACAACCGGCCGTCGCCAACGCTGCGATCAAGAGGTAGGCACGGCTGAGCTTCTTCATCTTGGGGCGGCGGGACGATCAGTTTGATCGCGCGAGAGTCGCGATGTGGGCAATTTGGTGGACCCGGCCATACAAAACTCGAACACCCTACCGTTCCGCGGACGCCCTCTCGGGCTGAGTTCGGGCGGGACGCGCTACGAACTGGATGTGGCCCTCGCAGCAGTCAGGCGCTTCGTGGAGGAACAAGGTGTCTTGCCCACGTCGGCATCATGGACGGCGGCCGGAATGCGACGGTTGAAAAGACGATCCGGAGGAAGTTCGGAAGCTTCCGGGCCGCGCTTGGGACCGCTGCGCTAGCATGAGTATCGAGGTTCTCGATTCGCCCACCGGATCGACGCCGCAGTCGCTCAGAGGTATGCGCAGGGCCAGGCCGGGGTTCAGGACTCCGTGGCGTGTTGAGTTTGGGGGAGCGAGCGAACCCCGCCGCCAGGGCACGCTCGCCGGTTGTCGCGCATTGTTTCAGCCGCCGAAGAATTCCAGGAGAACCGGCGCCAAAGCTGCCGGGACGATGTCATGGGTTTGTCCATCGAGAGCGCGAACGTGACCGTCGGGGAGCGCTTGCGCCAGCGCCTTCGCCGAGTTGCCCAAGAAGGTGGGGCCCTCGCCGCCGTAAATGACGAGCGTCGGCACTTTGATGGAGCGTAGCTGCGCCGTTGGCAGCTCCTGGTCTCTGACGATCGACGCGTCGTAGACCAGGGTGTGCGCAATGGCCTCGAGCGCCGGCCTGAACGGCGCCTGTCGGAACTGGGCAACGACCTGTTCAGGAATCCGGACGATCTTGGTTTGGAACAGCTCGACCGCTTCGCCACGGCGGCCGGATGCGACGAGCTTGGCGAGCTGACCGGCAATGTCCTTCGGCGGCCGCGGAATATCGTCTCCGACTATGAACGGTGGATCGTACAGGGCCAGTTTCGTGATGTTGAGCCCACGAGCAGCTCCCTCGAGTGCGAGGATCGCACCCGATGAATAGCCGAACACTCGCGCCGCGCCGCCCGCTTCGCGAATGAGCGCGCCGAGATCCTCGACTTCGCGATCGACCGCGTAAGGCTGAATGTCTCCACTCGCACCGCGGCCACGCCGATCGTAGTTCAACACCGTCAACTGCGACTCCAGGGCTTTGGCCAGCGGCGCACCCGTCGATCGATCGTTGAAGGCCCCTACCACCAGAATGACCGGTGGACCCTGACCCGTCTGATCAAACCCGATTTCTGTGCCGTCAGCCGAAATTGCTGTTCTCATCGAAACCTCCCAAAATCCGTGGCGTTTCCTGCTTAGACGGAAATGGAGGGAAAACTGTTCGCTTCGATTCAGAGAGTCGGCGGGAGCCCGAACGCCGGGAACAAGGCGGCGTTTACGAACCTGGTGATCTCGACCACCAGATCGCCCTCCAGGCGCAGGACGTCGACCCCGAGCGCGCGGTACTCGGAGTCGCCCGGCCGCCGAACATAGGCCGCGACCGCAAGCTGCCGGTTGGCGGCCGTTGCAACGGTCCGGAGTTGACCCAGATAGGTGGGCAAGCTGGGGTCTGTCGAGAGGGCGAAGGCGGTGGCGATCTCCTCGCGCCCCTGGAACCACGTCGGGTACGGCGGCATCGTGAGGCGCACTTCCTCACGGAGGAGTGCTGTCAACGCTGCGACGTCCGCCCGGTCGGTGGCATCCATATAGAGCTCCAGCAGCTTCTGCTCTGCGGTGGTCGGTGTCGCCGCCGTCGACCACTCCAGCCTGCGCCTGGGCAGTCGCTTTCGCATCGACGATCGGGCGCGATGTAGTGCGCTGTTGACTGAGGACACGCTCTCGTCGAGCAGGTTGGCTGTCTCCTTCGCCGACCAGCCGAGCGCGTCGCGAAGGATCAGGATCGCCCGCTGTTTGGGCGGCAGGTACTGAATGGCGGCCAGGTAGGCAAGCTCGATGGTTTCCCTCGCGATGACCAGGGCGTCGGGCTCCGAGTCGCTGGACGCAATCTGGTCGAGCAGGCGATCGGGATAGGGCTGGAGCCACTCCACCCCGTACGACTCCGCCACTTGAGGACTTTCGAGGGATTGGACTCGGCGGGACCTGCTCTCTAGAAGGTCGAGGCACGCGTTCGTCGCGATGCGGTAGAGCCAGGTCCGAACCATCGAGCGTCCCTCGAACGCAGCCCGCCCCTTCCATGCCCGCAGCAGCGTCTCCTGCACCAGGTCTTCCGCCTCTTCGAAAGAGCCGAGCATCCGGTAACAGTGCAGGTGGAGATGTCGCCGATAGGGCTCAGTGAGAGCAGCGAACGCCGCCTCATCTCCCGATCGCACACCGGCAACCAAGGCCGCGGCCTCCTCCTGATTCGGGGTGCGGATGCTCAAGTCGCCAATCGGTGCTCTGAGGTCAATCTCGCGATGCGGGCGGGCCTGGTTGTAATGCTCGAGCCACTGGTTGAGAACACGCTCCGCATGACCCCTGCCGATGATCAGAAGCCAATCTAGACACTCGCGCCGTGTCGAGCCGATTTGCCGCTCTATGCGGGCATTTGCCGTGGGCGCCGCAATCGAAGTCTTGATCACCCTCTGCTCTCGGCGTGGAACACCAGGTCAGAGCCGGATCCTCATGGCGCCCTTCACAACTGCCCGGCGTTGTTTCGGTGTGTTCGCCTCGTGCGGGCAGGTTCGCTAGGCTGGATGATTGCACGGGTGATTTGCTCGGCGAGTTCCGTGGCTTGCGGCCACTCCAAGGTCGGCTTGTTAATTCGCAGAGAAATGACGCCGTGGAGGCCAGACCACAGGAGGAGCGCGAGCCGCTGCGGATCTTCTGAAACCCGTTCCGCCCCCGATCTCGTGGGAATCTCGCGAATGAGCTCAATTGATCGTGTCAGCAGTGGAAGGCCAAACTTCGCCACACGTGGATCGTTGAGCCTGGGAACGACTCGTCCTTCAAACAGGACTTTGTAGTGCCCAGGATGCTTGAGGCCGAATTGGACGGCGGCAATTGATCGGGATAAAAGCCGCTCCCAAGCGCCGCCGCCTGCCTTGGCCGCCGCTTCCTCCGCGTCGTTGCGGATAGATACTTGCTCGCTGAACAATTTCTCCAGCACCGCCAGCAGCAGCATGTTTCGGTCTGAAAAGTGGATATAAACTGACGGGGCCGCGATCTTCGTCTCTTTGGCCACTGACCGCAGGGAGAACGGGTCTTCGGGTCCAAGAGCAGCCAGCACCTTGACTGCGGCGTCTATTATCTCGCCACGCAATCGGTCCCCTTCGCCGCGCACATTGCGCTGCCTCGGCATCTCGGTCGTTCGCGCTTTCCTTGCTCCCATTTCTATTTACGCCTACCGGTCGCGCGGTTCGCGCACAACAACAAACGGTTGATGGTTGACAGGGTAACCTAACAGCTATAAACTAACACTTGTAAAGCAATAATCTCAACCCAGCCGCTGAGGTAAAACATGTCTCAATCAGTCAATCTTGGAGGAGTCTTCACGCCAGCCGGCACCTCCCTCGCGCTCAACAGAGTTGGATACGGTGCGATCCAGCTTGCCGGACAAATGGCCTGGGGACCGCCACGCGATCGCGAAGCCGCGCTCGCCGTTGTCCGGGAGGCAGTTCGTCTCGGAATCAACCATATCGACACCAGCGACTATTACGGACCCCACATCGCAAACGAGATCATTCGTGAAGCGCTTCATCCTTATCCGAAGGAACTCGTGATCGTCACAAAAGTGGGAACTCGGCGGGGACCGGACAAGTCCTGGCCAGCTGCCTTGTCAAAGAAGGAACTCACGGACGCTGTTCACGATAACCTTCGTCACCTCGGCCTCGACGCCTTGGATGTCGTCAACCTTCGTGTCGGAAATCCGTTTGGTCCGAGCGAGGCATCGATCGCGGAGCCGCTTAATGTTCTCGCAGAGCTTCAGGCCAAAGGTCTCATCAAACATGTCGGCCTGAGCAACATTTCGCGTCGCCAATTCGCTCAAGGCCGAGCGATTGCGAAGATCGTATGCGTCCAGAATCACTATAACCTTGCTTTCCGTAAGGACGACGCGCTCATCGATGAGCTATCGAGAGAGGGGATCGCCTTCGTTCCGTTCTTCCCGCTGGGTGGCTTCAAGCCCCTCCGGTCGCCAATCCTGGACCAAGCCGCAGCTTCCGTTGGTGCAACGACGCGACAAGTTTCGCTGGCCTGGCTGCTGCAGCGGTCGCCTAATATCTTGATCATTGCCGGCACGTCTTCCGTCGAGCATCTCCATGGAAATCTCCGGGCCGCTACCATGCTGCTTCCCCCCGAGACTGTGGCTCAGCTGAACGAAGTCGCCGCAACATTACGAATCCATTCAACCCGTTAGCGGCGATCAAGCCTCCTAGGACCCCAGCGGTCCCGTATCCGGCGTTCGCAGCCACGCGCGACACCGCATTCGCGCGATGACGGCACTCCAGGCGCAAACAGCATTCCTGGTCCCGTGCCACAGCCACCACACTAGGCGTGCTTTTGGAGGGCTGTGTGCACCCAACAGTCGGCTCGCGGTCGAGAAAGTACGGGCATAGGCAGCAGATAGGCAGCAAATAGGCACCAAGCGCCGGGTCGCAGGGCGGGAATTGATTCAATCGGGGGGATTCTGAGATCAAAAATTTGTTGGACCTAAGTTCCCACAATACGAACCCACCCAGCGTATTCGACGGCGAGGCGGTCCCACTGTCCGACGTGGCCGATACCCGGATCGAGGAGTCTGTCGCGGCTCTTCGGGAGTTCGTCGCCGAGCGCGGCTCGCTCCCGACCGCCGAGAGCTGGACAGACGCCGCAATGCGGCCGTCTGAGAAGACAATCCGGCGCCGATTCGGCAGCTTCCGAGAGGCGATCCAGCGGGCCGCGCTGACCTGATGCTGGGCGGGGACCCGGGGCGGCCGAACTGGCCATGCCGGGTTCCCGTTCGGTGCTGGAAGCTCGAATACCGTAGCCACGACGCGCTGAACCTCTCGACGGACGACGCGCGTCGACGCCACGTGGCGATCGAGGATGCCGTGGAGCAGGCCCGGATTCTGGTCGCATTGCTAAAGGTGGCGACTGCCCGGAGGGACGGGACACTATTTGAACCGACCGGCTGAACTCAGAAGAGGCGTCCTCGAACTCCTCACGGCTCGACGCGACGAGCTCGGTTGACAGTCAGGACGACGTTCCCGGTCTTCTGCTGCGTTTCGACGTACCGGGTCGCCTCGATCACGTCCTCCAACGGGTAGCGCCGATCGATGACCGGCCGGAACTTCCCGGCCTCGATGAGCTCCTTGAGGAATAGGACGTCCTTCTTTGTCTGTCGGGGTGGTAGCGGAAACACCACCCTCTTGGCTCCCTTCCGCGAGGGCATGAGCGCGAGGAAAATGTTCGCGAACCCGTCGGTCGGCAGGTAGAGGCCACCTGGCTCCAGCGAGCTGCGGCACTGCCTGAATGAGCGCTTGCCGACCGCGTCGAAGATGACGTCATACGTTTGGCCGTTCTTCGTGAAGTCTTCCTGCGTGTAGTCGATCACCCTGTCCGCTCCGAGCGATCTCACGAGCTCGAGGTTCTTCGTGCTGCACACCGCGGTGACGTCGGCGCCGAAGTACCTGGCCAGCTGTACTCCCGCTGTGCCGATGGCCCCGGATGCGCCGTAGATGAGGATCCTGCGGCCCTTCCGGATATCTGCTGGTGTCAGACACATCAGTGCATTGAGCGCTCCGTCGCAAATTGGCGCAGCCTCCTCGAAGCTCATACCGGCCGGCATGTGCGCAATTCGAGCGCTCTCGCGCATGCACATGAACTCTGCGTGTGCACCGAACCTGAGCCCACCAAGGCCGAAGACATGGTCACCGACCGCGAACTCGCTGACTGCCGCGCCCACTGCTTTGACCTCTCCGGCAAACTCGCGGCCGAGGATCCGCTGCCTCGGCCCGCGGAGCCCAGAGACCAAGCGGCTGACGAGCGTGGCGGCCAGGCCGCTGCTTCGGTTGGCTTCACGAGTGTGGACGTCCGACCGGCTGACCGTCGTGGCGTGGATCTTGACGAGGACCTCGTCCTCCCTGGGGATGGGCCGCTCTACCTCTTCGATTCGCAGGACGTCCGGCGGCCCGTACCTGTCGTAGACAACTGCTCTCATTGGTTCTTCTTCGCCTTCTCGTTTGGCTGCGGGTACCGGATCGGTCCGCCATGCCTCCACATCCGCCCAGCTCGAAACAGCTCCGCCGGCTTGCCGCCGGTCAATCCGGGCCGAGCTCGGCGCCCGGTCGGGATAACCCAACCACTCTCCGCGACGACCCTCCTTCGGAAGTTCGCGCCATCGAGGTGCACGCCCCAGACGGCCTCGTACACCGCCCTCAGCTCGGCCACGGTGAAGGTCGGTCCGACGAACGCCGTTGCGATGCCCGTGAGCCCGAGGTCGACGCGGACACGCTCGACCGCATCGCGCACGATCTGGGCGTGATCGAACGCCAGCTCGATCTTGCCGTTCAGCGCCTCGGATACCGGAATCAGAGCTGCATCTGCGGCGTCGGTGCCGGCGACAACCGCGCCCACCCTGCGGAGCACCGCGAGGTAGGCGACGGTCACGACGTTCATTCGAGGGTCGCGCCCAGGATCACCGTAGGCGCCGAACTGTGTCAGCAAGCTCGCGCTGTCGACGCCAGTCTCCTCGGCAAGCTCTCGCGTCGCGGCCTCGTCCAGGGTTTCGGTGGGACGTTTGAAGCCACCCGGGATCGCCCACATCCCCTCGAACGGCGCCACCCCACGACGCACGACCAGCACATGAAGCCGGCTGTCAGACATGGTCAGGATCACCACGTCAACCGTTACTGCGAACGCCGGGAACTGCGATGGGTCGTAGTGCGCCGGCACTCCCGGATCGCCGGTTTTGGTCGTCACGACTCTTACCCTACCAGTAGGTTATGGTCTTATCAACCAGAACCCTCGTCGACACGTCCCGGGACCCGATCTCGCCACGCTAGACGACGAACGTCGAGGCGCGGGTAAAGATTCGGCCCCTTTTGGCATTGCGGAACGTCGATTGATGTCAGATAGGGTGTCCAATCTGATGTCAAACCAGCCTGGGGTCGGCTGAACTAGTGCGCCCTGGATTTCGTGGAGTCGGATTCCTTGGATGCAACATGTTGCTGTCCCATCAGAACAACGGGAGGAACAGCATGGGCAGACGAGGTTATCCAGCAGAGTTTCGCCAACGAGTTCTGGATCTTGTGGCGGCGG
>DASYVJ010000041.1:0-13728 GCA_035937155.1 Candidatus Dormiibacterota bacterium | reverse complement strand
ACCCAATCGCCGTCTCAGTCAAAGGACGAGGGCCGGAATCTAGGGTCGACGGTCTCAAGCCGGATAGCCCAGCGCCGGTCTCCCCGCAGAGGTCGGATCCATCCTGACCCCTACAAGCATCTATATCAGCCCTCTCCCGCTAGCGCGGGAGAGGGGACTCGCGCATCCCGTACCAGATCACCTCGGCCCAAGCCGCGTACTGGGTGTCGGCGGGGTGTAGGCCGTCCGATGCTATCCAGCCTGGCGAGCCCAGGCCCGAGAGGCTTGCCGCTGTGATGTCGATCCATTTGAAGTCGCGCTTCTCTGCCTCTTCGCGCGCGATGTCGTTGAAGGTATCGGTAAGGTCGCGGATCTCTTCCGGGTCTCCGAACTGGCGGGCTGCCGGTACAACGGACCAGTTGGGGAGTGAGATGGCGAAGACCTTGCCTTCCGGCGGCTTCTGCGTGGCCACCTCGTCATGGATCGTCTCCAGCGAGGCCCGATAGTCGTTCGCGCTTCGGCCCTGGACCAGGTCGTTGACTCCGATCAAGATCGTGATGAGGTCGGGCTTGGCCCGCCGGACCTGGGAGAGCTCTTTGGCGATCAAATCCAGGGTCGTGAACCCGCCGACTGCGGGGTTGGTGACCTTGACCTTGCGGCCGGTTTCCTGGGTCAAGCGCCCCGCGATGATGGCCGGCCAGCCGCGCGACGAGCTGGAAGCGCCGGTGCCGGCGGTGTAGGAATCGCCGAGCGCGAGGTACTTGATTCGGTTATCTCTGAACGTCGGCGAGAGAGCTCCAGACGTCAATCTTCAACCGGACCCGGCGGATCACCTCGTCGGTGAAATCCGTGGTCGAGGCGTGCCCGCCGAGGTCTGCAGTCCGCACGCCGTCTGACACCGCCTCGAGCGCCGACTCGTAAATCGCGCGTGAAGCGTAGTGTGCCGCGTCACCTTTCATGTAGCCGAGCAGCGACGCCACGGCCAGGATCATGGCCATCGGGTTGGCCACGTTCTTGCCCTGCAGCGAGGGGGCCGTCCCGTGGGGCGCTTCGGTCATGGCGACTGTGATGGCTCCTCCGTCATCGAACGCGAGCAGAACTGACTCCGCGCCGGCGATCGTGCCGAACATCTTGAGCACGAGGTCGGACAGGGTGTCGCCGTCGCGGTTGAGGGCCGGGATGACGAGTGACTCGCCCGATGTGGACAGGAGTAGGGCATAGGTGGCGTCGATGAGCTGGGGATCGTAGCGGACGTCCGGATAGCGCTTGGCCGCGGCGTCCAGCTCTTCCTTGAACATGCCCTCGTACACGGGGCTGACGGTGAACTTGGGGCCGCCGAAGACCTTCGCCTCGATGCGCTTGGCGTGGGTGAAGGCGTACTCGGCCACGATGCGGCAAGTCCGGCGGCTGATCTTCTCCGTTCGAAACGCCCATTCGTCAAGGTCGTGGCCCTCGCGCCACTCCTTCGCGCTGTACGCGTCGTCGACCGCCATGCGGATGACCGAGATGGGGGCGTGCACCCCGGCCAGCGGCCGCACGCCGGGGATGCGGCGCCCCGTGCGCACGATCACCCGGCCTTCGACCTGCTTGCGGAGGATGGCGTTCGGGCTGCCTACGTCGCTGGCGCCTTCGGGTGTGACGGTGGCGGCTTTGATCCCGAATCCGAACTTGCGCAGGGCCTCCGCAGCCTCGATGACGACCTCGTTACGGGTCTTCCGGCGCTCCTCCAGGGACAGGTCGAAGTCGACCTTTTCCAGCTCCAGGCCGAGCACGTCGCGCTCGAGCAGGCGCAATGCTTCGCGGAGGAGCTCCTCGCCGGTCTGGTCGCCGTGGAGCACGGCGATCTTAGATACGGGCATCGCTTGAATGATATGGCCCGGTCCGCTGTGGACCGGGCCAGGCGAACTATGCGGAGACGGGTGAGGGTCGGGCGGGCTGGGTGATGTGACCCAGCTGCATCATCATGCCGAGCTGGTCCGGGACGCCCCAGTGCTCGACGATCTTCCCGTCCTCGATCCGGACCAGGTCTATGACGTCGGTGAATGCCTTGATCCCAGTCGGGGGGCGCCCGGCGAAGCTGCCGAGGTTGGTACCCCCGCCTTTCTGTCGGGCCCACACCTTGTCGCCCGACACCACGACTTCGTCGATCGTGATCTTGAAGTCGGGAAACGCGGACCGCAGGTACTTGATCGTCTCTTTCATTCCTTCGATTCCGTCATGTGCGCCGCGCTGGTGCTCGCGAGCGCCCGGCGCCACGAGCTCGTCGACGACCGCCAGGTTGCCCTGGTTGAAGCCTTCCTCGATCAGCCGCCGGTAGATCGCCTCGTTGCCCGGACCAGTCATTTGCTTGTCTCCTTCAATTCATCCTAGGAATACTAGGATGACTACCGCCATAGTAGGATGAAACCGTGCCGAGTGTCAAGCCCCGGCGGCCTTATGACTCTGCCCTCCGAAAGCAGCAGGCCGTCCAGACCCGGATGCGGATCCTGGATGCTGCCGAGAAGCTCTTCGCGGAACGGGGCTACGCGACAAGCACGATCGAGGCTATCGCCGGCGAGGCTGAGGTGGCGGTGGACACCGTCTATGCGTCGTTTGGAAGCAAGCGGAGCGTGCTGAAGTCGCTGCTGGGCGTGCGCGTCGGCGGTGACGAGGCAAGGGTCGACCTGCTGGACCGGCCCGGGCCCCAAGCCGTGCGCCGCGAGACCGACCAGCGGCGCCAGCTCGCCGCTTTTGCCCGCGATCTGACCCAGATCATCGAGCGCGCCGGCCCGGTGGACGGGATCGTTCGAGGGGCTGCGGCCGTGGATGCCGACATCGCTGAGTTCAGGGTCAAAGCGCAGGAGGGCCGGTACCGGAACATGCAGCAGCTCGTTTCCTGGCTCGCCGCCAATAGTCCTCTCAAGGCGGGGCTGACGGAGGACGATGCGGCCGCGATCGCGTGGGCCATGGCCAGCCCGGAAGTTCACCACATGCTCAGGGTGGTTCGGGGCTGGACGCCCGAGCGCTACACGGCCTGGCTCGGGGACGGCTTGACGCGAATCCTGCTGCCGTGAGGGCCTGAGGGAGGGCTCTGCTACTATTGACAGCGCCTAGGTAACCTAGGCTTTTTTCTTTTCAGCCCCACCAAAGAGCCAACTATGGAAGACATCATCACCTTAGCCTGCGGAGTGTGTAAGCGGCGCAACTACACCACCGTGAAGAACAAGAAGAACGACCCGGACCGACTCGAGCTGGCCAAATACTGCAAGTGGTGCCACAAGCACACGCCCCATAAGGAGACCAAGTAAGCCGTGGCTGTTACAGCTGACAAGCGTGCGGACCGCCCGTCCTCGGAGTTCGCACCGGGACGATTCCTGCGTGAGGTTTACGAGGAGCTCCGCAAGGTCGTCTGGCCGACGGCCGGCGAGCTGTACCGCTACACGCTGGTCGTCATCTTCACCGTGATCGTGCTCGGCGTATTCATCGGGGGCACCGACTACCTCCTGGGTGAGCTCGCCAAGCGCGTGATCTACAACGGAGTCAAATAGCGTGGCCGTAGAGAAGAGCGCAACAGCACCCGAGCAGGAAGCACAGTGGTACGTGGTCCACGCGTACTCGGGCCACGAGGAGAAGGTCAAGAAGAACCTCGAGAAGCGGATCGAGTCCATGGATATGCAGGACAAGATCCTTCAGGTCCTCGTCCCGATGGAGGACGAGATCGAGATCAAGGACGGTAAGCGCCGCCACGTGCAGAAGCGGATCTTCCCGGGCTACATCCTGGTCCGGATGGTCATGTCGAACGAGTCCTGGTTCGTGGTCCGCAACACGCCGGGCGTGACGAGCTTTGTCGGCTCCGCGAACAGCCCGGTGCCCCTCCAGGAAAAAGAGGTGCGGGCGATCCAGAAGCAGATGAAGCAGGAAGCGCCGAAGATCCGGGTCGAGTTCCAGGTCGGAGAGTCTGTGCGGGTGGTCGATGGACCGTTCACGGACTTCCACGGCAAGGTGGACGAGATCAACCCGGAGAAGGGCAAGCTGAAAGTACTGGTCAACATGTTCGGTCGCGAGACGCCGGTCGAGCTCGACCTCCTTCAGGTCGAGAAGGTCCACTGAGCGCATCACCCACACATAGATAGATAAAGGAAGAGAACAGCTACTCAGATGGGCAAGAAAAAGGTCCGAGCGATCCTCAAGCTCGAACTGCAGGCCGGCAAAGCAACTCCCGCGCCGCCGGTGGGCACCGCGTTGGGCCCGCACGGCATCAACATCATGGAGTTCACCAAGGCCTACAACGAGCGCACACAGGCGCAGGCCGGCGACGTCGTTCCCGCGGAGATCACGATCTACGAAGATCGCTCGTTCTCGTTCGTCCTCAAGACGCCGCCCGCCGTGAACCTCTTGAAGCGTATTGCTGGGATCGAGAAGGGATCGCCGAAGCCGAACCGCGACAAGGTCGGCCGCGTGACGCGACAGCAGTTGCGACAAATCGTCGAGGTGAAGCGCAAGGACCTGAACGCCTATGACGACTCTGCGGCGATGAAGATGATCGAAGGCACGGCGCGCTCGATGGGCCTGGAGGTCGTCGAGTAATGCCGAAGAAGAGAGGCAAGAAGTACATCGAGGCCGCCAAGAAGGTCGAGGCAGCCCTCGCTAGCAACGGCAACGGCGGGCTCGACCCGGCCGCGGCTGTCCAGCTGGCCAAGGAGACGTCCATCTCGAAGTTCGACGCCACCGTCGAGGCCCACATCCGCCTCGGCGTCGACCCCCGGCACGCCGAGCAGATGGTGCGTGGTTCGGTCGTGCTGCCCAACGGCACCGGCAAGAAGGTGCGGGTTGCGGTGTTCGCCACTGCGGACAAGGCCAAGGAGGCCCAGGAGGCCGGCGCCGACTTCGTGGGCGGCGACGACCTGGTCAAGAAGGTTTCCGAGGGCTGGACGGACTTCGACGCGGCCGTCGCTACGCCGGACATCATGTCGAAGGTCGGCCCGCTCGGCAAGATCCTGGGCCCACGCGGCCTGATGCCGAACCCCAAGTCGGGGACGGTGACTTTCGACGTTGCCCGTGCGGTACGTGAGGTCAAGGGTGGCAAGGTCGAGTTCCGCACCGACAAGTTCGGGATCGTCCACGCGCCGATCGGCAAGGTTTCGTTCGACTCGAACCAGCTGCAGCAGAACCTGACCGCGCTGGTGGATGCGCTGATCCGCAACAAGCCGGCGACTTCCAAGGGCCAGTACCTGCGCACGTTCTTCCTCACCGCGACGCAAGGTCCGTCGGTGCCGGTGGACGTCAAAGAGGCGGCAAAGCTGCATACCAGCAGCTAGGCTTTCGGGCCATGTACGGCCCGGTCATCCAGGGCAAGCTCGTTCGACTCCGACCGCCCAAGGCTGAAGACGCGCCTCTGATGATCACCTGGTTCGAAGACATGGAGGTGACACGATTCCTCCTTCTGCGCCATCCGCCTTCGATCGACATGGAGAAGGATTGGCTGGACAAGACGGCGAGAAACCCTGACGAGGTGGTTTGGGTTGTCGAGCACAAGGGACAGGCGGTAGGCACGACCGCGCTCCATCTGATCGACTGGAAGAACGGCTCTGCCATTACCGGGACCGTCATCGGCGACAAGTCGGTGTGGGGCAAGGGACTCGGACGCGAGCTGATGCAGCTGCGCGCAAAGTACGCGTTCACCCAGCTTCCGCTGCGGAAGCTGAAGTCGGCCTACCTCGACGGCAACGTGGCGAGCTGGCGCGCACAGTCGGCCGCCGGCTACCGCGAGGTGGGTCGCCACCGGGAGGATATGTTCGTCGACGGGCGGTGGGTCGACGAGATCATCACCGAGGTGCTGCGCGAGGACTGGGAGAAGGCTCAGGCCAAACCGCGCCGCGGGAGATGAAAATCAGGCTGAGCTCGCTGACCCGCTACGTCTTCGCGGTCGGGTTTGTGGTCGTGCCCGTGATGGCCGCGCTCGCGGTCCAGCTTCTCACGAGCGGCGCGGGTCAGCTGGCGAATGCAAAGCCTTACTTCCTGTCCCTCGCCCTTGTGGCGCTCGTGACCGGCGTCCTCTTCCTGGAGCGAATGCGCCGGCTTCAGAAGCGGCGCGCCGGCGGGCCACCGCGGCCTGGTACCGCGGGGGTAGAGCTGAGGTTGGCAGCCTTGGGCATCGCCTTCTTCGTTGTGGCCGAGGCCTTCGTGGTAGCTGTGATCGATTGGCGGGTGGCCGCGGGCTATTTCGGGCTTGTGGTCCTTTGGGTGCTTGTCTGGACGCCGCGCGCAAATCGAACGATCGTCATGCGATCCGCTGTCGAGGTGCGCTGCTCGCCCCAGACCGCGTTCGAGCTGGTCAGCAACCCGAACAACTGGCCCCTTTACGTCCCCGAGCTCGAGATTGCCGAGCCCGTCGAGGTGCCGGTCCGCCTGGGTACCGTCATCCACGACCGGGTCCGCCGGGAAGGCAAGATCACGGTCGAGGCGAGCGAAGAGGTGGTGGCGCTCGAACCGGGCGCTCGATTCGGCACCGCGATTCAAAGGGACCCTCAGGCCAGCTCCGGAACCTATGACTTCGAACCCGTGGCCGGAGGCACCAGCATCGAGTACACGCATCGAACGCTCCTGTCGCTGCCGGCGGCGGTCTTCGGGATCGCTCTCATGCGAGCGGCGATCGTGAGGCGGATGTCGGAGCGGCGAGCGCAAACCCTCGCGCGGATCAAGCAGTTGCTGGAGGAGCCCGGCGCGCCCCCGGTATAATCGCGACCTGCCCTAGACAGTAGGTGCGGGCATTGCGCCCGCTTAATTTCCTACCGAGGCGAAGAAGTGAAGGACGCGTGGATCCTTCCTGCCTTGGGCGTGTGGGGTAGGGAGGATTTTTTTATTTGCCGAAGGCTCGAAAAGAACAGAAGGCGGAACAGGTCGAGCTTCTGATCGAGAAGCTGAAGAAGGCCAGAGTCGCCGTGCTCACGGACTACCGGGGGCTGAAGGTCAGCCAGATCCAGGAGCTGCGCGGCAAGCTCCGGGGCGCCGACGTCGAGTACCGCGTGGTCAAGAACACGCTGGCCCGGCGCGCCGCCGAGGCAGCCGGCTTTCCGGCCCTGAAGGACGGGCTCAAGGGACCCGTCGCCATCGCGTTCGGCTACGACGACCTGAGCATTGCATCCAAGCTGATCAACGAGTTCGTCCGCACGACCCGGCTGAAGCTGGACGTCGTCGGCGGGCTCGTCGAAGGCAGGGTTTTCTCTTCGGACCAGATCAAGCAGCTGGCTGATCTGCCATCCCGCGATGTGCTGATCGCCCAGCTCATGGGCACGCTTCAGTCACCGGTCGCCCAGCTCGTCGGAATCATGCAGACACCGCTTCAGCAGCTTCTCGGCACGCTCGAGGCGTACAAAACCAAACTGGAGGCAGCGTAGACATGGCAACCAAGATCACCCCGAAGGACTTCGTCGAGGCCCTCAAAGACTGGAGCATTCTCGACGTCGTCGAGGCTGTGAAGGCGATCGAGGACGAGTTCGGCATCAAGGCCGCCGCTGCGGTGGCGACCGTCGCAGCTGCGCCTGCAGCAGGCGCCGGAGCGGAGCCGGTGGAGGAGCAGACGGAGTTCACCGTGACATTGACCGCGGTCGGCGACAGCAAGATCAACGTGATCAAGGCGGTCCGCGAGCTGACGCAGCTCGGCCTGAAAGAGGCGAAGGACCTGGTCGACGCGGCGCCGAAGCCGGTGCTGGAGAACGTCAGCAAGGCCGATGCGGAGAAGGCGGTCGCGCGTTTGAAGGAAGCGGGAGCGACGGCCGACCTCAAATAGGGATTTCCGGGGGTAGGAGCGTAGAGGAGCCGGGCCTGCGGGCCCGGCTTCTTTTGTTTTCCGGTTCGAAAACCACCGGTTAAGGGCGTTGCGGCTCCAAACATGCGTTCGTAGGATTGATCGCATGGAGTCATTGTCTGCAGCGCCCGATGTGCCGGGCGAAATCGACCGGCTGAGTGCGGCGATCGCTCGGTTCTGCGAGCACCCGCTGCCTGAAGGCGGCCCGGCGCTTGCGACATTCGTCCGGCATCTGCGGCCCTCGATCGACAAGCTCGAGATCAAGTTCTCGGAAGGTGCGGCGGCATTTGCCGAGACCGACGAGTACGACCAGCAGGGCTTTTACTCACCCATCCACTGGATCCGGATGAACTGCCACATGAGCGCGGGCGCGGCGGCCGACCGTGTCGCCGTCGGCGAGCAGCTGCAGAGCATTCCCGAAAGCCAACAGGCCATGGTCGAGGGCGAGATCGGGTTCGCCCACCTGGCCCACGTGGCGCGTACCGCCGCGGCGATTGAGGAAACGGGGACCAACAAGCCTTTCGACGAGAGGCCGCTGCTGGAGAAGGCGCGCGACCTGACCGTTGGACGCTTCATCGACTTCTGCCATCACATGCGCCACGCGGCCGACCCTGAGGGCTACGCGGCCGAGCAGGCGCAGGCGGCCGATGCCCGCTCACTCGCTTTGAAGACCGGCGAGGGCGGCATGGTCTGGTTGCGCGGGGTGCTCGATCCCGAAGGCGCGGCGGTGTTCCGCACCGCGCTGGAGCCTCTGGCTCAGCGCAATGGAAAGGACGATGACCGCAAGCGCGACAAGCGCCTCGGCGACGCGGTGGTGGAGCTGGCCAACCGCTCGCTGGACAACGGATTGGTCGCCCAGCGTGGGAGCCAGCGGCCGCACCTACAGGTCACCACCACGCTGGAAACTCTGCTGCAGCGCACGGGTGCGCCCGCTGCCGATCTCGAGTTCTCGCTGCCCATCTCGGCCAAGGCGGTCGAGCGGCTGGCGTGCGACTGCAACGTCACCCGCATCCTGCTCGGGGCCGACTCGGCGGTGATCGACGTCGGCCGCTCCAAGCGCGTGATCTCGCCGTCGCAAAGGCGGGCGCTGAAAGTTCGCGACAAGGGGTGCCGCTTCCCGGGCTGCGACCGGCCGGCGACCTGGACCTCAGGCCACCACCTGATCCACTGGATCAGAGGAGGCCCTGGTGATCTGCCGAATCTCGTTCTTCTCTGCTATCGCCATCACTGGATGGTTCACGAAGGCAGGTGGCAGCTGGTCAAGACCGATGACGGGAACATCCTCGAAGTCCCATCTCAGCTCGACCTCTTCGCCGCTGCGAGAGGCCCGGGCCATCAGGTCGCGTGAGACTTCCCAGGATTTTCTTAGCGACCTCACATTTGGTGCGGAGGCCCGATGGATAGCTTGGGGATCGTCACATCAACCCCGGCATTCAAGGAGAGACCCAGATGAGCATCACATTCCTCAGAGACGCTGTTGAGCAACGGTCGCGACCCGCGACAGGTGCGGTCGTACTGGAGATCGCCCGATCGGCGGATCCAGTCGTGTGGGGTATGAGCGGCGCACTTGCCGGTGCCGCAACCGGAATCGCTGTTGGAGGCGTAGGAGCGCTGATGGCGCCCGGCCTGAGCCTACCCGTGTTCATCGCGATGGGCCTGCTTTTCGGTGCCTTTAACGGCGGACTGCTAGGGCTGATCACGCACCCAGAGAATCGGTACTAATGCTGCTCCTTCGTCCCTCACCCTAACCCTCTCCCGCTGGCGCGGGAGAGGGGATCGCTCTCACCTGGCGCAGGACCAGGTCCATGCCGCGCTCCAGCTCCTCCTCGGTCACGCACCAGTGGGGTGAAAGGCGGATCCGACCCGGCCGCGAGTCGACGATTACGCCGTCGGCGTGCAGCCTCGTCTCCGCCTCCTCCGGATGCTCGCACTCCAGGGTCACGATTCCGCAGCGCTGCTCGCGCTCGCGCGGGGTGAACGTCCGGACGCCGGCCGATGTGCAGCGCTCCAGGATCCGGTCGGTCAGGTCGCGCAGCCGGTCCCGGATATTCGCCACGCCGACCTCGAGGATCAGCTCCAACCCGGCCAGGCCCGCGTAGTGCGACGGTATCGCCCACGTTCCGGTCTCCAGCCTGCGGGCATCTTCCGCGAACACGAGCTCCTCCAGCGTGAAGGAGAACGGGTCGCGAGTGGCGAACCAGCCAGTGCCCTGCGGACGCGTCCGCGGGATGAGCTCCGGACGGACGTACAGGAATGCATTGCCGGGACCTCCGCTGAGCCACTTCAGGCAGCCGCCCACGAACGCGTCGCAGCCCATCGCCTCGACGTCCAGCGGTACGCAGCCACAGGTCTGATAGCCGTCGATCAGGCAAAGGGCACCGGCGGCGTGGGCCGCGTCGGCGATCGCCCGGACGTCCTGGAGGTAGCCGGTGGTGTAGAAGAGATGGGTCGTTGCGACCAGGGCGGTGCGGTCGTCGATCCGCTCGGCAAAGGCTGAGGGTGGGATCGTCATCCCATCGCGGCTCGGCACGAACTCGACCTCATAGCCTGGGCGGCTTAGCCACTGGTGGCCGATGGTCGGGAAGTCCAGCTCGCCGATGAGCACCTTGTTGCGCCCTTCCGGCAGGGGCAGGCCGGTCGCCAGGGTAGTCAGCGCCACCGAGACAGAGGGCGCGATGGCGGTCGTGCCGGCCGGCGCCCGCAGCAGCTCGCCGATCCGCGACCGGAACCTTTCCAGCAGAGGGAGCCAGTCCGAAAACCAGACCGGGGTGCCTTTTTCGTCCCAATCCTGGGCGTAGCGGGCCAGGGCGGCCTGGCCACGGCGGGGGAGGGGGCCGAGGGAGCAGGCGTTGAGGTAGATGTACCGGTCGAGGAGCGGAAACTCGGCCCGGAGCGCCTTCCAATCCGGCATCTGTAACAGGCTAGCGGTGGAGGCCAGGCGGTGTTATATTGCCTCGAAACCTCTGGTCAGGCGAGCGGGTCGCCTGGCTTCGATTGAACGTTCCCACGCAGGGGGCGTTTAGTCGTATACTGGCCGTTCGTGCACGCCCGGCCGCTCACTCTGCCCATTAACTGAGCGCGCCCTTTTTCAAGGAGAACCGAATGATCTCAGAGATGAGAGCTCCCTCACGTCTTAGCTACGGCCGTATCCCGAACCTTGTCGAGCTGAAGGACCTTATAGCGACGCAGCTTGAATCGTTCAAGTGGTTCAAGTCCGAGGGCTTGAGGGAGCTCTTTGACGAGATCAACCCGATCACCGACTACACAGGCAAGAACTTCGAGCTGAAGTTTCTCGACTACGAGTTCGGCCAGCCCAAGTTCTCGGTGGAAGAGTGCCGCAACCGCGACATGACCTATGCCGCGCCGCTCCGGATCAAGACCCGCCTCACCATTAAGGAGACGGGGGAGATCAAGGAGTCAGAGGTCTACATGGGCGACTTCGCCATGATGACCGACGAGGGCACCTTCATCGTCAACGGCACCGAGCGCGTCGTCGTGTCGCAGCTCGTGAGGTCGCCAGGCGTGTACTTCACCGCCGCCGAAGACCCCAACACCGGTCGCAAGCTGTTCGGCGCCAAGCTGATCCCCAACCGCGGCGCGTGGCTGGAGATCGAGACCTCGGCCAAGGACCTGCTGACGGTCAAGATCGACCGCAAGCGGAAGGTTCCCGTGACCGTGCTGCTGAAGGCGCTCGAGCTGCCGCAGCTCAAGGGCACGGAGAACGACCGAGAGGCGCAGAAGCGTGCGCTGCTGGAGATGTTCGGGGACGTCGACAACAACCCCGAGCACCGCTACATGGAATCCACGCTCGACAAGGACACCACGAACAAAACCGAGGACGCCCTGCTCGAGCTGTACCGCCGCGTCCGGCCGGGCGATCCCCCGTCCGTCGACAACGCGCGCAACCTGCTGCAGAGCCTCTTCTTCAACCCGCGCCGTTTCGACCTCGGCCGCGTCGGCCGCTACAAGGTCGACAAGCGGTTGGGTCGCGATGAGGAGGACATCCTCGCGCGCGTGCGCCAGCGTGAGCTGCGGATCCTCGAGAAGGGCGACTTCATCGCCTTCCTCCGCAAGCTGATCGAGCTCAACAACTCGCCGCGCGAGAAGCAGATTCCAGACGACATCGACCACCTCGGCAACCGCCGGGTGCGTGCGGTGGGCGAGCTGCTGCAGAACCAGTTCCGCATGGGCCTGATCCGCATGGAGCGAATCATCAAGGAGCGCATGACGATCAGTGACCCGCACACGGTCACGTCGGCATCGCTGATCAACGCGCGCCCCGTGGTCGCGGCGATCAAAGAGTTCTTCGGCTCCAGCCAGCTCTCGCAGTTCATGGACCAGCACAACCCGCTGTCCGAGCTGACGCACAAGCGCAGGCTGTCGGCGCTTGGACCAGGTGGGCTCTCCCGCGAGCGCGCCGGCTTCGACGTGCGCGACGTTCACCACAGCCACTACGGGCGCATCTGCCCGATCGAGACGCCTGAAGGTCCGAACATCGGCCTGATCGGCAACCTTGCGACCTACGCCAAGGTCAACGAGTTCGGCTTTGTGGAGACTCCGTTCCGCCGCGTCTACAACCGGATGTCGGTCAGCGAGGACTCGACTGAAAAGCTCGTCGGGCGCATCCTGCGCCGGCCGGCTCTCGACCCGAAGGGAAACGAGGTGCTTCCTACCCAGGAGGTCCTCGACGCAAAGTCGGTGCAGAAGCTGCTCAAGGCTCACGCGCCGGGCGTGGACATCGTGCCGTGGGTCTCGACCGAGATCGAGTACCTGTCGGCCGACGAAGAGGACATGTTCGGTATCGCCCAGGCCAACGCCGCCCTCACGCCTGATGGAGCGTTCGTCGACGCGCGCGTACCCGCGCGCGCCCGTGGCGACTTCAAGATCGAAGACGTGGCGAACATCCAGTACATGGACGTGTCGCCGAAGCAGATCGTCTCGGTGGCGACGGCCATGATTCCGTTCCTCGAGCACGACGACGCCGGCCGCGCCTTGATGGGCGCCAACATGCAGCGCCAGGCGGTGCCACTCCTGGTCACCGACGCGCCGCTGGTCGGTACGGGCGTCGAGTACTACGCCGCGAAGGACTCGGGCGAGATGATCGTTGCCGACGTCGCCGGCACGGTCACCGACGTCGCGCACCCGAAAGACCTCAAGTCGGTTCACGCCACCCCGGTCTTCGAGATCGTGGTCAAGCCGGATGGCGGCGGCGCCGACCGGCACTACCCATTGCAGAAGTTCGCACGCTCCAACCAGGGCACATGCCTGAACCACAAGGTGAAGGTCAAGGCGGGACAGCACGTCGACAAGGGCGATGTGCTCGCCGACGGACCCGCGATCGAAGACGGAGAGATGGCGCTCGGCCGCAACGTGCTGGTCGCGTTCATGCCTTGGGAGGGCTACAACTTCGAGGACGCGATCCTGCTCTCGGAGCGCGTCGTCAAAGAGGACATGTACACCTCGATCCACATCGAGGAGTACGAGTCGGAGGCCCGCGAGACGAAGCTCGGCCCCGAAGAGATCACCCGTGACATCCCCAACGTCGCCGACGACGCGCTGCGCAACCTCGACGAGCGCGGCATCGTCTACATCGGCGCTGAGGTCCAGCAGGGCGACATCCTGGTGGGCAAGATCACTCCCAAGGGCGAGACCGAGCTCTCGGCCGAGGAGCGGTTGCTCCGCGCCATCTTCGGTGAGAAGGCGAGCGAGGTGCGGGACTCGAGCCTGCGCGTGCCGCACGGCGAGCGCGGCATCGTGGTCGACGTCAAGGTCTTCTCCCGCGAGAACAAGGACGAGCTGGGCCCAGGCATCAATGAGATGGTCCGGGTCTACATCGCACAGAAGCGAAAGATCTCGGCCGGCGACAAGATGGCCGGCCGCCACGGCAACAAGGGCGTCATCGCCAAGATCCTGCCCGTCGAGGACATGCCGTTCCTCGAGGACGGCACTCCTGTGGATATCGT
>DASYVJ010000040.1:0-2016 GCA_035937155.1 Candidatus Dormiibacterota bacterium | reverse complement strand
GACCTACCAGCAGGTGGCCGAGCGGGCCGGCAACCCGCGGGCCAGTCGCGCCGCCGGCAACGCCCTGGGCTCGAATCCAATCCCCATCGTCATTCCCTGCCACCGCGTGGTGCGCACCGGCCACGGACTGGGTGGTTACGGGGGCGGGCTGGACAAGAAGCAGCTGCTGCTGGATCTCGAGGGAGCGACCCTCTGATGAGGGTGCGTTTCTAATGGTTGTCGTCGGGCCGCCCGCCTATAATCGGTTTCCTGCCAGACATGAACATCATCGCCTTCATCAAAGAGCGCGCGCGGTATTACAACTGTCCGGCGTGCGCGCGAAACCTGGAGAGCTGCGAAGTCCGCATGCTCAAGCAGGCCGAATCGCACCTCACCGTGGAGGTGACCTGTGCCCGCTGCCACGTCACCTTCATCGTCGTGCTGGCGGTGCAGTACAGCGCCGATGAAATGGACGAGATAGGAGCCGAGGAGTCGCATGCCCACGCCCATGCCGGAGCCGATCTCGACCCCATCAGCCACGACGAGGTCCTCGACGTGCACGACATGCTGCGCGAGTTCAAGGGCAGCTTCAAGGAGCTGCTCCGCTCCAAGGATCCCGGCGCCAACTAGACGCCTGGCAAGGCGCCCATGATCTATCTCGACCACGCCGCCACCACGCCGCTGGACCCCGAAGTCCTCGAAATCATGCTGCCCTACCTGGGCGAGGTCTACGGCAACCCGTCGTCGATCTATAGCCTCGGCCGCAAGGCCCGCGCCGCCCTCGACGATGCTCGCGATAGCGTGGCTCGCGTTCTCGGTTGCGAGCCGCGCGAGCTGATTTTCACCTCCGGCGGATCGGAGTCCGACAACCTGGCTATTCGCGGCGTCGCCGCGCGCAACCAAGAACGTGGCAACCACCTCATCTGCAGCCAGGTCGAGCACCACGCCGTGCTGCACACGTGCCAGGACCTCGAGCGCCATGGTTTCGAGGTCACCTACCTGGCTGTCGACGGCGACGGTCGGGTGGCACCGGCCGACCTCGCCGCCGCGCTCCGCCCGGAAACGATCCTGGTCTCGGTGATGACCGGCAACAACGAGGTCGGGACGCTGGAGCCGGTGCGCGAGCTGGCGGCGCTGACCCACGAGCAGAGTTCGGCATATTTCCACACCGACGCCATCCAGGCTTTCGGCAAAATCCCGGTGCGGGTCGACGACCTCGGTGTCGACCTGCTCAGCATCTCGGCCCACAAGATTTACGGCCCCAAAGGCGTCGGCTGCCTCTACGTCCGGATGGGCACCCGGATCGAGCCGATGATCACCGGCGGCGGCCACGAGCGGAACCGTCGGGCCGGCACCGAGAACGTCGCCGGCATCGCCGGGATGGGCAAAGCGGTGGAGATCGCGGCGCGCGACTTCGACAGCGACAACCAGCATCTCCGCGAGGTCCGTGATCGGCTCGGCGAAGGCGTCCTCGGCGCGGTCGATGGAGCGCGCGTCAGCGGCCATCCGACCGAGCGGTTGCCGCACCACGCCAGCTTCGTCATCGGCGATGTCGCCGGGGACAGCCTCTTGATGCGCCTCGACCGCGAGGGCGTGTATGCCTCAAGTGGCAGCGCTTGCACCTCAGGGTCGCTCGAGCCATCGCACGTCTTGCTGGCCATGGGCATCAGTCCCCAGGAGGCGCTTGGGAGCCTGCGCCTGACGGTGGGCAAGCGCACCACCAACGCCGACGTCGACGCCGCCGTCGAGGTCATCCAGGAGGCCGTCGGGGCACTTCGCGCATAGGCCGATGTATCGGCTCCGTAACGGCTTGGCGTAAAAGCTGCAGTTCACGCGCATAAAGGCCTAGGGTCGCAAGCGTGCCTAACGGGACAAAGCCATGGCCAAGCCTGTGACCGGGTTCCTTGATTCTCTTAATCGCAAGCTCGCGCGCCTGCAGACGACGCAGCCAATCGAGCTTGATCCTGAGACTGCCAGCCATCTCAGTTGGAGGCAGGTTCAGAACCTGGTTGGTGAAGCTTTCCGCCGCCGCGGATA
>DASYVJ010000039.1:0-7511 GCA_035937155.1 Candidatus Dormiibacterota bacterium | reverse complement strand
AGTTTGGCCTGCAGAAAGCCGAAGGTGACGTGATCTGCTACACGAACTCGGCTCGGACGACGGCGAAAGACCTGGTCGTTTGCCTGCTGTACTCGGTTGCCTACGGCGACACGGTTGTGAAAGCGAACCGGAAGATTCGCGAGAACTGGCGTCGCCGCATAGGTTCGTTGCTGTTCAATATCGAGTGTCGAACCCTTTTTGACCTTTCGAATTGGGACATGAACGGGACCCCAAAAGTGTTTCCCCGCGGCTTCGATCGACTGCTGAAGCTCAAACGTGACGATGATCTGATCGACCTCGAGTTCTGTGTCGTTTGTCGCGAAAGCACCTACGCCATGATCGAGGTGCCCAGCTTTTCGAGCCGCCGCCATGGCGGCAAGTCGACGACCGGACTTCGGTCTGCTTTGCGCCTGTACGTGGGCGCGATCGCTCTACGGAGGCAGCGACGTTGGGCGTCACGCCCCGAGAGTTAAGCCCAATGTGGGCGAGGCATGATTTGGAATGGCGAGATCCCGCGCAGATCACAAGCCAGTGGGCGGACGCATCACGTACGGACCCAGCCTTGGTGGATTTTCGCGTCACCGGGAACTGGTGGGAGGTCCTGTCGGGCCATGGCGTAACCCTGCTCATCACGCGCGAGTACGAGCATCTTGTCGTTGCGCTGTCTGCTCATCCGACACCGAGGGGGACCTTCATGAGGCTCCCACATCCGTCGGGCTTGGTCGCCGACCGACGCCGTGGCATCGTCTATGTCGCAAGCACGCGAAATCCGAATCAGGTCTATGACCTGGCGCCAGTGATCGGCATAATCAATCGCCTTGACGTGCCACTCGGGTCGATCGAGAAGCTCGTTCAATCTCGGCCCCTGATTCCGGTTCGGTCACGCTTCCTACCCGGGAGCCTTTACCTACACGACCTGGCGATCATCGACTCCCAGCTCTTTGGGAACGCTGTGGGGGAGAACGCGGTTGTTCGACTTCACGAGGATGGGCGTGTAGAGCGCAAGTGGTGGCCAAAGTGCATCGAAACCCCAGAGGGCCCAGTTTTTGGTCGGAACTACCTGCAGCTCAACTCGATCGCCGCCGGCAAGACCCTCGAAACCAGTTATTTCTCCGCCTCGACCGATCGAATATCGGCGCGCAGGCCCTCTCATAAGAACTTTCAGGTCGATCACAAAGGGGTCATCTTTTCGGGCAGGACGCGCGAAGTTGTCGCTCGAGGCCTCACCCGTCCGCACTCAACAAGGTTCCACCGCAGGAAGCTCTGGGTTGACAACAGCGGCTACGGTGAGCTCGGCGTGGTCGATCGAGATCGCTTCGAGCCTGTAGCAAAGCTTCCCGGATGGACGCGTGGACTGTGCTTCCATCGCGACATCGCATTCGTCGGTACTTCACGTGTCATTCCACGTTTCCGCCAGTACGCTCCGGGACTCGACCTAGACAAGAGCGTATGCGGGGTGCACGCCGTGGACACTAAGACAGGTGCTGTGCTGGGCAGCCTCGTGTGGCCGCACGGCAACCAGATCTTCGCCGTGGACTGGGTGCCCTCGTCGCTGTCGCGTGGCTTTGCATTCGCTGGCCGTAGTCGACCCTCCGAGCAGCAGCGCCGGCTGTTTTATGCCTTTAAGCGCAGCGTGAAATGAATTGAGAGGAGCAACTTGAGCGCCGACTTCCAGTTTCTGATGATCTCCGCGATGTACGAGAACGGCGGCAATACAACCCAGCGGTTCCTAGACGGCCATCCGCAGATGCGGGTATACCCCTTTGAGTCGCAGCTTGGCACGAGGCTGGTCAGCGACCAGCTCTCGTCGACGTTCCCCGTCAAGTACCGGTGGCCGGTGTTTGCACTTGAGGCCACGCCAGAGCAGGATTACCAATCCATCATCGACGAGGAGGGCAAGGTCCGCGCCCGGACGCCGGACGTGAGCAAGTTCCGGCACGTGCAGTTCGATCTTTCCGATGAGGCTCGTTGCAAGGCCTACGTTGACCTGGTCGGGGCCACCGGCCGGTCGAGGCCAAACAACGTTGCAGCCTTCTTTCGAGCAACTTTCGAGGCCTGGAGTAACTTCAAGCGCACTTCCGAGCAGTCTCTGTACGTCGGATATAGCCCAATCGTTGTCGTGGACGCCGACAAGATCATGAGTGAGCTTCCACAAGCCCATGTTCTCCACGTCGTAAGAAATCCGTGGTCAGCCTTTGCGGAGACGAAGCGCCGACCTGTTCCCCTCACGCTCCGGAGCTACATGCTGGCCTGGACGCTCAACCAGTACCACGCGCTGTTGTTCAAGACGATGTTCCCTACGCGACTCCACATCGTCAGGTTCGAAGATCTTGTGGCGGACTCCAAGACGACGCTGGGTAAAATTTGCACGGAGCTGGGTCTCGATGTCTCGGACTCGTTGAACGTTCCTTCGTGGAACGGAAACAGGCTCGATGAGGTGAATCCCTGGGGGACCATCCGTAAAGCCACGCCCGAAGCCAATCGCGAAACGGCGAAAACTCTCTCCGACCGCGAGCGCTCAGAGGTCGCGGCCTGTGCGTGGCAATACCTGGAAATCTTCGACTACAAGAGCTTTATGTAGGGGTGCAAAAGCGGGTCCTCGTCACGGGGGCAAGTGGATTCGTGGGGGCGAACCTCGTACGCCGCCTCCTGCGCGAGGGCCACGAAGTAAATCTCATCCTTCGGCCGGAAAGCGCTGGGTGGCGCTTGACCGAGCTTGAGTCGGTCGCGAAGCACATCGTTAACCTTGCCGACGCCGAGGGGGTCATGCGAAGCGTGGAGGTAGTGCGCCCAGATTGGATCTTCCATCTGGCTGCGCATGGCGCCTATTCATCTCAGACGGATCTCCACGAGATGATCCAGACGAACGTCGTGGGTACGGTCAACCTGGTCCAGGCCTGCCTGAGAACTGGCTTCGAAGCTTTCGTGAACACTGGCTCGTCGTCGGAGTATGGATTCAAGGACCACCCTCCGGCGGAGTCTGACCTGCTCGAACCCAACAGCCATTACGCCGTCACCAAGGCATCAGCGACCCTGTACTGCCGGCTGACAGCCCAGACGCACAACGTGCAGCTACGGACGCTGCGACTCTATTCGGTTTACGGACCGTGGGAAGAGCCAACACGGCTCGTCCCGTCGCTGATCTCGTACGCACTTAAGGGCCGTCTCCCGCCGCTGGCCGATCCAGATGTCGCTCGCGACTATGTCTACGTGGACGATGCCTGCGACGCGTATCTGCTGGCCGCGACGCAAGCCGGCGCCGAGCCGAGCGCAGTATTGAACATCGGCACTGGCATACAGTCGAACCTGGCGCAAATGGTCGAAGTGGCTTGCGCCCTGCTCGAGGTAAGAGAACCTGCCGTTTGGGGATCGATGGCCAACCGCCGGTGGGACACGAACACCTGGGTCGCTGACAACAAGAAAGCTGTTGCGGAGTTGGGCTGGACACCTCAGACCTCCCTGGTCGAAGGTTTGGCGAAAACCATTAGCTGGTTTCGCGACCATCCGGCATTGCGCACCTACTACGAGCAGCGAATCGGCCTAACTGACACCGCTTCGTGATCCATCGAATGCCTGCGCCTGCAAAGCACGCCTGATCGCATCCTGAGACTCCAGCAGAGCTCGGCGGATCGGCCCAGGTAGGTCTTTTGCGAGTGCCCCGTCTGTCTCGTCCACGACTTCCTGGGTGATGACGGCACGCGGGTACATCCATTCCACGATGGAGATTGCGACCTCGGAATCGTTTGCCACCCAGACCGGCAGGAGACTGTCGAAGAACGGCTTGACGAATGCTTTGAGTAGCTCCTGTTGGTCGACATGATGGAAGGCCCCTGCGATCGCTCGCTTCATTTGCAGCGACGGCGTTCCTCCATCGACCGCCGCCTCCCAGGCTCGTTGTTTCGCGGACATCAGCGGCAGGGCCGCGCGCGCCCCAGCCGCGCGCCTGCGACCCTCGTCGGTCGGATCCCGTTCGAGCTCCAGTGCGATCAGCTCTTCGTCTGCCGCGCCGATCGTCGCCAGTGCAGTGACCGCCCGCCACCGGATCTCGAAGTCGACTACCAGACCCTCTGGCGACGTCGTGCCGTCCAAGAGGCTGAGCACCCACCCGACGTCGGCGAGTGTGCGGGCCGTGTTGATGAACGTATTCGCCCACAGCAACTGCACATCACTGCCGGGCTGCGAGCGGCTCATGTGCTCTTTGGACGCGCGCGCCAGCAGCTCCCGCACGGTGGCGCGGTGGCTGGGTTCGCTGAAGCTGTCCACGGCACGCTCGGTCCTCCCAATGAGGGATTCGAGGGTCGATGCATCGGTCTCGGGCTCGATGTTCGCCAGCGAGATGGCGATGTAGTCGCGTGCACGAAACTCCGCGTCGCGGGCCATGTCCCAGAGCGCGCCCCAGGCGATGGCGCGGGCGAGCGGATCATCGATGCCGCGGAGGTGAAGCTTCAGCGTTTCCAGCGAGTGTCCGTCGAGCCTCACCTTGCAGTACGTCAGGTCGCCGTCGTTGGGGAGCACCAGGTCGGGCACGTGCTCGCCGGCCAGCTGCGGCATCGGTGTGACCGCACCCTCGACGTCGAGCTCGACCGAGCGGCGCCTCCGTAGTTGCCCGTCCACCGCGTCGAACAGGCCGACGCGCAGGCGATGCGGTCTGAGAGTCGGATGATCCGCGAGCGCGGTCTGTATCAGGTCGGCCGAGCTGATGACTCCATCCTTGACCTGAACCCTCGCCTCGATGGTGTTCACGCCGGCGGTCTCCAGCCACGCACGCGACCAGGCCTTCAGATCGCGACCCGAGGCATCCTCGAGTGCCGCGAGGAGGTCCTTGAGGTCTGTGTTTCCGAATGCGTGCTTTCGGAAGTACTCCTCGATGCCTTTGAAGAACGGCTCCTCTCCAACCCATACCACCAACTGTTGGAGCGCCGCCGCGCCCTTGTTGTAGGTGATGAAGTCGAGGTTCATGTAGACCGCCTCGACATCCGGGATATCGGCGACGATCGGATGTGTCGTCGGCAGCTGGTCTTGCCTGCGAGCTCCATCTTTCGTGGCGACGGCGAATTCGATCCACGCTGTTTTGAATCGCGTGGCGTCCACGGTGCTGAGGTATCCCATGTACTCGGCGAAGCTTTCGTTGAGCCATAAGTCATCCCACCACCGCATGGTCACCAGGTCGCCAAACCACATGTGGGCCATCTCGTGGAGGATGGTTTCCGCGCGGTCCATGCGCCTGGCTTCGGTCACCTTCGAGCGAAAGAGCCGCCGCTCGTTGAACGTGACGCACCCCACGTTCTCCATGGCTCCGCCCGTGAACTCCGGCACGTAGAGCTGGTCGTACTTTCCAAATGGATACGGGTAGCCGAAGCGCCGCTCGAAGAAATCGAACCCCTGGCGCGTGATCTCGAAGAACTCATCTGGATCCAGGTACTCGGCCAGCGACTGCCGGCAGTAGAGGCCCAGAGGTATGCCTCGGTGATCCTGGCGGACGGCGTGATACTCGCCAGCCACGATCGCAGTGACGTACGTGGACATCAGGGTGGTGGTCGGAAACGTCCACACGCCATCGGCGCTGCGATTACCCGGCGTGTTGGATACGACCACCCATCCCTGTGGGGCCTTCACCCGGAACGCGAACGTCGCTTTGAGATCCGGTTGATCGAAGCACGCGTAGCCCTTGTACGCCGCGTGCTCGGAAAACTGGCTGTGCAGGTAAGTGCGGCCGTCCACCGGGTCGCGGAAAAAGCTGATGCCCCCAGACCCATCGTGCGTATAGGACCCAAGGCCCTCAATCGTCAGCGAGTTCTCGGCAGCCAGTCCGTCCAGCCGCAGCCTGCCGCCCTCGAGGTCCGGCAAAGCGTAGCCATTGAGCTCGGCGCGCCGGATCGATCCAGCGAACTCGATGAATGTGCTGCTCCCGGAAGCGCGGCAGCCAAACGTGACCGTCGTGATCGACCCAAACGTCTGGTCCCCCGTCGTGAAATCGAGCGACACGTCGTATTGCCGAACCGTGATGAGATCGGCACGTTCCTGCGCCTCGCGGCGCGTCAGGTTGTTGTGTATCGCCGGCTACTGGCTAGGTGCAGCTCTCGCCGCCGAGCATCAGCGGGGCTGACGCCGCCACCGCAGGCAGCTGCTCCACCGCGACAAGCGCCCCCGACTTCACGCCGGTCGGGATCTTAACCGGCCATTTGTCCACGGGGATCGCGATTATGTAGCCCGAGCCTGGTGGCGTGAACGCGTTCGGTCCCGGCAGGTCGGTGGTCGCGCCCGTGCACCGATCGAAGAACTTGAGGATGTACGAGATCGGAACCTTTTGCTGCGACGAGAAATACATGCCGACCTCGACATGGCAGGACGTCAGGTCGCAGGCGGTGGCTGTCTCCGACGGGCTGCCCTTAATGTCGCACGGCGTCGCTGTGCTGCAGAAGAGCACCTTGGTGATCGGCGGCGCGGTAGCCGGTCCGAAGTTGGGCACTGCCAGCGGCCCCTTGGTGGTGGGTGACGGGACGGGGCTGGTCTTGGGCGAAGTTTTCGCGCTGGGCGACGCCTTGGCCGTGACGCCGGGAGTCGTCGTCTTGCCGCGGTTGGCCAGAACGATCCCGCCAACGGTGCCCAGCAGCAGGATCAGCACGATGGCGACGATGGCCGGGATCAGCCACGCTGGCCGGTCTAACGGGCCTCGGGCGACCGGCCGGCGCGCCACGGTGGACGTTCGGGCCGGCGTGGGGGCTGGGGCCCGGATCGGTGCGGGGACGGGCGCCAAGACAGGCGCGACATAGGCAGGGGCAGGTGGGTTGGAAGCCGCCCGGGCGCTCGCCGCGGCCGCATCAGCCCCTGCTGGGGTCCAGCCGGGATCGGACGGTGCTTCGACCTTGCCTGGAGTCCACACCGGGGTCTCCACGGGCGTCCAGGTCGACTGGGACGGCGCTGCGGGTTCGGGAGCTATAGGCATGGGGACTTTGGGCGCGAGCATCGGTGGCAGAGGCACGGGGACCGGGGCGACCTGCGCGGGGGGCATGGGTGCCGGAGGCATATATGCCGGAGCTGCGGGCGCCGGGGGATTTGTGCTGGTCGAGGCGGCCGGCACGGAGGTGTCAAACGGGGACCGAGTCACGGCCGGCTCTTGTGGAGCCACCGGTGGATTGGTCATATAGGGACTCGGCGTTGGTGGGGCGGTGCTCGCGGGAACTGGAGGCGGCACCACGGGAAGCGGCACGACTAGCGGAGCCACCGCCGCCGGGGCGACCGGAGCCGGCTCTGGGACCGAGGTCCTCGGCGGAGCTTCGGACCAGGTCGGTACAGCGCTCGGGCGAGGTTCAGGCGGAGTCGGCGTGGGCGCCGGAGCCGCCGGCGCAGGAGCGCCGGTATAGGTCGGGGCCGGGATGGCCGGATAGGTCTGCATCTCCCGAGGCGGGGCGTCGTACGAGACCGGAGCTCTGACCGGCGTCTCGTCGCGCGGGGCTGCCGGCACGAAAGGCGCCGGAGGAGCGGGCGCCGGCGGTGCCACCGCTTCCTTG
>DASYVJ010000038.1:0-8965 GCA_035937155.1 Candidatus Dormiibacterota bacterium | reverse complement strand
CGGCGGCCAAGGTGTTCGCCCTGGAGGCTGCCGGCGGGGCCGAGCTGCTGCGCCAGGTTCTCGAAGAGCAGCGCCTGATCGACGGCATCTACACCCTCATCAAGCCCGAGAAGCCGCTCGAGTTCATCGGGCAGGTGAGCACGACGCTCCTCACGGGCAAGCTCGGACGGACGCCGATGGGCCTGGCGCTCGAGATCACCGACTGGCAGGACCTGGACGGCGATTTCGAGATGGAGAAGAACCGTCTGCGGCTCCGCTACCAGGAGCTGCACGTCGTCAAGGAATGGGACGGCGACCTAGAGGGATTCACCGCCATCGTCCTGCGCGACAAGGCCAAGACGCTGCCCATCCTCGACTCGACCATGCGCTTCATCGAGCACCTGCGCGACTATCGCGAGAAGCTCGCCGAGGCCGCCGTCCGCCGCTACGAGGCGACCGAGCAGTGGATGGAATGCCCGAAATGCGAGGCCGAGGTGCCGACCTCCAACGGCATCCACTGCCCCGAGTGCGGAGAGGACATGCGCGGCGGCGAGTACGTGCGAGCCGTCCTCCACCTGGTCGATGACGCGGACGGGCGAATCTATCGCGGAATCGACTCGCTGACCGTCCGGTCGGCCGGATTCCCCGAGTACCGCGGCATGTCGCTGGACCGCATCCTGGGCTCGAACCTGTCGGTGAGCTTCCGGCGCTACGACCCGCTGCCCGACGAAGGGATCGTGCTGCCGACGGCAAGCGTGGAGATGTTCGAGGCACAGCGCTCGGTCATCCGACAGCTGCAGATCGGGAGCCCGCGCACGGGTGCAGTCGCCGCGGAGCTGGCCGATACCGGCTGGCTCGGCAGCCCGCCACGCGTGCCGCTGGACGGCAAGCGCGCCCACCACCTGCCCGACCCGAACGAGGAGCAGGCCGAGGCAGTCGCCCGCGTGATGGGAATGCGGCCGGGCCAGATGTACCTCATTCAGGGCCCGCCAGGAACTGGTAAGACGACCGCGATCGTGGAGTCGATCCGCCGCATCCTGGGGCGCAACCCCAACGTGTCAATCCTCATGTCGTCCCACTCCAACGATGCGGTCGACACCGGCCAGGAGCGCCTCCTCGGCTTCTCCCACGTCCGGCAAGCGCGCATCGCCGAGCCGGGCAAGGTGCCGCGCCGCCTGCGGCCGACGCTCGTCGAGGGTGACGACCTCGAGCCATACAACCTCGTGGCCGGCACCTGCAACCGGCTCGCGATCGACTCGCGCCTGCGATTCAAAGTCTTCGACTGGCTGATCCTTGACGAGGCGAACAAGGTGCGCGCCAACGAAGCTCTCGCCTTGATGCCGCTGGCCAAGCGGTGGGTCATGATCGGCGACCTCAAGCAGCTGCCGCCGGTGATGGAGGAGGCCGCGTCCACCTTCCAGATCGAGCAGCCGCTCGACGAGATGGTCCGCGACGACAGCTTCTACGGCTGGATCTGGGACAAGGTGCCCGCCGGCTCGAAGATCATGCTGCCGCGCCAGTACCGGATGCGCGAGCCGATCGGCCGCGTCGTCTCCGACCTCTTTTATGACGGCAAGCTGGTCCACGAAGCGCCGCATCCCCGCATGCCGCTGCCGTGGCCGTTCGACCGCGAGCTGGTATGGGTAGACACCGGCGCGCAAGACGAGTACCGCGATGCGCAGCGATCCGTCGCAAACGAGTTCGAGGTCGCGCTGTGCAAAGACATCACGTCGATCATCCGGCGCCGCGTCCGGAAGGCGAAGCTCGCCGTGATCGCCATGTACGCCTCGCAGGTCAACCGGCTTTCGTCTGCGCTCAAAGGCATCGTGCCGACGGACGACATCGAATCGGTGGACGCGTTCGAAGGCCGCGAGTCGGACGCCGTCATCCTCTCCCTGGTCCGGTCCAACGATCGCGCCGCGATCGGCTTCTTGAACGACCCCAACCGGGTCAACGTGGCCATTTCCCGGGCGAAGAAGCTGCTGGTTATCGTCGGCGACTCCAAGACCGTGATCGGGGGCGCGCCCGAGCTGTTCGGGCCGCTTTTCGAGCACTGCAAGGAGGAGGGCCTCGTGGCGGGCGTCGGGGCGGTGGTCACAGCCTGCCAGCGCGTCGGCATCCGCTCCCAGGTCCAGCGCCTGTCACGACCTCACCGCGGCGATCGGCGGACCCGCAGGCGACGGCGCGGCCCGCGCCCAGTCGAGACGGCGGCCAACGGCGATGGCGTCGTCGCGACCAACGGCGCCGAACTTGTGGAGACGGTGCACGCTGAGGCGTCGCCACAGGTGGCAAACGGCTCCGCCACCCCAAAAACGGCACCGATAGAGTCGTCAACCGACGCGGAGTAAGCGCTACCGCCTCTCGTAAGCTTCGCGATGCCGAAATTGAGCGATCAGTGCATCTTTTGCGAAATCTTGAACGGAAACTCGCCCGCGAGCTTCACTTACCAAGACGACACCGTGGTCGCCTTCATGGACATCCAACCGATCACCCAGGGTCACATGCTGGTCGTGCCGCGTGAGCACGCCGCGTTGATGTCAAACGTCAACGAAACCGTCGCCATGCGCACCTTTCGTGTCGCTCGCATGCTGTCGTCGGTCGTGCGCGGCACGCTTGGTGCAACCGGCGTCAACCTGTTCGTGGCCGATGGCGAGAGCGCCTTCCAGGACGTGCCGCACTTCCACGTGCATGTGATCCCGCGTTATCCGAACGACGGATTCGGGTTGACCTTTCCGGACCGATATGGCCAACCACCAAGCCGGGCCGAGCTGGAGACCATCGCGGACGCCATTCGCTCTTCGGTCTGAGCGCTAGTAGGGACGCCACCGCACCCCCGCCCTAGCCCGCCCCCTGAAGGGGGCGGGGACCAGTCAAGCCGTGACCGTCACCTTTAGGGACCAGACCTGGACGTACATCGGACACGCCTGACCCGGCGAGCAGTGCGGGCTCGCGTACGCCGTGATATCCGCCTCGCCGGGAGCCATCGCCTTGAACGCTGCCAGAGTGACGCCGCGCATAGCGGTCGCGGCGGGGTTCACGACCGGGATCAGGATAGATTGGTCGGTTGATCTCACCTGGGTCCAGTTGTCCATGCCAGTGCTGGCGTGAAGCGCCACCTCGAGCGTCTGGCCGACGTGCAACGTGGCCACCTTGTCCTTCTCGGTGACCACGACGTCGAAGTGAAGCCCGGGTCCTGAGCTTGGCGTGGGATCGGGGCTCGGAGACGGCCCTGAGGCCGCGCCGGCGCTGCCACATGCGGTCATCACCATCGCCGCCGCCACCACGACCAGCAGGGTTCGCATCTCAGCTACGTAACGAACCGGCCTCGACCCACGTAACGACCAGGTGCACCCAGCGCGTTCACAGCCTGTGTCGATAACATCGGCAGCTTACGTGCGCGAGTCTGGCATTCGGAACCTGATCCTGGCCTCTGCCCTGGCGATCGCGATCGTGTCCTGCGGCGGCGGCGGCACCGTGGCGGTGAAGTCGCCGGCACCGATCACCGGTGGCTTCACTCAAGGCCTCATCGGGTATGTGGCGGACCAGGGGGTGGGCGTGCTCGACCCGGCGACGGGAAAGTCGACCATCCTGGCGCCGCTGCCCGCCGGCGCGGCCTTCCGGGTCGCCGGGCCGGTTTGGGGGCCGGCGCCCGACGTCGCCTACCCGATGCTCTACTTCACGATCCACGACGATCGGCCGGCCGAACGACGCACCACGGCCGGCGTCACGCCATACGACTGGCTGTTTCGTGTGGATCCCTTCACCGGTGCAATCGAGCCGCTGGCAGCATCTCAGGACTCCCAGAGCGAAGGGCCCATAGGACTGGTCGCCAACTCGCATTACCTCGCGCTCTCGGTCGGGTGCTGCGCAAGCTATGAGGTCGACTCGCTCGACCTGACGAAACCCGTGGGCGCGCTGAAGGTGCTTTCGAAGCCGCCCGACCAGGCGGCCTTTTTCACCGAGGGCGCGGCTCCGGGCCAATCGGGTTTGTTCGCGGTGCGCGCGTTCGGCACCGGAGCCTGGTACTGGCTCAATGCCGACGCCGGCGTCCTCAACCCGTTCCCGCTGAAGCTCGGGCCGGACGACGGTCCGATCGCCATCTCGAAGGACGGATCGCTGGCCGCGGTTTCACTCCCCGACCACGGCGCTTTGATCCAATCCATCAACTCCGCCCTTCCACTGGCCACGCCAAGCGCGAGCGGGAGCGCAACGGCGTCCGCGACGCCGTCCGCCACAGCCACGCCGTCCCCCGCTTCGGGATCCGCACCGCGGCGCATCAACTCCAAGCTGCCTCACGTCGACAGCCTGGCGTGGAGCCCCGACGCCAAGCAGTTGGTGCTGGCAGTCAGCGGTGAGCTCGAGCTCTACGCCGCATCGGGTTCCGACGGAACACCAGCCACCAAGACTTACTTGACGGGGGCCAACGTGGTCGGCGTGGACTGGTCGGCACCGATGCCGGCCAAGACGGCGGCGATGCTGAAGCCCGGCCCGGGACCGCAAGCGATGGTAGATGCGCTTCTCAACGCAACCAAGCTCCCGGCGGCAGCGGACACTCCTGCGTTACGACCGCAGACGAAGATCTACCTCTGGCAGTTTGACTCGACCACGGCTTCACCAATCGCCTCGATCAGCGACGCGACGCCCGCGATCTTGACCCAGTATCCCCCGCTGCCGGCCGGGGTCGTCCTGCATCACTGGGCTCCATCGGTCAACTGGCTGCTGCTGGGCGGATGCTTCCGGTACCGCGTCGTGGTCACCGGCAGCGTTGCGCCCACCGCGTCGACCTTCGGACTAGCGTCCAACACGCCCTGCAACGCGCCCACGGCGACGGCTTCGCCGACTCCGAGCCCAAGCCCGACCAAGTAGCCGCGCCTAGGATTGGGTGATGGCCGGGTTCGACTACCTCGCAAATCACGCCGAGTCTCTTCCAACCAAGGCCGCGGTGATCCTCGCGGAGAGCACCCTCGACTTCGCGACGCTGAATCAAAGGGCGAATCAAGCGGCCAACATCTTCAAGACCGCGGGCTGCGAGGCCGGCGATCGGGTGGCGATCATGTCGTTCAACTCGCTCGAAGGTTTCGAGGTTGCAAACGGCCTGCGGCGGGTGGGCATGGTCGTCGTGCCCGTGAACTATCGTCTGCGCGGCCCGGAAATCGCATACGTGCTCAACGATTCGGGTGCAAAGGTCGTCGTCGCGGGACCCGACCACGTCGACGTGGTGACGTCGGCAGCTCCTGATGTAAACGGCGATCTGCAGTACGTCGCATTGGGTTCGCGCTTGCGTGGCGGCTGGCTCTCTTACCACGCCTTGATGGAAAGAGCTTCCGAGAAGCAGCCGGCCGGCACGGTTGGAGATGTGCTCGCCGCTTCGATGATCTATACCTCTGGCACCACCGGCAACCCCAAGGGCGCGTGGCGTCCAAACGGCGTCAGCATCGAAAACGTGCTGCAGGTGATCTCTCTATTCGAGCTGAGCCAGTCCGATGTGCACCTCATGTGTGGACCTGGTTATCACAGCGGCGTTGCTTTCTTCGCCACGCTTCACCAGGTGCTGGGCGCGACCGTAGTCGTCCAGCCGAGGTTCGAGGCCGACGACGCCCTGGATCTCATCGCACGTCACGGCGTGACGACCACCTTCATCGCGCCCACCCTTCTTCAGCGCCTGGTCGATGCTCAGCAGGTCCGACCCCGCAACGTGTCGTCGCTGAGGGCGCTCATCCTCGGCGCCGCCCCATGCCCTTATGCGTTAAAGGTGCGCGCTGAAGCGCTATTTGGAAAAGTGCTGTGGGAGTTTTACGGAGCCACTGAGACGGGCGTCAACACTGTGCTGAGGCCCGAGGACCAGCTGCGCAAGCCCGGGTCGTGCGGCACGGCCGTGCCCGGCCAGGAGATCCGCCTGGTTGGCGCCGGCGGCGAAGAGGTGCCTGACGGTGAGCCTGGCGAGCTCATGGTGCGCAACAGCTGGCTGGCCGAGTACTATCGGCGCCCCGATGCGACCGGCAAGAGCCTGCATGACGGTTTCTTCTCGGTGGGCGACGTCGCCTACCGCGACGCTGAGGGGTACTACTTCATCTGCGACCGCCGCATCGACATGATCATCTCGGGCGGCGTCAACATCTACCCCGCCGAGGTTGAGGCCGTGCTGCACGCGCATCCATCTGTGATGGATGCCGCGGTGATCGGCGTGCCCGACGAGCAGTGGGGCGAATCGGTGAAAGCCGTGGTCCAGCTGCGACCGGGCGCGAAGACCACCGTGGACGAGCTGATCGCCTTCTGCGCCGGCCGCCTGGCGAGCTACAAGAAGCCACGCTCGATCGACTTCGTCGCGGACCTGCCCCGCGATGCCGCGGGCAAGCTCCTCAAGCGAACCATCCGAGAGCCGTACTGGGAGGGCGCGGGGCGCCGGATCTGACCGAATCGCGGCTCCCTAGGAGATGAGGGGCATCAAGTGGTCCAGGGAGCGGCTCACCCGGCCCAGCGGCCTGTCGTCGGACGAGGCCAGCCTGGTCTCCTGCCTGAGCGTGTACCAGCCGCGAAATTTCGAGGCCCGCAGCGCTTCGACAACACGATCCACGTCGGCGCTGCCCTCACCAAGGGGCCTGAACAGGCCAAGGCTGACCGCCTCGGCGTAGTCCTGGCCCTGGTCGCGCACCTGCCCGGCCAGCTCTGCGTCGAGGTCGTTTAGCTGCACATGCTGGATCCGGCCCGCGGCCAGCTCGAGTATCTCGATCGGATCGGCGCCGGCAAGGATCAGATGACCGAGGTCGAGGCAGATCCCCGCCTCGGAACCGACCAGGAGACGCTCGATGTCCTCCGGTCCCTGGATGGTACTGCCAAACCTCGGTTGCACGGCGAGTCGCAGCTTGTGACGTGAGCACACGTGCTGAACTGATCCGATGGAGTGGAGCAGATGCGCCCATTCCGCGTTGGACAGGACGATGCCGTGCTCCGCGCCGCCCGCACGCTGCGGGATCGCCGAGAGGATGAGGGTCTCAGCCCCGATGGCGGAGAGCCAGTTGGCGTGGCCGTCGATATGGGCAAGCTCCGCCCCTCGGATGTCTTGGTGATGAAGAATCGCGTCAACCTGTCCCGCCACGACGCGCAGGCGATGGCGCCTGAGGAGCGGCTTGGCCTGGTCGCTCCGATCGGGAAGGAACCCTGTTGGCCCCGCCGTGATCGCGCCTTCGCCCACCGCCGCCGCTTCTGAGAGCACCCGCTCGGGGTCGAGCTGGTGACCCCAACCGGGCACGTTGCTGATTCCCCAGCACACCGGCGACAGGGCCAGGCGGTGGGTGATGCGAGCTGACCTGATCCCAGGGAAGATTCGGACTCGGCGGGCAACCAACGCGCAGAGATTAACCTTCTCCCAGGCCATGCCTGACTCCCCCAGCGTGGAACTTGACCTGCGAGCTGCGACGCTCGACGACGTCCGGATCGTTGCGGACCTGGAGGCAGCTCGCGATCCTGAGGATCCGCGCGATCCCAAAATGCTCCGTCACTGGTGGACCAGCGCGTCGTCGGACGAGGTCACCATGCGGCTCGTCGCCGTGCGCCAGGACGCCGCGATCGCATTCCTTGGCGTAGGACACCGTCGCTGGGACGCCACGCCGGCACGATTCGGCTGGTTCCGGCCCATCCTCTGTGAGGAGCTATGGTCGGAAGGCACCTATCTGAACCTGGTCCGCAAGGCTGAGGGCTGGCTCAGGGAGGAGGGCGCCGCAATCGCCGTGGCCCGCGCTCGCGCGGACCGCCAGAACGAGCTTGAAGGCTTGGGCCGTGCGGGCTATCGAGAGATACGTCGCCAGAACATCTCAGAGCTCGACCTCGTCGCACATCGCGATCGGCTCCTCGAGGCCGCCGCCAAGCATCGCCGGCAGATGCAAGACCAGGGTGTGGAGATGCTCACTTTGAGCGGTGACAAGGACCCGGACCGAATGGCGAAGTTGTACGAGATGATGATTGCCGCGGAGCAGGACATTCCCACCACGGTGCCGATACCTCAGCAACCGTTCGATGAATGGAAAGGTGCCACGTTCGACAATCCAGGCACCAGGGAAGATCGATTCTGGATCGCACGCGAAGGCGGCCGGATCGTCGGGCTTTCCTTCCTCGATTTCCCGCCCACGCGTGGCCTGCCCTGGACCAATTTCACAGCAACCTCGAACGAAGTGCGAGGCCGCGGCATCGCTCGCGCGCTGAAATACGAGTCGATCGCACAGGCGATCGATCTCGGCCACGAACGCATCCGGACGAGCAACGACGGGGCAAACGCCCCCATCCTTCATATCAATGAAGAGATGGGCTACCGCCTGGTCGTGGCGCTGATCGAGCTCCACCGCGAGCTTTCGTCATGACCGACGAGTACTACGGCGTCAAGGCGCTGCCCGAGCTGTACAAGGAGTGGGCGAACACCGGAATGGTGGCGAACATCGGGACGCGAATCGTCGAGGTCGCCCATGGCAGCCTGGTGCTGGAAGGCAACATGACGGGCGAGTCGCACGGATTCCCGACGTCCCGCGGCACGATCATCCACGGCGGAGCGATCGCCACGCTCGCGGACGAAGCGCTCGCCTCGGTTGCGTTCACTATGGCCGAGGAGGGCGAGACGACGGTGACGGCCGACTTGAAGGTCGACTTCCTGAGGCCCGCGATGCCCGGCCGGCTGGTCGCGCGTGCCACCGTTCGCCACCGCACCCGCCGGCTCGCCTTCTGCGAGGCAACCGTCGAGCAGGACGGCGGCAAGATCGTGGCCGAAGCGCGCGCCGTTATTGCATACGTGAAGGCTTAGCCAATTCCCTCCCCTGCGCTAGCGGGGGCGATCAATAAGGCCCATCCTCATCGCCGCTTGCGCGCAGGGCTGATATAGATGCTTGTAGGGGTCAGGATGGATCCGACCTCTGCGGGGAGACCGGCGCTGGGCTATCCGGCTTGAGACCGTCGACCCTAGATTCCGGCCCTCGTCCTTTGACTGAGACGGCGATTGGGT
>DASYVJ010000037.1:0-7878 GCA_035937155.1 Candidatus Dormiibacterota bacterium | reverse complement strand
GGAGCTGGCCAGCCAGCTCCGCTTCCCCACTGCTCTCCAAAACCTGGGCGGCGATGAGGGCCGGCACGGTGTCCGGCCATTGGCTTCGAGCCTCCAGCCGGACATGGGCGGACCGCTCCTCGGCAAGCCGACCAGCGACGTACACGGGGACTCCCAGATCGGATATCCGAGCCGCCTCAGCGAACGCCCGCTGGACGCCCGTCGGGCGCCCATTGCCAAACCCTCGAGGCGGCTCGAAGAGCCACCGGCGTCGACCAGCGCTCAGCTCATGTAGGCGCAGACGCAGATCGCCAGGACGGCGCTTGGGCACTAATAGAAGGACGAGGAGCCAGAGGGCGGCAACCTCCAGACCATGAGCGAGTTCAGGCGGCACGATCGGCCTCCTGGTTCATCAGATCAGGCAAGAGCTGTCGTGCGAACCGAGCGAGCGCATCGCGGGCACGCGATTCGAAACGAAGCACCCACGGAAAGCCTTTCAGGTCATTGGTCGCAACGACCCGATCGTCCGGAACCACTGCCAGGTGCAGGAGACCCGACATCAGAGAGGTCGGCATTGGCTTCGTCGCGGCCGCCTGGTCGACGATGAGCGCCAGTTTGCCCTCAAGGCCCCGCTCCCACGCCCGGTCGGCCCACGCAGCGGTGGCTGAGGCCGACTTCAGGGTCGGCCTTGCGATCAAAAGCGACACGTCGCTGATTTCGACCGCGACGTCGATGAGCCATCGATCTCCCGATGGCACCTCAAGTACAACCAGGTCGTAGGCGCGCCGAAGCGCTGGGATCAGAAGGCGGAGGCGCTGACCATTCAGCGTGTCTGGACCGACGCACAGCAACTCGCAGCCGCTCGGATGCCGGACCGCGAGGTCGACGACCGATTCATCGACGCTGGCCCGGTGGCTGAGGAAGTAGTTACTCAGCGGCGCCGAATCAAGGCCAAGAGAAGTCGTCAGCGGGCCGGCGGTTAGCAAGCAGATCGGACGCGGTCGTCGATCACCTGCGACGGTTCCGACAGCCGCCACTTGAACGGCAAGGTTGAACGCCAGAGTTGTGCTGCCACACCGAGGCTCCAGCGCATGAAGCGCGATGACCGGTGTCACGCGACGGCAGGCTGGCAGCGATGGCGGAGGAATTAATGGCTCAGTGTCAGTTGGCTCTCCGGGTACTGGGGATGGCCATGGAAAGGCAGCCGCCACCACCGCGGCCGCTAGTGCGAGGACAACCACTACGAGAGTCGCCGGGAGCCAAGCGACCTCAAGCGCTCTGGCGACTTGAGGTACATGACTCGCCGCCACGGCAAGCGCAATGACCACGAGCACCGAAAGCCCAGCCCATACGAACACACGGAGCCCGCGGGCGACGTTACTGGCCATAGGCGAAGCTCGCACTCCGCGATTCCGTCAGTGTGGCTGCCCCGAGAACGAGTAGCTGCACCACGAGACGGCCGGTGATCGTGACGCGCTGTCCCTTGATCTCGACCGACCATGACGATAGGCCGCGTACGGCGGCCGCGCGAATTGAACCGTCGGCGACGATCCTCGCTTGGACCGGGTCGAGAACTGCGACACGGCCGTTGCTGCTCCGATATGTAGCCTCATCGATCGTCGACGCACCATCTTCTGCCGACGCCTGCAGGGTCTCCCCGAGCTGCGCATAGCCAGACTCAACCAGCGCGGTGTCGATGACGAAGACCGAAAGCGGGACAAACAGGAATGCCATTACGAGGGCTGACATCACCAGGATCTGACCCTCCTGCCGCGCGAGACCGCGCCTCATGGAGTTCGGCTCCGGTAGGGCTCGATAAGCGCGTGGGCCTGCCAGGTCATGAGCACCCGGTCGCCGAGCACCTGCCGCGCGATCGGGAACGCGGCGAGGCTAACGTAGCCTCGCACAGTGACCGTGAGCGCAGTCCCGCGCTGGAAGCTGCCGGTGTCGATCGTGAGCTGGAAGTCCTCTATCTGCGCTCCGCGCACGGCCTCCTGTCCCGCGGCCAGACCCGCGGTCTGCGCGGCCTGGGCGCTCGGTGCTCGGGCAGCGGCGAAAGCCGCCTGCGATGCGGCCGATCGGATCGCCATGTCCTCGCCCACCACCTGGCCCACCGCGAGGATCCCAAGCGACAAGAGGAGCAGGACGAAGGCGCTCAGCGCCCACTCGACTAGCGCCTGACCGGACTGGACTCTCATGACGAACCCGGCTGAAAACGCTCGATCGTGTGCACCGAGCGTGACTGAATCGATAAGCGATTGAAGGGCGGGAACGGCAAGGGCAGGATCGCCGGCGCATAAGCGGTCGCGGTTACCACGACAAGGTCTCCCTCGATTGAGGCCGACACGTCGGCCGGCCCCGCACCCGGCTCGAGTCGCGACCACAACGTCTCCGCCTCGAGCTTGCCGTCACCCGGTTGGTGCCCGACCAGACTGGCCTGGAACGCACCCTCGCGCGTGGCGAGGTCCAGACTCGAGCGGTAGTTGAGGAAGATCGCAACCTGAGCGGTGCCGACGACGAGCAGCATGAGCAGCCCGACGGTGAAGGCGAACTCGACCATCGACTGCCCGCGCTCGCTCACAGCCGACTCAACGTCCCCAGCAGCGGCGAGAACACCAGGTACATGACGAGCGCCAGCAGTGGCATCACGAAGAAGACCAGCGCAGGCACCGTCATCAGAACCGGGGCTCGCGTGATCCGCTCCCGGTAGCGCGCATGCCAACCGCTCCGGGCGGCCTGCGCGAAGTCCGCGAGCAGCGCGGCCATTCCAGTCCCGTACCGACGGCCGATCCGGAAGGTGTCTGCCAAGCGGTGCAGGTCCTCGACGCGGTAGCGCTCCGCGACCTCGTCCAAGGCCGCTTCCAGTTCCAACCGTTGGACCTCCTTGACCCGAAGGGCTTCGCGAACCAGATCTGCCGACGGATCCGCGTAAGTCGCCACCGCCGCAGCCAGCGCGCCCTCGGCGGTAGCTGCCCCGCTCTCGAGTAAGACGCGCGCGCCCGTCAGAACGCGTGGTAGCCGCCTGGCGACTTCCGCACGAAGACGGCGCGATCGGTAGTTCCACAATGCAAGCTGCCCCGCCGCCAGCGAGACGCCACCAATAAGTCCTACGACCGGCGCGGTGGCGGCGAGCCAGTAAGCACCCTCGACCAGAGTGAGTGCGGTGACGGCGGCGATCCCGGCCGCGGCGCCGCCGCCCGCCAACCAGAGAAGGCGCCTGGCCGCCGCCTCGGTCGTCACGGGCATTCGGTCGGAGCTGAGTGCCAGAAGTAGGCGGTCTGGTTCCGAACTGCGCATCAGACCACCGATGCCAATCGATGTGGACCGGCCGGAGAACCACACACGCCGTCGCTGGCCATCGGTTGCATCGGCAACACGCAGGATCGCGCGGCGGTGGACGACCCACTCCTCGGCGGTGAGCCGCCGTGGCCACGCTAGGTAAACCGCTGCGATGGAGAACCCACCTACGACCGAGAGGACAAGTGCGGCCGCCAACGCCGCGGTCATTCGCCCACCTCGCGCAGGCGGAGCCGGCTCTCGCGCGGAGGTTCCGACATCCGCTGGAGAACGCCGTAGCCGAGCGCCATCCAGGCGACCGCCAGCCCGAAGACGACCTCGCCGGCTGCGGAGCGAAACGGTGCAAGGAGTGCAGGCGCCAGAAGCTGAAGCGTGACCAGAAAGACGAACGGCAGGAACGCGAGCAGGATCACTGAAGCCTCGACACCCGACCGCATGGCCTTCGCCTCCGCTTGCAGCCGAAGGGTCTCTGACCAATCGGCAACCAGCGCCTCGAGGGCGGGTACCAGCTTGCCGCCGCGACGCCAGTGCAGGGACAAGCCGAGCGCGAGGTCGTCGAAGAGCGGATCGGCGATGCGATCGCGCACGCGATCAAGCGCCTCGGCGAATGCTGTCCCTCCGGGCCCGTAGCCGCCCGCGGCGACGACCTCGCGGAAGATGCGGCGCGCCTCGTAAGGGCCACTCTCGGCAAGCGCCTCCAACATCTGGGTCGCACTGCCAGCCCGTGACATAACGGCGATCCCATGCCGCACGGCTTCCAGCAGGGCTTGTTGGCGCCGCGATTCGAAGCCTCGGCGCTTTGCTTCCAGGGCCACACCGGCGAGGTGGTATGTGATCACAAAGGCCACAAGACCTAGCACCGGCAACCCAAACCATGCCCAGGCCACTACCCCAGCGAGGAGGGCGCCACCAGCGCGGAGCAGGATCCATGCCTCGGTTGGAATCGAGTCCAGACCGGCCTGGGCCAGAGCGACGCGGACCGTCTCTGGCCTCAGAGCCATTGCAGTGCGCCGTCGTACCCAACGCAGCCCGACCCGCAAGTCACCTGCGACGATGACGCCAACGCATAGCAATGCGCCGACGAGAGCGCCCGCGACCAACAGCGTCCTAGCCGCGCCCATCGCTCAGCACCTGTCGCACCAATCCCTCGGGATCGATCCCGGCCACCAACAGCTTCCGCCAGATCTTGTCCGGCATGTGCATAAGAGCGTCCGGTCGCCATTCCCAACTGTCATCGGCGATCCGGTACACCGCCGCTTCCGACACAATCGGGCTTCCGAGCGGGTCCTCCGGGTTCTCAGCAACGAAGGCGAGTGATGCGAGCCGCCGAACCTCATCGTCTCCGCGATGGAAGGTGCTCAGGTGGACGACGAGGTCGACACCGCTGCCGACCATCTGGCGGACAACGTGCGGGGCCAAATTCGCGTCGCCCGACATTGCCAGCACCTCGAGTCGGCTGAGTGCCATTCGCGGACCGCTCGCGTGCAGGGTGGTGAGGCTGCCGTCGTGGCCGCTGGTCATGGCATGGAGCATGTCCATCGCCTCCTTGCCCCTGACCTCACCGACGATGATCCGCCGCGGCCGCTGCCGCAGGGCGCCACGCTGGAAAAGATCCTGAAGTGTGATGCGACCCGCACCCTCGACATTGGCGTCGCGCTCTTCCAGGCTGATGAAGCCGCGGCGCAGCTCGTGTAGCCAGAGCTCGGTCTCAGTTTCCAGCACACATGTGCGTTCGCCGCCGGGGATCATCAGCGCGAGCACACGCGCGAGGGTCGTCTTGCCGGTACCGGTCGGGCCGCTGAGGATGATGTTCAACCGCGCCCGGACTGCAGCGTCCAGGAGCGGGATCATCGCGAAGGGCAGCGTCCCGGCTCGCGCCAGGTCATCGAGGTAGAGGAAGCGGCGCAACTGCTGCTTGCGGATCGTGATCGCAAGAGGCTTAGCAACCGGCGGCAGAATGGCATTCAGCCGGCTGCCGTCGCGCAACGTGATGGTCACGATCGGGTTCGCAAGATCGAAGTGCTTGCCCGCCTGCTCGGCGTAGAAACGCACCAGCGTGACCAGCTCGTCCTCAGATCCGTACGCCACCGGCAGCGGCTCGCGATGGTCACCGTACTCGAGGTAGCCACCGTCGGCGCCATCGATGTGGATGTCCTCGACACCATCGATTGCCAGCAGCTCGCCGAGGGGACCCAGCGCGCCATGGCTGACGTACATGCGTTGGCGAATCTCCCAGTACTGAACCTGGGACAACTGCGGCAGTGATGCGGAGCGAGCCGTAGCGGCGTGGTAGTCCCGCACTGCTTTGTCGGCGAGGCCGAAAATTGTGCGATCGTCTGCGGGCACCGGCCGCGGATCCTGCCGATCCCGGAGCACCTCGTCAAGGCTCTTGCGGAACGCCGGGAGAATATGTGCTTCCGCCTGCCTCACCTGGTCCGGGCTGGCGTCAACGGCCTGCACGTCACGACCTCAGCGCAGGTTCAGGAGCGGGCTCTGAATCGGGCACGATCGACGCGGTCAACGCCTCAATAGCTCGACGCGCGACGAGCGCCTGGTCACCGTGGACCTTCTTGTATCGCGGATGCTCGGGCTCCGGAATGCTGAGCGCCCGAGGCGAATGCTGCAGCTCGACCCGGCGCCAATAGTCCGGGGTGTCCGGGATGCTCGCTGCCGTCATCAGGCCGTACTCACTATCGGCGTAGCGGTCGGCTCCAACCAGCGATCCGCTGTGGACGCGGTTGAGCACGATGCGCGTGCGCCTCAGCCAGTCATACCCGGCCTCGTCCAGGCGCCCGAAGTGTCGTTCAAGCGCATCCATGCCAAGCGGGCTCGGTGTCACCACCCAGCACAGCTCACCGGCAGTCACAGGCGTCGGGAAACCGGACCGGACCCGTCCGAGGTCGATCACGACGTGTTGGAATTGCTGGCTGGCCGCCTGCATCAGGCTGGTAAGGAAGTGGTCCGAAATGCGCTCCGCCTGATCTGGCTTGAGCAGTCCGGGCAAGACGGCCAGCCCATCACGCCAGGACAGGTGCGCCTCCAGCTCGTCACCGCCAACCGGAGCGAGCTGCGCGTTGTAGGCGAGGTGGAACAGGTTGCGCGACGCATCTAGGTCGAGCAGCGGTGCGATCTCCGGCGAGTCGAGGTTGAGGTCGATGAGCAAAGTACGCGCCTTCGCTGAGAGCACAGCCGCCATGCCGAGCGCGATGGTCGTAGCCCCATCAGCTCGAGCAGAGAAGACGCCGATCGCGGCCATCACGAGGCTCCGCCGGCCGGAATCTTGTCCTGGACCCCGCCCGGCTGCATCTTGATCAAGGCGATACCGCCGTGGTCCGCGTACCACTCGACCTGAGGCGCGAGCTTTGCTGGCACCCAGAGGTCGACCGAGCCCTGCCCGATGCCCAGGACCTGGACGTCCTGCATATAGACCAGGTCAACCTGCGAGCCGTTGGCCAATGTGGTGGTGACCAGAAGCGCGACGTGGTCGCCTGGGGCTAGGGTGGCGGGCATCCGGCGGACCGGGACGGCCACGTCCCACAGGCCAGCAGTGAACTGCGATGCAACCACATCTGCTGGGATGAGGTCGCCAGCGTTCACATCCACCGCAGCCACCTGCCCAAGCACGCGGCTCCGGTCGGAATCCCGGAGAAGGGTCGCCAGGACCGAAGGGTCCTGTGTCCGCAGCCGTGCCGTCGTGAGTTCGTCCGGCGTGATGGACGTGCCGGCGTGGATCGACTTCGCAGCACGCAGTACGGACACCATCTGGTTGGCGTCCGCACCGGGTCCCAGAACAACGAGCGCGTAAGCGGCCAACGCCAGCATCGCGGCTAGGCCGAGCAACGCGGCAAGACGCCATCGGCGCTCCGACGTACCAGCGACGACGCGCAGGCGTCTCGGTTCGGCGGCGGCCATCACGGCGCTCCGACCGCTTCGGGTTGGACCTGGTACACGGAGTAGGGCTGCGAGTAGGGCTTGGTCTTGACGCCAAGCGTGAGCCACGGCCCGCCGTTGACCGAGTAAGTGACGAGGTAGCGCAGGACGGCGGCGGCGGTGTAACCGTTGGAGAGCCGGTAGGTATCGGTCTGATACACGTGCTGCACATCGCTCTGAGCTGGGTATGCCTGGCCGAGGTCGATCGAGTCGTAACCGATGCCGTCGCCGAACTCCCACGAGACGCCGACAAGCCGTGCTCGGACGCGCACGGTGAGCGGACCGGAGGATGCCGCGGCGTCGGGCATGGCTGCGCTGCCGCCGCCGAGCCAGAACCACGACGGCAGACCGGTCAGCCCGGTGCCGGGATTTATGCCCATGACGAGTGTCGGCCATGGCTGCCTCGAGCTGGCCTGATCAGCGAGCGCTATTTCGGGCGTGGTCGGCGGCAGCAAACTATCGGTCGGGTTGGGAACGCAGACCATGCCCAGCGAGTTGCCGTTCGAGTCGTAAACGTAGTAGCCGGTTTGGCCAGCAGGACATGCTGGCAGCGACAACCCTACGTTCGGGTTGCTCAATGTCCCGTTGTTGTTTTGGATGGGAGCCGGGATCGAGTTGTACGGCACAGGGCGGTACGTGTAGTCCGGCAGGCTGTTCGGGGTCGTGCCTGAC
>DASYVJ010000036.1:0-80235 GCA_035937155.1 Candidatus Dormiibacterota bacterium | reverse complement strand
TGTAAGGCTCGAGGTCGTCGCTCTCGACGAGCGTGGGGCGCAGCCGGCGGGGCACCTTGCCCGGTTCCGCGATGCGCGCCTGCCGCACGTGCGAGAAGCCGAGCAGTCGTTCCTGTCCGGTGTCCACAGCGTCGTTGGAGTGCGAGGACATGAGGATCGATGCGTTGGGGTTGCGGGCGAGGATTCGCCGGATCGATTCCACGATCGCGGTCGTCTTGCCGGTTCCCGGCGGGCCCTGGATCAGGTACATCTGGCCCGGCCGCATGCCCATCACGCGGGCGACGGCCTCCGCCTGCTCTTCGTTCGGGTCGGGAAGGTGGTGCGCTTTCTTGCCGTCGAGGGTCACGCGTGGCGGGCTGCCCAGCCAGCCGGTGTCGGCGAGCTCGGCGGCGAGGGCGCCGGTGCGCGGGCTGCCGATCTGCAGCTGGCGGATGACCGAGCGCTGCGCTTCGAACATCTCGACGCTCGCCGTCGGCAGCACGATCCCCTCGTCGGGCAGAGGGTCGTAGCGCCGGAAGCTCACCCACAGGTTCGAACCCTGGATGCGGTCGAGCGACATGCCGCGGTACTCGGGGAAGCCGGCCGACCGGACGGTCAGCGAGTCGATGCCGCGGTAGATGCGCCCGTCCGCGTCGTCGACCAGGTGCAGGACGGCGCGCACGTACTCGCCGCCGCGCATGTCCTCGCCGCACTCAGGGCAGTGAATTCCGTTGGAGGTCGGGACCTCGGTCTCGCACTTCGGGCACTCCAGCCACTGCTCGGTCGCCTCGTAGCGGCGGACGGCCGCCTCGGCGAGCTTTTCGCGGTAGTCCCGCAGGTGCTCGATGAAGCGCATCGTCGAATTGAGGATCGGCAGCGTCTTGGCCTGCTCTCGGAGCTGGATGGCCGTGAACCCCTCGAGGTCCCCGTCCCACTCCTTGACCACGTGCAGCTCCTGGTAGCGAAGCCGCAGGCGGTTCTTCTCCATCTCGAACTCGCCGTCCAGGTCCTGCCAGTCGGTGATCTCGAGCGCCAGGCCCATGGGCGTCCGGCCGAGCTTGCCTGTGAGCAGCGTGGTGCTCACCTGGCCCGTGAACTCCAGCGGCTTCTCGGGCTTGATGAGGGTGTAGATGCCGTCGATCAGGCGCTGCTCTTCGAGAACCTGGCGCAGCAGCTCGGCCCCTCCGGCAGCCTCCAGCGCGAGCACCTTGGCCGCCGCGGGAGTGCCCGGGCGAACGCGGATGCCGAGCCGGCCTGCCTGGATTTCCTCGCCGGGAATGTCGGGATTCCAGAGCGGGAGAACGTCCCCGGGATTGGGCGTGCTCATGTCAGGCAGACCTGAGGCTCGATACGCGGATTTGGCGTGAAATGGGAATCAAGTGAGTTCAAAAAGGGGTCCCAAGGCGGGACCTAGCACCCCAACGGGCAGGGACTACGTTATCACAGGCTGGGGTGTAGCAAGATTGTTTGATTAATGTGGAAGAACCGCCTCAAGCCGTATGACCTCCTGAGCGGAGAGGAGGTCGAGGCGATCCACGAGCAGGCGATGACCATCCTCGAAGAGATCGGCGTCGACTTCCTGCACGACCGGGCCCGGGACATCTTCGGCAAGGCTGGGATGAAGATCGAGGACAACCGGGTCAGGTTCGACCGAGCCTTTGTCATGGAGCAGGTGGCCAAGGCGCCGGCCACCTTCCCGTTGCAGGCGCGGAACTCGGCCCGCTCGGTCGTGCTCGGAGGCGACAACGTGGTCACCGCCCCGGTCTACGGGCCGCCCTTCATCACCGACCTGGAGCGCGGGCGGCGTGGCGCGACCATCGAAGACTTCAACAATTTCGACAAGATGGCCCAGGCAATCGAGCAGATCCACTGCGCCGGCGGGACCACTGTCGAGCCCGAGGACCTTCCTCTGGGAACGCGGCACCTGGACATGGTGTATTCCCACATGCGCTGGACGGACAAACCTTTCATGGGCAGCGTCATCTCATCCGAGAACGCTCGCGACACCATCGAGATGGCCTCGATCTTGTTCGGCGGGCGCGAGAAGATCGAAAAGACCCCCGCGATCATCAGCCTCATCAACGTCAACAGCCCGCTCCGCTATGACGACCGGATGCTCGGCGCGCTGCTGGAGTACTCGGACGCTGGCCAGCCGGTGATCGTCACGCCGTTCTTAATGGCGGGAGCGATGTCGCCAATGGCTCTGGCAGCTTCGGTCGCTCAGCAGACCGCCGAGGCGCTCGCCGGCATCGCGCTCGTGCAGCTCATCCGCCCTGGCACGCCGAGCGTGTACGGATCCTTTCTCACCAACACCGACATGCAGTCGGGCAGCCCGGCGTTCGGCACCCCAGAGTCGGCGATGGGCATCCTCGCCAGCGCGCAGATGGCCCGCCACTACAAGCTGCCCTTCCGCGGCGGGGGCGCGATGACCTCGTCCAAGGCCCCGGACGCGCAGGCCGCGTACGAATCGATGATGTGCATGTGGCCGACGATCCTCGGCCGTGTCAACTTCGTTCTGCATGCGGCCGGCTGGCTGGAGAGCGCGCTGCTCGCGTCCTACGAGAAATTCATCATCGACGTCGAGGCACTGCGGATGTTCGAGTGGATCCTGACTCGCGGAATGCCGGTCGATGAGGAGAACATGGCGATGGACGCCTTGCGTGAGGTGGGCCCTGGAGGGCATTTCCTGGGCGCCGAGCACACCCTGCGCAACTACCGCACGGGCTTCTACCGGCCGTGGATCTCGTCGACGGAGAACTTCGACCGCTGGAACCGTTTCGGCGCTCGCACGGCGGACGTCGTGGCGGCGGAGAAGTGGAAGCAGGTGCTTGCCGAATATCCCGATCCAGGGATCGATCCCGGCGTCGACGAGGCGTTGCAGGAGTTCATGACGAAGCGTCGCCAGGTGATCGGCAACGACTGAGGATCGGAGCCTCGCTCGCTTGAGCTATCTACTGGAGAAGATCGCTTCCAAGGAGCCGGCGCCGGCCAGCGGTTCAGCGTGCGGCGCAGTGGTCGCGGCTGCGGCGGCACTGGTCGAAAAGTCGGCAAGACTCTCTACCAAGCAATGGGAAGGAGCGCCGGCCGCGCTCGAGCGCGCAACTGCTCTGCGGATGGAGACCTTCGAGCTCATCGAAGAGGATGCGCAGGCGTACCTGGCATTCGTTGACGCGGTGCGTTCACGTACGGAAGTCGAGACGGCTCACGCTCGCACCGTCGACGTCCCGCTGCGGATGACGCGGGCCGCCGCCGAGGTGGTCGACCTGGCGGTCCAGCTCGCGAATCGCGGCAACCCCAACCTGCGGGCAGACGCAGTCGTCGCGGCAACGCTCGCTGCAGCGGCCGCAGAGTCGGGGTTCACTCTTATCGCGGTCAACGTCGGCGATGGGGTCGACGATCCGCGATTGGCCGAGGCTGGGCAGCTCGCGCGAAAGGCGAGTGGGCTGGCGCTCTCGGTCAGGCCTCAGGATTCATGAGCTTGGCGCGCGGATTGGCCGCTGTCAGCTCTTCGACGACGGCGTTGATCACCTGTTCCGGAGTCCCCGCACGCTCCTCTACAGGTCCCCGGCTCCATCCCTCGAGGTAGGCGTCCATGTCGGTCGACCCGTCCTTCATCGCGTAGGCGTCGATCGCCGCCTGGAAGTAGTCCGGGAGCATGCGCTTGAACTTGGCTTCTCCCACCCAAGCCATCACCTGAGAAGGAATGTGCTTCCAATACATAACTTGGAATTGAGCCATTAACGCACCCCCTCCCCCGTCAGGGGGAGGGCTGGGGTGGGGGGCGGCGGCGCTGGTGTCTCAACGAGCTCAGCCAACCGGTCCTCGAGCTCGCCAAGCCCGACGTCGACTATCTCGAGAGGAAGAGCCAAATAGTCGGCGATTTTCTGGGCCTTCTCCGCCAGCCGAGGATTCGGCACCTGCCTCAGGTACATCAGCGCCTCGTAGTTGCCGAAGACCATCGACTTCAGCTCCGGGTCACGGTCCAGGCCCAGTCCGCGCACGACGGCGCGGTCGAAGTTGCGCACGAGCCAGTCGGTGAGGAAAAAAGTGCCGGGCTTGTCTTCCGACACCCGACGAAACCGCTCCTCCCCCGCGAACATCTCGTAGCAGTGCGGCCCGCGCAGGCGCGACGCCCCGACCTCCTCAAGCAGCGGCTCCAGCTTGCCTGTGGTCCCGCAATCGCCATAGACGACCACCAACTTCTCGTAGCGGGGCCGCAGCTCGTATAGCTTCACGCGCAACTCGTCGACGATGCGCGACGGGTAGAGGTGCAGCAGCGCAGAGACCCCATACATGTCCACGTCCCACCCGCGCCGGTCGACGATTTCCTTGACCTCGCGTCCGAGCGCGCCGCACATGACCAACGCGGTGGCGGCGCTCATCCGACGAGCTCCAGATGCGGAAAGCCGAGCACGGAGACGAACGCGTCGTTGAAATCCGTCCGACCCGAGAGCTCGATGTACTCGATGCGCGCGGGCAGCTCGAACGCGACCTGCCGCTCGCGGTAGGAGAGGAGCGCGATCTTCGCTCCCTCGCCCGCCGAGTTGCCGACCGCGATGATTCGGTCGACGTCCACCGGCGGCACAAGGCCGATGATCTTGGCGCTCTCCGGGTTCAGATAGGAGCCGAACGAACCGCCGAGCAGGACCTCATCGAGGTCCTTGGTCTCGATGCCGAGGATGTCCATCAGCACTTTGATTCCCGTCGCGATCGATCCCTTTGCGAACTGCAGCTCGCGGATGTCCTTCTGCGTGAGGTAGACGCCGTCGGCGAGCAGGAAGGCTCGGATGCCGTCCACGTCGATCAGCCGGTCGTGCAGGGGGTGACCGGGCACGTCGCCGGCGGTCTTCATGCGGCCCGAGTGGTCGAGCAGGCCTGCGAGGAGAAGCTGCGCCACCGCGTCGACCAGCCCCGAGCCGCAGATACCCTCCGGCGGCACGTCGCCCCCGATGACCTGCAGCTCGACCGTGTCACCCAGCTGAACGCCCTCGATCGCCCCGTCTGTCGCGCGCATACCGCAGCGGATCTGGCTGCCCTCGAACGCCGGTCCGGCAGGTGCCGCCGTCGCGAGCGCGCGCTGGCCATTGCCCAGCACGATCTCGCCGTTCGTGCCAACGTCCACGAAGACACGCATCTTGTCCTCGCGGACGATCCCGGTCGCGAGAACGCCGGCGACGATGTCGGCCCCGACATATGCGCCAAGTGCCGGCAGAGTCTGGATGTAGCCGCGCGGGTGGATCTCCAGGCCGACATCGCTGGCGAGGACGCTAAGCGGTTCCATGAACGCAGGTGTGAATGGCATCACCGCGAGCGGGCTGGGATCGATACCGAAAAGCAGGTGCAGCATCGTGGCGTTGCCGACCGCGACGGCTTCATAGGTCCGGCCAGGCGACACGCCTGTTTCGTTGTAGAGGGCGGTGAGGATGCCGTTCATGGTCGAGACCACGGCGTTTTGCAGCTCGCGAATCGAATCCGGCCCGTTCATGCCATGGCTGATTCGAGAGATGACGTCCGCGCCGAACGGGGCCTGGCCGTTGAGCGTCGACAGCACCGAGGCAGCCATACCGGTCCGCAGGTTCATAAGCGTGCCGACGAGCGTGGTCGTGCCGACGTCGAATGCGACTCCGAAGCACTCGCCAGTCGTGTCGCCGGGCTCTATCGCGACCAGGTGCTCGCCAGCGAGGACGGCGGTGACGCGAAACCCGGCCTCGCGAAGCACCGAGGGCAGCGTGCGCAGCACCGGGACGCCGGCCACCATGTCGTGGCCTTCCTCCGTGAGCGCCTCTTTCAATCGCAGCGCGTCGCTGCGCTGGTCCTCAAGCGTCGGTTCGGCCAGCTCGAGGTAGACCTTGCGCACGTTGGGGTCGAGGATGACCAGACGTCCCAGCCCCATGGTCGCCGCCTTGGGAACGCGCAGCAGCTGAGGCACTTCGCAAGTCATGTCCTCGTAGATGCGCGCCTGGCAGGAGAGTCGCCATCCGTCTTCTATCTCCGTTGGACGAAGCAATCGATGGTCGGCGGTTTCGGCGTCCGTGCGACCTTCGACCACCCGCACCTTGCACTTGCCGCACGTGCCACGCCCACCACATGTCGAGTCGATGGGCAGACCGATCCAGTGCGCGGCGCTGAACAATGTCGTGCCGGGCGGGACGCGCGTGGTCCGGTCGAAGGGCAGGTAGCGGACCTCGAGCTTGCGCTGGATCATCCCGCCTAACTTTCTGATGCGCCCTGCGCGCGCCCGGCGTTGGCGGCCGCCACCTCCGCCCGATAACTCGCGATCCAGCGCATCGCGTACTCATCGTGTCCCAGCAGCAGGTCTCCGGCCAGCACGGCACGGCGGACCTCGGGCACCAGCGGGTTGGTGATCGCGCACGTCAGCCCCGCGTGCATGGCCAGCGGAAGAAACGCTGCGTTGACCGTGGCGCGGTCAGGCAACCCGAAGGAAACGTTCGACGCCCCGCACGTCATGTTGTTGCCGAGCTGGTCGCGGATCAGCCTCATGGTCTCGAGCGTGATCACGCCACAGGTCGGATCCGCCGCGACCGTCATCGCGATCGGGTCGATGATGATGTCCTCCTGGGGGATCCCGTAGTCGGCCGCACGCTCGATAATCCGGCGTGCCAGCGCGAGGCGCTCCTCGGGGACCATCGAGATCCCGGTCTCGTCGTTGGCCATGCCGATCACTGCCGCGCCGTGCTTCTTGACCAGCGGGAAGATGCGCTCCATGCGCTCTTCCTCAGCAGTGACCGAGTTGACCAGAGCTTTGCCTTCGTAGGCCGAGAGCCCTGCCTCGAGGGCTTCGATGATCGACGAGTCGATGCAGATCGGTGCGTCGCAGGCAGCCATCACCGCTTTGATGGTGGCGGTGAGGAGCGCCGCCTCGTCGAGCGCCGGGATGCCGGCGTTGACATCGAGCATGTGCGCACCCGCCGCGGCTTGCGCGATCGCGTCTGAGCGGACGCGGTCCATCTTGCCTTCCTTCATCTCCGCGGCGAGCACCTTGCGACCCGTCGGGTTGATGCGCTCACCGATGATGACGAAGGGGCGGTCACCGGAGACTACGACCTCGCGACTTCGCGAGCTGAGACGGGTCTCCACCAGCCGTTATCCCTTTTTGAGGGTCTCGTCGATCAGCTTGACCGCCTGCTCGAGAGCCTGCGCGCCTTCCGAAGCCCCGCTCCGATCGCCGACGAGCTCCTTGGCCATCCGGGTGGCCATCGATGCGTCCGGCGCATAGCTGTCCGCACCTACATGCGCGGCGTATTCCGCGGTCACGGGCGCGCCGCCGACCGCGATGTGCACCTTGTCCCGCAGTCCCGCTTTCGTGATCGCATCGATGTTGACCTTGAACATCGGCATGGTGGTCGTGAGGAAGGCGGAGAAGCCCACGACGTCGGGTTTGTGCTCCTCGACAGCCGCCACGAACTTCTCCGGCGGTGTGTTGACGCCCAGGTCGTAGACCTCGAACCCGGCGCCCTCGAGCATGATCACGCAGAGGTTCTTGCCGATGTCGTGGATGTCGCCCTTGACCGTGCCGATGACGTAGCGGCCGACCGGCTGGGCTCCCGTCTCGGCGATCAGCGGCCGCAGGATCACCAGCGCGCCCTGCATGGCGCGAGCCGCGATGAGCATCTCCGGGACAAAGAAATCGCCCTTCTCGAACCGGCGGCCAACCTCTTCCAGTGAGGGTATGAGGGCCTTGAATAGGATGTCCATGGGGTCCATGCCGAGCTTCAAGCCCTCTTCGGTGAGGGCCTTCACCTCGGGCGCGTGTCCGTTGAGCGTGTGGTCGAACAGTTCGGCCCGGATCTCTTCTTCTCGGCTCATTATCTTCTCCGTCGACTTCTTCTCCGTCGACCCTCACCCTAACCCTCTCCCGCTGGCGCGGGCGAGGGGACTGTTGCGCATCGCTCAACAGATGCTCAGGGTCCAACATTTTACCCTCCGGCAGGGAGGCTGGCAAGCGTAATGTTGCGCCGTGAGCAACGAGGCGGCGCGAGACCCAGGGGTGGTTCGCTCGGTCGAGCGGGCGGTGACCATCCTGGACCTGCTGGCCCAGGGAGGTTGGCGCACCGGCGCCGAGATCTCCCGCGAGCTGAATGTGCACCGGTCGACGGCGCTTCGCCTGCTCGGGACCCTTGAGCGCCACGCCCTCGTGGAGCGTGACCCCAAGAGTGCCAAGTACCGCCTGGGCCGCCGGCTGCCGCAACTGGCCAGCGTGGTCACTGGCGAATCCGACCTGCGCACCATCGCCCGGCCTGTGTGTGAGGGCCTCGCCGGGTTGCTGGGTGAGACGGTAACCCTGGACGTGCTCGCGGGCGATGAGATCGTGCCGATCGAGCAGGCGACCGCCTCGACCTCCGTGGTTAGCGTCAACTGGCTTGGCCGGCGCACCCCTGTTCACTGCACCGCCAGCGGGAAGGTCATCCTTGCCTTCGCGCCGGCCGCGGTCCGAGAGCGCCTGCTCGGGCGCCTCCTCGAGCGCTCGAGCCCCCACACGATCACGAACCGAAGCGAGCTCGAGGGGCAGCTGGACGGAGCGGTGACGGATGGTTTCGCGCGCACATACGAGGAGCTCGAGGTCGGCCTCGACGCGATCGCCGCACCGGTGTACGCGGCAAGCGGCGAGGTCGTCGCCGCCCTGGACGTCTCGGGGCCCTCGCACCGCCTGCGAGCTGGAAGCCGGCCGGAGCTGATCCAGGCGACCACTGCCGCGGCGGCCGACCTTTCCCGGCGCCTGGGCTACCGCCCTAGCAGGAGCGCATTAACGGCGGGCTAACCAAAATCAACCTGGCAAGCATTCTCCGTCCTTGCAACGCAGGCAGGTCGGGAGCAATATTTCCTGTGCATATTGGTCGCCTGTGTGGCGCCGACCGTGTCTAGAAGGGGAAGGAACATGAAGTGGATCAGTCCGATGCGTCAGCTCGGCCTTGCCGTGGTGGCGTTGGTTCTGGTGGCGGCTTGTGGTAGCTCGAGCGGCGGCGGAACCGCCTCGTGCACGAGCGCCAAGACCGCGGCGTCGGTCGCCGATTGTGGTGGCATGTCCGGCTTGGAAGCCGCGGCAAATGCCGAAGGCAAGCTCAACGTGATCGCGCTACCTCGCGACTGGGCGAACTACGGCGCTGTCCTCGATGGATTCGCGGCGAAGTACCCGAACATCAAGATCACATCCGACAACCCCACCGGCAGCAGCCAGGACGAGGTCAACGCCGTCCAGCAGCTCGGCGCCAGCAGCCGCGCCCCGGACGTGCTCGACATCGGCATGTCGGTTGCTCTTGCGAACACCACCCTCTTCGCCCCTTACAAGGTCGCGACGTGGAATGACATCCTCGCCGCCCAGAAGGAAGCGACCGGGCTCTGGTTCCAGGATTACGGCGGCTACATGTCGATCGGCTACGACTCGAGCAAGGTACCGGCCGTCACGTCCGTGGCAGACCTGCTCGGCTCCGGCTTCAAGGGTAAGGTCGCGCTCAACGGCGACCCGACCAAGGCAAACGCCGCACTGAACGGCGTGATGATGGCCTCGCTGGCCAACGGCGGCTCGGTAGACGACATCAGCAAGGGAGTGGACTTCTTCCACCAGCTGAAGGTGAAGGGCAACTTCGTGCCGGTGCAGGCGACGACTGCAACCGTGAAGAACGGAACCACCCCCGTCGTGCTTGACTGGGACTACCTGTCGGCGACCCACGGCACCGACGTTCCGACCTGGAAGGTGTTCGTCCCATCGAACGCGATCCTCCTCGACTTCTACGCGCAGGCCGTCAGCAAGACGGCGCCCCACCCCGCCGCGGCGCGGTTGTGGGAGGAGTACCTGTACTCCAACGAGGGCCAGAATCTGTGGCTGAAGGGCCTCGCTCGACCGGTCCGCATGGCGGCCATGACGACATCTGGGAAGATCGACGCGGCAGCCGCCGCTGCGCTGCCGCCCGCCAACGGCACGCCGATACGCCTCACCCCTGACCAGGCCACCGCAGCGAAGACGTACCTGGCCGCCCACTGGGCAGCCGCCATTTCTTGACAGCTGCCGGCAATCCGGCTGTAACCGGCGTCGGCCGCCCGATGATGGGCGGCCGGCGCCTCTCTCTTGACTGGATCGGGGCGGTCCCGTTCCTCGGTTACGTCGCGCTCTTCCTGTTTCTCCCAACCGTGATCATCGTCGCGGGTGCCTTTGCAAACGCGGGCGGCCCGACGCTCTCCAACTTCGCGAACCTCTCCCGGCCCTACATCGTCAGCGCCGTCATCAGCAGCGTCATCCTGTCCGCGGTTACGGCGGTCGGGGGCGCAGTGCTTGGAGCACTCCTGACCTACGCGATTGCGACCGGCAACCCGCGCGGCACCTTTCGCCGCATGGTCACGTCTGCATGCGGCGTGCTTGCCCAGTTCGGGGGCGTGATCCTTGCCTTCGCCTTCATTGCTGCAATCGGTCCCGCCAGCGCCGTCTATGTGTACCTGTCCCAGCACCATCTCGATTACTACGCGAGTGGCGTCTGGCTCTACGACCTGCGCGGGTTGGAGTTGGTCTACCTGTACTTCCAGATCCCGCTGATGGTCCTCATCTTCCTGCCCGCAGTCGACGGCATCAAACCGCAGTGGCGCGAGGCGACCGAGAGCCTCGGGGGCGGTACCTGGCACTACTGGCGATACGTCGCGGGACCGCTGCTGGCCCCTGCCTTTCTCGGCTCGACCCTGCTGCTGTTCGCCAACGCCCTGTCCGCCTACGCAACTGCAGCGGCGTTGATCAACCAGGGCGGCCCGATCCTGCCGCTGCAGATCAGCAACGCCATCACAAGTGAGGTCGGCCTCCACGAGCCCGGGTTCGCAAAAGCACAGGCGGTGGTGCTGATCGTGATCGTCGCCATCGTCAGCGTGCTGTACGCGGTGCTCCAGCGGCGCACCGCGAGGTGGCTGCAGTGACCGGGTCGCGACGAGCCAAGCTCCAGGTCTTTCGCGTCGTGACCTTCGTCCTATTTGGAGCCTTTTTCCTCGGGCCGATCTGGGCCATGTTCGAGTTCTCCACACGCGGTGTCGGAGAGAATTCACCGCGGACGCTCGACGCCTGGAAGTCGATAGCCACATATCCCGACCTTGTCGCGGGCATCGTCGCCTCGTTCGAGCTCGCGGTGATCACGTCTATTGGCGTTCTCGTGGTGCTGGTTCCAACGATGGTATGGGTGCGGTTGCGCTTGCCGAGGCTTCGCAGAGTCATCGAGAGCATCTCTCTGCTTCCGCTGACCATTCCCGCAATCGTCCTCGTGGTCGGCTTCTCGCCGATGTATCAGTGGATGGGCATCAACTTCAGCGACTCTATCCTCACCCTGTCACTCGCTTACGCCATCCTGGTGCTGCCCTACGCGTACCGCTCGCTGGACGCCGGCCTGGCGGCGATTGATGTGAAGACGCTGTCGGAGGCCGCGCGCAGCCTGGGGGCAGGCTGGTTCACAGTAATGTGGCGTGTGATCGTGCCGAATATATCGTCGGCCTTGCTGAATGCCGGTCTTCTGTCGGTGGCCCTCGTGCTCGGCGAGTACACGATCGCCAACAACCTTCTGTATCCCAACCTCCAGGTGGAGATCGTCTCGGTCGGTCGCACCAGCGCAGGCGTCTCGATCGCCGTCGCGGTCGCGTCCCTGCTGTTCGCGTTCGTTCTGCTCGTGGCACTCTCCTTCGTGGGGGGGCAACGGGGTGGACGCCGGCGAACCCGAGAGCGGCTCTTGCAGACCTTCGGCCGCGATTTCTCGGGAGGGACGAGATGACTGCCAGCGTCGAAACCACACCGCGCGAGGGCGTTGAGGTTCGCCTCGAAAATCTCCAGCGGCGATACGGCGCCGTAACTGCTCTGAACGATTTTTCTCTGACTCTGGCGGCGGGCGAGCTCGTCGCCCTCCTGGGACCGTCCGGCTGCGGCAAGACCACGGCATTGCGCTTGCTGGCGGGCCTCGAGGAGGCGGACGGCGGCCGGGTGGTCATCGGTGGGCAGGACGTCACTGGCCTGTCCGCGAACAAGCGTGACGTCGGGATGGTGTTCCAGTCCTACTCGTTGTTCCCCCATATGGTTGCTTGGGAAAACGTGGCGTTCGGCCTGCAGATGCGCAAGGTCGGGCCCGCCGAGCGCAAGAAGCGCGCACTCGAGATGCTCGACCTCGTCGGCCTGGCCGGATTCGCGGATCGATACGCCGTCCAGCTCTCCGGAGGCCAGCAGCAGCGCGTGGCCCTGGCGCGAGCGCTCGCCATCCGGCCCAAGGTGTTGCTGCTCGACGAACCGCTTTCCGCCCTCGACGCGAAGGTGCGCTCGCGCCTGCGCGACGAGATCCGCCGCGTCCAGCTCGAGGTCGGGATCACGACGCTCTTTGTGACCCACGACCAGGAAGAGGCGCTGGCCATTGCTGATCGCGTCGGCGTGATGAACGCCGGGCACATCGAGCAGCTCGGCCCGCCGACACTGGTCTACACGCGGCCGGCGACCCCGTTTGTCGCCGAGTTCGTAGGCCTGACCAACCGCATCCCTGGAGACGTCAAGGGCGGCACGGTAAATGTCAGGGGCACCCAGCTGCCGCTCGTGCGGCCGGACTCGGCACAGGGCCCTGCGATAGCGCTCGTCCGGCCTGAGGCCGTGTCCATCACAAGCGATGGCGACCTGGCGGCTGGTCCACTGGTGGGCACGGTCATCGCCGTGGCCTTCCTCGGCGCAACGAGCCGTGTGACGGTCGACCTCGGCGACATCACGGTGCTAGCGCAAATGCCGACGTCGGCTGCAGCCGCGAGCCCGGCAGGCACGCGCGTGCGTGTCGCCCTGAGAACGGACCCGGTCCTCATCGCGAGGGAAGAGACAGCAGCGGTCGAGCATTGACGGCAGGTCCGGGCGTTGCGCTGACCACGCAGCGCAGGCTTGGCGCGGGCTCCGTTGTTCGCGACGGACCGCGCGCCCCATATCGTGAGGTCGCAGAGCTCGACGGCGAGCCGCACGTAGTACGTCGCGAACTTGTCGGCGATTCCACTGAGGGTTCTGTTGCGCCACAACGCGCGATCGCTGCCATCGCGCACATCACAGACCTTCACGTGACCGACACGCAATCGCCCGCCCGATTTGAGTTCGTCAACCGAGAGTGGGATGACTCGCGCTTTCGCGAGCTGCTCACGATGCAGCGCCCGCATGAGGCCCTCAACGTCCATGCGATCGAGGCGATGGTTCGGACGCTGAACGCAATCGAGACGGCACCGGTCACGGGTCGCCGGATCGAGCTGGTCGCGATGACCGGAGATTCGATCGATAACACGCAGCGGAATGAGCTGGACAACTTCCTGGCACTTCTCAACGGAGGCACCGTCCAGCCGGATTCGGGTGCGCCAGGATATGAGGGCGTACAGGCTGCGGACTGGCCGGACGACAACTGCTGGAAACCCGACGGCCCAAGCGAAGGCAACGTGTTTGGCCGCGACCTTGGCTTCCCTCTTGTGCCCGGGCTGCTCGAGCGAGCTGTCGAATCGTTCGAGGCGACTGGATTGCGCCTGCCGTGGCTGGGGTGCTACGGCAACCACGAAGAGGTGTGTCAGGGAGTTGGGATTGTCACTCCGGCGCTGGCGAAGGCGATGAGCGGCTCACGCAAGCCGATCGGACTGCCTCCAGGCCTTGATCTCGACAAGGCTGTCGAGACTTTCGTCCAGCAACCGGAATTCTTCATGACCGGCGCCTATCTCGAGGTGACGCCGGACCCGGCGCGCCGCCCTATTTCGCGTGGCGAGTTCATCGAGGCGCAGTACAAATCCGGCAGGCACGGCTTCACCGATCAGAACCGCAGCGCCGGCACGGCGTACTACGTGCATGACACGCGAGCCGTTCGATTCATCACGCTCGACACGGTCTGTGCGGCGGGTGGGGCGGACGGATGCATCGACGCGCCTCAGCTCCACTGGCTCGAGCGAAGGCTGGAGGAGGTGCACTCATCGTTCCAGACGCGTGACGGATCCACTGTGAAGTCTCCACACGACGACCGCCTGGTGGTGGTGCTTTCGCATCACGGATACGACATGCTCTCGAACCCCAGAGCCGAGCGGATGGCTGACGCCCTGCTCAACCTGCTGCTGCGATTCCAGAACGTGGTGCTGTGGCTGAACGGGCACATCCACGCCAACCGCATCACGCCGCGGCCCGACCGGCAGGGCGCTCACGGACTCTGGGAGGTGACGACCAGCTCGATGGTGGACTGGCCCTGCCAAGCTCGGCTGGTCGAGCTCTTCGACGCGGGCGACGGTTTGCTCGGGATCGCATGCACAATGGTCGATCACGACGTAGCCATTCGAGGTGGCGCCGGCGACCCGCTCGTCCTCGCGGGATTGCACCGGGAGCTGGCGGGCAACGTCCCCTTCAACGGCTTCGACTCATGGCGCCCCGGTTACCCGCCGGACCGCAACGCGATCCTCCTGCTGCCCGCCCCGTTCAAGCCAACCACCTCCGCCCGCCAAATCGGCGCACCCCTGGCGGGCCCTCCCTAATTCTCTCCGGTTCCTCCCCCAACCGGCACACCTGCAGCGAAGCTACGGCCCGAGCGACGGATGATCAACCCTGCCTGTTAATTCGCTGCTCTCGAAGAGCTAAAGGCCCAAAAATCTGCGGCCTGTTAAGAGCGTTGACACCCAAACAGGCGTTCGTAGGATGAATCTCATGGAACACCTGGCTGCCGCCTCGGACGAGCTCGAAATGCTCGAGGCAGCTGTCGATCGATTCTCACAACAGCCCCTGCCCGAGGGAGGTCCGGCACTTGCAACCTTCCTACAGCGTGTGCAGCGGGTGAGCGACCGGATTGCTGTCAAGTTCTCGGAGGGAGCAGCAGCGTTTGCCGAAACCGACGAGTACGACCGCCACGGCTCGGTCTCGCCCATCCACTGGCTGCGTCTCAACTGCCACATGACTTCCGGTGCAGCCGCCGATCGAATCGCCGTCGGCGAGCAGCTGCGAAACGTGCCCGAGAGCCACCAGAGCATGGTCGAGGGCGAGATCGGGTTCGCCCACCTCGCCCACATGGCGCGCACGGCGGCGGCGATTCAAGAGACAGGCACCAACAAGCCCTTCGACGAGATGCCGCTGCTGGAGAAGGCGCGCGACCTGACCGTTGGACGCTTCATCGACTTCTGCCATCACATGCGCCACGCGGCCGACCCTGAGGCCTATGCAGCCGAAGAGGCGCAAGCTGTCGAGGCCCGCTCACTCACCTTGAAAACCGGCGAGGGCGGCATGGTCTGGCTGCGTGGGGTCTTCGATCCCGAAGGCGCAGCCGTGCTGCGCACGGCATGGGAGCCTCTGGCGCAGCGCAACGGAAAAGACGACCACCGCAAGCGCGACCACCGCCTCGCCGATGCTGCCGTCGAGCTGGCCAACCGGTCCCTGGACAACGGCCTGGTGGGAAAGCGCGGGAGCCAACGACCGCACCTGCAGGTCACCGCGACGCTGGAGAATCTGCTCCAGCGCATAGGTGCCCCAGCCGCTGACCTCGAGTTCTCGCTCCCCATCTCGGCCAAGGCGGTCGAGCGGCTGGCCTGCGACTGCAACGTAACTCGCATCCTGCTCGGCGCCGACTCGGCGGTGATCGACGTCGGCCGTTCCAGACGAGTGATCTCGCCCTCGCAACGGCGGGCGTTGAAAGCTCGCGACAAGGGCTGCCGCTTCCCGGGCTGTGACCGGCCGGCGACCTGGACCTCCGGCCATCACATCGTCCACTGGATCAGAGGAGGCCCTGGTGATCTACCGAATCTCGTTCTTCTCTGCCATCGCCATCACTGGATGGTCCACGAGGGCAAGTGGCAGCTGGTCAAGACCGATGACGGGAACATCCTTGCCATCCCGCCGCAGCTGGACTCTATCAGCAGCTCCCGCGCGGACCAGACACCAACCTGGACTAACTGGCGTTGACGTTGCGCGCAGCGCGACAGTCGCATATAGTGCGACAGAGTAAGTGGTCGCCTGCTGAGATCGCTGGTTCGGAGTGAGAGTGTGGGTAGAGCGGGTAGTGCGGCGCTGACCGGTTTCCTGCGCGCTCCCCGCTACGAGGTCCTGCCGACCGAAGACGTCGAAGGGCTCGTCGCGACGCATGTCCCCCGCGAGGTGACGATCACCATCACCGCCTCACCCCGTCGGGGCATGGACGCAACGATCGATCTCGCCGAGCGGCTTTCGCGCCAGGGCTACACCGTCGTTCCACACCTCTCCGCGCGGCTGATCCGCGACCCCTCGCATCTGCGCGAGATTCTCGCTGCGATCAACGAGATCGGGGTACACGACGTCTTCGTCATCGCGGGCGACGCGCGCGAGCCGGCGGGCGAGTTTCCCGACTCGGTGTCGCTCCTCGAGGCGATGATGAGGGAGGGTCACAACCTGGGTGACATCGGCGTCTCCGGTTATCCCGAAAGCCACAGCTTCATCGACGACGACATGACGATCCAGGCGATGTGGGACAAGAGGCGGATCGCTACCTACATCGTGAGCAACCTGTGCTTCGATCCCCGCGTCCTGAAGAGGTGGGTGGGTCGCGTACGCCGCCGCAAGGTCGAGCTGCCGATCCACATCGGCATGGCAGGAGTCGCCGACCCAGCCAAGCTGCTGCGCATCTCTACCCGAATCGGCATCGTCGATTCGGCGCGTTTCCTCAAAGGTCATTCCAACTGGTTCCTGCGGATGCTGCAGCCGGGCGGCTATGACCCCGAGCGATTTGTCAAAGCGCTCCAGCCCGACATCACAGCTCCCGAGCGCAACGTCGCCGGCCTTCACGTATTCACGTTCAACGAGATTGAGCCGACAGAGCGATGGCGCCAGGACATGCTGGCGCGCGCGAGCTAGAGAAGGAGGCAACAATGGCCGTCACTTTCCCAACCGATCTCGAGATCGCGCGTAAAGCGCGCCTGCTCCCCATGCCCGAGATCGCAAAGCGCATGGGCATTGGCTCGCATCTGCTCGAGCCCTACGGGCACGACGTCGCGAAGATCAAGCTCGACGCGATCGCCGAGCTCGCCGACCGGCCGAAAGCGAAGTACGTGGTCGTGTCAGCGATCACACCCACTCCTCTTGGCGAAGGCAAGACCACGACCACGGTGGGCCTGGGCGACGCCCTTGGCCGCATCGGCAAACGGGCGACCGTCGCCATCCGCCAGCCATCGATGGGGCCCACCTTCGGGATCAAGGGCGGAGCCGCCGGTGGCGGCCACAGCCAGGTCGTGCCCATGGAGCGTCTCAACCTTCACCTGACGGGGGACTTCCATGCGGTCACATCCGCTCACAACCTGCTGGCCGCGATGATCGACAACTACATCCACCACAGCCTGCGCGACTTTCCGATCGACCTTCACAGCATCACGTGGCGCCGCGTACTCGACGTGAGCGACCGGGTGCTGCGCAGCGTCGTCGTCGGACTTGGCGCGCCTGAAGATGGCGTGACTCGGCAGACCGGCTTCGACATCACCGCGGCCTCTGAAGTCATGGCGGTGCTGGCTCTGTCGACCTCGCTTCAGGACATGAGGCAGCGTCTCGGCCGCATGGTCATCGGCCTCGCGCGCGATGGCAAACCGATCACGGCGGATTTCCTCCACGCCGGCGGCGCCATGACCGTGATCATGCTCGACGCCATCAAGCCCAACCTCCTGCAGACGCTGGAGAACACTCCAGTCCTCGTCCACGCGGGCCCCTTCGGGAACATCGCCAACGGCGCCTCGTCAGTCCTTGCCGACCTCATCGGCATTCATGCCGGCGACTTCCTGGTCACCGAGGCTGGATTCGGCGCCGACATGGGCGCGGAGCGCTTTTTCAACATCAAGTGCCGGACCTCCGGCCTGGCTCCGGATGCGGCGGTGATCGTCGCCACCGTGCGGGCGTTGAAGGTTCACTCCGGCAAGTACAGAGTCGTCGCGGGACGACCGCTGCCGCCCGAGCTGCTCGTGGAGAATCCCGACGATGTGATGGCCGGCGCGGCCAACCTACGCAAGCAGGTCGAGAACATCCAGATTCACGGTGTGACACCGGTCATCGCGATCAATGCGTTTCCGGGCGACCACCCGTCCGAGCACCGCGCCGTTCGGGAGCTGGCTGAGCACCTGGGTGTGCGGTCCGCCGTTTGCAACAACTTCGTCGACGGCGGCAAGGGCGCCACCGAGCTGGCCGAGATGGTGGCGGAGGCCGCCGAAGAGCCAAGCCATTTCCAGCTGCTGTATCCCGACGCGGCGACCCTGCGCGAGAAAATCGAAGCCGTCGCCTTGCGCATCTACGGCGCTCGCGGTGTCGACTACGACGCGCCCGCGGCCAAGCAGCTGGACGCATTCGAGGCGAACGGGTTCGGCCGGCTGCCCGTCTGCATCGCCAAGACACACCTGTCGATCTCATCCGATCCGAAGCTCAAGGGCGCGCCTACGGGCTGGGTCCTGCCTGTGCGGGAAGTTCGCGCCTCGGTTGGCGCGGGCTTCATCTACCCGATCTGTGGCGAGATGCGCACGATGCCGGGCCTACCAACGACACCGATCGCAGCGAGCATCGACATCGACGAGAACGGGAACATCGTCGGCCTCAGCTAGGTGGCGGAAGAGCCGTTGAATAGTCCGTGCCGCGGCCGGGTACCAATAGTGCGATGAAGACCCAATCGATCGCGGCGAAAACTGGGGTGGGCGCCGTCGAGCTCGCCGTTACCGATGGGGAGCGTGCGCTCCGGTTTTACCGTGACTACGTCGGCCTGACGCCGCTTGCTTCGGACGGGCCCGAGCTCCGGCTCGGCGCCGCCGGCCGCGAGCTTGTGGTGCTGTACCCCGACGCGGAGCGGCCGGTCGTGCCGAGAACGTCGGGCCTCTACCACCTTGCCATCCTGGTGCCCGACAGACGGGAGCTCGCGCGCGTGATCGCGCGCCTGGCCCGCTTGCGGTGGGAGCAGTCCCCCACCGACCACGTCATGACCAAGGCGAACTACCTCTGGGACCCCGACGGCAATGGCATTGAGATCTACATCGAAACGCCCGAGGACGGAACCATGGGGTTCGCTGACGGCACCTTCTTCGCGCAAGACAAAGATGGGCGCCCGCGGTCAGGGCGTGACCCGATCGACCTCGAGGAGATGTTCAGCCATCTCCGCGAAGATGACCGTCTGGATGAGCCGATGCCGCCCGGCACGAAGATGGGGCATATCCACCTGCACGTCGCCGACGTCGAGGACGCCCTGCGCTTCTACCACGACCTGGTCGGCTTCGACGTCATGGGCCACGTGCCCGGAGTCGGCTTTCTGTCCGCAGGCGGCTATCACCATCACGTGGGCCTGAACACATGGGCCGGCCAAGGTGCGCCGCCCGCGCCGGCTGGATCGGCAGGCCTTCGCCGCTACACGATCGAGCTGCCAACGCAGCGCGACCTGGACGATGTCATCGGTCGCCTTGAACACGGAAATGTCCGCCTGGCGGAAGAAGCCGGCGGCCTGGCTGCTGCCGACCCGTCAACCAACCGCGTCCTGTTCCGCGTCGCCCGCCCGCCGCAGCGTCTAGAGAGCAGTGAAGCCCTAGGCTGAAGCCATGACCTCGCGCCGGTGGGACTCCGATGAGCGCGGACGTGGGGTCGCCGATGCGCGCGGCAGCCTGGCGGCAATTCAGCAACTTGCGGAGCTCGCCGGTGCCAAAGATTGGGTGACTGAAGACCCCGAAACCCATCTCATGCCTGGACTTCGTGAACGCGCTGAGGTTTCCGGCCTGGTTATCGACTCTTACGAGGTAGAGCCGGACGGTGCGCTGCGTGTCCGCCTGACCTGCACTACAAGGCAGTCACGGCGCGAGATACGCCAATCGGTCTGGTCCATCCTCGGTGGGGTTGCCGAGCTCACCACATTCGTGCGGGAGGTGGGCTCCGCTGATTCCATCACCTTCGAGATCGTGACCGGCATCCCGCCTGGCGAAGGACCTTTCGCGACGCACGGCCATGTGCTGCGCCTACAAGTCGAACAGGCGTAGCTCCTAGGTCGCCAGCTTCCGGCGTTTCTCGACCGCTTCGGCCAGCAGCGTGGCCAGGTCGATCACCTGCATCTTGGCGCCGGTCTCTCGCACTCCGTCGTCGAGCATCACCGTGCAGAAGGGACATGCGACCGCGAGCGTTTCAGCGCCCGTGGCGGCTGCCTCGCGCACACGCTCGTGGTTGATGGGGCGCCCCCTCTTCTCCTCCATCCACATCCGAGCACCACCTGCGCCGCAGCAGAAGGTCCGCTCGCCATGGCGCGGCATCTCAACCGCCTTGCCGACGGCCGCCACCAGCTCTCGCGGTTGCATCCGGACGTCGTTGTGGCGGGCGAGGTAGCAGGAGTCGTGATACGTGATGGTTCGCTCGCTTGGGAGCGGCTCGAGCTTGCCCTCCCTCACCAGCTCGGCCAGGAACTCCGTGTGATGCACGACCTCGTATGTGCCGCCGAAGTCCGGGTACTCGTTGCCAATGGTGTTGAAGCAATGTGGGCACGTCGTGACGATCTTTTTCACCCCGGTTTCGTTGAGAGTGCCGACGTTCTGGCCGGCCAACCGCTGGAAGGTGTACTCGTCGCCCATGCGCCGAGCGGGGTCACCCGTGCAGGCCTCGCGCGGCCCGAGGATCGCGAAATCGACGCCCGCCATCTGCAGGAGCTTGGCGGTGGAGATCGCGGCCTGCTTCGCACGCTCATCAAACGCAGGCGCGCAGCCGACCCAGAAAAGCACATCCGGCGCCGCTTCTCCTGGCTGGAGTACGCGGACGCCGAGGCCCTCGGCCCAGTGCGTGCGGTCGGCCTGCGGCTTGCCCCATGGGTTGGAGGAACGGTCCACGTCCCGCAGCATGGTGCCCGCTTCCTCTGGAAACCGCGACTCGACCATGACGAGGTTGCGCCGCAAGTCGATGACATGGTCGATGTGTTCGATGCCGACCGGGCATTCGCGCACGCATGCGCCGCAGGTCACGCAGTCCCACACGATGTCGTCGGTCACTGCGTTCGGGACGATTGGCGGCGCGGTGTACGACCCGTTCGCCGCGAGCGCCTTAGGTCCCTCTGTCATCAGTTGGTCGCGTATGGCCATGATCAGCAGCTTCGGCGAGAGCGCCTTGTCGGTGGCGTAGGCCGGGCACACGTCCTGACAGCGTCCACATTCGGTGCACGACATCGTGTCGAGCATCTGCTTCCAGGTCATGTCGGTCACCCGCGCCGACCCGAATCGCACCTCTTCTTCCGGCTTGTCGAAGTCGATCGGCTCCAGGCGTCCGCGGGAGCGCGTGCGGCCAAAGTAAACGTTGATCGCCGCCACCGCGATGTGCAGGTGCTTGGAGTACGGCAGATAAACGAGGAAAGTGAGGATGATCAGCACGTGCGCCCAGACCGCGATCCGCTCGATATACGGGACCAGCGTGCCGCGCAGCATCTGGGCAAGAAGACCTGACACCGGTGCCCAGCTCGCGGGGTATTCATTCAGCCCAAGCGAGATCTGCGACGCATGCCACAGCAAGAGCGTGCAGACGATACCCGCGATCAGGGCGAGGATCAGGTCAGCCTCGCCGATGTGGCTGCCCTTGAAACGCGCCGGTCGCTGCACCTTGCGAATGACGAACGCGGTCACGACGCCTATGAGCACGAGCACGGCGAAGACGTCGACCATCAACGCGTACCATCCCTGCGCGCCGAGCCAAGGCAAGCTCGCGTGAGGGTCGACCGCGCCGATCATCGCGATCACGATCGTGGGGAAGAGGACGAGGAAGCCCCAAAAGATCAAGGCGTGCATCACGCCCGGCAGCAGGCGCTGGAGGAGCTTGCTCTGGCCGACCACGACGACGGCTTCAGCTCGTGCCCGCGCCGGGACGTCGTCAAAACGCGCTGCCGGCTTGCCCATGCGGACCAATCGATAAAGCAATACCGCCCGACGGGCAAAAAGCCCCGCCGACACGAGCAGCACGGCGGCGAGCGCGACGGCTGCGACAGCGCTCATCTGGACTTGCGAATCTCCGCCGAGATCGCCGGCACGATCTCTTTGAGATCGCCGACCACCGCGTAGTCCGCGCTCAGCATGATCGGGGCCTGCGCGTCCGAGTTGATTGCCAGGATGCGCTTGGCTCCTTTGCAGCCCGCCATGTGCTGGGTGGCCCCGCTGATGCCGCAGGCGATATACACCTCGGGCGCGATCTTCGTCCCCGTTTGCCCGACCTGATCCGTATGCGGCCGCCAGCCGGCGCTGGTCACCGCGCGCGAGCAGCCGACCGCCGCTCCAAGGAGGCCGGCCAGCTCCTCGATCATGCCGAAGCCTTCCTTCGACCCGACGCCTCGACCTCCGCTCACGACCACCTTTGCCTCAGTAAGCGAGATGCCCCCGCCCACCGCCGCGACGCGCTCGACGACGCGGACCAGCAGGTCGCTGTCGGTCAGCTCTGGAGCAAACCGCTCGATGGCCGCGGGCATCGGCGCCGGCTCGATCGGGACCACGTGCGGCGCGACGGTGATGAGCGGGCGCTCGCTGTTCAGACGCGCTTCTTCGAGCAGGCTGCCGCCCCAGCGCTGGCGGGTCAGCGTCACCGGCGGGCCTGGCGAAACCGCGATGCAGTTCGCTGCCAGGGGAAGACCAGTTCGCGCCGACAAGCGGGCCATGACCTCGTTGCCTCGCTCGGTGCCGGCGGCGAGGACGGCGCTGGCATTCAGGCTCACCGCCAGCTGATGCAGGACCGCGGCCCATGCGTCCGGGGCGAAGGAACCCAGCGCCACGTGCTCCGCGACGTGGGCGACAGACACCCCGTGCTGTGTCAGATCGGCGGCGGTTCCCATCAGCAGGGCGTCAACCGGCTGCGCGAACGACCTGGCCAGCGTCAGCGCCTGGAGCGACGGATCTGCGACTTTGCCGTCCGTTTGCTCGACCAGGACGAGGACCATCTACAGAACTCCCGCCCTGCGCAGCATCTCGACGACGGCCGGAGCCGCCGCGGCGCCGCTGCCCAAGACCTCCGCGCGCCTGCCCTGCCCCTCCGGCACGACGAGGCGCACGAGCTCGAGTCGCGAGTCAGGCCGTGACGGCGTGTTGACGGCGACCGGCTTGCGGCTCGCTCGCATCCGACCCGGGACCGACGGGTAGCGTGGCAGATTCAATCCTTCTTTCACCGTCAGCACCGCTGGAAGCGGCACGACGTAGACATCGCGGCCGCCTTCGACCTCCTGCTCGCAGCGCACCGAAGCTCCCTCGATCGCCACGCGCTTGAGCCCGGTAACGCACGGGCGGCCAAGCGTGAACGCGACGCGGGCGCCGACCTGGAAGCCTCCCGAGTCGGCCGACTCGTTACCAAAAAAGACGAGGTCGAATGGTCCGGACGCAGCCTCGTCGGCCCGGATCGCCTCGGTCAGAGCGGCGGCGGTGGTTTCCCCATCCCATTCCTGACCATCGGTCTGTAGGTGAATCGCCCGGTCGATGCCCAGAGCCATGGCGTCGCGGAGCTGCTCCACCGCCTCTGGCGGTCCGAGCGTAATTACTACCGAGTCACCGCCGTTTGCCTCGATGATCCGCACCGACTCCTCGACGCCACACTCTTCGTGGGGACTCATCGTGAAGCCGAGGTGGCGCGTGTCGATGGCGCGCGAGTCTTCCGTCAACACGATCCGGCCTCCGGTGATCGGCACCCGTTTGATGCATGCGAGGATCCTCAAGCCCGAATTCGTAAGTTCTCGGGGTCGAACAGCGGTGTCGCGCCCGCGACCGCGACGGTCACCGGGTAGCTTTCGCCCATGTAGTCGACCGCCAGGCCCGCACCCACCACTGCGTGCTCCGGCGGAAGGTAGGCCATGAGGATGTGCTTGCCGACCGACGGGCCGGCGCCGGCGCTGGTCACATAGGACCCACGTCCGAGGCGGTCGACGATCCGTTTGCCCTCGCGCGTGAGGATCGGCTCGCGGCCGAGCATGTATCGCTTCTCACCCGACTTCGAACGGTGGTCGTCCACGGTCAGTGTGCACAGGATGGCTGCCGGCTCCTCCGCGCGGTGCCGCAGGTGAGCCGCCTTGCCCACGAAGTCCTCTTCCTTGACGCGCGGCGCGGCCATGCCGGCCTCGATGACGTTGTACTCGGTCTCGAGTTCGTTGCCGTGGGCGCGATAGGCCTTCTCGAGGCGCCCCGTGGTGCCGTACACGCCGATGCCACACGGTGCGAGGCCATGCGGCTTCCCGGCTTCCCACAGCGCGTCCCAGAGCTTGAGCCCCTGGTCGATCGTGATGTAGAGCTCCCAACCCAGGTCGCCGACGTACGAGATCCTCGACGCGAGCACCCTCAGCGTGTCGACCTCGATGATCCGGCACGTGCCGAACTTGAAGCCTTCGTTGGAGACGTCGTCCGATGTCACGCTCGACAGAATGGCGCGCGCCCGCGGGCCCCAAAGGCCGATCGTCGTCATCGACGACGTCATGTCGGCCATCTGCGCAGAGCCGTCGGCGGGCAGGTGGTCGTGGAACCACTTGCGGTCGGACATGCCGGAGGCGCCCCCGGTCACGACCCTGAAACGATCCTCGCTCAGCCGAATGATCGTGAGGTCCGATTTGAAGCCTCCGTTCGGGCTCAGGACCGGCGTGTAGACGACGCGCCCCACGGGCGCGTCCACTTGCCGAAGCGCGACGCATTGCACCGACTGAAGCGCCCCTGGGCCGACGATGTCGAAGATGGTGAAGGCGGAGAGGTCGAAGATGCCGGCGCGCTCGCGCATCGCGAGGTGTTCCGCGTTGATGAGCGGTGACCACCAGCGGCTTTCCCATTCAGCCGTGCGACTTGTCACGCGTTCGCGGAACTCCTCCAGCAGTGGCGCGTTGGATTCATACCACTGGGGTCGCTCCCAGCCCGCGGCTTCGAAGAATGTCGCGCCGAGCTCTCGCTCTCGCTCGTGGAACGGAGCCAGGCGCACGCCGCGGTTGGAGGCCCACTGCTCGCTTGGGTGGACGATGCCGTAGGTCTTGTTGAACCCTTCGGCCGCCCTCGCGCGCACGTGCGCGCGTGTCTTCTGGTGTTCGTGGAAACGGGCGATGTCGGAGGAGTGAAGGTCGATCTCCGATTCCCCGTGCACCATCCACTCGGCGAGCGCCTTGCCGGTGCCGGGCCCTTCCTTGACCCACACGGCTGCGGCCGCCCACAACCCTCTGACGTCCGGCGACTCGCCCAGGACCGGCATGCCGTCCGGGGTGAGCGAGAGGATTCCATTGATGGCGTATTTCACTCCGACCGATTCGTCGCCCACGATCTCGGGCATCAGCTCGAGGGCGTGCTGCATCTGCAGCTCGAAGTCACCTTGCGTGAAGGGGAACTCGGTCGGGGACAACGCCGCCTGCTCCAGAGATGGCATGTCCTCTGGGTCGTAAAGGATCGGGCGATGTGCGTAGGAACCGATCTCGAGGTCGCCGCCGGCCTGCCGCTCGTACATGTTCGTGTCCATGTCGCGGACGATCGGGTGCTCGATGTCGCTTTTCGCGCCTTTGAATCGCGGCACCGGCCCGACATCGATCATCTGGTGGACCGCGGGCGTGAGCGGTATGTGCGCGCCGGCCATCCGCGCGATGCGCGGGCTCCAGACCCCACACGTGATGACCACGGTCTCGGCTTCGATGTCTCCCTGAGTCGTGCGCACGCGGCGGACTCGGCCATGCTCAACGTCAATGCCCACCACCTCGGTCTTCGGCGACACGTGAAGCGCGCCTGAGCTCTGCCCTTGCTCTCGCATAAGCGTGCCCATCCGCAGCGAGTCGACCACACCCACCCCTGGCGTGTAGAAACCGCCCAGGATGATCGACTCTTCGATGTAGGGCACGAGCTGCTTAACCTCGGCGGGCGTCACCAACGAGACGGGCTCGATTCCCCATGACTCAGCCGAGACCATCCGGCGCGTGAGCTCCTGCATGCGCTCCTTGGTCCGCGCGACCTCGACGCCGCCCGACTGGGTGAACACGCCCATCTCCCTGTACTGGCGAACGCTTTCCACCGTCAGGGCGGTCATCTCCTTGGAGTGGTCGACCAGGTAGATGAAGTTCGAGGCATGGCCGGTGGATCCGCCGGGGTTGGGGAGCGGCCCTTTGTCGAGGAGCACGATGTCGCGCCACCCCAAACGCCCAAGGTGGTACGCGAGGCTGTTGCCGACGATGCCGCAGCCGATGACGACACAGCGCGCTGAGGTAGGAAGTCCCGCCATCGCTACTCCGGCTGGTAGGGCGAACGAGTCTCTTCCGGCAGCTCGTACCACTGGACGCGGTCGCCCACCTGCGCCCGCAGCTTCCATTTGAGCGGTTTTGGCTGCGCGTCGATTGCCCGCCACAGCTCGTCCAGACGCGAGCGGACCAGCTCGCGGTTGACGTCCAGCTCGTCGAGGGTGGCCCGAAGGTTTTCGGTGTTGACTTGCAGTGTGCGATAGAGACCCCAGTCCTGCGCCGCGACTCGCGCGATGTAGCCCGCGTCGATCACCTCGTCCCCCCAGCCGGCCTCGACCGGGTGGTCGAGCACAAGCGCGACGAGGTCGACCAGGTCTTTGCGATTCACCTCGTAGATCTGCAGCTTGCTCAAGAGCAGATCTGACGGGTTCGCGCACGGCCCCTCGTGGTCAAGGCGGCCGCGAAGATCGATGACGTGCGACATCCTGAACACGTCGATGAACACGTCGACCTGGCGGCTGTTGTGCGAGTCGTAGAAGTAGAGCCGCCGGTCTCCCTGCATGAGATTGAAGCGCTCGTTCGCCTCGTAGCCAAGGGCTGGAAAGAAGTCCAAAGCGGACTTTCGGTCGCGCCCTGCCATCGCGTAGTCGAGGTCGCCGTACTTCCGCTTGAGGGGCGCGTGAGCCGCGCTCGGCGAGTGCAGGTGGATGCCCGCTCCGCCAAGCAGCTTGAGTCGCAGCCCCTTGCTGCTCGCCGCGTCCGCCAGGCGCCTGGCTTCGTCGATGGGATCCTCGAGGGGATGAGTCAGCCGTGACTCCACGGTCAAAGGCTCTCGATTTCGATCACGATCGTCTTGAGGTCGGTCATCTGCTCGAGCGCGAAGCGCCCGCCAACTCGTCCGATTCCGCTCTTCTTGCCAGCGCGACCACCGAACGGCAGATGCGCCTCCCAATAGTTGGTCGACTCGTTGATGTTGACCCAGCCCGTCTCCAGCCCATCCGCGAAGCGCAGAGCGCGCGAAAGATCTTTGGTGTAAACCGCGCCGAGCAATCCGTACGGCGAGTCGTTCGCGAGCTCCAGCGCCTGCTTCTCGTCGCGGAACTTGATGATCGGTGCAATCGGGCCGAACGTTTCCTCCTGGCTGACACGCATCGATGGCTCGACGCCGTCGAGGATGGTTGCGTGGTAGTAGAGGCGGGTCGGAAAGCCTTCTGCGCGCTCGCCGCCCAGGACCAGCTTGGCGCCTCGCGCGACCGCGTCCGCGACGTGCTCGTCCATCTTTGTCGCGACCCCTTCATTGTTGAGAGGACCCAGGGTCGTCTCCGCATCAAACGGATCACCAAGGCGCAGCGCCCGGGCAGCGTCGGCCAGCCTGGCCACTAACTCATCGCGCACGGATTCCTCGACGAGAATTCGCTCACCGGCAGTGCAGCTCTGGCCGGCGCACAGGTAGCAGCCGACCATGGCGCCTTCGACGGCTCGGCCGATGTCAGCGTCGCCGAACACCACCATCGGTCCGTTTCCGCCGAGCTCGAGCATCACGTGCTTGCCCGCCGCGCGGCGCGCCACCGACGCGCCGGTCTCCGTTGAACCGACGAAGCCGACGCCGTCCACCAGCGGATGTCCCGCGACCTCATCGCCCACCTCGGCGCCCGGACCCGTGACCAGGTTGATGGCGCCGGCCGGCAGGTCGGCCTCTGCGAGGCACTCCATCAGGGCGACCGAGATGAGGCTGGTGGACGTGGCCGGGGTCCAGACCACGGTGTTGCCGGCCGCCAGCGCCGGGGCGATCAGCTCAGCCGCCATGGTCAGGGGCCAGTTCCAGGGAGTGATGATTCCGTAGACGCCACGCGGGTAGTGACGGGCCAGGACGAGCTTGCTGGGACTGGCCGAAGGCAGGACGCGGCCCTCGAGCCGCTTCAAATCCTCAGCCGCTATCCGGAAGTATTCGGCCGCCTCGTCTACCTCGCCCAGCGCTTCGGCGACGAGCGGCTTGCCCTGGTCGAGCGTCAGAAGGCGGCCGAGCTCCTCGCGGCGTCGCTCGATCGCCTCGGCGATGCGGTGCAGCCGCTTCGAACGCTCGAAGCCTTTCAGGTTCGCCATCGCCGCGCGGGCTTTGTGCGCGGCCTCGACCGCGCGCTTCGCGTCGGCGCGAGTGCCTTTGGGCACCTGCCCGATCACATCGCCTGTCGCGGGGCTCGTGGCCTCAAATCGCTGGCCGCTCTCTGATTCCGTCCACTCACCGGCGACGAACATCTTCTTGACAGACCTGGCTACGTCGATCGTCATTGGTCTGTCCTCTCTGTTGGGCGCCCTGCGCGCGCCCGGCTAATTCGGATGGGCATTGAAGGCCTGTTGGTAGATGCGCCGGTAGGCGGCGGCGTCGACATCTCGCGGGTTGCCGATCGTCTGCGGGTCGGCATAGGCCTTGTCGGCGAGCATCGGGATCTCGTCCTCGCTGAAGCCCAGCTGCTGCATGCCGGGGATCTCGACATCGATCGTCAGCTGATGGATGTACTCGACAGCCATCTCGGCGGCGCGCCAGGCCGATACGCCACGCGTGTCCAACCCGAAGGCGGTCGCCATGCGCGCGAAGCGCTCCGGCTCGCCGGAATGGTTGTACTCCATGACGGGTCCGAGCAGGCGCGCCGTCAGCGCGCCGTGCGGCGCGTCATGCACGCCGCCGGCGGTCTGGCTCATCGCGTGCGCGGCGCCGGCGGAGTCGGTTCCGTATGCGAGACCGGCGAGCATTGCGGCCGCGCTCATGTGATACCGCGCTTCGAGGTTTTGCGCCTGTGAGAACGCGACACGCAGATAGCGGGCGACGTACTCCATCGCAAGCAGCGCCACCGCATCAGTGAACGGCTGGTGATAGACCATCGTGAAGCACTCGACGGCATGCGCCAGCGCGTCCATACCGGTGCCGGCCGTCACCCCAGCAGGGAGTTTGATGGTGAGCTCGGGGTCGATCAGCGCAACCCATGACGCGATGTCAGGCGTGCCTCCGACATTGAACTTGATCTTGCGCTTGGGGTCCGTGATGACCGCCCACAGCGTGACCTCGCTCCCGGTGCCCGCCGTCGTGGGGACAGCGATCATCGGCGGGATGCGCGAGCGGATCGGGCTGTGGCCCCACTCGTAATCGACGATGCTGCCGTCGTGCACGGCGACGACGCCGATGCCCTTGGCCGTGTCCATCGAGCTGCCACCGCCGATCGCGACGAGCCCGTCGCACCCCTGAGCCCGGTATTCGGCAGCGCCGGCATCGACCAGGTCGACGCCAGGGTTTGCCTTGACCTTGTCGAACACGACAGGCTGGACGTCAGATCCGCGCAGAGCCTCCAACGCGGTGTCCAGGAGTCCGGCGGCCTTGACGCCGGCGTCGGTGACGAGGAGAGGACGGCGCATGCCCAACAGGCCCGCCTCGGTGCCGAGCTCTTTGATGGCGCCGAGCCGCTGCACGAGGCGAGTTGGGCTCTGGTAAGTGCGAAGTGTGTATTCCAACATTGGGATTTATTAAGTGAGCCGCCGGGCAGAAGCCCGGCGGCACTTGGAACTCCTATTCAACCGGAATCTCGTGGTGGATGCGGCGAAGGTCAATGCCCTGCCGGCTCCGGACGACTCGGGCGATCACGTAGATGACGACCGCCGCAACGTATGTCGCGACGAAGTAGATGACGGAGTTGGGCGTCTTCTGCAACGACGTCCCATAGAGGTTGTCAGGGTTGAATGACCACTGATAGAGCATGTAGAGCAGGAACAAACCGCTGATCACACCGACGACTGAGATCATCGGTATCCCGGCAATCTTGTAGTTGGCGATTGGCGACGCGTCGTAGAGGTCCTTGCGTCGCCAGGGCAGGATGATCGCTGCAACCACGGTCGCGAGAAAGGTCAGTGCAAGCACCGCGGTAGCGTCCAGGAACACGCTGGTGAAGTCCGGCTTGTACGCGTAGATCGCGCTGATCACGAGCGACGGCACGATCATGAGGACCAGCGCGCCGTAAGGCACGCGGCGCTTGGCCGAGATGTTGGCGGCCCATGACGGCAGCACGCGGTCAAAGGCGGCGGCGAAGATGACGCGAGTCGAGGACAGGAACAGCGTTCCGGCCCAGCCGAAGAACCACAGGCCCATGACGATGATCAACAGGGCCTGGAAGAGATGGTTGTCGACCAAGAATCCCGCGAACATCACGGGGTAAGGCCAGATCGGAACCGGCGGGGCAACGGCGCCCGGGGCTGCGAACAGGTTGTTCCAGTAAGCCGCATTGGCCGACTGGTAGAAGTTCCAGCCGATGGTCTTGTTGATCAGGATCACGACGAGCGCAACCATGGCAACCGTGACCCAGAGACCCGCGAACATGCTCCAGAAAGGCTTGCGAATGTCTTTGGCTCCGCGGACCTCGCCGTAGAGGGTCGCGCCCCAGTTCGGCCACAGCAGGTAGAAAGCCAGCCAGGGGAGCAGTAGAAGCGCAGGACCGAATGAAAGCGTTCCGAAGTTCGAGCCTCCGAACGTCTTGCTTGCTGCGTCGATCGTTCCCTGGTAAGCATTGGCGGGGGCGCCGAAGAGGCTCGTCGCCTCGCGGTTGAAGGCGTTCTGGAAGTCGCTCTGGCTGTAGAACAGGAGCAGGCCGCAGACGACGGCAAGTCCTACGAGGCCGATCCAGAAGCAGGCCTTCTGTATGCGCGCGTACGTCTCCATGCCCAACGTGACGACGATGCTCACGAACGCGAGCACGATCAAGCAGGAGACGAAGATGCCGGTCTGGCTGGTGAAGAAGGTGGCGACGCCGGTCCAGCCAAGCGTGTAGGCGAGGGGCGAGAAGAACTGGACGACCAGGATGTTCGCGTAGATCGGCGTCCAGAGGAACAGCGTGAACCACCAGCCGGTGATGGATAAGACGAAACCAAGTCCGCCGCCGAGAACGCGGCTCTGCCAGGCGTAATCACCGCCCGTGCGCGGCATCACGCTAACCAACATCGCGTAAGTGATCACGAGAAAAGTGACGAGCACGCCAAACAGCAGGATCCCGGCGAGCAGCTGGCCGTCCGGAACCGTGTACACGTACGACATGCCGTAAAGGCCGAGAGTGATCAGGTTGATGGACCAGAACGAGTAGATGAATGCGTCGAACGTCGACCAGGACTTGACGAGCCCGGTCGCGTTGCGCAGGAACAGCCCAGGCCTGGCGGCGGCCCCCGGCGAACCCAACGTGGTATCGGCCATATTGCTTCCTCCTTACCTCTTCATCCGTTGACGAGCTGATAGCTCTTGATGCCCTTCTTGGCATCGAGTTGGACGATGGCCCCCATAAGCATTCCTTCCTCGTACGAGCTTCCCGGGTTGATCGAGAGCGTCTTGCCAATCTTCACGGCCCCCTTGCTCTCATGGATGTGGCCGTGCAGGGAGATCAGCGGCTGATGGCGCTCGATGGCTGCGCGCACCGCGGTGGAACCGACGGGTCGCAGGGCCCGGCCGCCGTGCAGCAACTTGAGGTCGACGTCGATGGCAGGCGCCTCGTCCAGGCCCGACTTGTATGGAGGGCAGTGGAGGTTGAAGATGGCCTTGGAGGCATCCGGGAGCTGGCTCGCCATCGCCTCGATCCGCTCGCCGAGCTTTTCCTCCGTCTCCTCTCGATGGGTGTTCCACGGCGTGTGGTTGGACCAACCGGTTGAGATCATCGAGAAACCGTCGACGTCGACCATCCGGCCCTCTCCCAGTTCGACGAAGTCAGAGCGCCGGATCACGTCGTCCACCTCCATCTCGTCGTCGTTGCCAGGACAGACAAAAACCCGGGTCCCTGTCCCGCGCAGCTTCTCGGCGGCCAAGCCCATCCAGCGGTCGACCCCGTCGAGCATCACCTGCTGAAAGCATTCGGCACGTTTGACCGGGTCGGCGTCGAGCTCGTGCAGCCGCTCCAGGCTTATCTGCAGCGGGTAGTAGCCCTTGCGGCGGATCTGCGCCTCGACATCAGGCACCTGCGCAGCCTCGACCTGTTGGCGATCCGCTCCGAGCGTCACTGTGTAGTGACCGTTCTCCTGAACGATGGGCACGATCGCCTTGCCGGTCATGTCGCCGCCGCAGATCAGGATCTCCGCCTCGTAGAAGCGGCCTGCGTTCAGGAACTTTCGCCAGCACACCTCAGAGCCGTGTAGGTCGGTCGCGAAAAAGATCTTCGGCATGTCTTTTACCTCTCCACCAGCACTTTGCGGATCTCCAGCTCGAATCCCGTCACATGACGCCGCATGGTCTCCTCGGCGCGCGCGCCATCGCCCCCGAGGATCGCCTGCAGGAGCTCGATGTGCTCCCGTATCGCCTCGCGCAACCCGACCTCGCGGTCTAGCACCAGGTACCAAAGTCGCAAGCTGAGATTGAAGTACTGCTCGAGGGTCGCTTCAAGAAACGAGTTGCGTGCGGCCCTGTAGATCTGCCGGTGAATCTGCTGGTCGAGCCGCATCAGCTCGCGCTGGTCCAGGGCCGGCCCCTTCTCGAGCACCTCGAGCAACATCGTCAACGACTCTCGATCGTTCAGCGAGATTCGCTCGGCGGCGAGCCTCGCGGCGTGAGACTCGAGGACGACCCTTACCTCGGTGATCCGGGCCAGGTCGGTGATGTTGACGTCGGTGACGAACGTGCCGCGATGCGGTATCGACCTCACGAGGTTCTCCCTCGACAGGCGCTGCAGTGCCTCGCGGATAGGAGTGCGGCCGATCTTCAGCTCTTCCCGCAGGCGGCTCTCGTTGACGACCGAGCCGGGCCGCATGTCCAGGGAGACGATCCGTTCGCGGATGCGCAGGTAGGCAGCGTCGCTTTGCGAGCGCGCCGAGTCGTTTTCGACCACGGCCACTACGGGCGTTGCGGACGCCATCCCTGAGTACCCCTTCCCTACTCGCTCGACCAATATGCGAGCGATATACCGCCGCGAACCGTAGCACCGGCTGGTAGCGGCGTCAATGACGTGGGCTTTAGGTCAGTTTTAGGCTCGTTCTTGAGCCGCCGCCGCCTCGAGCCAGGTCGGTAAAAGCTCTGACTGCAGCACCTCGAGGGCCCGCTCCCAACGCCCCGTGTAGTAGCCGCGGAAGTCGAAATCGACGGCGGAGATCTTCGCCTGGATCGCGCCCCACAACGTCCAGCCGACGTCTGACATCAAGGCGAACAGGTTCATACGGGCGAGCTGCCGTGCGTCCTGGCGACCGAAGTACGCCTGACACAGGGCGGCGCGCAGGCCCTGGTCGAACTCCGCTTCCTGGGCAGTGTTGCCCAGATCGAAGCATGGGTCGTTGTTGCCGCTGAGCTCGTAGTCGACGATCCGCAGCGCGTCCCCGTCATCGATGAAGTTCTCGCACAGTAGATCGTTGTGGCACGGCACAGCCGGAAGCGCGCCGGCGCTCACGGCTCGCTCGATCGCGGCGATCTTCGGCAACCAGCCCCGGTAACCCTCCGGAATCGCGACCTCGTGCTCGTCGATGATCCCGAGGTAGTACTCGATCAGGCGGAACATGTTGAAGTCCTTTAGAAACCGCGGCGCACCATGCAGCCGGCGGAACGACGAGGCCATGCGCGCGGCCATCTCGTTCGATTGCAGCGCTTTCGCGGACATCGTGGGCCCGGGGATGAATTCGAGCACCAGGACGTCAAGCCTGGCCATGTACTCGAGCACGCGCGGACCGATACCCGTGGTTGCCGCCGCCTTGGTGTTGTGAACCTCATTGGCCCGATCGATCGCCAGCAGGTCGGTCGACTGACCGGGGATCCGCATCACATAGCGCTGTCCGCCCGCCTCGACCAGGTAGTTTTCGTTCGTCAGCCCGCCCGAGAGCTGGGAAACGATGACCTCTGCTCCCTTCCAGAGGGCGACGCCGGCGACCGCTTCGTTAACGCGCGGGCTGTTCTGCTGCACGCTTTGGCACCACGGCGTCGGCCATCACAGTAGCCGGGATGAGCTCTCCGAAGACCTCGACCTGCACCTGCCCGCCGGGCACCATCGCCACCGGAAGATAGGAGTAGGCGAGGTTCTTCCTAACGGTGAAGCCGTACGCGCAGCTGCGCAGGCGTCCGATAACTCCACCGACACCGTGCACCGCCTCGCCACCATAAATCGGTACGTAGTCCTCGCCGCCCACGGCAAGGGTACGAAGCCGCCTCTTGAGGCCCGACTCGCGCGCGGCCAGCAGAGCTTGCCGGCCGTTGAATTCGCCCTTGTCCAGCTGCACGCAGAAACCAAGCCCCGCCTCGAAAGGATTGTCGAGCAGGGTCAAGTCCGTGCCGTAGTAGCGGTAGCCCCTTTCCATGCGGAGGGAGTCAAGCGCGCGATAGCCGCCTGCCACGATCCCGAATGTCCGCCCTGCCGACATCAGTCGATCCCAGACCTGCACCGCCCAACCAGGTTCGAGGTACAGCTCCCAACCGAGCTCGCCGACGTACGTCACGCGCTGCGCGAAGGCGGTTGCCCCACCGATGCGGATGTGCCGCGCCTGCATGAACGGGAATCCTCCTTCCGATACGTCACCGTCCGCCACGCGCTCCAGCACGTCGCGCGCGTTCGGGCCCCACATTCCGATCACCGACAGCTCGTCGGTGGTCTCGCGAATGTCGACTGGTGCATCGTCGTCGCGCACCTGCAAGCGGAGCCAGCCCAGGTCGCTGTTGACATAGCCGGCGCCGGTAACCACCCTGAAGTGCTCGTCGGCCAGCCGCGTGACCGTGACGTCGGCTGCGATTCCGCCGTTGCGCTCGAGAAGCTGGGTGTAGATGACGGATCCGGCAGGCCGGTCAATGCGGTTTCCAGCCACGCGATCCAACAACGTCAGCGCGCCGCCGCCTCGGACGTCGATCTTGCCAAAGGACGTCATGTCGATGATGCCGACCCGCTCTCGAAAAGCTCGGTGCTCCTCAGCCAGCAGCTCGAAGTAGGGCGGCCTGGTCCAGCCGAACTGGCGCTGGTCGGCACCGGCACGCCGCCACGGGCGGCTTGCGTCGAAGTACTCCGCGCGCTCCCAGCCGTGCTTGGCACCGAAGACGGCGCCCTGGTCCTGCAGGCGTTCGTGCAGCGCGCTCGTCCTGCGCGGGCGGCCCCACTCGTCCGAGTCGTACGGATAGCGAAGGTAGTAATAGTACCGGTACGCCTCGCGCGCCAGCTCGGCGACATAGCGGTGGTCGCGATGCACCGGCCCAAATCGCCACGGCCGGTATGGGTACAGGTCGAGCTCGGTCTCACCCGTGGTGATGAGCTCGGCGAGCGACCGGCCGATGCCGCCCGCGCCTCCGAATCCGTTGAGCGAAAGGCCGGCCGCCAGGTAGAGGCCACGCACGCCGGGAACCGGACCGACGAGCGGATTGGCATCCGGGGTCATCGCGTCGGGGTGACAGACGAGCTTCACGATGCCTGCCTCGCCCATGAAGGGGAAGCGGCGTGCGGCCCCCGCAAGGAGCGGTTCGAACCTCGCCTGGTCCGGCGGCAGCGACGTGCCCGCGTGATCCCACGGGACGCCGTCGATCCACCGTGCGACCGGGTCAGCCTCATACCCGCCGAGGACGACGCCTCCCGCCTCCGACTTTCCATAGATGAGGTTGTCCGGGTCGCGAAAGCACGGCATATCGTGCGGAAGCTCGTGCCCGGCCACGGCCAGCAGGGCGGCGTGCTGATGGTCGACGGGCGTCGAGACGATGAACGCGCCGGCCATCGCGGCGATCTGAGCCGCCCAGATCCCGCCGGCGATCACGACCACGTCGGCCTCGATCCGGCCGCCGTCCGTCTCGACCGCGGTCACCTCGCCCTGGCCGCCCAGCCTGAAACCGGTGACGCGATGCTGCGTGAGGACGGTCGCGCCGAGTTCGCGCGCCGCTCCGGCCAGGGCGTGCGTGGCGGTATGGGGGTCGAGGTGGCCGTCGCTCGGAACCCACACAGCGCCATGCAGCGATCTCTTGGTGATCGCCGGCATCAATCGGGCTGACTCGTCGGCGGACACCAGTTCGACCTCGAGCCCGATTCCGCGCGCCCGGCTCACCCCACGCTGCAGCTCCTTCAGCTGCCCTTCGCTCGAGGCAAATCGCAGTCCGCCGACTTGCTCGAACACGCCGAGCTCCTGGTACAGCTCGATGCTGTAGCGGCGGAACCGCATCATGGTCGGCGACGGGTTGAATTGCGTCACCAGGCCGGCTGCGTGGCAGGTCGATCCGCTCGTCAGCTCGTCCTTCTCGAGCAGGACGGTGTCGCGCCAACCCGCCTTCGCCAGGTGATAGGCGACGCTAGCGCCGGTGATACCGCCACCGACAACAACAGCCCTAGCGCGGTCCATCAGCTTCGTAACTTTAGTCAGGAAGTGGCGCTTGCTTGGTCTCGGGCAGCATGAGCAGCAGGAAGGCTCCGGCGATTGCCGCCACTCCGCACAGCTCGATGGCGCGGCCCAACCCGGTAGACGGCGAAAGTAATCCGACCGCCTGCAGCCCGGCGACGCTGCCGATCGCCGCGGCCACTCCGCTCGTCGCCTCGGCCGTCGCCCTGGCTCGGGTCGGAAACAGCTCCGCGGTCCACGCTCCGAAGACCGGGGTGGCTGCGCTGGCAAATGCGCTCCATAGGACATTGCCCACGTAGAAGCCGATGGTTGCCGTTGCGAAGCTGAGACTGGTGGCGAGCGCGGTCGCGAGCGTCAGCACGATGGCGGGTCGCCGCCGCCCGTAGCGGTCCGTCAGGTAACCGCCGACGAGGTAGAAGGCCGCGCCCGCTACGCCTGAGACCACGATCAGCACGCTGATCGCTATGGGTGACAGGTGCAGCACGTCATTGGCGAAAACGGTGAAGAGCAGGCCGGCGGGCTCCAGGAGCACCGCGAGCAGCGCTGTCATCGCGGCGATGACAGCCACCCGTCGCCGCCACGGAGGCTGTAGGAGGAGCCTCAGCGCAGAGCCCGTCACATGAACACCGAGCCATTTCCTTCCTTCGGGAAGACGGAACCAGATGACCGGCGCCAGGAACACGCCCACTCCGCCCGCCAAAAACAGCCAGCGCCAGTGCGGTGCGAGCAGCGGGTAGGCGATGACGGTGATGCCGGTGCCGAGACCTCCGAGCAGCGCCAGGACGCTCACGGCCTGGCCGCGTCGGGTCACCGGTGCCTCTTCAACCACGAGCGCGGTCGCCACGCCGCCGACCAGGGCCTCGAAGCAGACCGCGATCAGCCGCAGTACCGCGAGCGCCTCGAGCGAAGGAGCGAGGCCGCTGGCGAAGTTGGCCAGCGAGAAACCGGCAACCCCGACCGCGATCAGCCGGCGCCGGCCGAACCGGTCCGCCAGCGCGGCCAGCGGCAGCGCGCCGAGCGACCCGACCGCCAAAACCGAGCCGAGATTCGAAAGGGCGGGCGTGCGTGCGTGGAAGTCGGCCGCGATGGCCGGGAGCGCGAGCACGAGCACCGAGCCGTCGAAAGCCGTCAGCACGACGGCGAGACCGGCCCAGGTCAACGTGCGGCGTTGCTGAATGTCGAGTTGGATCACGCGCCTGTATATTCGGCGGACTGATGGCCCCCGTGGTGAGCGTTGACGGATTGCGCAAGCGCTACCGAGGCAGCCATCCATGGGCGGTCGACGGAGTCACATTCGCGCTCGAGCCCGGCCAGGCCTTCGGCCTGCTGGGGCCCAACGGCGCGGGAAAGTCGACCGTAGTCAAGATCATCTGCGGCCTTCTGCGGCCGGATCAAGGCACGGTTCAACTCTTCGGTTCAGACCCGGGCAACCCCGCCTCTCGTAGGGAGCTGGGGTTCGCGCCCGAGGAGCCCGACTTCCCCAAGTTCCTTCGCGCCAGTGAGGTGCTGGACTACTTCGCGAGCCTTCTTGGGCTCGACGAGGCAGAACGTAAACGAAGAATCCCCGAAACACTCGAGTTCGCCGGCCTTGACAAAGAACGCCGGCAGGTCCGGCAGTTTTCCAAGGGCATGAAGCAGCGGCTCGGCATCGCGCAGGCGATCCTCGGCCGCCCCAAGCTGCTGATCCTGGATGAGCCCACCGCCGACCTCGATCCGCTCGGCCGCCGCGATGTGCGCGCCCTGATCGATCAGTTGAAGAGCAGCGGCGTGGCCGTGCTGCTCAACAGCCACCTGCTGAGCGAGGTCGAGCTCGTGTGCGACACCGTGGCCATCCTAGCCAAGGGTCGCGTGCTGAAAGAAGGCACGATGGCCGAGGTGGTGCCGGAGGGGCGCAACCTCGAGGACGTGTTCGTCGAGCTGGTGCAGGCGACCTCGCCACAGCACGAGCAGCTGCCGTCATTCATTACCGACAAGGACAACCCGTGAACGGGACCATGGCGGTCGCGCGCTACACGCTGCTCGAGCTGACGAGGCGGCGCATCCTGCTTGTCTTCCTCATCTTGGGGGCGGCAGGCATCGTGGTCGTGGGCGGTGGCCTGAAGCTCCTGTACTCGTTCTTGTCATCGAGCGCCGGAGTCGCGCCCAGCAATGCCGACCCCGCCGCCTTCAACCGATTTCTTGAGCTCCTCTTCCTGACCTACATCTTTTCGGCCCTCGGCATCTTCGGGCTTCTCATCGCTTACGCGATCGGGATGACCGCCATCTATCACGACCTCGACTCGGGCGCCGCGGTGAGCATCTTCTCGAAGCCCGTCTCGCGCCTCGCGTTCACGGCGGGCAAGGTCGCGGCTGCGGTCACGGCGCTGGTCGTGATCATGGGTGTCCTGGCGCTGGAAGCGCGGTTCGTGATGTTCCTGTTCGGGGGTGGATTGGAGAATGCGCTCACCGTCCAGGCGATCGCTGTGGTCGCCAACACACTGGTTGTGATGCTCCTCGTGCTGGCCCTCAGCACCTGGATGAACAACATCGTCGCGGCCGTCGTCGCGTTCGTCTACTACAACGTGATCTCTGCCGTGGTTGGGTTCATCCACAATCTGGCCGACGTGATCGGGAACAGTGTCGTCAAGACTGTTTTCGACATCGTGTACTGGTTTTTTCCGCACCCGCTCGTGAGCAGCGCTCCCGGCGACTTGGTGCGAGCGCAAATCAGCGTTTCAGGCCCGAGCGCGCAGAACAGCAGCCAAGCCCTCGCCTCCGTTCCACAGGCATCCGGTGTGGGCGACATTCTCTGGTGGGCGTTTTTCGTCTGCCTCTTCGCCGGGATGGTCTACTTCGCCGTGCGCCGCCGGCAGGTCTAGAGCAAATCCAGCTTCTTCAACAGAAAGGGGCCAGGGCCCAGGAACCCGCATGTTGCTGCGATGTGCGCGATCGAGATGCCGAGCAGAGATGCCGGTCCAGGCAAGAGCCAGAAGGCAAGCCCGAGCGGCACTCCCACAAGCGCTGTGGCTAACGTGTCCGGCCACGTCCACCGGCCCAGCCGGTGATAGAGGACGTAGGTCACGGTGCCGATCGCAAAACCGATCGGCGCCCCCCAGAGCATGCCCAACCCGCCCTGCAACAGGCCGCGAAAGAAGGCTTCTTCGACCGGTCCGTTGAGCGCGTAGTAGCCCGCCTGGAACCACGCGTCGCGCCCGTTCGCAGGGACGTTCAACACTCCACGCCGGCGCGTCAGCCGCAGCTGAGCCCACGCCGCCGCCATGAACATCAGAGGCGCCGCCGCAGCGGCGAACACCAGCTGTACCTCCAGGCGTCCGACGCTGAAGCCCAGCGGCGCGCGTCGTGTCTCCAGCAGATAGACGGCCGCGTAGACCGCTACGAAGGGCACGATGCGCACCACCAGGTCCGGCCGCATCCAGGCCCAGCTTTCGGGAATATCGGTGCTGACCAAACGGGTTGAAGGCGTGACGGTGGTCGGTTCAGAAGTCATGGAGCTCGAAGTCTTCTACGACTACCTCTGTCCTTTCGTGTACCGCGCGTCGGTGATGCTCCAGAATGTCGCCCCCACTCGCAACCTCAAAGTCACCTGGCGTTACTTCTCGTTGGCGCAAGTGAACTCCAAGGATGAGGGGTGGACCGTATGGGACGCGCCGTCCTCTGAACGGGTGAAGGGCCGGCTTGCGTTCCGGGCGGCCGAGGCTGCCCGCCGCCAGGACCAGTTCCACGCGCTCCACATGCCGCTTCTGATAGCGCGGCATCGCGACCGGCTCGACATCGACCAGCTCGAGGTGGTGGAGCGCGTTGCGGTCGATTCGGGGCTGGATCTCGAGCGCTTTCGCAAGGACGTCGCCGACCCAGGCATCCTGAGCTCCCTCGCCCGCGACCACCGGGAGGCAGTGAGCAGGCTCGGAGTCTTCGGCACGCCGACGATCGTGTTTCCTGATGGCGCTTCTGCTTATGTCCGGCTGGCGGAGATCCCAGAGGGTGCCGGCGCGATCCGGGTGTTCGACCGGCTGCTCGCAGTTGCAGCCGGCGAGCCTACGATTCTCGAGATCAAACGACCGCTAAAACCCACCCTGGACTGATAGCATCGGGTGCATCCCGGCCATCGGAAGTTCTCGTTTTGGCGGTATAAGTAAATTCATGCGCGTTGCCTCGCGCGAAGCTGAAAACGACCTGGTCCCGACAGACGCCAACGGCTCGTGGCGGAACTGGCTCGTGACCGGAGCTCGGCGGGAACCGATCGCCCGGCGCCGCGTTCAGGGCGCGCACAAAGAGCTCAAGCGGTTGCTTGTCGAGGGGATGAGCGAGGGCGGCGACCGAACTCACAGCTGGAAGAGCTTTTCAGGGGCCATGGCGCGCCAGGCGGTCGAGGAGGCTGCGACCTCGCTCCCGCCGCGGCAAAAGCAGCTGATCAAGCTCGCCTATTTCAGTGATCTGTCAAACCGGGAGATAGCCCAGGGGCTGGGCATCACACCCAGCAGCGTCGAGAGAGGCCTCCGCGAGGCGATCGCGCGGGTAAGTGCGTACGTCGAGCACGGGCGGGCGGCCGGCCGCAAGGTCATCTACGGGCTTGCGCTCTTCCTGGGCGGGCGGTGGCTGACCGATACCGCCCATCACGCCGCCGGTCCAAGCACCGACCAGCTGGTCAGGGTGGGTGCGTTCGCAGTCGCGGCCGCGGCCGCGGGAGCGGTGCTGATCTCGCAGCCCGCGTCGCCGGGGCAGCTGAGCACAATCGACAACGGGGGCACGCCCGCGATCAGCGCGTCGCAGCCCTTCGCAGTCCTGCAGCGCCAGGCCATCGACATGCCAAAAGTGACCGCTGCGATTGTGGAAGGCGCGATATCTCAGGTGACATCGCAGGGAGCGAACGCCGGGGGGACTCAGGGTTGTGGCGCCCAAGATTGCGTTGCCGGAGTTGACGCTTCCGGTCATAACGCTACCGGCGGTGACGGTTCCAATCCCGGTCGAGGTGCCACCGGCACCGGTGGAGCTTCCCCTGCTTCCGGACCTACCAATCATTCAGCGGGTGTTGGGCGCGTAAGTCACCACGCGGTCGACGGTCGCCACCAAGTGTTAGCGGCTGGCGACCAGGTCGGCTAGGACCGGATAGTCGCTCAGCGGGCCCATCGAGAAACCACTCCGGCCTACGATCATCGAGATCAAACGACCACCAAAACCCGCGCCGGACTGATAGGATCCTGAGTTCCGGCCACCGGGAGTATCCCTTGGGTCGGGTAAGACGAGTTATGCGAGTTGTGCCCCGCGAAGCTGATGAAGTAGTCCCCGCCGCCTCGAGTGGCTCCTGGCGGCAGTGGCTGATGACCGGCCTTCGGCGCGACCCAATTACCAGGCGCCGCGTTCAGGGCGCGCACAAAGAGCTCAAGCGGTTGCTCGTCGAGGGCAGGAACGAAGGTGGCGACGGAACCCGCCGTTGGATCGGCTTTTCAGGCGCCATGAAGCGCCACTCGGTCGAAGAGGCCATGGCCACGCTCCCGCCGCGACAGAAGCAGCTGATCAAGCTCGCTTATTTCAGCGACCTTTCCAACCGGGAAATCGCCCAGGGCCTGGGCATCACCGTCAGCAGCGTCGAAAGAGGCCTCCGCCAGGCGATCGCCCGGGTCAGCGTGTACGTGGAGCACGGCCGGGTGGTCGGCCGCAGGATCTTGTACGGGCTGGCTCTATTCCTGAGCGGGCGTTGGCTGACCGATACCGCCCACCAGGCGGCCGGTCCCAGCACCGGCGAGCTGGTCAGGGTGGGTGCCCTCACAGTCGCCGTCGCGACCGCAGGAGCGATCCTGATCTCGCAGCCCGTGCCACCGGGGCAGCTGAGCACAATCGACAAGGGTGGCACTCCCGCAATCAGCTCCGCCATGCCGCTGGCGGTCCTGCAGGGCAAGGCAGTGAAGATACCTCACGTGACCGCCGCGGCGGTCGAAGCCACCAAGTCTCGGGCCGGGAAGGCTGTGAAGGTCGTGCCGGCGGCGGTGACGCTTCCCGTACCCGTGGAGATTCCCCCGGTCCATGTCGAGGAGCACCATGAGCACATCAAGCTGCCTGAGGTGCCGATCGTTCAAGAGCTATTGCGCGCGTAGATCACGACGCGGTCGACCGCCGCCACCACGTGGTAGCGGCTGGCCACCAGGTCGGCGAGGACCGGATAGTTGCTCATCGGATACATCGAGAAGTCGCTCCAGCCCGCGGCCGCCGTGTCGACGATGAGCGCGGGCGGGTCTGCCTCCAGGTCCGATTGAAGCAGGGGCCATACGTCGGGTTTCGTATCCCAGTTGTCGGGCTGGAGCCCTGAGCCGCGAGCGAACCCTCGAAGAAAACCGGGAAAGCGGCTGGCCATCAGCCGGTCGGACTCGACGTAGAGGGCCGGCCAGTCGCCCCACACAAAAACGCGCTGATCGGGCGTCGTGTGGTCGTGGATGTATCCCGCCACAGCTTGGTGCTGAGGCACTGGCGGGCTGAAGTCATACGTGAGTGGATCGGCGCCGAGGTCAAAGGCCCACCAGCCGATGGCCGGCAAAGCGATCCCTAACGCCGCAGCGGCCGCGACCCATCTCCGCACAGTGAAGTGCTCGAAGCAGAGCGCCGCTGCGAGCGCAAGCGGTCCCATGGCCTGGATGAAGTAATGCCACGACAGATGGCCGGCCGCGACCGATCCGACCATGGCAACCGCCAACCACACCGGGACCAGCCGTTCCTTAGGCTCGAGGTGGCGCCATCGCGTCGCGAACGCGATCGCGGCAATCCATAGGATGGACATGTCGACTACGAAGGGGACCAGGCTGTCTGTGGCGCGCATCCACACAAAGCTCGGTATCCAGTTCGTCGACGCGTACCCGTACAGGCTGCTCACAGTCCAGTGCCAGAAACCAGACAGCGAGCCCGTCAAAAGCAGCACCGACGCGCCGGCAAGAAGGGCGGCGGCGATGCCTCCTGAGAATCGTGCCGCCGCGCGCCAGCGACTCTGGGCGGGCTCTAGCCAGAGGATGCCCGCTACGGCCAGCAACACGTTGACCGCGGCCACCTGGCGGAAGGCTCCTGCCGCGACGAGCAGTAGGCCCGACCAGAACCACCTGCGCCGCAGCATTAGAAAGACGGAGGCCGTCAGTGGCAGCATCATCAGGAGCTCTGTGTTGGTGGCCAGCAGGCGCGGATTGCCGGCCGCCGTCAAGACGCCGTAGAAGAGACCCGCCAGCAGGCCTGCCCTGGTTCGGCCGAGATCGCGGCCGATGATGAACAACAGCGCGCACGTCGCCAGGATCACCCCCAGCCCGACGGCATGGATGGCGGTCATCTGGTAGGTGCCGGCTGCCTGGAAGGTCGCCGCGTACATCCAGTAGACCCCAGGCGGCTTGTTGTCCACGCCGCCCGTCCCGTAGAGCTGTCCCCCACTGTTCAGGAGCGCCGCGATCGAACCGTAGATGGCTTCGTCGCCGTCGAGCAGGCGGTGGAAGAAGGAAGGCAGGTGGACGGCGACAACGGTGGCGGCGATGAGCCCCGCCCAAAGTGCGACTTGCCTCGGGCGGATCATCGGGCTCTGACTCTAACCGGGCATTTATTTTCGTGCGGTAACGTCAGGCGGTGATCAAGTCTCGCCGAGTGTGGTGGTGGCTTGGCCTGGCGGTCGTGCTGGTTGCTCTTGTGCTCGATATCGTGCACCGGGCCGAGCGCATCGGCATCGATTTCCACACCTATGTGGCCGCCGCGATCGTGGGCCTGCACGACGGGTGGCAGCACCTCTACGACCAGCCACTGGTCGCCCTCGCGCAGAAGCAGCTCGTACCCAGCCAGTGGTCGCAGCCGTTCTTGAGCCCGCCGAGCGTCGCGTGGCTGGTCGCGCCGCTGACGGCGCTTCCGTACTCCGTCGCCTACGGCATCTGGGCCGCTTTCACATTTGTGGCTTTTGCCCTTGCGCTGACCTGGTCTAGTGCTAGCGCGGGAATCAGCAGGTGGGTCGCGGTGGTCGCGGCTCTCACTCCGTGGTGGGTGATGCACTCGGTGAACGTTGGGCAGGTGGTTCCGCTGGTCGCGGCTGGCGTGGTGGTCGCGTGGGGCCTCCTCCGCAGAGACCGCGACATCGCGGCAGGCGTCGCCCTGTCGCTCATCTTCCTCAAACCAAACACGGCGATGCTAGTGCCGTTCGTGCTGCTTATTGCGGGTCGTTATCGGGCCTTCGCCGCGTGGCTCGCAGCCGGCGCGGTTCTCTTCCTCATCGCATTCCTGTTGCTCGGCGCGCACGGCCTCTCCGTTTATGTCACTCAGCTGCGAGCTCCGCTTCCAGGCGGAGCGGATGCCCTCACGCTGAAGGGCGCACTCGGCGCGACCGGAGTCGTTGCTGCTGCGTTGCGCGTACTCATCGTGGGCATGGTGCTGGCCACGGCCTTCAGGCTTCGGGGTACGCCCGGCCTGATCGTGCCCGTCGGAATCATCGGTTCCCTCATCGCGTCTCCGTACCTACACGCCTCGGACCTGTGTCTCCTGGCTGCGGCGGCATGGATGATCTGGAAAGACCGCCCCGTGCCTGCCTGGCGCGCTCCACTGGTGGTCGTCACCTGGCGGTCCTTAACAGGCGCGGCTGACTTGAGGACACGGGCGCCCGCATAATCAGGACGCCCGCGCCATTCAGGGGAACCTTTGCCACTCGACATCCACGAAATCGCCGGACCACTGCGGGTGCTCGCCGGACCGGGCACTGGCAAGACGCATGCCTTGGTCGACCTGTACGAGCAGGCCGTGCGTGAGCGCCTGGCCGGCCGCGGCGAGATCCTCGTCCTCACCTTCTCGAAAAGCGCCGCTGGCGAGATCTCGCGGCGAATCGATCAGCGCCTGCAAGACGAGTACGGCGAGGCCTGGATCTCCACCTTCCACAGCTTCTGCGAGCGGCTCCTGCGCGACCACGTGCCCAGTCGCGACCGTCTTCAGATCAACAAATTCCAGGAAGGGTTGGTCATGCGTCAGGTGCTCGGCGAGCTCGACATTGCGCTGCTCGGCCCTCTGGAAGGAGTCCGGAAGTCGGATGCCTTCGCGAGCGACCTGCTGGCCTTTGTCCAGTTGATGAAGCAGAACCTCGTCCACCCATCCGCGCTCATGCTGGCGGCCGAGGCGAGTGCGGGCGAGCGCCTGCGCGTCTTGGCCTCGGTCTACCAGGCCTACCAACTCCGCCTCCAGGGCGCGCACATGTTCGACTTTCGCGACCTGATCTCTGGAGCGATCGAGCTCCTGCAGTCGAACGCAGCGCTCCGCGAGAACCTGAGACAGCGTTTCCGTCTCATCCTCGTGGACGAGTTCCAGGACGTCGACCCCGCACAATTCGAGCTGCTGCAGCTGGTCGCGCCGCCGGCGACACATCCGCGCCTAGTCGTCGTCGGCGATCCGGACCAGTCGATCTACGGATTCCGCGGCACCGTCCCGCGCTTGCTCAGCCGAGACTTCGCCGCCGTTTACGGCAGCGCCACGCTGCAGCTTGACCAATGCCGTCGCTCTTCGCGCCAGGCCCTAGACGCCGGCGAGCGGCTGCTGGCTGCGACCCATCTCGGACGTGACGGGCGTCGGCTGCGGACAACGGTCACGCCCGCCTCGCCCGCCATCGTCGTCGCGCGCGAGCGCGATCCCGTCGACGAGGCGTTCTTCGTCGCGCGTGAGATCAAACGCATGCACGCCGAATCTCCGGAGCTCCGTCACCGCGACTTTGCGATCCTGCTGCGCAGCACCACCTCGTTCGGCGCTCCTTTCGAAGAGGCGCTGCGCGCGCTGGGCCTTCCCTACGAGGTGCGCGGATCTGGCGCCACTTCGCGCAACGAGGTGGTCCGCTTCCTGGTCGGATACCTCGAATCGCTGCGCCGCCCCGACGACCAGGATGCGTTCGAAGGCGCGCTCGCGACAAGCCTCGGCGGTGTCGGAGCGCGCACGCTGGGACGCCTTCGCGCGCACGCTCGCGAACGGAGCCGGCCGCTGAAGAAGGTCATGGACCGCCTCATGTACGCGCTGGCCACGCGGGATCCCCAGCGCTACCCGCTCCCGTGGGGCGGCGAACCTCCGAACGAGGACAGGGCGGAACCGGATTACATGCCGTTCCTGTCTGAACAGGAACTGGCCGACCTTTACGACGCTATGGTCACGCGTCATAACTTGCTCGGCCGCGCATCAAAGCTCTCGCTGGCGAGCCTTGCCTATTCCGTCCTCATCGAGGACGGCGGCATCCGAAGGCTGCTCGACCTCGAGCTCCCCGAAGAGCAGCGCGTCGAGGCGATCGCCGACCTCCGCGCCGCGATCGACGGCCTGGAGGCGATCGAAGCGGTTCATGAACGACTGCACGGCGCGCGGCCTAAGCTCGCCGACATCTCCGGTTCGCTCGAGACCCTGCTGGCCGCCGCGGCGGACGACAGCGAGGCGGCGCCCGGCGCGCGCGACGCCGTCCAGGTGATGACGGTGCATCAGGCAAAGGGCCTTGAGTTCGAGGTCGTCTTCTGCTCGGGCTTCGCCCACGGCCTGTTTCCGCTGCCAGTGCGCCCGCACCCTCTTCTCGACCCCGACGACCGCAAATGGCTCGAGGGCTTCAAGGTCGACTTCATGCCGTCGTGGCCTTCGGACCCTGACGGCCACCTCGCCGAGGAGGCGCGCCTCGCCTACGTGGCGATGACCCGCGCCCGGCGGCGCCTCTACATCACGTACGCCGATTCCTACCTGCGCCAGGCCGGCCCGTCGGCGTTTCTCGACATGGCCGCCCCCGAGGCGGACGACCGCGTTCACACGCGCGGCTCGTCGCGCCTCGAACCTGGCGACGTACTCCTGGCGCGCGAGGCGGAGGTCTTGCTCGCCTCCCACCGTCCGGCGCTCATAAATGGCGTCCCGTCACGCGCCGCCGCGCTCGGTCTCGATGTCGCGTTCCTCGCCGATCCCGACGCCGGCGAGCCATTCGAGTCCTTTGGCCCCGGCCGCAATCCTTCGTCGGTGCAAATCGATCACTTCAGCCCAACGACGCTCAACGACTACCTGAAGTGCCCGCGCCTCTACTGGTACAACCACCATCCCGGACTCATCGACGAGCCGCGCTCGGTTGCGATGGAACGTGGTGGATTCCTGCACAAGGTTCTCGAGGACTTCCACGCCCACGAGGGCGAGTGGCGGCCGCTCGACGGCGACCATCAGAAGGAGTGGCTGGAGACCGCGCTGCAGAGTCACCTCGAGAGCTATCTCGCGCACATGGAGGGCGTGCTCGATCGCAAACGCGAAGAGCGCCAGGTGCGGTCCGTGCTGACCAACTACATCAACTTCGTGACCGGCATGCAGCTCATCCGCAGGCTGCGCACGGTCGCGATCGAGCGCAGGTTCAGCCTGCAGCTCGACGGCTCGGAGATCGTCGGCAAGATCGACCGTGTCAACGACGTCGGCGACGGCGAGGTGGAGGTCGTCGACTACAAGACCGGCTCGGGCAAGCCGATGAAGTACGCCTATGAGGCCTATTTCGGACCTGAGCTGTACGACGTGCAGCTCGCCCTCTACTACATCGCATGCAGGGAAGGCTTCGACGAGGAGGGCAGGCCTCTCGGCTTTACGCCGCGGTACCTCTCTCTTTATTACCCGAAGGACTGGGTGTGGGGCGGCATGCGCCAGGACATCTTCAGCGTCGGCCGCGCAGCAGGCCTCAAGGAATATCGAGAGAAGCTGTTGACGGAAGAGGACCTGGACCGCAGCCGCGCGATCGTCGTGCAGGCGATCGAGCGCATCAAGGCAGGTCACTTCGAGCCCGCGCCGCGAGAGCTCGCGGGCACCTGCGTGACCCGCTTCGGTGGCTGCCCGCACGCGGCGGTGTGCCCCTACGGAGGCGCGCCGCCCGAATGAGCGCCACGCGAGTTCCGAGCACCGTGTCGCTCAGCCCCGAGCAGGCGGCCGCCGCGCACGCCGGGCCGGGCGGCGCGTTTCTCATCGCCGCGGGACCTGGCACCGGCAAGACGGCAACCGCCACCGAGCGCTTCTGCTGGCTGGTCGAACAGGGCACGCCTCCCGACCGGATCCTCACCGTCACGTTCAACGAGCGGGCGGCGGAGGAGCTCAGGCAGAGAATCGCCAAGGAGATGCATGCGCGGCGTCCGGAGCTGGGCCCCGAGGTCCTCGACGGCGCGTGGATCGGCACGTTCCACGGCACGTGCGCGCGATTGCTCGACGAGTTCGCTTACCTGGTCGGCGCGCCGCGCGAGCAAAGGGTGCTCGACGAGACGGGGCAGCGCCTTTTCGAACAGCAGCTCATCGCCCGCCTGCGCAGCGGTGTGGCGGCCCCCTTCGATCCCGACTCGTTCTCCGCATTGACCGTCGAGGACCTGGACGACCTTCTGCGCTCGGGCCTGCGGTTCCTGCTCAAGCTCAAGGGCCGCGGCATCACGCCAGACCGTTTTCACCAGCGCGCACTCGAGCTCCAGACTCCCTCTCCCCGTTCGCCCAGGGAGAGGTTCGAGGGGACTGGCGGTCCCGACCCAAATCTGGCGGAGCGCGAGGCGATCGAGGTGCTGTTCACGATCTACAAGACGTACGAGGAGTCGCTTCGAGCCGCCGGCCTGCGCGATTTCGACGACCTCATCCTCGAGGTGATCGACTCGCTCGAGCGTGTCAAGGAGTTTCGCGACCGCTGTCGCGAGCGATTCCGTTACCTGCTCGTCGACGAGTTCCAGGACACCAACCGCATCCAGCTCGACCTCATCCGCCTCCTCGCCGCGGACAACTTCGGCAACGTCTCGGTGGTCGGTGACGCAAAGCAGTCCATTTACGGCTGGCGCGACGCCGAGATCGAAAACATCCGCACCCGTTTCCCCGGCAAGCGACTGCCGCTGACGCACAACCGGCGCTCGCACCAGGGCATCCTCGACTGCGCCACCGATTTCATCCGCCGCGACATTGATTTCGCGGCCGAGCCCGACCTCGTCGCGACGCGCGGTGCCTCGTCGCAGCCGGTGACCGTGATCATGGCGCCGGATTCGCGGACCGAGGCCCGCTCGATGGCGCAGGCGATCCGCCGGCTGCATGTTGCGGGCCGCGCCTTCGCCGACATCGCCATCCTCACCCACTCGATCCGCATGCTCCCGCGCGAGTTCGAGGATGAGCTCCGCCGCCAGGGTATTCCGTACATCACGAGCGGCGGGTCGGGCTTCTTCGACCGCCAGGAGATCAAGGACGTGCTCGCACTCTTGCGCCTGACGGAGAACCCGATGGACGACGGCGCGTTCGTCCGCATCATGCAGGGGCCTATCGTCCGCATGTCGGATAGCTCCATGTACCAGCTGGCCGCGCGCCGCTTGGGTCGTAACGGGATGCGTCTGCGGGATTGCTTCGAAGAATCGGCACGTGCGGATTTCCCCGAAGCGGATCCAAAGGTCGCACGCGAGGGGCTTCGACTGATCGAGCTGACCGATCGGATGGGCCGGCTTCGCGACGCCCTCACGGTGGCCGACATCCTGAACCGTCTGCTCGAGGAGAGCGGCTACCTGCGATGGGCGGAGCTGCGCGCGCATCGCGACGGCAGCCCGCGCGCGCTGCTCAACCTGCGCAAGGTCTTCCAGCTCGCGGGCAGGTTCGAGCGCGACCTTTCACTCGCGGGCATCGGTGATTTCGTGCGTCACCTCGACCAGGTCATCGACGCCGAGCTGCCGGTGGGCGAGGCTGCCGAGGAGGCCGCGACCGCAGAGGCCGTCTCGCTGCTGACCATCCATTCGGCCAAGGGCCTCGAATTCCCCGTCGTGTTCCTCGTCAACCTGCGACCGCCGAGGCCGAGAGACACGGAACGCCTCTTCTTCGACCCGGACACGGGCGGCTTTGTGATGAAGAACTGGCGCGGTGAGAAACATCCCCGCTATCAGGAAGCGTCGCCTGGCGCGCCAGCGGTGAAGCTTGCAATCGGCGAGCGCCGCCGGATCGTCTACGTCGGTTTGACGCGTGCCAAAGACGCGCTTTACGTGACCGCGACGCGCGAAGAAGCCACAGCACGCGACATCGGCGCCAACGGTGTGGAAGATCACGACCACTTCGCCGAGATCCTGGGTTGGGCGCTCGCCAACCCGCAGTCCGCGTCGGTGGTCGAAGCGGAGCAGCTGGAGCTGCCGGTGATGCGGACGGCCAACGGCCAGGTGGATGGCGGGTCTGCTGTCGTGTCCGCGGTGCTGGACCGGCTCGAGCAACTTCGCCCTCGAGCCGCTGACGCAGCACCTGCGCCGTCCCGCGAGGTCGAGATGAGCTTTTCGCAGCTGCACGACTTCGAGATTTGTCCAGTGCGGTATCGGTTCAGCCAGGTATGGCGAGTGCCCGCCCCGCCCGACGAGCTCCAGCCTCGATTCGTGCAGGCAATTGGATCGACCGAGCTAGGCTCCGCCGTCCACGCGGCGCTGGCCGCATGGCACATGGCGGGAGGCGACCTGCTTCAGTTGTACTCGGGGCCGGAGACCGGCCGCGAGATGCTGTCGAGCTACCTACGCCATCCGCTGGCGGCCGCCAAGACCCTTGCGGTCGAGGTCGGTTTCAACATGAGGATCGGCGAGACCCGGGTGCGCGGACTGGTGGACCGGATCTGCGAGCTCGACGGGAAGACGGTGCTCGTCGATTTCAAGACCAACGCCTCGCTTGACGCGGCGCTCCTGGAGGCCTACTCGGTCCAGCTCCGGCTCTACGGGCTGGCTGCGCGCAGAGGACTTGTGCCGGGAGGCTCCGAGCCTCGCCTAGTGCTCTTCGACATGCGGCGTGGAGAGGTGAGGGAGGTGACGCCGGACGACGCCGGCGTCGAAGCGCGAGTCGAGGCTGCGGCCGCGCGCATCGCGGCGGGTGACTTCGCCCTGAGACCTGAGCACGCGGAACGGCCCTGCAAGCTCTGCGCCTACCGGCCGATCTGCCCCGACGCCCGCCCGGGCGGCTGACTGCCGCGAGTGCCCGCTCCCGCGGGCCTAGGCCTGCGTTCAGACCCGCCGGCGTCCGGCACCAGCGGGCCAAGAGCCCTAATTTCTAAGCCGTGAGCGATGCCCTACGAGAACAGTATTTCGAGCGGCGTCAGATCAAAGAGGCCATCGCCTTTGCGGAGGCCGGCGGCATCGCTATTCACCGCAACTTCGACTCCTACCACGGTTCGACGATCAGAGGAATGGTGCGTGAGAAGCCGTTCCTGCACGTCATCGGCCTGCGACCGGTGCTCGAGGAATGGGGCAGGCACCACGGGCTTCGGCCGGAGTGGATCCAGCCGGAGAAGCGACGCAAGGTCGCCCATTACGACGTATTCGGGCCCTCCGCTGAGCTGTTGATCGCGCGTGCGAGAGGGTCGAATCCTGACAAGGCCCCTTGACACGATTGACGCATTGCGTTATGATGCGTCGCGTCAAGACAGATCTAAAAATCAGAGAGGGAGTTACATGAGCACAGAAACCAAGTTCGGAGATGCCGCCACCACGGTCGAGGAAGTCGCTTTTGGAGCCGCGCAGACTGCGGCCGAAGTCGCGTCGGACCCGATCGGATCAGCCCGCAAGCAGGTCAAGGGATTCGAGAAGAAGGGAGCCCCGGCCGCTCGCAAGCTCAACCGGCGATTCAACGCCCGCCTCAACGCGATCCTGCCTGAGAAGGTGACGCTCTGGGGTATCGAGGTCAACGAGAAGCTGCCCGCGAAGGTCGCCATCAAGGGCCTGCAGCTGGTCAAGGTCCAGGCGCGCCGCCAGGATGTCGTGGGCGATGTCGCCAAGCGGACTCTGGGGATCTTCCACGGCTCGTTCAAGACGATCGCCCGAACGGCGACCCGTTTCGAGCAGGCCACCTTGCTGACGCCTCACCGCACCACCGTCGCCAAGCCTGCGGTCAAGCGCCAGCCGCGCCGCCGGACAGCCGCCCGCCGCCGCGCTGCCTAACTTCAAAACAACAAAAGGGTTCAAGAGGGCGCCCGCCTGGGCGCCCTTTCCTTTTGGGTTCGGGTTAGCCTTCCTCACTGACCGATGACTGTCGTCTGCACGGGTTCGATCGCGTACGACTACATCCTGACATTCAAGGGCAGGTTCAAAGACCACATCCTCATGGACAAGACCCACATCCTCAACCTGAGCTTTCTGGTCGACGACCTCCAGAAGCGGCGTGGCGGTGTGGCCGGTAACTACGCGCACAACCTTGCGCTTCTCGGTTATCCGGCCGCCGTGCTCGCGACGGCGGGCACCGATGCCGTCGAGTACCGAGACTGGCTTGTCGCGCGTGGGATCGACTGCCGCGGACTCCGTTTGCTGGAAGGTGAGCTGAGCGCTACAGGCTTCACCACCACGGACCTGGACGACAACCAGCTGACGGGCTATTACGGCGGTGCGATGTGGCGGGCGGCCATGCTCGGTCTCGATGATGGCCCGCCGGCCGTCGATGCGGTGATCATCGGTCCAAACGATCCAGGCGCCATGAAGCGCCTCGTACACGAATGCCGCGAGCGCGATGTCCGATTCGTATTCGATCCAGCCCACCAGCTGCCGATGATGTCAGGCGAGGACGTGATAGACAGCGCGCGCGGGGCCTGGATCGTGATCGGCAACGATTACGAGCTGGAGCTCATCCAGCAGCGCAGCGGCCTCGACGTGACCGGGCTGCTCGAGCTGGCCGAGATCGTGGTCACGACGCTCGGCCGTCAGGGTTCGCGCATCGCCACGCGCCTCCAGACAGTCGATATCCCAGCCGCGTCCCCGGCTCGCGAGGCAGACCCAACCGGTGCGGGAGATGCATATCGAGCCGGCCTGGTGGCGGGCCTCCTGCGAGGACTCGACCTCGAAGGGGCCGGGCGCGTGGCCTCGCTGGCGGCCACGTATGCGGTCGAGCAGGTGGGCACGATCGAGCACGGATACACGCGCGATGAATTCTCTGGCCGTTACCTGGAAGCGTTTGGGACCGAGCTGCCGGATAAGTTCTGGCCCGACAAGGACCGCTCTAAGTAAATTTGCGGCCTTCCTCGCGGCGATAGGCCCATAGCGCGATGACGAAAAAGAGGACCCCGTATGCGGCGAGGTAGAGCCAGTCGGTTGTGATGCTCTCGTCGGTGGGTGCGCCGACGGCATCCCATCCGAGCTGTCCGAAGAAGTGGAGCGGGAGGTATGGGGCGATCGACTGGATGAAGCTCGGCAGCAGCTGCTTGGGAAAGAACAGGCCGGAGGCGAAGGCCGTGGGCAGGTAGATCAGGTTGATCACGGCCACGGCCGAGTTCGGCCCGGACAGGTAACCGATCGCAAAGCCGAGAGCGATGAAGGGGATCGAGCCCAGCAGCACTCGGTAGGCCAGGGTCAGCCACATCGATGGGTCGAGCCTGACCCCGCCTGCGATGTAGGCGAACGGGAAGAGGACGACCAGCGTCAAGGCTGCGAAACAGATGGCCGTGATGCACTTGGAGAGGAGGTACACAGCGGGCGGCATCGGCGTCGCGCGCATGAGTAGGTCCATCTTCATACCTCTCTCCGTCGCGACCGAGATACCGAAGCTGAAGATCATCACGTTGGCTACCGCGTACACGGCCATCGATGCGAGGAAGTAGGCGCCGAACGTCACGTGTGGGCTGATCACCTGCGATGACTGGCCGATGCCGATGAACGCGTAGAACATCACCGGCAGAAAGAGCGAGGTGATGCTGAATGCCGGCACCCGCCACAACTTGAGAAACTCCGCCCAGGTCTGACGGATGAGCATCGGGGCGAGCGGCGCCCGACGGATAGTCATCACTGCCATCAAGAGGTCTCCTCGTGGGTGGTGAGTGAGATGAAAGCATCCTCGAGATCCGCGCCTGACACCTCGAGCTCGGAGATGTCGACACCCCGCCGAAACAGCTCGCGAAGGACGGCCTCTGGCTGGTTCGTCAGCAGCTGCACGCTGTGGTCGCTGATCGTAGAGGTGGTGATGGGCAAGCCTTCGAGAACCTTCTCGGTCAGGGCTGCCGCCTTAAAGCGCACGCGCTTGCCCGCCACCCTTGATTTGATCTCTTGTGGGCTCGCGTCGGCGATGACCAGTCCGCGGTCGATCACGATCACGCGCTTGGCGAGCTGGTCTGCCTCCTCCAGGTAGTGCGTGGTGAGCACCACGGTGCGGCCCATCTGAGCGAACTCCGCGATCCGCTCGATGAACGACCGCCGGCCTTCCACGTCCATGCCCACGGTCGGCTCATCCAGGAACAGGACGTCGGGATCACCGCAAACCGCGAGGGCAAAGTACAGGCGCTGCTTCTGCCCGCCGGACAGCTCTTTCACCTGTGCGTTGGTCTTTTCCTCGAGACCGGCCATCGCGATCGCGCGGTCGCGCGCCATCGGCTTCGGGTAGTAGGAGCGAAATAGATCGACGATCTCGCGCACCTTGAGCACCGTTGGGATGCCAGACTCCTGCAGCATCACGCCGACCCGGCTGCGCGCGTCCAGGTGATCGGGGTTTAGCCCAAACAGGAGTGCCTTGCCAGAGGTTGGCTTGCGGAGGCCGAGCAGAAGGCTGATCGAAGTGGTTTTGCCTGCGCCGTTGGGGCCCAGCATCGCCACCACCTCGCCGAGCTCGATGGTGAGCGTCACTCCTTTGAGGGCTTCCGTGGCGCCGTACTTCTTGGTGGCTTCGATGAGTTCTGCGGCGGCTGGCATGGGCTACAGGCTAAGGGACTTAGTCTTAGCGCGTGGCCAGCATTTTCAGCAGGATCATCGCCGGCGAGCTACCGGCGCGGTTCGTCTGGAATGACGATTCGTGTGTCGCCTTTCTGTCCATTCGCCCGCTTCGTCCGGGCCATGTGCTGGTCGTGCCGCGGGAGGAGATCGACCACTGGATCGACCTCGAGGTTGGGCTGCTCGCACACCTCGCAGAGACGGCGCAGGCGATTGGCAAGGCGCAGAGGGCCGGGTTCAAGCCGGCACGGATTGGGGTCATGCTCGCCGGTCTCGAGGTGCCTCACTGCCACATACATGTGGTGCCGATCCGCGGCGTTCACGATCTCGACTTTGACAACCAGGATCCCGACCCGGACCCGGCGATGATGGATGAAGCTGCGGAAACCATCCGGCGCGAGCTGCGCAAGCTTGCCTACCCAGAGGTCAGCGGCTAGGAGTTAAGCGAACGCTCCAGCTGCTCGATGTGCATCTCGAGGTGGTTGACCAGGGGAAGGCGGGCGATCTCCTCGGCGGTGATCAGCTCTCCGTTCTCCTGCTTGGCCTGCCGCCGCAAGGACGACGGCTCGACGGCGCGTAGAAGCTTGAGAGTGCGGGCCTGGTCTGCCAGCGCCATGCGAAGCAGCTCTGCCGGCTCGATCTGAGCCATCTGCTCACCGACGACATCGCGCAAGTTGACGTTTTCCAGAAGGTCGAACTCGGTCATCTGGCCGCTTGAGATCTTGTGCACCAAGACGCCATAGAACTTGGACAGCACGGCGATATGGCCGAGAACCTCGTGCTGGCTCCACTCGGTTTCGCCGTGGCCCGCCTGGACGCGAGGTCCCAGCTCAGCCAGGTGCGCTGATGCTTTCTCGAGCCGATCTGCGAGGGCATGGCGATCGTGGTCGACCATCTCGTCGAGGAACTGCTCGACGTCGGCACGGGTGTACGAGGTGCTTTCAATCTTCATGACGCCAACAATCTATTGCAGAATCGGTGCATGTGCTATTCAGATGACGCTCGCGTGCCCCTGCCCCCGATCAGCGGTGCTGCTTCCGACCAGGGTGAGGTGGTCCTTACCTCATCCGACGGCACGAAGTTCGCAGCCTACTTTGCCCGAGCCGAGAAGGCGACTGGGTCCGGCATGGTGGTGATGCCAGACGTGCGCGGGCTGCATCAGTTTTATAAGGAGCTCGCGCAGCGGTTTGCCGAGGCGGGCATCGATGCGGTGGCGATCGACTACTTCGGCCGCACAGCAGGCATTGGCGACCGGAGCGATAGTTTCGAGTACGCACCGCATCTCGAGAAGACGACGCAAGAGGACATCGCCAAGGATGTGGCGGCGGCGATCGAGTACCTGAAGTCGAAGGACGGCGGGGCGGTCAAGTCGGTGTTCACAGTGGGCTTCTGCTTCGGCGGCTCGAGCTCCTGGAACCAGTCCGCCTCCCAACCTGGCCTCGACGGGGCGATCGGCTTTTACGGGCGGCCACCGCGCAGCGAACCTTTCATCTCCAGGATGAAGGCGCCACTGCTGCTTCTCCTGGCTGGCGCCGACGCCGCGACGCCTCAGGAAGCATTCCACGAGTTCGACAAGAAGCTCACCGAAGCGAAGGTGCCTCACGAGATGCAAATCTATGAAGGAGCGCCGCACAGCTTCTTCGACCGAACCTTTGACCAGTGGAAGGACGCCTGCGACGACGCATGGCGCCGCATGCTGGCCTTCGTCAAGAAGCCCAGCTGATTGCTTCCCCGCCTGCCGGGGAAGTCGGCGAGCGGACACGGGGGTTCTACTTCCCCGCTTGCCGGGGAAGTCGGCGCCCAAGCGCCGGATGGGGGATCTCCTCTGGCCTAGACCCGGAGTCCTAAAGATATAACTGCCCGTATAGTCAGGCCCATGGCAAATGTGGCCATCAAGTCCAAACCGGCCAAACCGGCCAAGGTAGCTCCTACGCTCCCGGCCGCCCTTATCGCGGAGCTGGATGGACGCCGGGCCGGCATGGCCCGCCACATGGCCCGAGCGGTCGTCAGCCTGGTGCGCTGGGACGACTCGACAGGCGTGCCCCCGCAGCGCTCAGCAATCGCTCGCTCCTGCGAGGCCGGCCTGGACCTCTTCCTCGCGACCGCCCGCGAAGCACGCCCCGCTACGAACGAAGAGCTCCGCCGAGTCGCCCAGCTCGGCATTCTCCAGGCGCGCAGCAGCCAGTCGGTCGAGCCCATCCTCAACGCCTATCGCATCGCGGCGCGCGTCGCGTGGGACGAAATCCTGCGCGCGTGGCGGGGGCATCCCGAGGCGACGCCCGAGGCCATCATGGTCACCGCGAACTATGTGTTCGCGGCGCTGGACCAGGTGGCGGCTGAGGTCACCAAGACCTATCTGCACGCTCGCGAGCAGCACATGCAGCGCGGAACGCGCGCGCATGCGCGCCTTTTCCATGCCCTGATCAGCGACAACTTCGACTCGGAGCTCGAGCTGCAGAAACAAGCGCTCGCGCTCAACATGCCGATCGTCCCCACCGGCTACGTCGTGGCGGTGTGCAAGCTCGTCGTCGGCAACCGCGACGGCGAGCGGGGAGGTCAAGCCCTGGCCGAGGTGGCAGCCTCGCTGGAGGTGCCGCGGGGCGCGATTCACCACGCGACCGACCCGAGCACGCTGGTCGTGCTCTGGCCCGCCGAATCGGTGGCGAACGCGGATGCGGCCGGTGAGTTCGTAACCCAGCTCCAGGACGAGGCAGTGAAGCGCTCGGGGACGGCGCGTGCACGGGTGCGCGCTGGAATCGGCGGCTATCACCCAGGCTTGCGCGGCATCTCGCGCTCCTACCTCGAGGCACAGCAGGCCCTCGAGGCGGGTCGGAAGCTCCGACCTGAAGCTGTGGTGCACCGCCACGACGAGCTCATCCCCCACCTCGTGCTGACCCAGAACCCGCGACTGGCTGAGCGTTTTGTGGCCCACAACCTCGGCCGCCTCATGGATGCCAAGGTGCGCAACCGTGGGCAGCTCCTGGAAACCCTCGAGGCATACCTCGTGCGTGGCTCGGTCAAGGACGCGGCTGCGGCTCTGGGGCTGCACCGGCACACCGTCCTCTACCGGCTGGACAAGCTTCACGAGCTGATGGGCGGCGATCTCGAAGTGCCGGCGACGCGCTCGCGGCTGCAACTCGCTCTGGAGATCCGGAAGCTGCTCTAAGCAACTGTTCTTGACGGCTGATTAGGACACCGTGTCCAAGCATTAAGGCCTGTTTTCCCACTCAGCGCCAGTGTCAATTGGCCCTGGCGTCCGTATGCTTGGCCAATGACATCTAACTCCAACGGTCGTCGCGTGGCCGTCACCGGCATGGGCTTCATCACTCCGATCGGCAATGACGTCGAGACCGTTTGGTCAAACATGATCGAGGGCGTCTCGGGAATTGGCCGGATCACGCATTTCGACACGACAATCTTCGATTGCAAGATCGCGGGCGAGGTCAAGGGGTTCAATCCCGAGGATTACATGGATCGCAAGACCGCCCGCCACATCGGGCGTTACTGCCAGTTCGCGCTGGCGGCCTCCAAGCAGGCGCTGGCGCAGTCGGGGCTCGTCCCCGGCGAGATGGATCCCGACGACGTCGGCGTGATTGTCAGCTCCGGCATCGGTGGAATGGAAGAAATCGAGAAGAGCCATACCCAGCTGATGGAGCGCGGGCCGAAGCGGATCAGCCCCTTCACGGTCCCGATGATGATCGCGGATATGGCGGCAGGTATCGTCGCGATCCACACGCACGCGGGCGGTCCGAACTACGCCATCGTCAGCGCTTGCGCGTCCGGCTCTCACGGCATCGGCGAAGCCTCGGAGATCATCAAGCGCGGCGACGCGGTCGCGATGCTCGCGGGTGGCTCGGAAGCCACCATCACCCCGCTCACGATGGGCGCCTTCAGCCAGATCAAGGCCGTCAGCGAGAGGAACGAAGAGCCGGAGAAAGCCTGCCGGCCGTTTGACCTCAACCGCGACGGGTTCGTCATGAGCGAGGGCTCGGTGATGCTGGTGCTGGAGGAGATGGATCACGCGAAGAAGCGCGGCGCGAAGATCTTCGCGGAGATCGCCGGTTACGGCGCGAGCGCCGACATGTATCACTTCACCGCGCCGCAGCCGGAGGGCAAAGGCGCCATTCGAGCCATGCGTCGCGCGCTCGAGAAGAGCGGTGTCGAGCTGACCGACGTCGGCTACATCAATGCGCACGGAACCTCGACCAAGCTCGGAGATGTCGCCGAGACGAAAGCGATCAAAGCCGTCTTCGGCGACCACGCATACAAGCTCGCCGTCAGCTCGACCAAGTCGGTGCACGGTCACCTGCTAGGCGCCGCCGGCGCCATCGAGGCGGCCGCGTGCGTGCTTGCTCTCGACCGCGGCCTTTTGCCGCCGACCATCAACCTTGACGACCCCGACCCGGAGTGCGACCTGGACTACGTCCCCAACAAGGCCCGAAAGGCTGACTTCAAGGTTGCCGTCTCGAACTCGTTTGGCTTTGGCGGCCACAACGCGACGCTCGTCATCAAAGGCCCTGAGGCCAACTAGGAGTATTGCCAATGGCAACCCAACTCGATTTCAAGGAACTGCAGGATCTTGCGGCTGAGATCCTGGGCATCGAGCCCGATCAGGTGCAGCTCGACAAGAGCTTCGCCAAAGACCTCGCGGCCGACTCGCTCGACCTCGTAGAGCTGATCGCTGCCGTCGAGGATAAGTACGACGTGGAGCTCCCTGAAGAGGAGCTCGAAAAAATGAAGCTGATTGGCGACCTCTGGAAGTTCTTGGAGCAGAAGACCGCCGAGCGGCTGGAGGCGTAGATGACATGGCGATAACCACCGCGTATCGAACGCGTTCCGACGCTCTACCCCTTCGTTCCTTCAAGGCCAAGGGCCGGCCGAGCGCAATCGCTGGCGTCGGCATTTACGCGCCCGAGAAGGTCATCACGAACTTCGATCTCGAAAAGATGATGGACACGTCGGACAAGTGGATCACCGAGCGCACGGGGATTCACCGGCGGCACATCGCCGAGCCGGGGACGACCACTCTCGAGCTCGCGACCAAAGCCGCGCGAAGTGCCCTCGACGCCGCGGGCATCACCGCCAATGACCTCGACATGATCCTGGTTGGGACGTCGTCGCCGGACGGTCCATTCCCATCCATTGCGGCTCGCCTCCAGGACGAGCTGGACGCTCCCGGGGCGGTCGCGTGGGACCTGCTCGCCGCATGCACCAGCTTCATGTACGGGCTGTCGGTTGCGGATTCGTTTATCGCGACCGAGCGAGCCGACAACGTACTGGTCATCGGCGCCGAAGTGCTATCGCGCATGCTCGACTACTCGAACCGCGGCACGGCCGTCATCTTCGGCGACGGCGCAGGCGCTGCAGTCGTTCGGCCGGCCCCCAAGGGCGCCGGTTTTCTCAGCTGGTGTCTTGGCGCGGACGGCCGCGGCTACGCGCAGGTGACGTGCGGCAACATCGAGAAGGGCGCGTATGCGGCGAAGGACCCGCACCCGTACATCGAGATGGTCGGACCGGACGTCTTCAAGTTCGCGGTCGACATCTTCATCCGTCAGGCGAACGAGGTCTGCAACGCCGCGGGCGTGGCGCTGGAAGACATCGACCTCTGGGTCCCTCACCAGGCCAACTTCCGGATCATCGACGCTGCGGCGCGGCGTATCGGCCTGCCGCTCGATCGCGTCGCGATCAACATCGACGAGTATGGCAACACATCGAGCGCTTCGATCCCGCTGGCGCTGGAAGAGGCGATCCGCAAAGGAAGGGTCAAGAGCGGCGACCACGTGCTGCTGGCCGGGTTCGGCTCCGGCCTGACGTGGGGTTCTTGCTTGCTCAAATGGGCGTAAAGCTCACCGGTCCGATCGCACTCCTGTTTCCGGGCCAGGGCGTGCAGAAGCCGGGCATGGGCCAGAACCTGCACGATCGATATCCCGCCGCGCGGCGCGTCTTCGAGCGTGCCGAAGAGGTCCTCGACATGCCGGTGCGCAGGCTCTGCTTCGAGGGCCCGGTCGAGGAGCTCAATCGCACCGACGTCATCCAACCGTGCGTGATGACGGTGTGCTGGGCGGCTTATGAGGTGTGGCGCGAGAGTTACGGCTTCGAGAATGTCAGCGTGACGGCCGGCCACAGCCTGGGTGAGATCGCCTCCCTTGCGGCCGCCGGTTCGATCCCGTGGGAGACCGCGCTGCTGCTGGTCAAGGAACGCGGCCGGATCATGGCCCAGGCGGCTGGCGACCAGGCGGCCGGCGGCATGATCGCCATCGTTGGTCTAGAGGAGGCGGAGGTCGAACGCATCCGTGAGCAGGCGTCGGCCCACGGCCAGCTCTGGGTGGCCAACCGCAATGCGGATGTCCAGTTCGTACTGTCAGGCGAGATCGCGGCCGTGCAGGACGCCGAAAGGCTTGCTCTCGCCGCCGGCGCGCGACGAGCGCTCATCCTGACCATCCCGCTCGCGGCCCACACGCCGCTCATGGCAGCCGCCGCCGCCGCATTCCGCAAGCTCGTCGACAAGCTGCCGATCAAGGCGCCCTCGATCCCGATCCTCGCCAACGCTTCGGGCGAGGCACTCCGGACGGTGGCGAGCTTGCAGGAAGAGCTGCGGCTCCAGATGCTGCGCCAGGTCGACTGGGCGCGCACCATGGTGTCGATGCGAGCAATGAAGGTGAAGACTGTCGTCGAGCTCGGGCCGGGCCGCGTGCTGGCCAGTCTCGCCGCGAAGCACATTCCTGGCGTCGACACCTGGAACGCCGAAGAGCTGTTCATCGACTTCGCCGGCCCGACCCCGGCCTGAGCAGATGGGCGAGCTAGATGGCAAGACCGCCCTCGTCACCGGCGGTGGCAAGGGCATTGGCCTTGCGATCAGCCAGGGATTGGCCGCCATGGGCGCACGAGTGGTCATCAACTACCGATCGGATAAGACCGCCGCAGAAGCCGCCGCGGCCTCATTGCCTAACACGAGTGCACACCAGGCTGACGTAGGAGATCCGGCGCAGGTCGAGGCGATGGTCAAGGCGGTCGGTCGTGTGGATGTCCTGGTCAACAACGCCGGCGCAGTGCGCGACAAGCTCCTCATCCAGATGGCTCCGGCCGACTGGGAAGAGCTGATCCGCACGGACCTCATGTCCGCCTTCGCGACGACACGCGCGGCCATCATGTCCGGCATGATGCGAGCGCGTTGGGGCCGCATCGTCAACATCTCATCGATCGTCGGTTTGACCGGCAACGCAGGCCAGTCCAACTACGCCGCCGCCAAGGCCGGGCTCATCGGGTTCACCAAGTCTGTCGCGCGTGAATACGGGTCGCGCAACATCACCTGCAACGCGGTGGCTCCGGGCTACGTCCGGACCGAGCTCACCAAGGGCTCGCTGACCGACGAGATGGTGGGCGAGCTGGTCAAGCTGACCCCGATCAAGCGCGAAGGAACGGCTGAGGACGTTGCGGCGGCGGTGGCATTTCTATGCTCCGAGCGCGCTGGGTTCATCACCGGCCAGGTCCTCGCCGTGGATGGCGGCCTCTCCCTGTGAGCGCGCTGGCCAAACCGACCACCGAGCTTCGCATTGCGGGAAGCAAGCTGCCCGCGATCCCGCTGCCCACCAACTGCCCGGGCTGCGGCGTCGGTCTGGACGCCGAGGCGCTGCGAAAGCACAACTATGTCTGCGACTGCGGCCATCACTTCCGTCTTGGCGCCGACGCCTGGATCGCCCTGATCGCGGATCGCAGCTCGTGGCAGGAACGCTGGGGCGACATCCGATCTCACGACCTGCTGAACTGGAAAGTGCCCAAGCCATACCAGGCGGTCGTCGACCAATTGATGGAGGAGGGCTTGAACGAGGCCGTGCGCACCGGCACCTGCACGCTTGCCGGGCGCCCGATCTGGCTGGCCGCCTTCGACTTCCGCTTCGTCGGCGGAACGCTGTCGATCGTCGCCGGTGAGCGCTTGGCGCGCGGGATGGAGCAGGCGGCGACTTCAGGTCTTCCTTATGTTTTGGTCTCCGCGTCGGGCGGCGCCCGCATGCAGGAGGGCGTGCTGGCGTTGATGCAGATGGCCAAGGTGAACGCTGCTGTCGGCCGGATGCACAGCGCCGGAGTGCCGTACTTCTCAGTGCTGACCGATCCGACGTTTGGCGGCACCGCGGCTTCACTGGCGCTGCTGGCGGACATCAACATCGCAGAGCCGAACGCGGCCATCGGGTTCACCGGGCCGCGCGTGATCAAGCAGGCGACGTACGCCGACCTGCCGCCGGGTTTTCAGAGCGCTGAGTTCCAGCTCGCCCACGGGCAGGTGGACCTGGTGGTGCCGCGTACTGAGCTGCGCCGCCTGCTGGCGCACCTGCTCGAGATGTACCCATGACGCGGCACGGACGCAAGCCTGACGAATCGACCCTCAGCGTCTGGCAGGTGATCGAGCTTGCCCGGCACCAGGAGCGCCCGTACACGCTCGACTACATCAGGAGGCTGGCTCCAGATTTCATCGAGCTGCACGGCGATCGGCTCTCCGCCGACGACCCGGCGCTGGTTGGCGGCGTCGGCACCTGGCACGGCCGGACCACCATGTTTCTGGGACATCAGAAGGGTCGAAGCCTCAAGGAGAGGGTGGCCCGCAACTGGGGCATGATGCATCCCGAGGGTTATCGCAAGGCGATCCGCCTGGCCCACCACGCGGCGAAGTTCGGGTTTCCAATCGTTTCCCTGATCGACACGCCGGGCGCGTACCCGGGCGCCGGCGCGGAAGAGCGCGGCATCGCCGCCGCTATCGCCGATGCGATCATGGAGTGGTTCCGCATTCCCGTGCCGATCGTGGCGGCGGTGATCGGTGAGGGTGGCAGTGGCGGTGCGCTTGGCATGGGCGTCGCCGACCGCGTGATCATGCTTGAGAACTCGATCTATTCGGTCGCCTCTCCCGAGGCGGCGGCATCGATCGTCTGGCGCGACAACAGCCGCAAGGTGGAGGCGGCGGAGCAGCTTCAGCTGACCTCGCGTGACCTGCTCGCGATGGGTGTGGTCGAAGAGGTCGTCACCGAGCCGGTCGGCAGCGCGCGGGCCGACTACGACGCTGCGGCAGCCTCACTCGACGAGGCGCTCTACCGCCACGTGCAGCCGTTGCTCGCTCAGCCCGTCGAAGATCTCCTGCAGCACCGGTACGAGCGATTCCGGTACATCGACTCGCTGGTGCAGGCTGAACCGCAGTTCGGACCAAAAGTCTGAGGATCGTCGCGCAGCGCGTTGCCGCGGGCTCTGTGAGCTGGGACCAGGACGGTACAGAGCGGCGTGCAACCATCGGGCCGGGTTACGTGTTGTTGGTGGGTGCGGCATCCGATGACGACGAAACCAATGTGCGGCGACTGGCGGACAAAATCATCGACCTGCGCGTGTTCGCGGACGAGGTGCGTCGGATGAACCTGAGCCTGGTCGACGTGCACGGATCGGCGTTGATCGTTTCCCAGTTCACCCTCTTCGCCGACATGAGTCGGGGCCGGCGACCGAGCCTGCTTAAGGCGGGCGATCCGCAGCGGGCCGAGCAGCTCTACGAAGTCTTCGTCCAGCGTTTCCGCGAGCGCGGAATAGAGACCCAGACGGGAAGCTTTGGAGCTGACATGCGGGTGAGCATCGAAAACGACGGCCCGGTCACGCTCGTGCTGTCGACAGATCAGTGGTCAACCATTGTTTAACAGTCCCCTCTCCCGCGCCAGCGGGAGAGGGCTAGGGTGAGGGCCGAGGGAGCAGATTGCTGAAGCCATACGCGGCGCTCGCAGCGCTCGCGCTGATCTGGGGCGCCTCGTTCCTCCTGATCAAGGTCGCTGTCCATGACATGAGCCCGACCGTGCTTCTGCTTCTGCGCTCGCTGTCGGGATTGATCGCGCTGGTCGTGATCGTCAAGGCGACTGGCCGGCCGCTTCTCGGCGAAGGCTGGAGGACCCGATTGGGCTCGTTCGCGATCATGGCGATCACGAATGCGGTGGTGCCCTGGGTCGCGATCGCTTGGGGAGAGGAGAGGATCTCGAGCGGTCTCGCCAGCATCCTGAACTCGACCACCACGCTGTGGACGGCGGTCCTGATCTATTGGGCGATGCCCAAGGAGCGGCCCAGCAAAATCGGTTACCTGGGCGTCGTCCTGGGGCTCGGCGGCGTCGTCATCCTCGTGCTGCCCGACATCCTGACCCACGGCCTGGCCGGCAATTTTCTCGGGGCGATGGCGGTGCTGTTGGCAGCGCTTTCGTATGCGGCCAATGCGATCTATCAGCGCCGGAAGATGCGCAACGTCAGTGTGTTCGACGTCAGCATCGGACAGCTCGCGGCGACGGTGGTCTTCGCCATCCCCCTCGCCGCCCCGTCCCTGCCACATGTTCATGTGGCCCTGGCGTCGATGGCTGCGGTCATCGCGCTGGGGGCGGCCGCAACGGGTGTCGCGTATCTGTTCTATTACTACGTGATGAACACGTTGGGTGCGGTGCGCGCCGCCGGCGTCACGCTGCTGGTCCCGGTGACGGCTGTGTTCTGGGGAGTGATTCTTCTGCACGAGAGCCTGAGCTTGCCCATCGTCATCGGAATGGCCGTCATCCTGGGCGGCACGGTGCTCACCAACCTCCAGCGCTCACCAAGCCGGAAGCCCGCGGTCCGGCGCGACTACCCCGACGCCGCTTGACCCCATATCTCGAGACGCATTCAGCTCAGGTCCGAGAGGCGGCTAGCCGTATCCGTTCCCACGTCCGGCGCACCCCAGTGCTCACCACCGACCTCGACCCGAACTTGCGGCTGAAGCCGGAGAGCTTCCAGGTCACCGGCGCCTTCAAGCCGCGCGGGGCGTTCAACGCCGTGCTGTCCATGCTCGAGCGCGGCAACCGTCCGCCGGGCGTGATCGCGGTGAGCTCGGGCAACCATGCCCAGGGCGTGGCTCTCGCCGCCGCCACCGTCGGCCTGCCGGCGTTGATTCTTATTCCAGAGGGGGCCAACCCCGCGAAGGTGGCCGCTACCCGAGCCCTTGGAGCCGAAGTGATTCAAGAAGGCATCACGTTCGCCAACCGTGAGCAACGCATGCGCGAGATGAGGGAGGAGTTGGGCTACGTGCTCGTCCATCCCTTCGACGACTGGGACGTAATCCACGGCGCGGGCACGGTAGTACTCGAGCTGCTCGAGGACGAGCCGGACCTGGAGGTGATCGTGACGCCGGTTGGCGGTGGCGGCCTCTTGTCGGGCTCGGCGATCTCAGTAAAGAGTCACAGCTCGTCGATCAAAGTGATCGGAGTCGAGCCGGCTGCGGCTGACGACGCGTACCAGAGCTGGAAATCGGGCCGCGTCGTCACCCTCCCGACGTCCCCGACGACACTGGCCGACGGCGTGCGCACTGTCGCGATCGGGACGCGTACGTTTGAGGTCATGTTCGCCAACCGGCTGGTGGACGAGATCGTCCTTGTGACTGAAGAGGAAATCGCGAATGCCGTCAAGGTCGCTTGGTCGCGCTTGCACCTGGCCCTCGAGCCAACCGGGACGCTTCCCCTCGCCGCCTACCTTTCCGGCAAGCTTCCGAAAGGTCGAACCGGATTGGTCTTCAGCGGCGGCAACGCCGACCTCGAGACGGTGGCTACACTGCTCAGCCTGTGACCAGAGCCGACAGTTCGCTGGCGCTCGAGCGGCCTAGGCGGCCGGGCGCCTGCGGCGCTGAAGCCTGCGTCGAGGGGCCCGGCGCTTCGTCGTCACGCAGCAACGGCTGCGCTCCTCCTCGCGCCACCCTCTCCTTGGCTCCGACCGCCGATGCCGCTCGATCGCCGCTCACCGCCGGCTCTGGTCACTGATGATCCCGGTCAAGGAAGTCATGAATCGGAACGTGATCACGTTTCGAGAAGACACGCCCATAGAGGAGATCGCCAGCACGCTGGTCTCCAAGCGGATCACCGGCGCGCCGGTCGTGTCCAGTGAAGGTCACGTGGTCGGCATCGTCTCGGAGACCGATGTGTTCTCGAAGAAAGGAAAGGTGGCGCGCGACATCATGAGCCAGCGTGTGATCTCGGTCACCGAGGAGACAGGGATCGACGAGGCGGCCCGCCTTCTCATCGGCGAGCGGATACGGCGCGTTCCGGTGATCAGGGGCGGCAAGATGGTCGGTTTGCTGAGCCGCTCGGACGTGCTCGACTTCTTCGCCAAGACACGATGGACGTGCAAGGTTTGCGGGTGGTGGGAGCGCAGCCTGGAGAAGCCGGCTCGCTGCTACTCGTGCTCCAGTCCTGAACTACACCTGGAGCGCGCCGACCCTGGCCACTAGGCCAATCCGACAACTGTCTCTGAAGGCTCAGAGCTTCACCGAGTCGGTCATCCGCGAGATGACGCGGCTGAATCTCCAGCTCAACGGGCCCGAGCGCGCGGTTAACTTCGCCCAGGGTTTTCCCGACTTCAACACCGACGCCCGTATCCTGGAAGCGGCGGCAAACGCACTGCGTGACGGCTACAACCAATACGCCACCACGTGGGGCGCCCCGCAGCTGCGCAAGGCCGTGGCGCGCAAACAGTCCGCGGCGTGGGACCGCGATGTGGATCCCGAAACCGAAGTCACGGTTTCGTGCGGTGCGACTGAGGCGATGATCGCGGCAATGCTGGCGGCGGTCGATCCCGGCGACGAGGTCATCATCTTCGAGCCGTTCTACGAGAACTACGGACCCGACTGCATCATCAGCGGCGCCATCCCTCGCTACGTGACGCTTCGCGCTCCTGATTGGTCGTTCGATCCAGACGAGCTCCGCAGGGCGTTCAACAGCAAGACGCGGGCCGTCGTTGTCAACACGCCGCACAACCCCACCGGCAAGGTCTATTCACAGGCTGAGCTCGAGCTTATCGGGCAGCTGTGCGTGGAGCATGACGCGATCGCGATCACCGATGAGATCTATGAGCATCTCGTCTATCGCGGCCGTCATATCAGCCTCGCGACCCTGCCGGGGATGCGCGACCGGACTATCACCATCAGCGGAGCCAGCAAGACGTACTCGGTGACGGGCTGGCGCATCGGTTGGCTCATCGCGCCGCCTGGGCTGACCGCGGGCATCCGCAAGGTCCACGACTTTCTGACGGTCGGGGCAGCCCACCCGCTGCAGATCGCGATTGCGGCCGCGCTCGAGCTTCCTTCGTCCTTTTACGCGGAGATGCTCGGAGACTACCGAGAGCGGTGCGACGCGATCGTCGCCGGGCTGCGCGAGTGCGGTTTCGAGGTCGATCCTCCTGACGGCGCGTACTACGTGATGGCTGGATTCGCCTCATTCGGCTTCAGCGATGATGTCGCCTTCTCGAGATATCTGATCGAGAATGCTGCCGTCGCGACGGTGCCCGCGTCGAGCTTCTACCACGATCCCTCAATGGGTCGTGGTCAGGTTCGATTCAGCTTTCCCAAGAGAATCGAGACGATCGAGCGCGGCCTGCAAGCTCTACGGCTGACCACGAGGCCTTAACTGGGACCAGGTAATCCCCGGCGTCACAGTCGCCTTCTTGACAAATCATATGGGTCCATATAATATAGACCTATACTAAATTTAAGGAGGCATGCCATGTGGGCAGCAGAGCACTCGACGACGACGACAGCAGACGCGGGGGCGCTTTGGGAGCGGTGGACCAACCCGGAATGCTGGCCCGAGCAGGATCGCGGGACGGAGTGGGCGCGTCTCGACGGCCCCCTCGCTGTTGGGACTCGGATTCGGCTCAAGCCGTCCGGGAGCGTGGAGACGTCGACCACGATTACGACGCTGGAGCCATTCGGGCGCTTCACGTCGGAGTCGAAGATTCCGTTCGGCAAGATGACGTTCGACCACCTCGCCACTCGTGACGGGGCAACGATCCTGTTTACGCACCGGATAACGATCACCGGCCCGCTGACTCCGGTCTTTCGCCGGCTGTTCGCTGACGAGATGGCCAGGTCGCTGCCCGAGATGATGGAGTCCGTGGCCCGTCACGCGGAGGGCGCGAATGTCGGGCGATGAAGCCCCCGGCGGCGGCCTGGGCTACCTGCTGATGATCAGCGCTCACGCCTGGCGCACGTCACTCGGCCGGCGGCTTGCTCCTCTGGACCTGACGCCGGCCCAGTTCTTCGTGGTGATGGCGGTCCACCGGCGCCGGCTGAAGAGTCAGCGAGCACTGAGTCAACGCCAGATCGCCCTGGACACCGGGATGGATGTCAACGTGGTTTCGCAGGTCATCCGAGGACTGGAAGCTCGTGGCGTCGTGGACCGCGGCCCCCACCCAAGCGACAGCCGAGCGCTCAGCGTGACATTGACCGGGTCCGGTTCGCAGCTCGCCAAGTCCGGTTCGCTTGTCGCGCGGCGATTGAACGAAGAGTTCTTCGCCGGCGCCGACCACCAGGGTCTCATGCAGGAACTCCAGCGCATCACCAATCCGATCTAGGCCCATTCTTCTTGACACCGCCACCTGGAGCGCCAGAAACGGGTCTTAACGGGCAGGGTTCTCGGATCAGTTCGCCGGTATTAGGTTGGCGTCATGCGCAACCTGCTCCGCAAACCTCTGACCTGGATGGTGATCGCCGAGTGCATCGTGATCACGCTGCTGATCGTGGTCGTCTGGAACATGGTGGCGGCCGCGGCCACGCAGCACCCAGGGGTGGCCGCGGTTCAGGCGATCGCCGCTCCCGCGGGCCAGACCATCAGCCCGCTGCCTGATCTGACCGAGGCGAAAAGAGCGGCACCGGGCCCGCTCCCTGGGCTGAATTTGAACGCAGCCTTCTGGCGGCTCCGACTCGACCGGCTGAACCAGGACCAGGTGATTTTCGAGCAGCTCGAATGGCGCATCGTCCATAACGCGATGGACGCGGCCCAGCACTACGTGGAAACGGTGGTCCTGCCGTCAATCACCCAGGCCGAACGGCGCCAGGCGGCCTGACCAGAGGGGGGTCCCCCTATCCGGCGCTGCGCGCCGACTTCCCCGGCGAGCGGGCAAGTATATAAATGCCTAGCCCTTTTCTGAGGACATCGTGACGTTGCCGTTCAGCGTGGCGCCGTCCTCGACGGTGAGCCGAGCCACCTTGACGTCCCCGCTCAAGTGGCCGGAGCCACCAAGCGTCAAGCGCTTCTTGGCGGTGACGTTGCCGGTGACCTGGCCGCGAACGTTCACGTTCGCACCCTCGATAGAGGCCTGGATGGCCGCGGTCGCATCGATCGTTACGTCTCCGCTTGCCTTGAGCTCCCCCTCGACGTTGCCCGCGATCTTGAGGTCGCCCTGGATGTCAAGACGTCCATGAAGGCTGTCGCGAGGGCCTAGGTTGACGACGTTCTTCTCGCCGTTCTGACTTGTTCCGGACGAGTGTGTTGCAGATTTTTCAGCTTGGGCCATCTGGGAATCCTCCACTGCGTTGATCGTGCCTTCCATACTCTGTACTCAACTCTGAGCGCCGAGCGGACTTGCGCGCCGCGGTCAAGCAGAGCTCCGCATGAGAGCGAGCTTGCATGGTAACAGGGTGCCCCCGGACGTAGAAGCAGGATGAGGATCGAGGGCGGGACGCCCCACGATCCAGGTTATTGGAGCGCGCGACCACCTTGATGGACCCGGACGCCTCGGACGAGATGATCGACCACCTGGTCGATTTCTTCGACCGGATCGCTCCCTCGTACGACAGCTGGGCGGGCGGGCAGCACGAGCGGGTCGCGGCCAGGCTCGCAGACCTGGCGACGCCGCAGAAGGGCGAGCACGTGCTCGATGTGGGCACCGGGACAGGGCTGGTCGCTCACCTCGTGGCGCCCAGGGTCAGCCCTGGCAGCGTGATCGGCATCGACCTGTCCGATCACATGCTGGCGATTGCGCGCTCCAAGAAAAACGCCGACCGAAGGTCATCGTTGCAGTTCCTTGGTATGGCTGCCGAGCGTCTGGTCTTCAAGCCGGAGACCTTTGACCTGGTGACCATGGGCGAGGCTCTCGCCTACCTTGCCGACCCGCATGACGCCTTGGCGGAGGCGCATCGAGTGCTGCGTGCCGGTGGCCGCCTGGCAGTGTCCTCTCAAAGGCGAAGCCTCAGCACGCGCGCGCAGGACCTGTTCTTCCAGGGCCTGGTGCCGCTCGCGCGCCGGCACCACCTGAGCCTTCCGCGCTATAGCTCTGAGCGCGCCGGCTTTGGCGAGCCCGATGTCCTGCGCCAGCTACTGGATGGAGCCGGCTTCGACGTAACGCGCGTGACGGAGATGGTTACCGGCGGCCGGACGCGCGACGCACACGAATGGACGGACTTGATGGCCGGCGCAGGTCCACTGCCGTACACGCTTATCCGAGCCCTGGGTCCGCAGTACCGGACCGAGCTGGAAGCAGAAGTGGAATCCGCGATGGAAAGCCTTGGCGATCCGGACGACGCGTTCCGCTACCACCACTCCTACGTGATAGCGGTGGCGCGCAAGCGCTGACCGATCGTCGCCCCGATGATCAGGGCCGCGAGCAGGCACATCGCGGCGGCGACGCTGAAGATCTCGCGGTACTCCTGCAGGAAGGCAGCAGCGACCAGCCTGGCGAGGTGATCGACACGAGCCCTTAGATCAGGGTCCGTGAGCACCGGTGTGCCGAGGATCTGGTGAAAGCGATAAAGGCCGAAGGCAGTCAGGGCCGACAGCCCTACCAGCATTCCCATCGTGCGCGCGAGCACGACCAGGCTGGTCGCGAGGCCGTGGCTCTGGTCGCGCGTCAGCGCCAGCACCGCAGCGGTGAGCGGTGCGATGACAATTCCAAATCCCAGCCCGCAGGCAGCCAGGGCAAGATCGGCCTGGCGGACAGGTCCGACCTGGAGGGCCAGCTCGTTCACCGGCCACGTCGACATCTGGAGGAAAGCTGCGGCAGAGACGAGCATGCCCGTTACGGCCACGGCCCGACTCCCGAAGCGACCCCCGAGCCACCCGCCGAGCACTGCGCCGGCTGGGATGCCGACTAGGAAGCGCGACAAGAGCAAGCCCGAGCCGAGCTGGTCGAGGTTGAACACCAGGCGGCCCAGGACCGGAACGTCGACCAGAGCCACCATCAAGGCGGCTCCGATCAAAAGGTTCGACGCGCCCGCGCCGATGAAGCTCCTGCTCCGCAAGAGCTCTCGCGGCACGAGCGGCTCGAGCCGGCGGACCTGGCGCCATCCGTAAAGGGCCAGAACGACCGCGCTGGAGATTCCGGCCGGCAACAGCAGCGCACTGGTCGCACGATGGTCCGGGTCGTCGGGGTACAGAGCGACGACCAGCAGTCCCATCCCCAGCCCCAGCAGGGCGGCGCTGACCCAGTCGATCGACGACGCAGCAGGTCTTGCCGGGGAAGTCGCGCGGCGGGTCGCCATCAGGAGGCCGGCAGCGCAGATGGCCGCCAGCGGCACGTTGATCCAGAAGACAAAGCGCCAGCCGCCGGCCGAGGCCGCCAGCGCTGCCAGGGTCGCCCCATACAGCGGTCCGAACACGCTGCCCGCCTCTTGCAACGCTGCGACCGAACCCAGCGCGAGCGTGCGGGCGCCGTCCCGGTAGAGGTCCGCGGCGAGTGCCAGCGACAGCGGGACCAGCCCGCCGCCTCCCAGCCCCTGGAGCACGCGGCCGGCGACCAACCACGGCAGGCCCGCGAAGGTCCACAGTCCCGAGGTCGCGGTGATCGCCGACCCGGCGGCGAAAGCAACCATGCACGCCGCATACACGGGCGCCCGCCCACGCGCGTCCGAATACGCGCCCAGGAGCGGCATTGCCACCACGTAGCCGCCGAGGAAGCCTGTCACGATCGGCGTTGCCTGCTCGAAACGGTCGATGGTCAGACCGACGTCGGCGATCATCGAGGGGAGTAGCGTGACCACCACATAGGCGTCGAGCGCCGCGAGGAAGAGCCCTGCGCCCGCCAGCCCGAGCACTAGCGGCCTGGACGCCAGTCGCATTAAGGCGTCGGAGGCGTGATGTTGACCGCGGCGTTGAAGCCGGAGATATCTACCTCGACCGCCGCCTCTTTGCCACCATCGCCGAAGGCGCCATCCAGGACAGCCTTGCGGATGAGGTGGTCGGAGGCGCCAACCCAGACCGTGGCGTTCACATCGACGCTGGAGCTGAGCTGTGCGAGCAAGCTGTGCACCTGGTCCGCGCTATAGGTCACACCGATCTTTTGCGAATCGACGTCGTCAACTTTCTCCGTGGCCAGGTATTTGGGGTTGCGGCCGGCGGGGATGACCGCGGGGAGACCAGTTGTGGGATCGAAAAGCTTCGCCAGGTCCGGTATGGCTGCGGCCTGAGTTCCCGTCAGCTCCTGGAAGGTGGAGAAGGGTAGATGCAGGTAGACGTGACCGCCAGAGATGATGACCTCGAGGCTGATCGAAAGGTCCTTCTGTTTCACGGTGTACGTGGTGTCGCTGTCGCCGGGCAGCCGCACCGAGGTCTTGGCGCGAACCAGGGTGAACCCCTGGAACGTGATCGCGCCCTTGGTGAAGCTGAGGGTCGCGCTGACCGTCTTCAGCTTCGCCATGGCCGCCGCCGCGTCGCGCAGCGACTGTGCCGGGTCGACCTGCGGCTGGCTTCCGCCGCAGCCGCCGATCAATGCCAACGCCAGCAGCGCGACCAGTCTTCGCCTCATCTCCGAACGAAGCCTACTTGGGACGTGCTGCCTTCTCGTCGGCGGCACGCAAGATGAGGCGGATGGGCCGGTCGTAGAAGAGGTAGTCCCACGCCCAGTTCACGAGCACGACGATACGGCTGCGGAAGCTGATGACGTTGATGAGGTGGACGAAAAGCCACATCAGCCAGCCCAGGAACCCCGTCAGGCGAACGGGCCCGAGCTGTGCGACGGCCGAGTTGCGCCCTATGGTTGCCATGATCCCCGGGTCCTTGTACAGAAAGTTGGTCGCGCCATAGCCGCGCAGTACATCTCTGATCGTGGCAGCGACGTGCCGGCCCTCCTGCATCGCGACCGGGATCAGCATGGGTAAGGGAGCGCCTCCATCGACAGGGCCCGCCAGGTCACCGATCACGAACACTTCGGGATGCCCATCCACCTGCAGCGTCGGCAGGACCTGCACGCGCGCCTGCCGGCCAAGCGGTTGGCCCAGGGCACTCCCCACTTCGGAAGCGCGGACCCCGGCCGTCCAGATCACCGTCGAAGCCGGAATCTCGTGTCCGTCGGCGAGGAGGATCGAGCTTTCTGTCACGTCTGCGACCTTGGCCTTCAGAAGGACCTCGACACTCTTTTTCTCCAGTGATCGGCGAGCGGCTTCGCGCAGCGGCTCGGCGAACGTGCCGAGCAGCGATCCCGCCGCCTCGAGAAGCACCACTCGCACCAGGTTGAGATCGAGGTCGCGATAGTCCTTGCTCAAGACCAGGTGGGTCAGCTCGGCAAGGGCTCCTGCCATCTCGACACCAGTGGGTCCGCCCCCAACCACCGCAAACGTGAGCAACGTTCGTCGTCGCTCGCGATCGTCAGTCCACCGGGCTTCCTCAAAGCGCATCAAGATCCGGTTTCGCACGGCCAGGCCTTCATCGAGATCCTTCAAGCCGAAGGCGTGTTGCGCCAGCGACGTGTTGCCGAAGTAATCGCTCTTGCTGCCTGAGGCCAGGACGACATAGTCGTAGTGCAGCGGGCCGTGGTCTGTCAGCAGCTGACGCTTCTCAAAGTCGACGCCCGTGACGTTGGCGAGCAGGAAGTCGGCGTTGTGCAAGGGCCGGATCAGCTGTCGAACCGGCCGAGCGATCTCACCGGGGTCGAGCACTGCCGAGGCGACCTGGTAGAGGAGCGGTGTGAAGAGGTGGTAGTTGTTTCGATCGAGCAGAAGCACATCGACCGGTGCGTTCTTCAAAGCTCGCGCGCAGGTGAGCCCGGCGAAGCCGGCACCCGCGATCACGACCCGCGGCCGGGTCACTTCGCTGGGGGCTTGCGGAACCGTCCCCCGCCGCTGTGCCGGCGGTTGGCCATCTTGTCCAGCGCGGCGACTCCGCCGGTGGCCTCGAGGAGCGATTTGGGCAGCTTCTGCTTCTTCTTGAGCACCGGCTCGAACAGGTCCCCGTGCTTGGCGACGCGCGCCAGGACCTGATCCGAGTCGAAGACGAGAAGGTTCGGGTCCTTTGCCTTCAGGCACTTCTCGACCTCGCGCCACGAAACCGGCGTGGACACTGTCGGTCGGGCGCGGGCTCGAAGCGAGTAGACGTTGACCGTCGTCTTGTACTGATCGTTCTGGCTCCAGTCGATCAGGACGCGACCGGTGCGAAGCTCCTTGAGCTGCTTGTGCACGACGAGGTCGGGATGCTGCTCTTCGAACAGCTGGGCGAGACCCTTCGACACGACTTTCGTCTCTTCGTATGTGACCTTGGTGTTGAGCGGGACGTAGAGCTGCAGACCTTTCGAGCCCGACGTCTTGGCGCAGCAGTCGAGGCCGTGCTCTGCGAACACATCGCGCAGCATCAAGCCGATCCTGCAGCACTCGACGATGGTCGCGGGCGGCCCGGGGTCGAGGTCGAAGACCATCGTCCGCGGCTCCGGCAGGTTCGAGGCGTACGACAGCGAGGTGTGGAATTCGAGCGTTGCAATTTGGGCGAGCCACACCAGCGTCGGCAGGTCCTGGCACAGGCAGTAGTACATGTCGCGGTTGTTGCCGCCACTCCAAACCGTCGCGGTCTCCACCCACGGCGGCCGGTGCTTCGGGCAGTTCTTCTCGTAGAAGAATTCACTGTCGACGCCGTTCGGGTAGCGCTTCAGCGTCAGAGGATGATCGCGCGTGTGGGGCAGGATGGCGGGCGCGATCCGCGTGTAATAGTCGATCACCTGCGCCTTCGTGAAACCGACATCGGGATAGAGAACCTTCTCGAGGTTCGTGAGCTTGAGCGTGCGCTGCTCGATCTCGACTTCTACCGCTGTTTCCTTAGCCACCTTCGCGCACCACCTCTTTTGCCGGCTTGTCTGTTCGCAGACCCTTGAACGCCGGCGCGCGCAGCTGCCCGGACTTCGTCCACTCGACGAACTCGACCTCCGCGACGAGCACCGGCTTGACGAAGTGAGCCGTCTTCGGCGGCGCTCCGACGTCAAAGGGGCTCTTGACCTGGGCAAGCGGTTTCATTGCGCTTTGCAGCTTATCCAGCATCGCGTCGGTGAACCCGGTGCCAACCTTGCCGGCATTGACGAACTTGCCCTTGTCGTAATAGCCGACGAGTAGGGCGCCCGGGTGCCCGCTCCGCTTGCCCTCGCCATCGAGCCAGCCGCCGATCACGAACTCCTGGCGGTTGCGGTTCTTGACTTTCACCCACGCTCCGCCGCGTCTCGCCGGTTCGTAAGGCGAGTCGAGCTTCTTGCCCATGATGCCCTCGAGGCCCGCCTTGCGGCTCGCCTCGAGCATGGGGGGGCCGCCTCCTTGTTCATACGGCGGGGTCTGCCACGAGGCGCCGTTCAGCTTCAACGCCTCGAGTAGTTTGCGCCGTGTCACGTAGGGCTCTTTCAACAGCGAGTGGCCGTCCTGCCACATGAGGTCGAAGAGCATGTACGTAACCGGGACCTCTTTCATCTTGCGGCGGATCTCAGTCTCGGACGTCAGGCCCATCCGCTGCTGGATCTCCTCGAAGCTGGGACGGCCCTTGTCGTCGAGCGCGACGATCTCGCCGTCGAGAATGACCTCTTTCGACCCGATCGCCCTGCCCATGGCGTGGACCTCGGGATAGCGGGCCGTGACATTCTCGCCACTTCGGCTCACCAGACGAACGGAACCGCCTTCGATATAGGCCTCTGCGCGGATGCCATCCCACTTGAACTCGAAGCCCCACGCGTCGTCGGACGCAGGCGGCTTGGAGACGAGCTTGGCCATCATCGGCTCGATGCGCTCGGGCATCGGCTTGCGGTCGGGATCCTGCGGCGGATCCATGCGGTGGATCATCCAGTTCTCGCCGTTGGTCCGGAAGAGCACATAACGGCCCTGCAGCCGCTTCCCGTGGAGGATGACCATGACCTCGCGGTCGGACCATTTCTCGGTTTCGTACGTGCCTTCTTCCCAGACAGAAACCGTTCCGGCGCCGTAGTTCCCGGCTGGAATCGTCCCGGCGAAGTCGATGTAGTCCAGCGGGTGATCCTCGACGTGGACCGCCAGGTGGTTCTTCTTGGGGTCGGCAGGCACGCCCTTCGGGACCGCCCATGAGACGAGCACGCCATCGCGCTCCAGCCGGAAGTCCCAGTGCAGGCGCCGGGCGTGGTGCTCCTGGACCACGAACCGCGGCGCCTTGGTCTCCTTGCGGGGGACCTTGGCGCCGGGTTCAGGTGTCTTTTTGAAATCGCGTTTGGCCTCGTACTCAGCGAGCTTCTTGGCCATTCATAAAGGTTAGTTCCTAATCTCCCTCCCCCCTTGAGGGGGGAGGGCTAGGGGTGAGGGGCGTTCTCTTGGAAGGTTAGTTCCTAATCTCCCTCCCTCCTTGAGGAGGGAGGGCTAGGGGTGAGGGGCGTTCTCTTGCATCGTTAGGCCACGGCGACGCTTTCCTCGGCCGCAAGCTCCTCGTGAACGGCCACGTCGCTCACCTTGTGGCCGCGAACGAAAACCGCTGCTGCCGCCGCCAGCACCAGCACAACGATCGGAAGAATCAGGGTCGGGTGCATGGCGTCGACGAAGGCGTGGGTGAACACGTAATGGGCGATCGCCTGCACTTGTGCCGGCAGCTGGAGGTTTGCGCCCGACTGTCCGGCTCCCACTTCGAAGCCGGTGTGACCGGCGTTGCTGAAGCCGTTGACGAAGGCTTGCTGATACTGGGCCGGCAGCTGGCTTGCGGCCGTCACTGCCCGGTCGTGCATGGCCAGTGCCAGCCGGTTCTGCAGGAAGGCGCCGACCACGGCGCTGGCAAACACACCTCCAAGCTCCTGGATGGTGTTGATGACTCCGGAGGCGACGCCACCGAGGTGTGCCGGGAGGTCGCGGGTGGCGATGCTGAACACAGGCGTCCAGATGAAGCCCATGCCCAGACCGCTCAGGACGAGTCCTGGCGTGAAGTCCCAGCGGCCCGCATTGGCCTGCGCGGCCCAGTCGATGTAGCCGCTGCCCGCCGCGAGAGCGAGCAGGCCGGGGACCAGCAGGTACTTGCCGTTGATCTTTTGCGCGAGGCTGCTCGCGATGCCGGACGATAGGATCATCGCCAGCGGTTGAACCGCGATCGTCAGGCCGGCGTCAATTGCGGTGAGGCCGAGTACCGACTGCATGTATATCGTCAGCGGTAGGTAGAGGCCGAGGATGGCGAATCCCATCGCGGCCATCACCAGCGTCATGAGCGTGAAGTTGCGATCCTTGAAAACCGCGAACGGAAGCAGCGGCTCACCGGCCTGCATGCGCGCCTGATAGAAGAGGAACAGGGCGAGCAGCAAGATGCCCCCGCCGATGATCATCGGGATGGTGATGAAGCCGGTCACGACTCCCCAGTCGTAGCGCTGACCCTCGATGAGTCCAAAGATCACCGCCAGCAGACCGGCCGTGGCCAGTCCAACACCGAGCAGGTCGAGCCGGTGACGCCTGCCCGGCCGCAGGTCCGGAATGATCAGGAACGCGAGCGTGAAGATGATCACCCCGATCGGGATGTTCACCGCGAAAATCGAGCGCCAGCCGAAGTGGGTGACGAGAAAACCGCCCACGGTGGGCCCAGCGATGACAGCCAGCCCGGCCATCATTCCGTAAACGGCGAATACGCCGCCGCGTCGCTCCGCGGGAAACAGTGAAAGCATCAGGGGCAGACCCTGAGGCGCGAGGACCGCGGCGCCGACGCCCTGCAGGGCGCGGGAAAGAATCAGCTGGGTCGGGTCCTGCGCCAGGCCGCTGAGGGCCGACGCGGCCGTGAAGATGACGATGCCTACCGCAAACAGGTTGCGCGGCCCAAAGATGTCGCCAAGCCTCGCCGATGTGATGAGCAGGACGGCGTACAGCAGGCTGTAGGCGTTCAGCACCCACAGGACCTGGTCGAGGCTCGCGTGGAGTCCGTCGAGGATCGACGGGATCGCGATGTTGACAATCGTGAGATCGAGCAGGGTCATGAAGAGGCCGAGGCTGAGCACAGCCAGGGCGGCCATCGGGTGGTTGCGAATCTTGGTCACGGGCCAGCTCCTTTCACTCGTGGTGACACGGAGTTTGCCGGGCTATCCTTCGAGTGGTTGTCTCGGGTGCCGGTTTACTCCGCGCCTGGGGTTGATCAATGGCCCCTGGAGTTCACGCTCCGGGGGCCGGCAACATCTGTCGGTCAGCTCATAGGCCACTCGTGACCCTCGATCATCTTTGGCCACTCGAGGCTCCCGTCCTTCAGCTCGGCGATGGTGCGCCGGAGCCACTCGAGCTCAGCTCTGCGCATTGCTTGCGCGTATTCCTCTTCGATGACGAAGAGGCGAGGCAGGTCGACGGGTAGGTCCCGAATGATCGCGTCAGAAGACGCGATCTGTGCCTCGAATGCCGCTGCTCGGCGCTCGAGCACCTTGATCGCCTCTTCTTTGCGACGCAGCGCGCCCAGGAACATCAGTGCGGCCGTAAAGCGTGGAAACTCGCGAGACGGCTCCTCGAGCAGCTGGCGCAGCCAGGAGTCCAGCTCGTCGGCGCCGGCGGACGTAAGTTGGTAGATCGTCCGCTCCGGCCGCCGACCCTCCCGATTGGTGACCACCGGCTCGATGAAGCCGGCCCTGGTCAGGCGCTCGACAGTGTCGTAGATGGATGCCGCCTTTGAGGGAATTGCCCTTTCGATCCCTCGCTCGTGCATCTTTTGCTTCAGCTCATAGGGGTGCATAGGTGCCTCGCTCAGCAGCTCGAGCACCGCCAGGGTCAAGGTGGTTTTTGGTAGACGTCGATTAGTAGGCATCGATTGATCGATATCGACTATATCGCCCGCCAGGGCTTGTGTCAAGGCCGTTCAGGCCTCGACCTGCTTGGTCAGCCGCACCTCGAGACCGATCCCTTCGGTCTCGATAACACAGGTTCGAAAGCGTTCTCGGCGACGAGTCGGTCGAACCGAGCGGGCGTGTAGGCGCGGCGGCGGAGCGACTCGAGCATCGCTTTGGTGGTGAAAGAGCTGAGCCAGCCGAGCTCCATCCGCTTCACCTCGAGTTCGATGTCGGCGTGCGAGGCATCCTTGCTCATGTCCTGGATCACTGCCTTCCCGCCGCTGCGCAGGACCCGATACATCTCGTCCAGGGCGCTGCTCGGGTAAGTGAAGTTCTTGAAGGCCGCCTGGCAGACGACCAAGTCGAACGACTCCGCGTCGAATGGCATGACCGCGGCGTCGCCCTGGCGAAAGTCCACGCTCACCCCGGCAAGTCGCGCGTTCTCGTTGCCGATC
>DASYVJ010000035.1:0-13024 GCA_035937155.1 Candidatus Dormiibacterota bacterium | reverse complement strand
GGCCGACTTATTGGAAATATGGTCGGCAGTTGTCGGGCAGCGGATGGCAATGGCCCGTCGACCCGCCATTTGGGCTGATTGGGCAGATGCTGACCCTCATGCTTGGGCCAGGCGCGGCATCAGGATCCGCACTTCAGACGTCCGCCTTCGATGTGCTCAACGAGCCCCCACGAGACCCGCTTCAGTACCTGTACGGCGACCTTGTTCTGGATCGACGACTCCGAGAGCTAGTTAAGGCAGCGTTCGGCTATGGCGTTGTGCTGAACAGATACGCAGGCTCCACTCACACGATGCATGTTGGCGAACCTCCGCCAGCATTTACAACTGATGGACCGCCCCCTGCTGACTACCTCGAGGCCATGCGACAGATGCCCCTTCTGCGCGACCAAGGCGACGGGGTGAAGAATTTCGTCGGTCTCATTCTTAACATCGTCGCTGCCCCGTTCTTTTATCTCTTGATCGACGAGCCGGATCTGTATTTACATCCGCCCCAAGCCGAGTTGATTGGCCGGCTCATTGGCACGCTCAAGCGGCCCGAGACACAGGTGTTCCTCGCCACTCATAGTGCCGACCTGTTGAGAGGCCTTATCTCGACAAGTTCTGTTCCGACAACTGTCCTTCGACTTGACCGGCGAAGCGGACAATCAACTTGCTCACAACTAGCTGCTGACGATGTCAAAGTTCTCTGGGCCGACCCCCTGCTGCGCTACTCGAGCATCCTTCAAGGAGTCTTCCACAGCGGCGCGGTTCTCTGTGAAAGTGACTCCGACTGTCGCTTCTACTCGTCGGTCCTCGATGTTGTCGCTGAGGGCTTGAATACGATCCCGGATGTCCTCTTTACTCACTGTGGTGGCAAGCACAGACTGCGGATGGCCGTATCGGCCTTGCGGGCCGTTGGCGTGCCTGTGGCCGTGATCGCGGACTTTGATCTGCTACAGGACCGTAATGTGTTGCAGCCCTTGATCGAGATAATGGGTGGCGTTTGGTCAGAGTTCGAAAAGTCGTGGGCAATCGTAAAGTCTGGGGTCGAGAGCTTAGCCAATAATCCGTCGACTAGTTATGTCCGCGAGACCGTCCTCAAAAACCTCGCTTCAATAGGCTCAGATCGTCTCCAACCCAAGGACGAGGAGATCCTGAAGCAGTCATTCAAGACGGAGTCTGGATGGGCAGCTGCTAAACGAACTGGCCTTAGCGGTTTGCCCGCGGGAGATTCATCGGCGGCCGGCATCTCATTGCTTGATCGCCTAGGGACAATCGGAATCTTCGTTGTGCCAATCGGGGAACTAGAGCGTTTCGTTCCCCAGATTGGTAACAAGGGTCCCCAGTGGATCAGCGATGTCCACGCAGCAGGGCTGCACGTTCAAGCGGCAACTGGCGAAGCAGGCCCCTTCGTCGCTAGGGTGTGGCGCTACACGCAAGCTGGACATTAAGCGTGTTCCATGGGAGCAAACGGATGCGGCGACGCGTTTAGCTCAGGTCTCTAGGCGGCCTTCCGTGGCCCCAATTGATGTAGTACTGATGTAGAACTGATGTAGCAGCTGACGCCTTGCGTCGCTGGGTAGGCTATTTTGAGATCGAAATTTGGCTCCGGGACAGGGATTCGAACCCTGAACCTTGCGGTTAACAGCCGCCTGCTCTACCGTTGAGCTATCCCGGAACGGCTCGTTGATTCTAGGTGCTGCGGTTGCGCGCCACCCATCTCAGCCGGGGACGCTCAGGAATGCTCTTCACGGACCAACCGGCGCGCGATGACCGCCCTGAGGATGTCATTTGTGCCTTCGCCGATCGCCATCAGCGGGGCGTCTCGATAGAAGCGTTCGATCTCGTACTCGGTCGAATAGCCGTAGCCGCCGTGGATGCGCATCGCCTCGAGCGACGCCTTGATGCAGATTTCGGATGCGTAGAGCTTTGCCATTCCGGTCTCGAGGTCGGCTCGCTCTCCTGAGTCGAGCGCCGAGGCGGCCCACCAGGTCAACAGCCGCGCGGCCTGCACCTCGGTCGCCATGTCCGCCAGCTTCAGCTGGATGGCCTGAAACTCGGCAATCGGCCGACCGAAGGCGTGACGCTCCCGCGCATAAGCAAGGGACCGATCGAGGCACGCTTGCGCGACTCCCACCGCACGCCCCGCGATGTTGACGCGTCCGAACTCCAGCGCTGAAAGCGCCTGCTGCAGTCCGTGACCCTCCTCGCCGCCCAGCACGTTCTCAACCGGCACGCGGCAGTCGCTGAAAAACACCTCTGACGACTCCGGCCCCTTGTAGCCGAGCTTGTCGAGGTCCTTCCCGACAACAAAACCCGGCGTTCCCTGCTCGATCATCAGGAAGGTCATGCCGCGATGGCGCGGCTCGGCACTCGGATCCGTCTTGACCAGCACCGGTAGCGGGTCGGCATGCCGGGCATTCGTGATCCAGGTCTTGGTGCCGTTGACGACGTAGTGATCGCCCACACGCTTCGCCACCGTCTCGATGCCCTGCAGGTCGCTACCCGCCTGCGGCTCGGTAAGCGCGATGCCAGAGCGACGCTTACCGGTGGCGAGATCCGGCAGCCACCGATTGCGCTGTTCAGCGGTGCCGAACCTAGCCAGCATCAACGTGGCCAGCGAATGCGAGCCGAGGATTCCGGCCACGCCCATCCACGCCTTTGAGATCTCCTCAAAGACGATCGAATACGAGACCGCGTCAATGCCGGTGCCTCCGTATTCCTCGGGCACCAGAATCCCGAACAGGCCCATCTGCTTCATCTCGTCGACGATCTCTTCCGGGTACCGGCCGGCCAGCTCCCACTCGCGCGCGATTGGGCTGATGCTCTTGCGGGCAAAGTCCCGGATGAGATCCCGGAACGCAGCCTGCTGCTCAGAAAGCTCGAAGTTCATCCTGCTGCTCTGCCCGTCTTGATCATGGCACGGCGCTATTCACAGCCCGAGGTATGCGCGCCGCACGCCCGGGTCGTCCCGAACGTCGGCGGCAGCTCCGCTTAACGCGACCCGCCCGTTCTCCAGCACGTAGGCGCGATTCGCCGCGTCTAGAGCAACAAGCACGTCCTGCTCGACCAAGATCATCGCCATACCCTCCTGATTGATGTCGCGGACAACGTCGATGAGGCGATCGACGACCTTGGGCGCGAGACCAAGCGACAGCTCATCGACCATCAGTAGCTTCGGGCGGGCCATCATTCCCCGTCCGATCGCGACCATCTGCTGTTCCCCACCCGACAGCGTCCCGGCCTCGCGCGAAAGCTTGTCCTTGAGAGCAGGGAAGTGGTCGAGCACGCGCACAAGGTCGGTGCGGATCTCACCATCTCGCCGCAGAAACGCGCCGAGGAGCAGGTTCTTCTCCACTGACATCGTCCCAAAAAGGCGCCGGCCCTGCGGCACGTGCGCAACTCCGTTTCGGACGAGGACCTCCGGGCGCGCGTTGGTCACGTCTGCTCCTGAAAGAGTCACCGTGCCCGACGTGGCCCGGACGAGGCCGCTCAAAACACCCAGCAGCGTCGACTTACCCGCACCGTTTGCGCCGACGAGCGCGACCAGTTCCGACGGCGCGACCTCGAGGTCGATGCCGAACAGCACCGGGCCCGCGTCAAACCCTGCGTTCAGGCCTCGAACTGTCAGCAGCTGCTCAGGACTTAAGCCGTTTCGCATAGCGCTCACCTAGATATGCCTGGATCACCCGCTCGTCGCGAAGCACGACCTCCGGCTCGCCCTCGGCCAACACCTGGCCGAAGTCGAGCACGACTGCCCGGCGACATACGCCGACGATCACGCGCATTACGTGCTCGATCAGCAGCACGGTCACGCCCGTCGCGTGCACCGCTCGAACCATCTCGAGCGCCTCGTCGATCTCGACATTGTTCAGCCCCGCCATCACCTCATCCAGCAGCAGCAGCTGCGGCTTGGTCGCCACGGCTCGGGCCACCTCGAGCCGTTTACGGTCGGGGATTGTCAGAGCCGAAACCGGATGGCCGGCTTTGGCCTCGAGCCCGACCAGCTCCAGCACCTGGTCCGCCATCTCGAAGGCCTCCTTCGGACCGCGGCGAGCCGCATCACTTCCAAACATCGCCCCGACTGCCGCGTTCTCCCGCACCGTCATCGAGCCGAAAGGCCTGACGATCTGAAATGTCCGGCCGATCCCGATCCTGGCGATCCGGTGCGGCGCCACGCCGGCGATCGATTCGCCCTGCCAACGGATGTCACCGCCATCGAGCCGGTGCAAACCGCTGATGCAGTTCAGCAGCGTCGTCTTTCCCGCGCCGTTGGGACCGATGATCCCGACGATCTCGCCCTTGGCGATCTCAAAACTCACACCGTCCACCGCGGCCACGCCGCCGAAGCGTTTGGTAACACCGCGCAGCTCGAGCTGCGGCGCCGCGGCGGCCACGCTCACAGGGAAGTCTCGCGCAGCGACCGGCGAAGGTAGGACAAGCTCAGCCGGCTGCGGCCGCCGAAAAAGTCGATCACACCGCGCGGCACGAAGATCACGACCGCAACCAGGAGCAACCCGAGGATGACCTGAGCGACGATTGGTCGAGCGGCAGTCGAGACAAATGGGATGTCGACGGAGATCGGCAGGCTGCCGCCGAGAAATTGGATCAGCAGCTGCAACAAGACAGCGCCCGCCGCTGGGCCGAACACCGTGCCCGTGCCGCCGAGCAGCGCCATGAGGATCATCTGGACGTTGTATTCGATCGGAAATGCGTTGTCCTGATTGATGAAGACGTTCCACTGGGAGAAGATCCCGCCAGCCAGCCCGGTCAACGCGGCGGCAAGCGCAAACGCCGCGACTTTGTAAGAGGTGGTGTTGACGCCGATGACCGCCGCCGCCTCTTCGTTCTCGCGGATCGCGATCAAGCCGTAGCCAAACCGGCTGCGCAGCACCCACCGGGTCGCGAAGATGGCGACGGCCGCCGCCGCCACCATTAAATAAAAGAAGAAAAGTCCTCGGTTGTCGATCGAGAAGATCGGAAGGAACAAACCGCTCGCGCCGCCGAACAGTGGCTGGCCGCCGTAGTCGATGTTCTGCACCAACTCGCCAACCGCTACGCCCACGCCGAGGCTGGCGACGGCGAAGTAGTGACCGCGCAGCCTGAGCAGCGGAAGTCCGACCAACGCTGCGAACAATGCAGAGACCACAGGCGCGAACGGCAGGGCGGCGAGAAACGGCCACTTTGCCTTGGCGATGAGCATGCCGGTCGTGTAGGCGCCAATGCCAAAGAAGGCCACGTTGCCGAAAGCGGCATACCCGGTAATCCCGCCGATGATGTTCCAGGCTGTCGCCATCACGATGAACATGGCGATGTAGGTCGCGAGCCGGAACCAGAGCCGGTCCGCCAGGAGCGGCACGTTGGCCGACTGGGCAAAATCGAGTGACGTGAGGGGTGCGAGCAGCGCGTAGGCGGCGACGACTACGCCCACGATCAAGAAGATCCGCCGCCATCGGCGATCGCGAAGGCCCTGAGCGATCAATGCAGCCGGCCCATCAAGCCCTGCGGTCGAGTCACCAGCACCAGCACCATGAGGCCAAACGCGATCGCGTTGGCGAAGACTGACCCCGAGCCTGGAATCGACTGTGCAAATACCTCGACCAGGCCGAAGGCCAGGCCTCCGACCACCGTCGCAGAAACCCGCCCCAGACCCCCCAGGATTACGACCACGAACGCCTGCAACGTGTACGGTTCGCCGGCACTTGGGGTGATCGCCTGGATCATGGCGATGAGGCCACCGGCGACGCCCGCGCACGCGGCGCCAAGGCCAAACGTGACGGCGTAGGCGTGCCTCAGGTCGATGCCGACGAGCTGCGCAGCGTCACGGTCCGACGCGATCGCGCCAATCGCAAGGCCGATCCGGGTGCGGTTGAGAACGAGCGCGAGCGCTGCCGCCAATAGGATCGCCGCAAAGAGGGACATGAGCCGCACGTAGGGAATGACCACGCTGCCGAGTTCCAGCCCCTGGCCCGAGTAGCTCGGCGTGACCGACCGGAAGTCAGATCCAAATACCAACAAAAGGACGTTCACGATCACGAGGTTCAGACCGAACGTCAGCAGGAAGGTAAACAGGAGCGGCGCGCGAATGATCCGGTTGATCACCCCGCGCTGGAGCACGTAGCCGAGCACGAACAGCGCCACGGCATCCACAGGCAATGTGAGGAATGGATCGAGATGCAGCGACGTGAAAAGCTGCCACGTGATGTAGCCGCCGACGATGACCAACGCGCCGTGCGCGAGGTTGACGATGTTGAGGACGCCCCACACCAGACCGAAGCCCACGCCGACGGCGACGTAGACGCCTCCGGCCAGCAGGCCGAGAATGACCAGCTGAACAAAGTCAGCCAAGGCCTACTCGGCCTGAAGGGTCAGCGCTGGTCCCAGGAAGGAGTCGGGTACTGTGGCTTGGCGTCCGCGACGGTGTCCGGAAAAACCGTGTGGTGAACCCCGCTCTGGATCTGCTCCACAACCATCGGCTTGTAGATGTTGATGCCGCGGCTGTCGAACTTGATCTGCCCAAAGAACGTTGTCACGTCCAGCGACGCGAGCGCGTCGCGCACTTTCTTCGCATCTAGCGACCCGGCGTTCTCGATGGCGCGCTGCAGAGCCAGGCAGGCAGCCGTCGACTCGGCGACGTGGTAATCGGGATCGCCTTCGGTGGGGTACTTCGCTTTGTAGGCGGCGACATACTGAGCCACCGTCAAGTAGAAGGCCGGTGTGTACTTGACCTGCGGAGTCCACTGCGACCCGTCATACACATAGTTGGCGTCAGCACTCAGAGCGCTGATGAAGTCGGGCGTGGACGGACCGACTGAGTAAGCGAATATCTTCGCGTTTAGCTTCTGCTCCTTGGCCGCCTTGTTGATCGCGATCGCCTCCTGCAGGTGGCCCGAGTTGAGCACGATGTCTGCGTTTGCCGCCTTTGCCGCCTGCACCTCGGCCGAGAGGTTGGTCGATCCGTTCTTGTACTTCTTGAGCGGGAACACCGTCATGCCCTTGGTCGGGGCGTAGGAGACGATGGCGTTGGCGACCTCGAGGCTGAAGTTGTCGTCGGCGCTTAGCATGAAGATGGTCTTCGGCATGGGGGTGAGCGTGGCCGCCATGTCGATCACGCCCTGCAGGTACTTGTTGGCGGGACTGAGCACGCCGAAGGTGTACTTGTAGCCCTGGTTAAAGATCGACTGTGCGGCGCCGTTGGCCTCGACCATGGGGATCTGGTTCTGCTCGGCGATCGCGGCGTCGGTCGCCGTGGCGGCGCTGCCATAGGGGCCGACGAGGAAGTTGGCCTTGTCCTCCGTGATGAGCTTCTGCATCAGAACGGCCGACTGGTTGGCGTTGCTGGTGTCGTCGTAGTACTTGATCGTGACCGGGTGCTTGACACCATTCACGAGGATGCCCCCGCGAGCATTGATCCAGTCCAGCCAGAGGTTGTAACCCTGCTGGGTGAGGAGCGACTCCTTGGTCAGGGACCCAGTAAGTCCGAGTGGAGCTCCGAGAGTGATGGTCGAGCCGGTCGTCGGCCCCGACGAGGTGCTCCCTCCACACGCCACCACCGCCACCACCGCCACCACTGCCACCGCGAGGAACGCCAACTTGCCCACTGCCATGGCCACATCTACCCCCGTATCAGCGATCCCGACTGACGTCATCTTAGTCCGAGGGTTAACTACCGGCCACATCCCCCACCTGCTCCCCTACGAGCGATCCCGGATAGCGTGCGCGGGTCAGCGCCGCCGTGACCACGACCGGCAGGCTGAGCGCCACCGCGACGAGGAAGAGATTTCGGTATTGGTGCGCTTGCACAAACATGGCACCGAAGCCCGTCCCGAGCGCGCCACCTGTGAACGCGGCGGTGACGAACAGCGCGGCGGCGGTACCGCGCACCTCTGGCGCGATATCCGTTGCCCACGCCTGCATCGTCGAATGGAAGATCGAGTAGCACCCGCCGATCAATACGCTGGCGAGGAGAATCGCCACGGCGTGCTGATCCAGCGCGGCGGACAGGTAGCCCGCTACACCCATCGCGCCGCCGACACTCATCAGGACCCAGGCCGGGGTTCGCGTTGCGATGCGCTTAATGACTCGCGTCCCCGCGAGGACAGCACCTCCATAGGTGGCGACCACCAGGCCCGCGATGGCCGGGTTGGTCCCGGTCGATTCGAGGGCCGGCGCGAAGTAGACCAGGAACCCAAGCACCATCGCGCCCTCGGGGATGGCGAAGAGGATCAGGAACCGCGCCCACGGGCGCCGCACCGCCTGCCGCAGCTGAACCAGCGGACCTCCGGAGGGCGGCGGGACGTTCGATTCCGGCAGCCGGCCCATCGCCACCGCGACCCCTGCCGCAACTACCGCGGTGACGCCGAAGATCAGCCTCCAGCTGAAGTAGTGGGCGAAGAGTCCCGCGCCCAGGCTGCCCGCGGCCGTGCCGACGGCAACCGCGGACAGGACGTCCGCGATCACGGCATGGCGTCGCTGAAAAGGAATCACGTCGCCGATGTAGACGAGCGCAGCCGGAAGGATGGCGCACACCGACGCCCCGGCCAAAATCCGAGCCGCAATCAAGAAATCGAGATTTGGCGCCAGAGCCGTCAGAGCGCACGCCGCCGCGGTGGCAAACAGGCCGATCCTGATGACGCGGATGCGGCCGACCCGGTCGGAGGCGAAACCCCAGAACGGCTGTGCCAAGCCATAAGCGATGTAGTACGCGGTGGCCGCAATGGCGACAGCTCCCACTGGCGCGCGAAATTCCAAGGCGATGGGGATCAGGACAGGTGCAACCGCGAAGCGGTCGATCATCGTGACGAATGGACCGGCGGAGAGGAGCCGTACGTTGAACCCCGCCTCTTGCATCGCCGCCCATCAGCCTAGTGGGGCGGCGCTGTTAGAGGTCTAGGCGGGCTTTTCCTGGAGCGAGTCGCGACGCAATCGCTCGGCCATCGCGTTCATCACCAACGACAGCAGCTGGTCGTTGCCCTTGATCGCGTCACGGAACTGCGCGTGGCTCATTACCATCAGCTTCGCCGGTGTCGTGGTCGCGACCGTGGCAGTCGCCGGCCCGCGGTCCAGCATGCTGATCTCGCCGAAGAAGCTGCCGGCGCGCAGGGCCGGCCGGTCCTGCCCGTCCACCTCCACGCTGGCCTCACCGTCGAGCAGCAGATAGAAGGTGTCCCCCGGGCTGCCCTGCTTGATCAACGTCTGGCCGGCCGGCACGTCCACCTCGTCCGTGCGGGTGACGAGGAACGCCAACTCCTTCCGGCTGCACCCGGCGAACAGGGGGACTTTGCCCAGCGCGTCTTCCTTCGAGTCGCTCAACTCAGCGCAGGATAACGCCGCCGACGCCTACGCGGAGGCGCCCAAACTGCTAAGTGCGCTTTTGACAGGTGCGGATTACACTCCACTGGTCCGTTTCGCTGAGTGGAGGTGGGGAACCATGACGGGACCTGGAACACGGCTGCGCCGCTTTGGCGTCGGAGCAATTGCAGCAATCGGGCTAGCTCTCCTGCCGAACGGCGCGTCGGCGGGCGGAACAACTCTGGTCACCGGCTTTACGACCGAGAGTTCAGGGCTGAAAGCGCAGTACAAGATCGAGGTTCCGGCCGACTGGAACGGGACGCTGGTCCTTTACAGCCACGGCTACAACTCGTTCACCGTTCCCCTGCCCCCCGACGACGCCGGCGACCCCGCCACAGGTGCGTGGCTCCTCAGCCAGGGCTATGCGATCGCAGGGTCGGCCTACGCGAGAGCCGGATGGTCGCTTGAACAAGCCTTCCAGGACCAGATCGCACTCCTTGACGTGTTCAGCGCAAAGTTCGAACACCCCAAGCGCACCATCGCGTGGGGTCACTCGCTCGGCGGAATGATCACCGCCGGGCTCGTTCAGCTGTTCCCTGACCGCTTCACTGCTGCTTTGCCGATGTGCGGCGTCGTGGCCGGCGGAATTGGCGTCTGGAACCAGGGGCTCGATTCGGAGTTCGCGCTGCTCAACCTTCAGTTTCCGGGCGCCTTCAAGCTCGTGAACTTCACCTCTGCCGGCGATACATTGGCCAATTTCGTGGCGGCGTCGACTGCTCTCGCCGGCGCCCAAGTGACACCTCAAGGCCGGGCGCGGATCGCGCTCTCGGCGGCGCTCGCCGACGTGCCTGGTTGGTTCGATCCCGCGAGCCCGCAGCCGGCGGCCACCGATTACGCCGCTCAAGAGCTCAACCAGTTCAACTGGGACAACAATCCGGATTTCGCGTTCGGGTTCTTCGGCAGGGCTGAGCTGGAAGCGCGCGCGGGCGGCAACTTCTCGTGGAACACAGGGGTCAACTACAAGGATCAGCTCGCCAAGTCCGTCGACCGGGCAGAGGTGGAGGCCCTGTATAAGGTTGCTGGGCTTGACCTGCAGACGGACCTCTCGAAGCTCAACGACACACCGCGGATATCCGCCGACGAAAACGCGGTCAAGTACGTCAACAAGTTCATCAGCTACAACGGCGACCTCGACATGCCAGTGCTCACAATGCACACGACCGGCGACGGCCTGGTCGAGGTGACGGACGAGCAGGCATACGCCAGCGTGGTCAAGAGCGCCGGGGACAGCAGCCTGCTGCGGCAGGTGTTCGTGCACCGGGCAGGCCACTGCACCTTCACTCCGGCCGAGACGATCACCGCGTTCAAGACGCTGATCAGCCGAGTCAACACAGGTCACTGGCCGAGCATCAGTCCGGCCAAGATGAACGCGGCGGCCACCGACCTGGGCGCAGACCTCAACAGCGCGCCCGCTAGCTTCCTAGAGTTCAAACCCTCCCAGTTCCTGCGGCCATGGGACGCCCGCAACACCGGCGACGAGGACAACACTGGAAACCACCAGAACTAGACGCGACTCACATCGAACCCCTCGGACATCGCTGCCCGAGGGGTTCTTTGGAGGGCACGATGCACAAAGACGTTCCTGAGGTTCTCTTCGTCTGCGTCCACAACGCCGGCCGGAGCCAGATGGCTGCCGGTCTGCTCAGCAAGCGAGCAGAAGGCAGAGTCCACGTGCGTTCGGCCGGCAGTACCCCGGCCGAACAGCTCAACCCGCGGGTGGTCGAGGCCATGCGCGAGATCGGCATCGACATCAGCCAGGAGTTTCCGAAGCCCCTTACCGACGAGTTCGTCAGAGCAGCTGATGTCGTGATCACGATGGGCTGCGGAGACGCATGTCCGATCTACCCGGGCAAGCGCTACGAGGATTGGGAGCTGGACGACCCGGCCGGGCAGGATCTTCCGACGGTGCGGCGGATCCGAGACGAAATCGACGCCAGGGTCCGCGCGCTCCTCGAGGAGCTCGCGGTCGAGCAGACGTGAATCGGGTGCGCCCTGGCCTTTGAGGAGGGGAGCTACAGTCCCCTCTCCCGCGCCAGCGGGAGAGGGCTAGGGTGAGGGGGACGGAGCCCTAGCAGCCCACCCAGCCGATCAGCTGCTGCACCTTGATCCGGTCAAGGCCGCGCACTATCGAGTTGTTGCCCATGCGCAGAAGAGGAACCCGCTCGCCATCCAGCGCTTCCCACTCGCGCATCGCGGCGGGATCGCGGTTGACTATGCGGTAGTCGAAGACAACGCCAAGCTCGTTCAGCAGCTCCACCATCGCGGACGATTCCCGCGACTCATCTGAGCCGTACAGAACGGCGTCGTTGGAGTTGTCCATCTCTGACATAACGCCAGACTAGGCGCCTTCCGCTGATAGAGCCAATCAATTGTTCCGATGCCACGCATAGGAAGGATTGATGGACCAGTTTCACCACCCCACCTTGTGGGGAGGTCGGCCCAGCCCGCAAAGCGGGTTCGGCCGGGTGGGGGGACTCCCTCTGGCATGACCGCTTACGTCAGCTGACCTTTGACCAATGACCTCGGCCACTTCCTCCGCCGACTCTGGACGGCGCGTGGCGACCACCGCCGGCTTGTCGACCTTGATGCTCTGGCATGGATTAACTCTGGCGGTGCCGCCAGGCCTCCATGAATTCCTGGACCAGCTGGAGATGCCGTCGCGGATCGCTGATGTCCTGGTTCATCGTGCTGACCGAGATGTGGGTCATGCCGAGCTGCTGCCACGCCAACGCCTCCTCCACACCAGCCTCAATGTCGCCTGGATGCAGCTGAACCCGAGCTGCTAGCCCGAAAGCCTCAGGGTTTCGGCCTTCGCCCGCCAGATATGCCCGGATCGCGCTGACCACCTTGGGAGCCTCGTCCAGTTCGTGGTCCAGTACAAATCCATCGGCTATCGCCGCGGCCCTCTTGATGGCGACATCCGCGTAGCCGCCGATCCAGATCGGGATTGGCGATGGGGGCCACGGCCTCACGCTCATGGCTTCGATCGCATGGTGCTCGCCGTGGAAGGTCACCAGCTCCTCGCCCCAAAGTCGACGCAGGACGGCAACTTGCTCAGCGACCCTGCGACCGCGATTGTGAAAGTCCAAACCAAGCGCGCGGTACTCCTCGGGATTCCAACCCACGCCGATCCCTAGGCGCAGCCGGCCGCCGGAAAGAAGCTGGAGCTCTGCCGCCTGCTTGGCCACGAGAGCGGTTTGCCGTTGCGGCAGTACGAGAACTTCGGTCACAAACTCGAGCCTGGTCGTAATCGCGGCCAGGTAGCTGAAGAGGACGAAGACTTCGTGGAACGGGTGGGCGTCGGTGTACGGCCCTATTGCCTTCCAGCTCTTCGGATCGGCCGGTCGATGACCGAGAACATGATCGTAGGCGGCGAGAAAGTCATAGCCGGCGATTTCTGCACCTAGTGCGTACTCGCGAATGACCGTCACGTCATCGCCAATCTCGGTTTGCGGAAAGACGACGCCAAGCCGCGTCTTGATCGAATGAAGGTCAGCCAACGTCAGCGAACCGGATTGCCCAAAGCCGTCTCCACCGTTCCGACAAATTCTCCCGCCAGGATCCGACGTGCGGTTGACTTCACATCATCCGACAGGGGGCGGTCGCCGTCGACAAAGGCGACTGTTTTCCGGAGCTCCTCGCGCAGGGCTGTGATCGCGGGCGATGCCTTGAGCGGAGCATGCAGGTCCAGGGC
>DASYVJ010000034.1:0-42696 GCA_035937155.1 Candidatus Dormiibacterota bacterium | reverse complement strand
GGTGACCATCTGCGGAACGGGCAGAACCGCCGCCACCGCAACAGCCTTGTTAAGAGCGACCGGAGTGCAGGCGGTAACGCTCGAGGGCGGCATGCGCGCTTGGTCGCTCGCCTGGAACACCGCCCAGGCGACGATCTCCGGTTGCGAGATCGTTCAGGTCAGGAGGACGGGAAAGGGATGCCTCTCCTACATCGTCGAATCAGACTCCGAGGCGGTCGTGATCGACGCCTCGCTAGATCCCGATGTTTATGTCAAGTTGCTTCGCGAACGCGGGTGGCGGCTTGTCGCCGTCATGGATACGCACATCCATGCCGACCACCTCTCGCGGTCGAGACTGCTCGCCCAGCAGCAACGCGTTGAGCTCTGGCTGCCGGCCCAGAGCCGCATCCATTACCCCTTCCGGCCCCTTACCGATGGCGACCGGCTTTTTTTCGGCTCTGCGGAGCTGGTGGCGCTGGCCACACCTGGTCATACCACGGAGAGCACCACATACCTGCTCGACAGTGCCGTTGCTTTCACCGGCGACACGCTCTTCCTTGCCGGCGTGGGCCGGCCCGACCTCGAAGCCGGCAGCCGTGAGGAGTCGGCCTCTCGCGCGCGTCTCTTATATCAATCCATCAGCCGCCTCCTCGAACTGCCTGAGGCGGTTCTGGTATTACCTGGCCATATTTCGGAGCCGATCCCTTTCGATGGGCGGCTACTGACATCGACACTCAAGACAATTCGGGACACGGTGGCGCTGGCCAGGCTGGATCAGGCCGCATTTGTCGAAGCCGTTCTCGCGCGTATCCCGCCCAACCCGCCGAACCACTCCCGAATCGTCGAGCTAAACGAGCGGGGCGAACTGCCGGAAGATCCAAGCGAACTGGAGGCAGGAGCCAACCGCTGCGCGGTCGCCTAAGGCTGGCCGGCGTATGACGGCGCGGCGGGCGATCAGTCTCGGGCTGCGTAAGAACTGGAGGCAATTCGCCCTCTTGGTGGCGGTCAACGCGTTCGTGGGGGGAGTGGTCGGCGTCGAGCGGTCGACCCTCGCTCCGCTGGCCCAACACGACTTTCATGTCGCCAGCCGAGCGGCGATCCTCTCCTTCCTCATCAGCTTCGGCTTGGTCAAGGCCGCCAGCAACCTCGTCGCGGGGCGACTCGCAGATCGCCTCGGCCGTCGCACAGTCTTGCTCACCGGCTGGGCTGCAGCCTTGCCAGTCCCGGTTCTCATCATCCTGGCGCCCTCCTGGGGCTGGGTGGTGTTCGCGAACGTGCTCCTTGGCATCAATCAGGGTCTGGCATGGTCCACCACGGTGAACATGAAGATCGACCTTGTCGGACCCCGTCGCCGAGGTTTCGCTCTTGGCTTGAACGAAGCCTCTGGCTACCTGGCGGTGGCGGCAGCGGCGGCAGTCGCCGGATTCCTGGCCGCGAGTTACGGCATCCGACCCGTCCCCTACTATCTCGCTGAAGGTCTCGCCGTGTGCGGCCTGCTGCTTTCCCTGTTCGCGCGCGAGACCTTGGGACACGTCGACCTCGAATCTGCGGGCGCGAAGCCGACCCAGTCGGTGGGCAGACTCATGCTCGACGTCAGCTTGCGCGAGGGCACGATGTCGAGCGCATGCCAGGCAGGCATGGTGAACAACCTCAACGACGGTATGGCCTGGGCACTTCTCCCGCTCTTCTTCGCCAGTCACGGACTCGGCCTTCGAGAGATCGGCCTGTTAGCCGGCACTTACCCCGCTGTATGGGGCGCCGGGCAATTGGTCACCGGATGGATGAGCGACCAGCTTGGGCGCAAGCGCCTGATCGTGGCCGGCATGCTGCTTCAGTCGGTGGCGATAGTGGGTTTCGTTGCCCTTCCGGGCCTTGGGTGGTGGCTTGCCGAGAGCGTCGTGCTGGGGGCAGGCACCGCCCTCGTCTACCCGACCTTGCTCGCCGCCATCAGCGATGTCGCCCGGACTCCCGACCGGGCGACGTCAGTCGGGATCTATCGGTTCTGGCGCGACGCAGGCTATGCCGTCGGGGCGATCGTAGCCGGCGTCATCGCCGACGCCGCGGGTTTCTCTGCCGCGATCGTCACTATCGCCGTCCTCACGGGGGTCTCAGGAATCATCGTCGCCGTCCGGATGCGCGAATCCGGGCCGAGCCTAGTCCAGTCGTCCGTGTCGGCGTAGTGCAGCGAGCACTCGATCGCGGGTCGGGATGTCGAGCCGGCAGGCAGCCTCGGCAAAGGCTGGCGATCCCATGCGTCCTCTCCATCGACTCGGATCGTTGGCGATGGATAGGCGCCTACCTTCTCTTCGATGCGGGCACTGACGTGCAATTGTTCGATGCAAGCCTTAAGCAGCAGGCGTGCGGCATCGACGTGTTGGCACCCGTCGACAGACAGCAATTCAATCTCGACCATTTGTATCTCAGTCCTCCGTTGGGCAGTAGACGCTTCGCCTGGCCTCCGAGCGAGCTACCTATAGATAAAGGCATCCATTCGCCCGTCGCCTCCGGGAAAGATCGCCTTCGTTCGCCAGCCTGAGACCCAAGACCGAGTCGCCTGGAGTACGTGACTTGCTACTCACTCTCCGCTTTGCTCGCCTCCGCTGCTTCTTTGGCTTCACCTCGGATCCACCAAATCAAAGCCAGGCCTGCTAGTGGGTCGGCCCACCAGAGTCCGAAGAACTGGTTCAGCAGTAAACCCACGAGTGCGACGCCCGCCATATACAAGCAAACCATCGAGCAAGCCGCGTCTCCCCGAAGGGCGGGACTTCCAAGGCGATCAGCGAGTGCAAGCCGCCAACGCCAGAGGGCGGCCATGATCAGCAGTGAGGTGATCGTGAGTCCGATGCCGAGCGGCGAGGCTGAGGGCTCAAAGCGAAACACTATCGCAACCCCCGCCGAGAGCACGATGTAGACAATCAGGCCGTACAAGGCGAAGCCGACGAACTTGGTCGCGTTGCGCTCTCCCCCAGTCATCGAGCCGCGTTCCTCACTTTCTGATCGCTGGAGAAGCCTGCGCAGGACCACCACCGAAGAGAACAGTTCGATGCCGCTGTCCACCCCGAATGCAGTCAGCGCTACCGAATGTGCCGCGATTCCGGCCCCGATGGCGACGACACCCTCTATCACCATCCAGCCAACCGTTGTCCATTGAGCCAGACGGGCCTGCTGGAGGAGAGTTCGTGCCGGACGAACCTGCACGGTCATGTCGTGAAGGTAGCACCGAGTATCAAATTGCTAGGGCCTTTGGACACGTCTCAAGCGACGATTTAGTGGCTCCCGGCCTCGCCCCTGTTGCTGGCGCCGATGAATTTACCCGGATCCTTGTCAAAGCTCAGCTTGCAGCCGGCAGAGCAGAAGTAGTACGCCTTCCCCTCATGGAAGGAGCGGTACTCGGCAGTTGCAGTATCGACTGTCATCTGGCAAACGGGGTCGATCGCAGTCGCCTGGTCTGGCATAGGGTCTCCTTGGCCCGCTGGGGCATCTTGGTTGATGAGCGGAGCGTCATGTGACGCAACCTCAACTTTGGGTTCAGCAACTGAACCGTAAACAGCACTCGCTTGAATCGGCCGCGGCTTGAAACTCCGAAGGCGGTTCGAGTTCGACACCACCGACAGCGAGCTCAGTGCCATTGCTCCTGCCGCGATCATGGGGCTCAGTCGAAGGCCCAAGAACGGATAGAGGATGCCGGCCGCAATCGGAATGCCGACGATGTTATAGGCGAACGCGAAGAAGAGGTTCTGACGGATGTTGCGCATGGTCGAGCGGCTCAAATTGATCGCGGTGACGACCCCAGTCAGGGAGCCCGAGATCAGGGTGATATCAGAGGCTTCGATGGCGATATCCGTACCGGTACCAATCGCGATGCCGACATCCGCCTGCGCCAGGGCCGGTGCGTCGTTGATGCCATCGCCAACCATGGCAACGACTCGACGCTCACTCTGCAGGCGCCGGACTTCGAATGCCTTCTTTTCGGGCAGCACCTCAGCCAGCACTCGTTCGATACCTGCCTGGCGCGCAATCGCCGCCGCGGTTTGCCGGTTGTCGCCAGTGATCATCACCACCGCCACACCGAGATGACGAAGCGCCGCGACCGCTGCGACTGAGTCGTCCTTTATTGTGTCGGCGACTCCGATCACGCCCGCCAGCTTGCCATCCACCACTGCCAGCATCGATGTCTTGCCGTCCGTCGCTAGAGCCCGGGCAACGTCCGCGAATCCGTCTAGGGCGACACCTGCGTCCTTGATGAATCCCTCGTTACCGACCAGAACATTCCGCCCGTCGATGGTGGCGCGGACGCCTTTCCCGGTGACTGACTCGAAGTCTGCCGCTTGGACCAGCTCGAGGCCACGCGCTTTGGCGCCGGCGATGATTGCACCTCCGAGCGGGTGCTCAGAGGATTGCTCGGCAGAGGCCACCAGCCTCAGGAGGTTGTTCTCGGTAAGGTCGCCGCTGACGATCACATCAGTAAGAGCTGGGGCACCGCGGGTCAACGTCCCGGTCTTGTCTAAAACCACTGTGTCGATCTTTTGCGCGGTCTCGAGCGCTGCGGCCGAGCGGATGAGGATGCCGTGTTCGGCGCCCTTACCCGTGCTCACCATGATGGCAAGCGGAGTCGCGAGCCCGAGGGCACAAGGGCAGGCAATGATCAGAACAGCGACCGCGCTGACGAGCGCGAGGGTCAAAGCCGGAGGCGGACCAGCCACAAACCACACCACGAAAGTTGCGATCGCAATAGACATGACTACCGGAACGAAGTAGCTCGCGACTACATCAGCCAGTCGCTGGATGGGCGCCTTCGAACCCTGGGCTTGTTCGACCAGCCGGATGATCTGAGCCAGCATCGTGTCCTTGCCCACTCGGGTGGCGCGAAAGCGAAAGGCGCCGGTCTGATTGATGGTTGCGCCGATCACCGTGTCGCCAGCCTGCTTTGTGGCCGGTATCGGCTCCCCGGTGACCATCGACTGGTCGACGGTTGAATGGCCATCGGTTACTTCTCCGTCGACTGGAATCTTCTCGCCGGGACGGACTGAGATCACATCACCGGGAACGATTTCCTCGATCGGAACCTCGGCCTCTATCCCGTCGCGTACCAAGCGTGCGGTGCGCGGCTGGAGGCCGATCAGCTTTCTGATCGCTTCGCCAGTGCCCGCACGTGCCCGCGCTTCGAACAGGCGGCCCAGAAGGATCAGCGTGATGATGACGCCGACCACCTCGAAGTACACGCCGCGCAGCTCGGCCGGTAGCAGGCTCGGAGCAACCGTGACCAGCAGGCTGTAGCCGTAGGCGGCGGTCGTGCCCACGGTGATGAGCGCGTTCATCTCAGCGCTGCGATGGGCGATGCTGAGCCAGCCGGTGCGATGGATCGGCCAGCCCGAGTAGAACATCACGGGTGTGATCAGCGCGAGCTGCAGCCAGTGATTGAGCAGGATCGGTGGCAACCATGCAGGGTGCAGGAAGCCGTCCGCCATGGCCGCGAACAGCACTGGCGCCGTCAACAGCGCGCCGACGACCACCCGGCGGCTGAGATCGGCGATCTCGTTCTTGCGTTCGGCCGCCTCGGTGTCGGCGGCTTGAGCAGGCCGGGCGGCATCCGCGCCGTCGGATGACTCCTCGATCAATATCTCTGGAGGCGGCGCGGACATTGCCGTTAGTGGCGTTAACGCCGGCTCCACGACCAAGGTGCCGTGAACCATGTTCATGCCGCAGGCAAATCCAAATTGCCCGCTCTTGTCTGGCGTGAACTCGACCGCGGTCTCGGCCATCGCCGGCAATGACCGGTTCAACGCGAAGTCTGGAAAGACCACGCGTGACGTACAGTCCCCGCCCTCCTGACGATCGAAAACGATCCTCAGCGGCACGCTCTGGCGTACACGGATCAGGTTCGGCGCGTAGCCGCCTTTGACCAGGACCTGAATCTGCTGCACGTGGCCGACAAGCTCGGCCTGTCGCGCCTTCTTGGGCCCGAAAAAGAACCAGGCCAAGAATCCAATCAGAAGGATCCCGGCGGCGCTCACTGCTATGTCGGAGAAGTTCACCTTGTACCCACTAGATTGGAAGCGTAATGAGAGGTGCTGTCTTCCACCCGATGAAACACGCCCGCAGCCTGAGCGCGCCCCTAAGGGGCGGGCCGCACCATACGCGCCGGCGAAGCCTCCTCGCTGACAGCGGCTCGCAACCGACGCTCGGTGTTCACGCGCCACACCATCTTCGCGGCAGTGATCGGGCACAGCAAAACCAATTCCACCGGCAGTGCCTCGAGGGCGAGCTGTGGCGAGGCGGCCAGCAGACCCAGATCCAGGACCCCGAACCCGGCCAGGACGCGCCAGTCGAAGCACATGAAGACAGTCCGTAGGAAGGTTTCCCTTCCACCGGCGCGCCTACGGGAGGCGCCCTCAGTCACTCCCGGTCGCACTTGCGGTCGGAGTCACCGATGCCGCCGTTTCAGCGCCTTGCCGCTGGTGGAGCGCCATCCGTAGCTCGCCGACCTGGCTCTCCAGCTCGGCGACGCGGGGATCACTCTGCGGCGCTGAAGCGGAGTTGTGATCCTTGCGCATCATCATCCACATCATCAAGCCCATCGAGATCGGACAGGCAAGGAAAAACAGGTACGGCAAGATATGGTCCACGGGCAACCTCCAGTCTTAACTATCGCCCCATAGTAGCAGGACTCCGCTTAAGCATCCGAGTTCCTATCCTCCGGTAGTAGACTCCTCGCCATGGCCCCTGCGATCGACCCAGTCACCGGGGTATCGGCCAAGTGAGCTTCGACGCCTCCACCAACGTTTTGGGCCTCGCTTTCATCACCGGCGTAACCACTGGAGGGCTGAGCTGCCTGGCCGTCCAGGCCGGCCTTCTGGCCACATCTGTGGCCCGCCAGGCCGAGACCGATGTCACCGCCCAGCTCGCTGTCAGGCACGTGGTCGCGCAACGTAAGAAGCGCTCGAACCGCAAGTTAACCAAGGAGCAGCGTCGCAGCGAGCGCGCGGCGCTGGCGACTCTGGCGCAGCCCGAAAAGCCCAAGCGACGCAATGCGGCGACCCCGATCGCTCTCTTCTTGGCCGCGAAGCTAATCGCAAACACCGTCCTGGGTGTCCTATTGGGCTGGCTCGGCTCCGTCCTCCAGCTCAGTCCCTACAGCCGGGCGGCGCTTCAGATTGGCATCGGCATATTCATGCTCGGCACCGCGGCGAGACTGTTCAATTTGCATCCAATCTTTCGCTACTTCGTGATCGAACCTCCGCGCTTCATCACTCGTTTTGTCCGCCGCTATGCGAAGAACAATGCCAGCACGGTCGCTACGCCTTTGTTTCTCGGGACACTCACCATATTCATCCCCTGCGGAGTAACCCAGGCGATGATGGTCCTCGCCGTCGGAACCGGGTCGCCGCTTCTCGGAGCGGCGATCATGTTTGCTTTCATCCTCGGCACCACTCCGGTCTTCTTCGGCCTCGCCTATGTGGCCACGCGGTTGGGAGAGATACTGCACACGCGCTTCCTTCGAGTCGCAGGTGCTGTCGTCCTAGTCCTTGGCCTCGTCTCGATCGAGGGTGGATTGAACCTCATGGGCTCGCCGTACTCCGTTTCCAATCTGCTCAACTCGGCCGCAGTGTCAATCGCCCAAGCCAGCGGCAACTATCAAGATGTCGCCGCCGCACAGCCGGATGCGAACGGTGCGATCACGATCCAGGCCTCCAACGGCGGCTACTCCCCGAACCTGATCAAAGCTCCGACCGGCAAGCCGGTAAGCCTGACTGTTGTTACGAGTGGTACCACCGGGTGCACGCGAGGCTTCGTGATCCCCTCGATCGGGTTCCAGCGGAGCCTCCCCGAAACTGGCCAGATCACGATCACCATTCCGGCAAGCGCCGCCAACGGGAACCTGCGGTACACCTGCTCGATGGGCATGTACAGCGGCTACTTCGAGTTCACATAAGGAGATACAAATGGCAAAGCAAGTGTTCAGCGTCAAGGGCATGCACTGCTCGGCTTGCGTGATGACATTGGAAGGGCTCGAGGACGAGTTGGCCGGCATCCGGAGTCTCAAAGTGAGCCTTCACAAACAGCGCGCAGAGATCGACTTCGACGAGAAGAAGATCAGCGAGGACGAGATCCGGAAGGCGTTCGAACGCGCGGGCTACGGGCTCGCCCGAGCGTGATCATCACCCTAGGGTCTAAGCGCGACCACCACCTCGAATAGACATGCAGCCAGGCTGAGTGCGAGCCATGAGTAGACAAAGGTTCCGGCCCACATCGCCCGCGGTGGCTTGGGCTCGTCGATCCTGATCCCAAGCAGCCGTCGCGCACGCAGCTCGGCGTGACCTACAAAGGCGGCCATTGGAATCGCCGGAGCCGTCATCACCAGCAGAGCCCCGGCAAGCGCGGATCGACCGGCCATCCGCTCGGCGACCGCATCAGCGCTCAGCTCCGAGCGCGCGATCTGACGTTCTGACCACCAGCCGACGATCGGAAGGAAGGTAAGGACGTCCGCAGCGGCTGTGCGAGCCGCTCGCCGTAGCGGCTCGTGTCGACGCGCGTGGTCTGCCTCATGGTGAAGGACTGCCATCAGCTCGGAGTCGGAAAGTCCGCTAATCGCCGCTTCGCTGATGAACACTGTGGGCCGCGCAAAGCCTGCACAGAAGGCAACCGGGGATCCACCTCCGACACATTCAATGCGCTCAAGGCCCATTGCTTTAGCCATTCGGACCAGATTTGGCGGGCCGGAAACGCGCGGCAACCTAGCCAACTCTCGCGTTGTCCTCGAGGCCACGTAACCGAGCCTGAGAGTCCAGGCCACAGCTGAAGTCAGAATGACCAGCAGCGGCGGCACATAGACTGTGGACCACCAAAAAGCACCTTGGGTGGGGATCCAACCGCACGGCCCGGACATACGACAACCGGCGAGCGTGCTCAGGCAAGCGACCGGCACAGCGGCCAATACGCCAAGCAAGACAAGCCGGCGCCCGGTCACCGCGAGCGCAGCCTCTTGAGGGCTTCGCGTGTGGCCGGCGACAGCCGATCGAGGCGCGCGGCGAAGGCGGCCAACGCGGCGTCTCCGTAGCGCTCCACAAGGCGGTCGACCTCGGCGCGACCTGAATCGGTCAGGAACTCCTTAACCCCGCCGCTGGCCCGGTATTTGTGAGGCTGGTGAGAGCCCACTTTCGCCACGCTCAGAAGTCCTTTGTCGGCTAGGCGGTTCAGGGTGGTCATGACCGTCGTATAAGCGAGCTCCGGGGTCAGCGCAAGCACGTCGCGGACGATGAAGGGCTCGCGGACCCGTCCATCCCATATCAGCTTCATCAACCGGCCTTCGAGCGGACCCAGCAGTGACAGCGCACGTGTCAGTTGATTGTCGCGTCGAGTCATCACCCGCGATCATAGCGCGACCGACCGCTATTCTTACTAGGGCCAGATAGTAAGAGTGCAATCCACCTGTGCCCCATCCAATCACTCTGGTCGAACCGCCAATGACACGTAGAGCGCTTGCGGCTTGGGTCGCCGGCGGCCTTGCAGCTGGCACGCTCCTCGCTTCCTTGGGGTGGGGCCTGCTACATGCAGCGCAGCAACAACCCAGCTCGCTTGTCGGAAGCCAGGTCCCGGACCTTACGATCCAGGCCCTCGACGGCAATCTAGTCAACCTCCGAGCGTTGAAGGGGACGCCGTTGGTCGTCAACTTCTGGGCCTCCTGGTGCGTACCGTGCCGTCAGGAGGCACCGGTGCTGGCGGCCGCGGCACGGCGCATGGCCGGCAAAGCGCAGTTTGTAGGCGTCGACATACAGGACACCGATAGTGCCGCTCGCGCCTATGAGGCCGAAATCAAAAGCCCCTATCCGGTCGGGCCAGCCGTACACGGTTCGTATCGCGACTTCGGAGTCACCGCTCCGCCCGAGACATTCTTCGTGGACCGCCATGGAACCGTCCAAAGCCGGATCATCGGTCCAGTCGACGCGCAGCGAATGGAGGTCTACATGGCGGAGATACTCGGATAATTTCGTGGTAAACAAAATCCCCAGGGGCGCCCTTACATCCCGAGCCAGACAAGCTTGGCAATCCAGTTCAGTGCCAAAGCTACGCAACCGATAGCAACCATCCCGCGAACCATCGTCGGCGATAGGCTGATATGCACGGCGCGTCGGGTGACCAGCACGTAAACGCCGTAGCCCACCAGCGCCACAGTCGCGACGAATAAGAGCGGACCCAGCGGATAGACCGCGACCGCCCGACCGACGTCCCCCCTCCACATCCATGCGAATGTGCGCGTGCCGCCACAGAAAGGGTCGGGTTTGTTGAAAAACCACATAAACGCGCCGCCGTCGAAGGTGAGATGGCGGGGGTGCAGAAAAAAATAGAGGCGCGTGTACGCGAGCCAGGGCAGGCCGATGCCGAGGAACGTCCACGCCAGCCATCGGTCCCCGGACATCGCGGGCGCGATGACGGCATGCGGCGAAGCGTGCCTAGGCGCCGATTGCGCTGATGTGCGGCCCAAGTATTCCGGCATTGGTCTCACCTATATATCGTCCCTCGATTTCCCCATTGGGACGGATGAAGAAGGTCGTCGGCAAACCGCTGATCCCATAAGAATCACCCACCTTGCCGTCACCGTCGAATAGGACAGTCGATGTGATCTGGAGTTGGTTCACGAAGACGGACGCCGACTGGCGGCTGTCGCGCTCATCGATCAGTAGGACAACCAGACCGGGATGCTGGGCGGCGGTTCGTTCGATCAGTGGCATCTCGTGCCGGCAAGGTGCGCAGTAGGTCGCCCAGAAGTTGATCAGCACCGGCTTCCCGCGATAGTCGGCCAGGCTGACACGCTTACCGTCCAGCGTTTCGAGGTTGAAGGACGGCGCGGGTCCCTGTCCTGCACTGGAAGGCGCCGCGAGCCCACCCACCGCCTGAAGCGCGTCAAGGATCTGCGCCTCGCCCCAGCCGTTACCGCGGCTCGTCAGCAGCTGGCGCCCCTGGTAATCGAGTTGTGAGTCGAGTGGCGCTGCGAGCGTTCCACCAATATCTGGCGCGCCGAGGAAGTAGGTCCTGATGTAGCCGTGGCTGTCGATCAGGGCAAGAGTCGAGATGTGACTGTCGCTGGTGTCGAGGCCAACGTGGAATGGCGCCCAGAACGCCGCCAGCGACACGGGGTCGCCAGTAACGAAGGCCCATGACGCGCCTACACGGCCGGCGTACTCCCGCAGGACAGCTGGAGTGTCTTGGGACGGTGTGACCGTCGCCTCGACCAGCATCACCGATGGAGGCAAACGTTTCCGAAGTTGGAGGAACAGGCCCGTGACAAGCGGGCAAGTCTCCCGGCAACTCGTGTGGAAGGCAGCCACCAGGACGTCATGACCTGCGATGTCGGCGTTGGTGAAGGGTCGGCCGAATTGATCCACCAAGTTGAAGGGGGGCATCGGCTTCAGCTGGCCGGACAACTCGTTGAGTCCGAGGCTGACCGCCTGTGTGCCGCCGTACGCCGAGTCCTGCAAAGGTCGCCCCGCCTCGACACCCACCAGCAAAGGATTGAGGATGTCCTTCTGCACTAGGAGCGCTACAGGTATGGATATGCCGGCCAGGCGGACTCGGTCGTAGCTCCCGACCGGCACCCGGGCCAAGAAAGCCTCAACCGTTTCTGGCGCCTTGGGCACCGCGCGCGCCGGAATCGAGCCCAGTCCCATCCAACCCTGAGCGGAGTGCAGATCGACCGATGTGGCGGCGACACGGTCTGCCTGCCTGGCCGTCAGGAGCAAGAGAACGTCGCCAGTCACCGGCGTCAGCAAGAGGTGGCCCAAGACAGCCGTCGCGCCTCCGATTGCCACCGCCAGGGCCGCACGCCGAATGAGCAGAGTGCGCCTCATCATGCCCCCAAGTTACTAATGACCGATAGTACTAGCATGCCCGGAGTGGGCGAGCCGGGCATTTTCATAGCTTTCGTCGCCGGACTCATCTCGATCACGTCGCCGTGTTGCCTTCCCCTGCTGCCTGGGTACCTCGGCTACCTGACAGGGCTCGGCGGTGCCGAGCCAGCTCGCCGGAAACGGACGATGGCGGCAGCGGCGCTTTTCGTCGTTGGCTTCACCACGGTCTTCATCGCGCTGGGCGCCACGGCATCTGAACTTGGCGCCCTGCTCCTGTACAACCGCCTGCCGGTCGCGCGCGTAGCCGGGGTCTTCATAGCGGTTATGGGTGCTTTCCTTCTTCTTGAAGGACGTATCGGGTTTTTCAGTCGCGGTGGTGACTGGAGCCGGCGGCTGGCGGGAGGTAGCCTTTGGACGGCGCCGGTTCTGGGAGCGGCCTTCGCGGTCACGTGGACCCCCTGCATCGGACCTGTGTTGGGTGCGGTGTTGACCCTCGCGGGAACAACAGCAAGCTTGAGCCAGGGCGTGCTGCTGCTGACCGCCTACAGCCTCGGCCTCGGTGTGCCCTTTCTTGCCTTGGGTCTCTCTGTAGTCCGGGTCCGGCTTTGGCTGCGGTCCGCCGGCCGCATCACCGCCGCCCTCCAGCCGGTGTCGGGCGCTCTGCTGGTTGCGATGGGAGTGTTGCTCGTCACCGATCAATGGCTGCCGCTGATCTCGCCTGTGCTGACCTGGTACGCGAACGCTCACTGGCCTCCGATCTGAGATACTACGGGTGGTTAGTAACCTGGGGTGGAGGTGTGAAATCGGAGGCGAGGAGGAGCCACTAGAGCCGGATCTGCGGCTGTCGTAATGAAAGAAAAACGCCACGACCCGTCGGTTGGTCGGACCAAGTCGAAGCCCAAGAAATCCCCGGTCCGCTCCACCTCAGGCAACTGGTGGCCGTACGCGATTGCCGGCGGCGTCCTGGTTCTCGTTGCAGCGTTTGTCGCCGTCACGCAACTCGGGCACGCCGGCTCCGGGGGTGCTGGGGGCGCTGGCGGCGGCCTTGCAGTCGGGTCGCCCGTGCCGACCGACTCAGTTGCGTCCAGCGGCGGTACTACGGTGTCACTGGCCGATTTCCGCGGCTCCAAGGTGGTCGTCTACTTCTTTGAAGGAGGCGCTTGAGGCGCCTGTCAACAGCAGCTCGTGGAGCTGCAGGGACAGTTGGATGCAATCAAGGCTGCCGGCGGCCAAGTGGTGGGTGTCAGCACCGACCCGGCCACGACCTCGGCGTCGCTTGCGACTCAGCTTCATCTTGGGTTCCCCATTCTTGAAGACCGTGACCATGTGCTCGGTTCGGGCTTCGGAGTCTTCCGGCTTCCCAGCGGCATGGACATGGGCGCTGTGGACGGTCATTCGATCTTCGTGGTCGACGCCTCTGGGCGAGTGACTTGGAAGCAGCTGGCTCCGGATTCCATGCATGTCTCCGTCGACCAGGTCGTCGCAGCTGTCAGGGCCGCCTGATCCCTCGATGACCTCGCGCCTAACTCTGATTACAGCGGTCGACTGCCATCTTTGCGGGCATGCGCGGACCGTCGGGCATCGCCTGGCAGCTGAACTCAAGGTTGAGATCGAGGAGCTTGCCTGGGAAAGCCCGGAAGCCGACGTTGTTCGCCGTGACGGTGTCCCGTTTCCGCCCGCGCTCTACGCCGGTGATCAACTACTCGGCTACGGCCGGATCTCTGAGGGCGGGGTTCGGCGCCGCCTGGCCAGAGTCTCATGAACGCGCTCGTCTACTCGAGCTCGCTGATTGCAGCTTTTCTGGGCGGCGTGCTGGCCCTGTTCGCTCCTTGCTGTGTTGTGTCGCTTCTGCCGACGTTTGTCGGTGCAGCGCTTGAGCGCGGACGCCTGCGGCTGCCGGCCATGGCGGCGATCTTCGCGGCCGGCATTGCCTCGGTGATGCTGCCGATCGTGCTCGGCGTCGGACTTCTCGGGCAGCTGCTCGCCGCGCAGCATCGCGTCATCTTCTTCGTGGTCGGCCTGTTCCTGGTGCTGCTGGCGCTGCAGGTGCTCTCGGGCCGGCCATGGTCACTTCCGTTTCCTATGCTGCGGCTTCGCGTTTCCGGATCGACGCCCGGCGGTATCTTCGCCCTCGGCCTGACTGCGGGTGTTGCCAGCTCCTGCTGTGCGCCCGTTCTCGCCGGCGTCGTCGCCCTGTCTGCGCTCGCCTCCTCCGTGACCGGCGCCCTCGGGCTTGGCCTCGCCTACGTCTTTGGCATGGTCTTCCCACTGCTGGTGGCTGTGCTGGTTTGGGATCGGATACACCCCGGTTCGTCTGGCTTCGCATTGCGTACGCGTCGCGTCCGGCTTCGGGGATGGTCGTTGCCGTGGACCGACGCCTTTGCCGCGGTCATGTTTCTCACGATCGGGATCTTCGCCTTGGTTATTGCTTACACCGGCCAGAGCACCTATCTCCCTGGCTGGCTGGAGGTGTGGAACCGTTGGGCGGCCGGCCTCGCCGGCAATGTCTCGGTTTGGCTCGGAAGCATGCCGACCGCTGTCCAGGCGATCGCGTTGGGGCTGCTCGCGTTGGCAATCGTCACCGCTCTGTACAGGTCCTGGAAACTCAGCCCTTCACCCGCTCGGCAGCGCACCGGTGCGGAGCCAGCCCGGTCGGAGGCCGAGGTCAAGGTATCGCGATAGGCTCACACCCGCCTGGGCGCGGCATTCGGGGCGCGGTCCTCCTCGCGGCTACTGTCCTGGCGCTACTGCCGCACGCGGCGTCAGCTCATTCGACACTCATCTCCTCGCAACCGCTGCCCGGCCAACGGCTCTCCTCGGCGCCCGGCGTCGTCGTGCTCAATTTTTCGGAGCCGATCAATACCCAGCTCTCACGGGCGGAAGTGGTCACACCTGCCGGCCAGACATTTTCGGCCGCCAGTCTCTCCGCCGAGGAGATTGAAGTTCCCATCTCCGGCAACGAGCTGGGTGTGTACCGCGTGGACTGGACCACCGTGAGCGCCGTCGACGGGCACGTACTGCGCGGGACCTTCATCTTCGGTGTCGGCGTATCCCCGGCCGGGACGGGCGAGGCCAACTCGGCGGCGCTCCAGCTCCCGGATGTGCTCCTCGCGCTCTCCAGGGCGGTCGAATTCGGCGCGCTGATGTTGGCGATCGGACTCCTACTGCTTCGCCGGCTCGCCAGTTTCAGGCCGCGTTTGGACTGGGTCCGAGGCCCGCTGGTCGGTGCCGTCGCGGTTGCACTTGCGAGCGGAGTCGTGGTCGGCGCCGGCGAATCAGCATCTGCGGCGGGAACGTTCGGGCCGGCCGGGATCGCTGACTACCTGGTTGGCGGTGAGCCCGGTTTCGCCCGCGTCCTTCGACTGGGCTTCGAGGTCGCGGCTCTGATCCTGGCCCTGCTCGGCGTGCGCGGTGTGACCATCCTTCTCCTGGCAGCAATCGCGGCACTCGCCGCCGCCGGCCACGCCGCAGCTTTACGCCCAGCCGGTCCGGCGATTGCTATCGATGGGGTACACCTGGCGAGCGCGTGCCTTTGGGCAGGCGGCATCATGGCCCTTGCTGCTATTCGAGCGCCACGTGGCTGGACGAGCCCCGAGGCGCGCGTGCTGCTCGAGCGGTTCACCCCGGTCGCGTTGGTCGCGTTTTCCTTGACGGCGTTGACCGGCCTGCTCCAAGCAGTCGAAGAGTTGAGCAGCCCTCTCGATCTCCTCTACTCAATCTACGGAAACGTCCTCGCGTTCAAGCTCTTCGCAATCGGGGCGATGCTGCCTCTCTCGGTGGTCGCCTGGCGCCGCCTGCACCCCAAGCCCAGGCTGGAAGCAGCGATCGTGGTGGTCGTTGTTTCGGCGTCCGCGCTGCTCGCCGCATTTCCGCTCCCACCTGCGCGCCTGGCGGAAGCAGAAGCGGCGTTGGCTGGCCCGGAGTCGCCACTCGCCCTGCCACAACCCGGCGACCTGACCCTCGGCGGCAGCGCTGGCGACTCTGTCGTCGGCCTCACCCTCAGGCCCGGACGACCTGGACAGAACGCGCTGTGGGTTTACGTGATGCCAGTCGCAGGAGAGGCCGCCGCTGCGCAGACGGCGGTCGGAATTGAGGTCGACGGCCGGGACATGGCTGCCCGTCGCTGCGGGCCCAACTGCGCCACCGCGTCGGTCAGCGTCGCCGGTGGTGAGTCCATCTCAGTCCTGCTCGGCGCAGGGCACGACGCGGCAGTTTTCAAGCTTCCGCGGCTGCCAGCGCCTGACGGAAGCGCTCTTATGCAAACGCTTCAGCTGGATGCATCGACTGACTGCCTACCGCATCGACGAAACGCTGGGGCCGGCATCGCGGCCTCTGCGCACTTTGTACGCGTTTCAGCACCTGATCGGTTGAGTTACCAGCTCTCAACCGGAGGCGAGACCGTGATCGTCGGAACTGTCCGCTACTCGCGGTCGACACCGACCGGACGATGGGTGGTAGAGGGCACGCTCCCGATCCGGGTGCCGGATTTCGCCTGGGACTCCGGGCCAATACAGGACGCGAGGATCGTGGACGCGAGTGGACCCGGCAGTGAGCAGGTGGTCTCGTTTTTCGAAGCTCCCTATGGGAGTCCGGTTTGGTTCCGCTTATTCATCGACGGTCAAGGATTGGTCCGCCAGGCGGAAATGCGAGCGCGGGGTCATTTCATGGACGATCGCTACTTCGATCTCGACGCTGGATTTTCGATCGTGGCCCCGGTTGTGTGAGCTCGGAACCCGGCCCGATTGACACCCACTACAACTCCCCAACCGGCGCCGACCAGTCCTATCAGGAAACCAGCAAGTATCGCCTGATGCGGCGGCAGTCCCGCCATCGACGTCCGCAGCTCCATGGGATGCGTTTGATGCCAATACAGATCCCAAACCGTTGCGATGGCGACCACTACGATTCCAAACGCTGCGGCATTACGCCACCAATTGAGAGTGTCTTGCGATAGCCACCGCCAGGCACTCCAACTGGCAAGCAACACCAGCGGCAAGTACACAAGTAGGGCTCCACTCGACATCATCGAGTGCATCAGGCTCGCCATCAGAGCACTCCTGGGAGCGGCCATCATGAGAACGAAAGGGCCGAAGGCGACCAGCACGACCAATACCAAGAGCACATATAGGGCGATGAAGGTTCGCGAGCGGAGATCGATCCTGCCACTGAATGCCAGCACCGAGATGACCAGCAGACCACCCAGGTCGATGACGAGGTGTGGGGGCTGAGTGCCGGGTCCGAGAAGGTGCTCGCGCCAGTCCCAAATAGTGCCGGCAACGCCCAAGCCGTACGCAAGCGCCAACAATTCGACCGGCTTCGGATTGCGAAGGCTACGCCTCGACCGGACAGCCATCGGGCGAATACTAATCTGCTCTGGCGGCGCTGCTACTATCGGGCTGTAGTCAAACGAGGATTAGGCGGGTGGTTGGGGCACCGATGACAAGGATCACGCGACGCGCGGCGATCGGCCTGTTAGGCGCCGGCGGTGCCTTGCTCGGGCTGGGGCTTGCCGGTGGCTACCTGTTGCGAGATGCGCTGAAGTCCATCGCCGGCGGCGGAATGATGGGAACGGGAATGATGGGCAGTGCGACCCAGGCCGACATGAGCAGCTATATGAACCTCTTCGATCGCCACACCGAGATAAGGCGAACGGTCGAGGTGATCGACGGAGGCGTACGTACCACAACCGAGTCCGATGCTCCAGACCTAGTCGTGCAACTCCAGGCTCATGTGTCGAGCATGTACATGCATCTCAACCAGCAAGCCGAGGTCACCTGCATGAGCTCGAGCCTGCCAACTTTGTTCCGCAATTCGGCCGGTTACCGAAGGCAGTTGACCCTAACCGCCAAGGGCGTGGTCGTCACAGAGACTTCGAGCGATCCACAACTAACGAACGCCATTCGAGCGCATTCGCAGGAGGTAAGCGGATTCGTAAGGGACGGTATGCCCGCAATGATGCAGGGCATGATGGGGCATTGAGGGACTCAAGCCAATGACGTAACTGGTGTAATCATCGCCACGTAACCGGTGTAATCATCGCCACGGCCTCCCGGTCAATGTGTTGGTCGACCGGGCCGGGACTATTCATGTATCGAACCTGGACTGTGGCCATTTGTCTCAACCCTCCTCCTGGCGAAAGGCCAACTGATTGCCATGCCGACCACAACGGCGGTGGCCACAGCGGCGATTGACGTACCCAGCTCTGGCTTTGTCGTCATCAGGAAGATCACCCCAACCAGGATCCCCAAAGACCCGCCGAGCGCGATGGTCAGAATTGGGTCGCGCATACGCATGTGCAGGGCGATCGAAATCGGACCATCTGCCTCGAGTTCCGATGCATCTGAAATCCGATGAAGTCGTGGGTTGATCACAAGCGGTCCGATCGGAGCCAACAAAAGGAAGCTCCCGATTGCGACATCGATCCACGGCGCTCGGATTAGCTGGAGGGAGAGCGCCATGTCCAGCCCAGTCACGGCGATCATCAGAACGCCGGCGATGACGACCACGTCGATCGCCGAAATGCGTTCGCGGCCGATCCTTCGCGAGGCTAGCAGTGTGGATGTTATTGCGCGCAGCTGCTCGGACCGTGTTGCGCGCCGCATCGCGGCGACCGTGAGCATAAGACTCCCGTAAGCGACAAAGACCAGGATCGCTCCCATGACGTGCAGAAACACTTCGACTGAAAATCGCGACATCAGCGCTTGCCTAGGCCTGGCGCGCGGCTTCGACCAACGCCCACAGCAAGAGCAAAAACGTCGAGATTTGAAATACTGTGCGAAGTCGGTGCCAAAAGGCGAACCGGTCCAGCTTTGCGGCCAGTAGCGCCTCATCGTCCGGCATCCCTCGGAGGCTGAGCATGATCGGCGCAGCCTTTGTTGTGCAGACAGAGTGCGCCACAGTGCCGGCGCATGCCAGCAGAAGCGGCACCATCACCGCCGAGGAGCCGCCTGCGAAATAATTCGTGATCGTCGTGCCGAACACGAGCAGGGCCGCAGAGATGCCCGCTGCGGGGTAGACAACCAGGCCATTCCCCAGGTCATTGCCGCGCGCAAAGTTGGCGTAGGCAACTGCTCCGATTCGCTTGCGCGTCGGAAGTTTCACCGCGGCTACGTCAAAGCTCGCGCCGGCGATCAGGCCGTTCACGGCGGCGGTAACGGCCACTAACCCGAATGAAACGCTCACCAGTCGCGTTCGTCCCGTTCGCCAACCATACCGTCAGTATACTTACAATCGAATGCGGGACTTCCAACTCAAGCTCGGCGCCGAGGCCGAGTCGATTCCGGGTTTCCTCCTCTGGCAGGTGTCCAAGCTCTGGCAACGCCACCTGACGATCGCGCTCCAGGACCTGAAACTCCCCAGCACTCAAGCCGTCATCCTGGCCAACGTTTTTCGCTTCACCGAGGAAGGGCGTCCCGTGACTCAGGCCGACTTGGCCGAGGTTGCGAAGGTTGACCGGATGACTGCTTCGCAGTCTCTCCAATCGCTGGAGCTAAAGGGATACATCACCCGCAAGACGTCGCCCGGCGACAAACGCACCAACCGCGTTTTGCTGACAACGAAGGGGCGGCGCATCGCTCTAGAGGCGATCAAACGATTTGCGGCGACACACAACGCATTCTTTTCGCCGCTGGCGGGTGAGACGGACGCGATCGTTAGCTACCTGCAACAGCTCATCCATGCGAATGAGCTGGCCTGATCCATAAGGCCGGCTAGGTGCCGCGCCCACGAGTTCCCGTGACTGGGCCAACCGGGGAGAGTTCCTTCTTGACGCGTTTTAGAAGAGATGTAGAGGGCAGCCTCCGCAGCACAACTCTTGTTGAGGTCGATTGCTTCGATGCGGAAGGCAATCACCGGGGATGGAGGCTGAGGAGGCGACAATGGCTGACCTGAGATCGACCACCAGACGATCCTTGAGTAATCGGCGCGGAACTGAGCGTAGAGGCGGGCCTTACCGGAGTCGGACCATCGTGGCGCATGCTGATGAGGCCCGTTCTTTTGAGCGCAGGACAACTCTTCGGAGGGTCAAATATCGGCGAAGTCTGCTGGACCGTCGTGCAGGTGCACCGCCTCGGTTAGCCAATCGAGGCTAATGCGCGGGACAAATTGGCGACCACCCGGTACAAATTTGCTGAAGATCGCGGGGAAGCCTTCAGCCTAATTGTTGGGCTTGTATCGGCGCGAGGCACGCTGATGCGTGTTATTCCATCGAGGAGAATCACGCCTCAGACGCTCGTCTTGTCCAGCCGCTGCAGCAACTCGTGTGCGGCTAGCTCGATCTCCTTGTGACGCCACTCGGCAGCACGGTACTGGCAGGCGATCAGGCCGGTTCGATGAACCCGGCGGAAGTCCCCATACACAAACGCGTACCGGCTCTTGGTCTCATCAGTCGCTTCCTGGTTAAGGCCCAGGTGCCAATCGGCGTACTCGTCCCAAGTATGGGCTTTAAGGAACGCGTTCTCATCAAGGGCTCGAGGCTGAACTTCCCCCCAGTCGCTGTCGAGTACGTACTGGCGAGCGTCGATCAAACGGCGAGCGTGCACGATTGCGCGGTTATTGAGCGAGTACGAGGCCATGCAATCAGTATGAGAAGGCCTCAGGACTTCGACGGCGGGACGGTTCTTAACGCCGATTCTCCAAAGCCTCACGGTCCTGCCCTGTGCGTCGGCCGGCTTCGGACGCGTGCGTGGCCACCGGTGGCTGTCCAGCGATCTCAGATTGCGCGCGACAAACACTATTTACGCCGCCTGAGTTTCGTTGCTCCGTAGGAAATTGTGATCCAGCGGTGTGCCGCTGACTCCAGGCACCCTCAGAAATCGCCGTTCTTGAATACAAAAATGGTCGGGGGCCCGGGATTTGAACCCGGGGCCTCACGGTCCCGAACCGTGTCGGCGCCGTGTCCTTGAGTGTCCTGGCGGCTTCTCTGGGGGCCGCCTGAACTCAAATGGCGTGGGCTTCGTGTCCTTCTGTGACCTCTCGGAACCGTCCGTTTCCGGGAATGCGTGATCCAGCTGTGATCCAACGAGGTCCAAATCAGTCCAACGATCTGGTCGCCGTCTACGGGCCCAGGCAGGCCTAACATGCAGGTGTATGTCCGCACGGCTGCGTTATGAAGTTCGTCGCACGCTCGGAGCCCCTGTAGAAGCAGTGTGGTCGGTGCTTGGAGACTTTGGTACCGAACATCGTTGGACCAAGTCTGTGAGTCGCTGCGTACGAAACACCGAGCTCGTGAAGGTCGGCACCAGACGTACTTGCAAGCTGCCAAGACCACTAATGGGCCGCACCGAAGTGACCGAAGAGATCACCGAGTACACACCACAGGTGGCGCTGTCATACGTGCTCGACGGACCGGCAGGTCCATTCTCCACGGCTGGGAGCAAATGGTCGATCGCGCCCGCATCGATGAATTCGACCGTGCTGACCGTAGAAGGGATCTTCACTCCCCGCAGCTGGCTGTCCGAGTTTATAGTCTGGCCCCTTGCCAAGCCTTTTCTTCGGCGCCTGACGCATCGTGTGATCGGGGAACTCGAGCACTTCCTGATCGCAGTCCCGTGAACCTAATCGCCGCCGTGCGCTCCGCGGCCTAGGACGCGCTTGCGCGAAAGATCCCTGCTCTTAGGAATCCGGCGGGGTCGTCAAAGCACGAAACATTCGAGAATAGCGATGACGCGGCGGAGCGCCAAACCGCGTTTAGAAAGCGACGTAGACACGATTCAGTAGCGCCAACGGTCTTAGCCGGCGATCCGATCCGCGGTGCATTCCGCAGCTCGTGTCTTGAGGAGGTCGCGCTCCGGCATGTTCTCCGTTAGCGACGCAGCGCGCTCGAACTCAGCGCGCGCCTCCTCTAACCGGCCGAGCTTCCTCAGGAGGTCGCCGCGGACGGCCGGCAGTAGGTGATACGACTTGAACGAAAGCTCGTCGACGAGCGCGTCCACAAGGTCGAGGCCGGCAGCGGGACCGAACGCCATCCCCACGGCGACCGCCCGGTTCAGTTCAACGACCGGCGACGGCGCCAGTTGCGCGACCGCGTCGTAAAGCGCGACGATGCGCGGCCAGTCCGTCTCCCCCGCGGTCGTCGCTCGAGCGTGGCACGCGGCGATCGCCGCCTGCAGCGCGTAGGGACCCAGCGAGCCCCCGAGCCTCTCAGCGCGCTCGAGCGCTGCCAAGCCGCGCCGAATGAGCAGACGATCCCAGCGCGCTCGGTCCTGATCGAGGAGGAGGACGGGCTCGCCCGATGGTCCGACGCGAGCGCCCAAGCGAGAGGCCTGGATCTCCATGAGCGCAACGACGCCTTGGACTTCAGGCTCGGTCGGGGTGAGCTGCACCAGGATGCGGCCAAGACGCAACGCTTCCTCGCACAGCGCCGGTCGGACCCAGTCCTTGCCCGCGGTCGCCGAATACCCCTCGTTGAAGATCAGGTAGATCACCTCAAGAACGGAAGAGAGGCGCGCAACGCGCTCGGCGCCGCCTGGGACGTCGAACCCGACGTGTGCCTCAGCCAGTGTCCGCTTCGCCCGGACGATCCGCTGTGCGATGGTCGAGACAGGGATGAGAAAGGCCCGCGCAATCTCCTCGGTGGTCAGCCCGCCGAGAACGCGAAGTGTGAGCGCGACTCGTGCGTCCCTCGAGAGGACGGGATGGCAGGCTGTGAAGATGAGGCGAAGGAGATCGTCCCCCACCTCCTCGTCGGTCACCGTGTCCAAGTCCAAGCCTTCTTGAGCCCGCTCGATATCGCGTCCGATTTCTTCGTGCTTGCGCTCGAGCGTCTTGCGGCGCCGGACCAGGTCGATCGCGCGGTGTTTCGCGGTCCCCATGAGCCAGGCCCCCGGACGCTCGGGAACGCCTTCGGCAGGCCACTGCTCGAGCGCGGCGACCAGGGCATCCTGTGCGAGCTCCTCAGCCGTCCCGATATCGCCGACGACACGAGCCAGCCCGGCAATCAGCCTTGCCGACTCGATTCGCCAGATCGCCTCGATCGCGCGATGCACTTCGGTGGCTGCTGTCTCGCGGCGACCTGGCCCGGCGGGCGCTTCTCCGTTTCTCGAACCTATGGCGAGCGCTCCTTCATACGCCCTCGAACTCGACGACCTCACGGATCTCGAAGGTCCCGCCATCGTAGGGTGCTCGCTTCAGCCACTCGAGCGCCTCGTCGATCGATCGCACCTGCCATAGCCAATACCCGGCCACGAGCTCCTTGGTCTCCGCGAACGGTCCATCGATGACGGTGCGCTTCTTGCCGTCGAACCGAACTCGCTTGCCCTGTGAGCTCGGGTGGAGGCGGCCAGACTCGAGTACCACCCCCGCTTTGACCAACTCCTGGTCGAACTTCTGGTACTCGGCCATAGCATCCGCCGTTGGGGGAGCCGCCGCCTCGGTCTGGTTCCCTTCCTTTGCCATTATCAGCACACGCATCTCTGTCTCCTCTTATTACAAGGTTCCGCATCGGTCATGGGCTCGGGCTCCCGAGGCCTCTCACCCACTCATCGAATGACAAACGGCCTTTTCGACATAGGCTGAGTCCAACGTCAACTCCTGGGACTATCGGAAAGAACTGCGCCAACAACCAACCGGTGTGGCGAAATGTTGCAACTTGTTGCAATATCGCGGCAAGTCTGGGTACACTGGCAATCGTGGTTGAGTACGAGCGGAAGCGGGTCAAGCTGGGCAAGACAGGGGGATCCCCCTCAGTCGTCCTGCCCAAGGCTTGGGTCGAAAGTGTGGTTGGCGGATCGGAGGTTGACCTCGTGCGTTCTGAACACCGGATCGTGATCGAAGCGCCTCGGCAAGCTCCGGAGCCAGACTTCGAGAATGAGCCCGCATTCGGTGCGTTCTTGGACCTGCTGTTGCGGGAGACAATTACGCAGCCTCCTTTGACGAAGCAGACAGCTCATCTACTCGCCCGCTCCGCCAAGTTGACCGCCGGCATCAAATTGGACGACGACTGAGTTCCCAGCTGCAGCAGCCGTTTGTCGCAAACGGCTGGACCATCGTTTTCGGAGCCCGCTTCGAAGAGAGGTATCGCGAACTCGTCGACAGGGTCGAAAAGCTCAACACCTCGCTACCTCGGAAAAAGTACGAAGGTCACCCTGAAGTCAAGCTGCTGGCTGCCGTCCATCGACTTGTAACGAGCCTGATTCCCGCCGACCCCAATACACGGGATTTCCTCTTGGAGGACGATCTGAGCAAGTTTCGGCGCGTGAAGAAGCATGGCTTGCCGGAGCGATTTCGCCTCTTCTACACGTTCTCATCGGTGCAGCGGGTGATCATCCCTCTGTACCTGAACGATGCCAACACATTGCGAAAGAGAGGCGCCGGGTCCGACCCCTACGAGGTCTTCAAGCGCATGGTCAGCCAAGGCCACATTGGTTCCGACTTCGAAGCCAATTGGAACGGGTGGGTCTCGGCAAACAGAGACCTGGCGAAAAAGCATCGTCTCTCTGCCAAGACGCGGACCAAGGGGGCAGCCAACTCTTCTGGCAAGTCGGCCCGTCAGTTCAGGCGCTAGATCGCAATCCATCTGGCGCATGGCCTTGGCGCCCGCACCGAGGGTTATCCAGGGTCGGTGGCAAATTTGACCAGCGATGGCTCCTAGAGGTGTATGCTCAACCAAGTGGTTGAATATCAGAGCGGGCAGCTTGATGTCGTGTATGCGGCTCTCGCCCACCCGGTTCGGCGCGCCTTGCTTGAGCACCTGCGGCCGGGGGGCGCCAAGGTGACCGACCTCGCGGCCCCGTTCCGGATGTCCTTGGCAGCGGTCTCGAAGCACATTCGCGTTTTGGAGTCAGCCGGCTTGATCCAACGAACCATCCGTGGTCGCGAACACCAGCTGGTCTTGGAGCCATCTCCCTTGATGAGCGCGGCCGGCTGGCTGGACTCGTATCGACGCTTCTGGGAGGAGCGGCTTGACGTGCTCGATGCCAAGTTGCGGTCCGAGGGACAGCGGTGAGCGGCCCCGGGGTGATCGAAATCCGCCGTCGGCTGCCAGCGCCTGTCGCGGAGGTCTTCAGATGGTGGACCGAGGCCGATCGGCTACGTGAGTGGATGTCGCCGGTCGGCACAGTCGAAGCGGAGGTCGAGCTCCGTGTCGGAGGGGCTTTGCGAATCGTCATGCGAGGCGAAGGCACTGTTATCGAACACTTTGGGAAGTACATCGAGATCGACCCGCCTCGGCGCCTGGTCTTCACATGGGCTTCGCCGTTCACAGGCGCAGAGCCGAGCCTGGTCACCTTGGAACTCGAGCCCGAAGGCGCTGATGCGACCCAACTTCTTCTCGTCCACAGCCGACTGCCCGAATCAGTCGCGAAGTCACACCGAGACGGCTGGGGAACAATGCTCGATCGATTGTCTGGCAAAGTGCGCGCCAGAGCGACGCCGTGAATCGTGCCGGGAAACCCCATTTGAGGTCGCGAGGCGGGAAGGAGAACCGATGGCTGTAGATGTACTTACTGAGATCGTAATCAACCGCCCTCGAGACCAAGTTGCCGGTTATGCAGCCGACCCGACCAACGCGCCTGAGTGGTACGTGAACATTCAATCGGTCGAATGGAAGACTTCACCTCCTGTCCGGGTTGGTTCGCGGATTGCATTCGTCGCTCAGTTCCTCGGTCGCCGGTTGGCGTACACATACGAGGTCGTCGAACTCGTTCCCGGCGAGCGCCTCGTTCAGCGCACTGCGGAGGGGCCGTTTCCAATGGAAACGACTTACACCTGGGACGCCGTCGGCACCGACTGCACACGAATGACCCTTCGCAACCGCGGCGAGCCGCGAGGGTTTTCGAAGGTCGGCGCTCCTTTTATGGAGGCGGCGATGCGGCGGGCAAATCGCAAAGACCTGGCGCTCCTCAAGAAGCTCATGGAGCGCGCATAACCGTTCAGCCGGCGTACAGGTCAGCGAGCTGACGTCCTATTTCGGCCAGGAGTCGCCTAATCTCCTGAGGCTCGAGCACCTCGACTGAGCGGCCGAACGGTGCCAGCAGGCTGACCGCAGCTTCAACTACTGGGAAATCAATGACGACCGTGGCGTCGCTCAACCGCTCGACGATCTGATCGCCGAACACCCGCGTGAACGGCGCGGACACCTCCGCATCGACCCTTACCTTTACTAATACGCGTTCTGGCCCTGAAGCCTTGAAACGCCCCACCTGTGCGGCCCACGCCGAGCGGAGATCGAAGCCGGCCGGACGCTCGAATGTCTCGTCGGTCATTTCCGCGTCTTCAATGCGCGAGACGCGATAGACGCGCGGCTCGCCACGAACTCCCGCGAGCAGATACCAAGTGCCGGCCTTGCACACCAAACCGTATGGTTCCACGACACGATCGACGATGCGATCCAGCGTTCGGCGATACCGCAATCGCACCCGCCGATCCAACCAGAGCGCGTCCTGCACCCTGGTGAGGTGGGCTGGTATCGGGGCGGTCCGGAACCACCTTTCGCCGTCGATCAGCACCCTCTCGCGAAGGCGGCCCGCCCCGTCTCGGCGCACCGCCACCGCCAGCTTGCGTGACGCACCCTCGAGCTGCGACTCAAAGCCGAGGTCTGCGGGCCCTTGGCCGCCAAACGCCAGCAAGGCCTCCAACTCACCCTCGGTTAGGCCGGTCAGGTCGGTCCGGTAGCCGCCAAGCAAGTACGCGCCCCCGTTCGGGCCTCGGTCGGTGACCACCGGAACGCCGGCGCTGCTAAGCGCGTCCAGGTCCCGATAGATGGTGCGCCTGGAAACCTCGAGCTTTTCGGCGAGGTCGGCTGCGCACATCCGTCCGTTGGCCTGAAGGAGGAGGAGGATCGAGAGCAGCCGATCCGCACGCATACGTGCAGATTAGTCGCTGATGATGACAGAGGTTGTCATATATGCCGGCGCAGGCTGGCGTCATGAAGAATCAAGTGCGGAATCCGGTCGTCCATTTCGAGGTCCTGGGGCGCGATCCGAGCGCGCTGCGCAAGTTCCACTCGGAGGCGTTCGACTGGGAGCTAGGACCGGCCGACGATGGGCCCCTGCAGTACAGCATGATTCACATGAAGCAGGGCAGCGGAGGCATCGACGGCGGCATCGGCAAGGCCCCACAGGGTCCAGGCCACGTCACCTTCTACATCGGAGTCGATGACGCCGAAGGGGCGTTGAAGCAGGTCGAGCGGCTCGGTGGCAAGACGATCCAGCCGCCAGTCCAGGTCCCAGGCGGGGTTACGTTCGCGCTGTTCGCGGACCCAGAAGGGCACGTGGTCGGACTCGTCAAGGAGTGACCTTGGGGGGGAATCTCGGATTCCCCCCGTTTCTCCTTCCGGGCCCACGCGAACGGGACTCCGCGGTCGCCGCCGAGGATTCAGGCGGCAGCTTGACGCAGGCTGGGGGACGTGATGGTGGGACGGAGCAGCGCGAAGGCGATCAGCCCAAAGGTGACTCCATACAGGAAGTGGCCGACGATGAAGGCGCCACGGGGCGTCGCGTCGACCATCAGTGGGTTCGCAACCGGAAGGATGACGTACATCATCAGGCCATAGAGCACGAGCCCGCCGACCACCGCTGCGGCCGTGTAGCCGAGCCGCGTCGCCAGCAATGGCAGTCCGAGCACCCTGATAGCAGCAAAGAGGATAAGTGCGAAGGAAATGCCGACTACGACAGAGAACGCCATGTGGAGAAGAAAGCCGACGGCGAGGTGAGAAGGGATAAGGGCCGCGTTCATCGACATCATCCCCGGGTGCATCATCATCTCGTCCATCATCATCTTGGCGTCGGAGCGATAGATGAACGAAGCCATGCACACGTTGAGCGGCGTCCAGAATCCGTTGTTCGTGGCGGCTGAGTAGATCATCATCCACATCGCCATCACGACTCCCCCGGCAGCCCCGCTGACTGCCGCGAGCCCGATAAAGCGGCTATCAATACGCCGGCTCAATTCCATTCGAACCTCCTAGCACGCGGCAGTCGATTCGCAGGCGCAGGCCTGCCACGAGAAGGCACAACACCGTAATCAGTTTGTAATTCCCGGAATCAGAGGCGGCGGCGCCACGTTTCCATACTTGTGGAGAAGGCGATCGACTTCGAGCTACCCGACCAGGAAGGCAAGGCCTGGGGCCTCGCCGACCACCTTGCTCGCGGCCCGGTCGTGCTGGTGTTCTACCGAGGGGATTGGTGACCCTACTGCAACGGGCAGTTGGCCTCGTACGCAAGGAACTGGGACCGCTTCGTCCAGGAGGGCGTGAGCACAGCCGGGCTCTCGGTCGACCCGATCGAGAACAATCAGGCCATGGTCGAGAAGCTGTTGCTGCCCTTCCCCTTGCTCAGTGATCCCGAAGGCCGGGTGATCAAGGAGTGGGGTGTTTGGAACGACGGCGAGGCGATTGCCAAGCCGTCGATCTTTGCCATCCGGAAGGACGGCTCGATCGCCTGGGCGTACGTGGGCCGCGATTTCGCTGACCGGCCGACAGACGATGAATTGTTTAGCTCGATGCGCGAAGGAGGCTGACATGGCACGCGGAGATCGACCTCTTCCTTTCGAGCAGCTGGAGCCCTACATGAGGGGCGCCAAGTTCGCCGCGCTTGCGCTGAGCCGGCGACACCAGGAACACGACCCCGACCTCACTGACGACGCCGCCCGCTACGTTGAGATGGCCGAGCGCTACCGCCAAGCCGCGATCGCGACCTTCCGCGTTAAGCGCGAGCGGTCTCAGTCGTAGAGAAGCGTTCCCCACTGCTCGCCCTCGAGCTCGAGGTCGAGGTGCTTGAGCCGGCCGAGCCCGCGTACCGTTAAGCGGAAGCGTGAAGGCAGTCTTGCCGCCGCCCTGCGATCGATCCAGAACTTCGTGCCGTCATCCATGACGCCGGTCGCGTACTTCCCCGGATCGTCCTTCAGGGATAGTTCTCGCACTTTCACCTGGCAGATCTTGCCACCGCCGCAACACCGATGGACGTCATACGCGATGACCCGCGGTGCTGCGGAGGGGTGGGCTTGCAACCAGGCGCGGACAGTGGGGTTGGACTCCAACTGAAAGTGCTGATCCGACATGAGCGGATTATTATCCCTCGACTGATTCGACTTTGACGCCATGCCAGAAGGCAACGCGGCCCCGGATCCGCTCCGCGGCTCGACTTGGGTCCGGGTAGTACCACGCGGCGTCTCGGTTGACCTTGTCACCGACAACGATGTCGTAGTAGCTGGCAAGTCCCTTCCAGTGGCAGGTGGTGTGGCTGTCACTGCCGCGTAGGTGCTCCTGGCGCACGTCAGCCAACGGAAAGTACTGATTGCCCTCGACGACAACTGTATCTGCGCTCTCTGCCAGGAGGGCGTCGTTCCAGGTTGCTCGATAACGCTTGGCCACGGCCTTTTCGGACGGCGGTGAGACTCGATTTAGGAAGGTCATGGGCCCAAGCTACGACACACAGAATGGAGGCTATGTGATGGGGCGCACATTTCCCGATGACTCGGCCTGAGCCAATCAGGCGTTGACGGCGTGTGGGAACACGTGATGGTGTTCCTGCAGGTACTGGCGAATCTCGAGCAGAGCCGAGATGCCCTCGCCGACCGCGGCGCCCAACTGCTTGGTCGAGCCGGCTCGTACATCACCCGCGGCGAAGACTCCCGGCATCGACGTCTGGTGGCCACGCGTCTCGACGAAGCCCCAGCGATCCAGGTCCAAGGTGCCTTTCAGGAAACCCGTGTTGGGGTCCAGTCCAATGAACACGAATGCCGCGGCTGGATGCCAGTGGTGCTCTTCTCCGGTCGCCCGGTCGCGCGCGACTACCTCCTTCAACTTGGGCTTGCCTTTCAGCTCGACAACCTGCGTGTTGGTGTGGACCGTGAACTGCGGATGGGATCTCACCTTGTCCTGCAGCAGCTTGGACGCTTTCAGCTCAGGAGCGAATTCGACGATGCGAATGTGCTTGGCGAATTGACTCAGAAATAGGCCTTCCTCGAGCCCCGAATTCCCTCCCCCAATCACAAGCAGCTCCTCCGCGCCCTTGTAGAAGGGACCGTCGCATGTGGCGCAGAAGTGGACTCCGGCGCCGATCTGGTCCTCCTCGCCGGGTACGCCGAGCCGGCGGTACGAACTGCCGCTCGCGATGAGCGCGGCGTGCGCGCAGACCTGCTGGCCGTTGCTCAGCCGCAGCACAACGTCGCCCTCCTCGCTGCCGACTCCGTCCACTCCGACCGCCGCCACCAGCTCGACGCTGTAGCGGCGCGCCTGCGCGATGAACTTGTCGGCGAGCTCCGCGCCCCCGACGCCCTTCTGGAAATCCCGGGTAGTTGTCGATGCGCTCAGTCACACCGGCCTGACCGCCCATGGCGCTGCGGTCGATGACGACGGCGTCGATGCCTTCGCGCGCGGCGTAGATGGCGGCCGCCAGACCGGCGGGGCCGCCGCCGATGATGGCGAGATCGTAGGCCTGGCGGTCGGCCTCGATCTTGAGCCCTAGCTTGCGAGCCAGCTCCTCGTCTGAAGGCTCCAGTAGGAAACTGCCGCCGGGGAAGACGATGGTGGGGATCGTGCGGCCGCCTTTTTGGAGCTCCTCGACGAAGCGCAGACCTTCGGCGTCGTCATCTATATCGATCCACTCGTACGGGACCCGGTGCTCGGCGAGGAACTTCTTGGAGCGCTTGCAGTCGGGGCACCACGGGGCGCCGTACACCTTTATGTCAGCCATCGATCAACTCCTGCTTGATGCGAATGAGGTCCGATTCGGTAAAGAGCGAGCCCGGATGGATATCGAACCCGGCATAGACGTGGGGCGGCACTGAGATGTCCGCCAACCAGAGCTCGCCCACCGACCTGGCAGCCTCAGGGCGCAAGAGGCCGACCTTGGGCAGCGCAAGTGTCAATGTGCGGGTGGCTCGTATGGTCGGGTCGTACGGCACGCCGTGATCGGGATGCAAGCCCGACGGCAAGTCGAGCGAGAGGATCGGGAGCCCGTGTGAGTTGGCCGTCCGAATAAGTCCGGCTTCCGGCTCGCGCGGCGGGCCGTCCACGCTGTAGCCGAGGAGGGCGTCGAGCACCACGTCGGCCTGGTGCAAGAGTGACGCCGCTTCGGCCGGACCGTGCACCGGCACACCCATCGCTCGAAGCGAGGCCAGCTGGCGCGCCGGCGGCTCTGCCAGAGCAGCATCCGCATGAGCGAGCACGACCCGAACCTCGGCGCCCCAAATCGCCAGACGACGAGCCGCGGCCATTCCTCCGCCGCTGTTGCCTCCTCGACCCGCCAGGACCACGACCCGGCGACCGCTCAAGCCGGAGAGCTGGATTCGCGTGAGCTCGGCAAAAGCACGGCCGGCGTTCTCCATCATCTGGAGGATCGAGATTCCGAGGTCCTCGACCATGATGCGATCGACCTCGCGCATCTGGGCGGCGGTGACCACGGGCACCGGATCGGGCTGCACTGGGTGCTCAGCCATCCGACATGTGAACCAGCTTGCGAAGCCGCTCCGGGTCGCGAACCAGGATCCGGCGTCCTCGGAGCTCCAAAATCTCGTCCTTCGACCAGGCCGAGAGTGTCCGCGAGACCGTCTCCCGAGTGGTGATGCAGATCTTTGCCATGTCCTCGCGTGTCATCGCGGGCAGTAGGAAACCGTCGGACAACTTTTGAGCCGAGCCTTGCAGGTCAAGGAATAGCCGCGCCAACCTGCTGTCGACCGGCTCCGTGGCCAGGCTTTCGATGGTTCTTTCGAGCCGGAACATCTGCTTGGCCATGGCCATCATGACCTTGGCCATCATCAAAGGATGGCGCGCGAGGATGGCCAGGAAGTCCTGACCCCCGGCCTCGCATACGTACGAATCCTCTAGCGCCTCGGCGCTCAGGTCTTCGCTGCTGCTGCCGAACAGGGCACTGAGGCCGAAGAGGTGACCTGGCTCCAGTACATCGGTGGTCACGTCTTCGCCATCTGGAGACAGGTGATAGAGGCGAACCCTTCCGGCCTTGATCAGGTAAACGCGATCCGGCGAACCGTCGAAAACGGTCTGGTGAGCCTGGCAGTGACGCATCGTCAGCTCTCTCGAGATCTGTTCGACCTCCGCCTCCCCCATCTGCTCGAACAGGTTGAGCCGGCGCATGAAGCCGAGCTTGTCGGTCATTCCGATCAGGTTACTTGTCGGTGTGGTTTGGGTTGGTTGCATTTGCGCAGAGTCCGCCATTCGAGTTGTCAGAACCGTGATGCACATCACGGAACAGGACCGAATCGCGGCGGATGCTCGAAGCATCACGGCGCCCGTTATGGGCAAGGAGGACATTGCAAGATGTCGCAAGAATCGGGCACCAGAAGAGTGCTGAACTGGGCTTTACCTGGGTTGATCGCCGGGTTGGTCTTCGCTATGTGGGCGATGGTCGTGGGGTTGTTCACGAGCACGCTCTGGGCGCCACCGCAGGGCATCGCCCAGTCGATCGGTATCGGGTCCGCCGGCCATCAATTCCAGCTCATCCCATTCGCGGTCGGCTTGATCGGCCACATGATGAACTCGATCGTGCTTGGGGTCATCTTCATCGTCATCGCGCGCGCGCTTCGTTTGCAGGGCATCGTTGCGGTAGTGGGTGGAATGGTCTACGGCGCGATCGTCTACGTCGCGATGTACTGGGTATTGCTGCGAGGCGTTCTCAGCTCAACCAGCGCTTCGTTCCTCTCCGCCAACCCGGAGTGGTCCTGGGTTGCCGCTCACCTGATGTTCGGAGTCGTCCTCGGCGGCCTGGCGGCATACGGCCCCCTGCGCACCCTCTACCGTCAGGCTGCGCGGCGCCAGCTCGCGTAACCCTCATTTCCGGGCGGGGTCAGCATTAAGCCGATCCCGCCTTTGTTTTGGGCTAACCGCGTGTTTCCCTGCGGCTTCCGACCACGATGCCGTAATTGGAGACCAGGAACGGAACCAGATAGCTCAGGCCGATCTTTACCCAGGTCTGCAGCGTCGCTCGTCCGCCGAAGACAACGTCCGCCTGGTTGATCAAGAAGAGGACTGTTCCGACGAGCACAGCTACCCCGATCGATTGGCCCAGGTTGCCGCGTTCAAAGCAGACACGGGGAATCTCGCCGACGCGACTCCAGGTTGGCCGCGTCCTCCCGGACTCTTTCACCGTGCGACCGAACGTAAGGAGCGGAGCGTGAGCAAGGCCTGGGCACCGGCAGACGCGTAGCGGACTGCCAGTGGCCTCGGGTAGTCGATCGTGCGTCCACGTGCAAAATAGGCAACCGCGATTCCGGCGGAAGATCCAGCGAGCAGCGCAATCGGGACCCAGCGCAACCATGGGTTCCTCTCCCAGCGAAGGGCGTACCAGCTCCAGAAGATTCCGTCCGCCATCGGGTCAGCGAAGGCACCGAAAGTGGACTCATGTCCCATGCGGGCCAGGTGCCCGTCGGCGAAGTCGGTCGCCAGAGCGACGATGGACGTCCAGCGCGAGGCTGGGGCGAGCGTCGGTAGCAGAGCTCGGACCAGGGTCAGCCGGTTCGGCCATCCCAACGTCGTGCGTTCCCCGAGGAGACCCAAGTGTGTGATGCACATGAACCAAGACGCGAATGTCCACCGTCGACTGACACCTCGGCCGGCCAGCAAATGGAGAGCTGTTACCTCGACAGCAACGCCAGGGCGCTTTCGGACCTGGTCGACGGAGCGGGCAAGGCTGCGGCCGAGGAAGGTGACCCAAGCCGACGGACCAAAACGACCGGCTGCCAGCTCGGCCAGGATCTCGTCCACGAACTGGCGGCTCTCGAAAGATCGATCTATCGGATCGCGATTCCCGAGCCACCGGTTGGGTTGCCGGGTCACGCTGGCACGATAGCCGCCGACGCAAGCCAAAGCGTGATGGCCATCACATTTCGGGATCCGGTTTCACAGAAGATGGCACTGTGCCCGCAATCTCTGGAGCCGATCGTTACGACCTGATCGTGATCGGTGGGGGGTCCGCCGGGCTGACCGCCGCCGGCTTCGCAGCTCAGATCGGCGCCAAAGTGCTCATTGCGGCAGAGCAGCTGGGTGGTGATTGCACCTGGACGGGCTGCATACCCTCCAAGGCACTTATCCGCATTGCCCGGATCGCTCACGAGCAACGCAACGCCGCGAGCGTGTGTATCGGGACCGCAGCTTTCAAAGTCGACTTTCCGCGAGTGATGGCTGAGGTGCATGCGGCAATCGCTCGCGTCTATTCCTACGAAGCGCCTGAGGCTTTGGCCAAGCGTGGGATCGAGGTCGCGATCGGTCCGGTTCGATTTGTGAACGCTGACACGATTCAGGTGGGCGAGCGTCGCATTGGCGCAAAGCACTTTGTCGTTTGCGCAGGGGCTGAGCCAGAGGTACCGCCAATCCCAGGCTTGGCGGGCGTCGCTTATCTGACTCATGAATCGATCTTTGATCTTCAGCAGCTGCCGGCACAACTGATCGTCATCGGAGCGGGGCCGACGGGTATCGAGCTCGCACAGGCCTTTGCGAGACTCGGTTCGATCGTGACGGTGATCGAGCAGCGGTCTTCGGTGCTGCCGGACGCAGACCCGGACGCCGCCGCAACCATCCAGCGCTGTCTCGAATCAGAAGGGGTCACGGTCCGCACGTCGGCCGCCGTGACTGGCATCGCACTAGTTGAAGGACGCATGGCTGTAGAGACACGCGCTTCGCAGCTCACAGGCGACGCTCTGTTCTTGGCCACCGGACGCCGGCCGCGAATCGCCACGCTGGAGCTGGATCGGGCGGGCATCGAGGTTCGTGAGGGAAGGGTCAGCGTTGACAAGAACCTCCGCACCACCAACCCACACGTGTACGCGGCCGGCGACGTGACAGGCGGTTTCCAGTTCACGCACTACGCGGGCTGGCAGGGATACGTGGCTGCACGCAACGCACTGCTGCCGGGAGCGGAGGAGGGGCTGCGGGCGAATATCCCTTGGGCCGTCTTCACCGATCCGGAGATCGCCCAGGCAGGCCTCACCGAGAGTCAGGCGCAGGCCCAAAGCACGGGCGTCAAAGTTCATCGACTTGACCTTGGGCGTGTCGATCGGGCGCAAACCGAGGATGCGCGCGAGGGTTTTCTCAAGCTCATCACAGATGCGAAGGGGAAGTTGCTCGGAGCCACAACCGTCTCGAGGAGCGCTGGAGAAACTATCAATGAGCTGGCCCTGGCCATCGATCGCGGACTGAGCGTGTCGGATCTGGCTTCGACGATTCATGCCTACCCCACCTTCGGCTTTGCGATCCAGCAGCTGGCTGCGGAGGTTGCGTTCGAGGCCGCCGCGACCGGCATCCGCGGCCGGGCAATTCACGCCCTCCGTCGACTGTCCTAAAAAGCTGAAAAAAGCAACAATTTCCTGACCCGCTGAACCGTCGCCGGCGCCACGGCTCGAAACGTGCTGAGCAACAGTGCTACGCCGTGGTTGATTCGATGGCAGCCGCCGTCTGCCACATCGCATCGGCCGAGGAACCGGTGATGACCGCGGTTCCGACCGCGGAGTGGACAATCAGCACTTCATGGCCAGAGATGTTCTTATCTACGACGCCAGAGCCCGGCGGAACCTGGCCCTCAAGCCAGCTCACAGTGATTCGCGCACCCGATGGGGCGGCATAAATCACGGTCACGATGTCGGTCGAAGCAGCGCGATCCATCCTTGCGCCGACGACCTGCATGCCATCCAACCGGATCGCAGGCAGCGTCCGGCCCGATGCCTGCAGACACCACTGACCAACCTGGGCAGGATCACTCGATTCGATCTGTAGCGGCATAGACGAGGCAGTGAGCGCAGCCTGAACTGGATCGGGACGAAAGAGCACTGACCACCCAACGCCAGCGGCGGCGATCATGATCGCGACTGCCGCACCCGCCGCAACCAACCGAAGGCGTCCGGACGTTAGGGGGAGGAGACGACGGGCCGGAGTGGCCTGCTCCCGTTCCTCGGTGGCCTGCCGAAGCTTCGCCGTGAGAAGTCGATGAGCTCGAATCTCGCTACTGCAGTCAGCGCAATTCTTGACGTGGTCGAGCGTAGCCACCGGAACCAGCGCGGTCTCGCCATCAGCAATCGCCGCCAGGAACTCGCGATGGTTCACGCAGGCGCTCAATTACTTGCCTCCAGCCAATCGGGACATCAGAAGTCGCCGGGCGCGATAGACGCGAGACATCACGGTGCCGATCGGAACGTCCAGGATCGACGCGGCTTCGGCGTAGCTGAGCTCTTCAACCGCGGTCAGGAACAGCGGAATTGCGAAAGCCGATGGCAGAGTTCGATAGACATCGGCGATTCGCCTCAGGTCCGCGCGCTCGATCACCCGGGCTTCCACAGGATTCTGGCTGAGCTCGTGCAAGCCGATCGGATCCCCCACGAGTTCCTCGATCGATACGAGAGGGGGATGCGTTCGAGCAGCACGAAGAACGTTCAGATGAATGTTGCGCAAGATTCGAAATAGCCAGGCCTTCAGGTTCGTGCCAGATTGAAATCGCCACTGCGAGGTGAGTGCGCGGGCAATTGCCTCCTGGGCCAGGTCTTCGGCGGCCTCGCGGTCGCGAGTCAGTGAGTACGCAAAGCGCACCAAGCGCGGTCGCAGTTCCACGATTTGAGCCGCAAGATTGCTCTCCTCGTCGAGTTTGTTTTCATCCACGGGGGGGCTCCCAGATCGAGCCGAGATTACCCCGGCCCAGGCGCCCCGAAGGGTCATTTCTTGACTTGCAAACGTGGCCATCGCCTGCACAACACCCCACGTGAGGCAAACTTCCCGAGACCTAGGGCTCGGCGGTGCGGGTGGACGCGCTCGCGGCCCGCCGAAACGCAGACATGATCGCCTCCGCCGAGGGGCGGTCGTCGGATGTGGTGCCGACGTGCCTGAGCGTGAGATTTCCGCCGCGATCGAATACGAAGTCGCCACCCATCTGCGCTACGTCGAGCTGTTCCGGATGCCAAATCCTTCCTCGCAAGATGAGGCGGATGTAGCCCCAGACGGCGCGCGGTGGTGCGATTGCCATCAGACCCCGGCGCCCGAGACCCAGTTGTCGATAGCTCAGCCGCATCGGGTCGGCGAGCCAGAGAAAAGGATGTCCGGAGCGTTCGGCGAACCCCTTGAGGTGGTCATGCCTGGCAAATGAGATCACCGCCACCCGCCCTTGGGAGCTTGCGATCTCGTGGTCGAACTCCCGCAACTGGGAGAGATGCTCCTGGCAGTAGAGTCAACCGAGGTAGCGGAGCAGAACAAGGATCGTCGGTCGGCCAAGCAACCGACGTACGGGGAACACTTCGCCGTCCAGCGTAAAGAGGTCCAAGTTGAGATCGATCCGCACTCGCTCATCGTCCGACAGTCTCAGCGTCAATGTGTGATCCACATCACGATTGGACATTGGCTGAGCTACAAAGCCTGCTCATTCGCGACCTGCTTCCTAACCTCGTCTCCCTAAGCGTCACCTCTGCGTAGGGGACGACGTGGCCGGCTTGGATCGGAGTCGGTCGAGAACGGCGACGCTGATGCACCGATAGCAGGTAGTGGCCGGACAGTCCGGTTCATCGCAGAACGCGCATGTCTCCAAGGCGGTTCCGCACCTCGAACACTTCCTGCCTGTTGTCGTCTGCACGCTCATTTCTCCTCTCCTGCAATTCGAACCGCATCCTTCTGCAAAAGCAACCCCACGAGACGGCCATCTAAGGTCGTCACCGGTGAGTTTTCGAGCATGTGCGCGGTCATGTTCTCGGCCATCTCTTTGATCGAGACATATGGGCGGAAAGTGCTCGGTCCCGGTCGCATGGCTTGCTCCATAGTCAGATCGGGATCCTTGTCGAGCTCCTTTGACCTCAACAGCCCGAACACAACACGCTGACCGTTGACGACAACCACCGCATCCCAGCCGCTTGCCCTCACCCGCTCGCGAACATCGCCGAGCCGCTCCTCAAGTTGAGCAGTGGGCACATCCTTGCGCGAGACTTCGCCGGCCCTCGGGTGCGCGGCATTGGTCCCTTCAGTTGGAAGGCCGGCGGCCATCCAATCTAGCTTGCCCGCCACGTAGTCGTATACCTCTACAAACCCTAAGCTCTCGAGCCGCCACGCGGCTCTTGGAGACATGTCTCAAGCGGTATCCCAGCAGTAGACAATCACCGCTCGCGTGCGGTCGAGAAGGCGGACAGCCTCCGTTTCAAGGCGGCGGAGAGGGAGGCTGATCGCGCCGGGCAGATGATCTTCCTCGTACTCATCGGGCGGTAAGACCTCGACAAGCTGAGCTCCGCGTTCGACAAGCCTCTGCACTTGGTTCCGGTCGATCTCGGTCGGCATCGCACTCGCTCTCCTTATCAGTGTTGTGTGGATTGGATGTCGCGCCCGCGGAGCGGACTCGGACTCTTGACATTGGTCAGCCGGACGAGGTGCGCCCCAGACAGGTCTCCATGTTGTCGACAGGGCTCAACACGAAACAACCAACCTGGTCATCCCGGCCGAGAACCCAGTTGGAGATGGCCAGCACCTCGCATCCACCGTAGCCCCGAAATGCGGCCAACAACATCGACGCACCATAGAAAACAAGCGCTGCGTCGCTCGTAAAGGCAAAGGCTGGCGCGTACCACGGGGTCAGAACCAGGGCGAAGAACACCGCCATGTTGATTGCAGTGCCAAAGGGTCCAGTTGCCTCGAATCGTGTAGTGCTGCTCCGGGCACGCAGCCACTGCCACGCGAGCAACACCGCAGGAAAGGCGATAACTCCAAGAAGCATTCCGGGCGGCTCAAGTCCAGTTCGCAGCTGACCGTGGCTGATTACCACGGTGCCGCCGACCAGACCATTTCCAAGCAGGAGGATGCCGATGACGACTCGAGCGATAGTTCCTATTGGGCCAATGTGCCGGCGTCTCGTCAGGCGGCTAACTTGCATTTCTAGGAGTTCCGACTATGCCTGGTCCCACACTTGTTGTCGATTCCGGGTGTGGGAAGGCAGCATGCCGCGAGGCTTGCCGCCAGTCCAATGACAGCCAGTGCCGCTTCGACGCGAAAGTGGCTCATACCCAATCGGGGCCGATGCGAGTGCAAGTCGCCAGGCGCTCGGCAATCGGCTCCAGAGCCACGCCGGCCTGAGCAACGACCTGATCCAGGCGGCGCAGCGCAAGGCGGTAGACGATCTCCTTGCCTCGGCGCTCGGTTTCCACAAAGCCACAGTGCCGCAGACATGCCAAGTGGGTACTGATCCGAGGCTGGGGCTGGCCAACCGCGCTTACCAGCTCGCCGACAGTGCGCTCCTGCTCGTCGAGGAGTTCAAGGATGTGCAACCGCGTCGGATCTCCGAGAACCCGGAAGAAGCGCGCCGCAGCGGCGCGGTCAGTTGTGGCTAGAATCGTGGAATACATATCTGGAAAGCAGGATATCATATCCCATTGTCCGAAGCGCACTCGGACTCCCGACCCAGGAGGAGATCGATGAAGACGCGAGATAAGAGAGAAAGCCGCGAGGAGGCCTCGGTAGACGAGGTTGCCGAGGCAATCAAGGCGGCGATGCCGGCGTTGGACAAGACGGACCAGCGGATAGCCACCGCCGTGCATCGCCTGATGAGCCGAGGTGAGCCGGTCGACCCGGCTGCCATCGCGAACGCGGTCGGTTCTGTATCCGTAGACCTGGTGAACGAGCGATTGAGCTCGTGGCCCGGAGTTTTCAGGGACGACAACGGCCGCGTGGTCGGTTTTTGGGGCCACGCCGTCGAGAAGCTTGACCCGGAGTACCGCCTCATTGCTGACGGGAGGACCACCTATGCGTGGTGTGCTCTGGACACGCTTTTCATTCCAGGCATAATCGGCAGGGCCGTCCGCGTCGAGGCAACCGACCCGATCAGCGGTGTCCCGGTGTCATTGGTGGTCGATCGTGATGGTGCGCGCGAGATCAACCCGCCGGGTGCCCTGGTGTCGATGGTGATCCCCGACGGCCCCTTTGGCTACGACGTGATTGAGAGCTTCTGCCACAAGGTCCTTTTCTTTGCCTCGGAAGCAACGGGCGCCAGATGGATTGCGCAGCATGAGGACACAACGCTGTTACCGGTTGAGCAGGCTTTTGAAGTCGGACGCGTCCTGACCGAACGCGTCGCCCCCGATCAGACCGCTAGAGGAGACACCGAATGAAAGTGACGATCCAGTACTTCGACGGATGCCCGCATTGGCAGCTTGCTGATGAGCGCGTCCGGAAGGTCATTGAAGACATGTCCCGAGACGATGTCTCACTCGAGTACCAATTGATCGACTCTCCCGAGAAGGCTGATCGAGTCGGATTCCTTGGCTCACCGACGATCCTCGTGGACGGTCGGGATCCCTTTGCCACTGGCACAGAAGAGATTGGTATGACATGTCGTGTCTTCCGGACTGAGCACGGAGTGCAAGGGGCACCGACTGAGTCTCAGCTGCGGGGAGTCCTCGCTCGGAAGCAGCCGACCTAGCCCCTGTTGATCGCGACGGACAAGATGCCAGGCGAACGGTGAAACCTAGGGCCTCACGGTCCTGCCCTGTGAGTCCGCCAACATGAGACGATTGCATGGCCACCAGTCGCTATCCAGCGATCTCACATAACCCACGACAACGCCGTTTGCGCCGCCTCGGTTTCGTTGCTCCGCAAGAAATTGTGATCCAGCTGTGTGACGTTGACTCCAGAGAGACTCGGGAATCGCCGATTTCGAATACAAAAATGGTCGGGGGCGAGGGATTTGAACCGTCGTCCTCACGGTCCCGAACCGTGTCGGTGCCGTGTCCTCCGGTGTCCGACAGACTCCCGCGTCGTCCTCGCGAATACGAAATCGACCAGGCTGGTGTCCTTTGGTGACCCCCTAGAGCCGTCCGGTGCCGGGAATGCGTGATCCAGCTGTGATCCAGCGGGGATGCTCGCGGCCCCTGTCGGCTTCTTAGGGATTCGACAGATGAGCGAGACCTTGGCGCGGGGAACCCACCTCTTCCTTACCGAGCTGACTCGTTGTTCGCGGACGTTTGGCGCGACTGTGCAGTACCAGGACTGATTAGTACTCGCGGTCGATCTCTCGGTCGCTAACGGGTCTGAGAATAGACTCGTGGTCCGAAAAGCATGTATCCGATTCCTACCAATATCAGGATGTACTCACCGATGAAAACGGCAGGCGGAGGGATTACGGTGAAGAAGAACTTTGCCTGGTCAGCGGGAGGGATGAGGAAGGAAAGCGAGGCGTCGATTACCGCCAAGACGCCGGCGAGCTTGGCTCTGCGAAGGAAGAGCGAAACCAACCCGGCAAGGGGAAGCAACAATCCGACAGTGATGAAGAAGGCCGCGAACACCGGGGTCCGCAGTTCGTGTATACGAGTCTCAACTCCCAAGGGAGTCAACAGGAAGCCGAGAACAAAGCCCAGAGCAAACAAGACTGCCAGTATTCCCTCTGCTCTGCTGAACGACGCCATCGTCTTGGATAACGAGGTCATTTCTTAATTCCGCCCTTGCATTGGGAGCCACTATAGAACAGCGGTTCCCCCATACAAATGAAGGACTTCTTCGGGGGAGTGAACCCTCGTCCTCAGGGTCCCGAACCGTCTCGGCAGCGTGTCCGACCAGATCCTCCCGTACGCGCCATGGTTACCGCTGATGACCTCTCGGTGCCGGGAATGTGTGACCCGGCTGGCGCCCAGCTAAGCCCAAAGTCGAACACGTGCAGGCCACCAGCAGCCCCCAACTCGCGCTTAAGGCCACCTGTTGATGTGTTTGTGCGGAAATTACCGCGAATGCAACTCAGCCCTGGCCGGCGGCGCTGAGTGGCTGAATCGGGCGAGGCAAAACCGTTTCGGCCACACCGGCTGACGGCAGCGCCGAAGGACGCTTCATCACAATGAGCGCGACGATCGCCGCCACAAAGCTGATGGCGGCGGCGATCACAAACGCCTGGTGGTATCCGGCGATAACGGCACCTGCACCTTGCGGAATGGACACCCTCGTGACCGACCCAGCGATGTTGACCAGAATCGCCAGTCCCACTGCCATTCCGACTTGCTGGGCGGTGCCGATTAGACCGGAAGCGATCCCCTGATCTCGATCGGGAACGCCAGATGTGCCGGCCATGGTAACGCTTACGAAGGCAAGTCCTACGCCGATTCCTGTAACCAGCATGGCGGGAAGGAGCACCGTGACGTAGTCGCTTTCGGGCGCGGTTCTCAGGAACAGGAGCATCCCCGCCGCCAGCACAAGAGTCCCGACTGTGATCAGGATTCTGGTCCCCAGCTTCGTGGCTATCCGGGCCCCGATGTTGGAGACGACCATGATCAGTCCTGTTTGCGGCAACCAGGCAAGACCTGCCTGGATCGGTGAATATCCGAGGATCTCCTGCAGATACAGCGAGTTGAAGAACACTGCGCCGATCATCACGACCGACACGAGCGCCGCCACAGAGTTGCCCGCCACTACGGATCTCAGCCTCAGCATCCGAGCCGGCAGAAGGGGTTGGCTGCTGGTCTTCTCCACCACGACGAATGCAGTCAGGAGCGCTGCTGAGAGAGCCAGAGCGATCAGCACGTTCGTGGAGGCAAAGCCTTGCCCGGTCGCCGCGGTCACGCCGTACGCCAGGGCGAGAATTCCGCCGGTCAGGGTCACCGCCCCGGGGATGTCAAGGCTGACCTTCGCCCCACGGCGAGGAGGATCTGCCGGCAGCACCGGAGATAACAGAACCGCGACGAGACCCAATGGCACATTTACGAAAAGCGTGAAACGCCAGCTCAATTCCTGGGTGAGCAGGCCTCCCAGAATCAACCCAGCCGATGCTCCGCCTGCAGCCATGGCACTCCACATCCCGAGCGCACGATTACGCTCCCGACCTTCCTTGAAAGTCGTTGTCAGAAGCGACAGTGCAGCGGGCGAGACCAAGGCGCCGGCAGAGCCCTGGATTACGCGAGCGGCGATCAGCATTCCGCCGGACTGGCTGAATCCGCCCAGCATCGATGCCCCGATGAACAGGACCAAACCCGTCAAGAACATGCGTCG
>DASYVJ010000033.1:0-67047 GCA_035937155.1 Candidatus Dormiibacterota bacterium | reverse complement strand
TGGCCCTAATCGGTGACGCGCTGGCCACTCTGGAAGCACTCGATGAGAGGCTCAAAGGCTGGTCTGTCGACGCGGGCTACAGCCAACGCTGCGAACAGCTCCGCGAGGAGTGGGACAAAGAGGTCTCACGGTTGTACAACCTGGGTCACGGTCCGCTGCCGGCACAATCAGAGGTTCTGGGCGCGGTCAACGAGCTGTCCGGGCCGCGCGACGTGGTCGTATGCGCGGCCGGCTCGATGCCGGGCGACCTGCACAAGCTGTGGCGCACCCGCGACGCGAAGGGCTATCACGTCGAGTACGGCTACTCGACGATGGGCTACGAGATCGCCGGCGGCCTCGGGGTGAAGCTCGCCGATCCTGAGCGTGAGGTCTACGTCATGGTCGGCGACGGCTCGTACCTGATGATGGCCCAGGAGATCGTCACATCGATCCAGGAGCGCCTCAAACTGACGGTTGTTCTGGTCGACAACGAGGGCTTCGCCTCCATCGGTGGGCTGTCACGGTCCAAGGGCATGGCCGGTTTCGGCACCCGCTACAAATACCGTTCGGACGGCTCGCTTGGCGATGACAACGCGCACAAGAACGGCGAAGCTCTGCCAGTCGACCTCGCCCTCAACGCGCAGGGCCTCGGCGCGCACGTGATCCGTGCACGCAATATCGAGGAGCTGCGCGACGCGCTGGTCGCGGCCAAGGCGATCGACCGCACTGTCGTCATTCACGTGCCGGTCGACCGGTACGAAGGCGTGCCGAGCTATGACAGCTGGTGGGAGGTTCCCGTGGCTGAGGTCGCCGAATCCGCCGGCGTGAAGGACGCCCGCGCCGAGCACGAGCGGGGTAAGGCTCGCCGGCGCTGGCACTTGTGACGGACCTCGTCGTCCGGCGCGGATCGTCCTCCCACCTTGATGGAATGGTGGTATCGGTCACGCGCGAGTCGGCGGGTTGGTCGTACGTGGGCTTCGAGGTATTCCGGTTGTCGAGGGGCGCCCGCATCGAGCGTCCGACCGATGCACAGGAGGTGTGTGCGGTGCTGCTGTCCGGGCGCGCGGACTTCTTCTTCGGTGCGCGCGCGTGGCGCGATGTCGGCTCGCGTCAAACGGTTTTCGACGGTTTGCCCGACGCTGTGTACGCGCCGCCTGGCGGCTCGCTCGCAGTCGTCGCTACCAGCGAATCGTGCGAGGTGGCGCTGTGCTGGGCGCCAGCCGCGCGCGGCATGGAAGCCGCGCTCCTGGCTGCGGCCGACGTCCCGGTGCTCACCCGCGGCAGCGGCCGAACCGAGCGGACAATTCACAACATCCTCATGGAGGACCGGCCGGCCGAGTCTCTTCTCGTCACCGAGGTGCTGACGCCGGGCGGCAACTGGTCGAGCTATCCGCCGCACAAGCACGACACCGACGATCTGCCGCGTGAGACGTACCTGGAAGAGACGTACTACCACCGGATGGCGAGGCCCGAAGGTTTCGCGATACAGCTCGTCTACACCGACGACCGCTCACTGGACGAGGCGATCCAGGTGCGCGACGGTGACGTGGTGCTGGTGCCGCGCGGCTACCATCCCGTCGCCGCCGGGCCCGGGTACGACCTGTACTACCTCAACGTGATGGCCGGCCCGCACCGAAGGTGGCTGGTGACCACGGACCCGGATCATCTGGACTGAGCCGCATAACATTGGTTTTATGGCGATGCCACAGGACTCTGCTCGCCGTGTAGGAAGGCCTCCGACCATCCTCGACGTCGCCTCCAAGGCCGGCGTCTCAAAGTCCACTGTCTCGAACGTCGTCCGCGGAGCAATCGGCGTGTCCGAGACGACGCGGCACCGCGTCCGCACCGCGATCGACCAGCTGGGCTACCGGCCCAACGTCCTGGCCCGCCAGCTGGTGCAGCAGCGCACCAACATCCTCGGTGTCATGGTGGGCGACCTGGCAAATCCGTTCTTCGCCGAGATGGCCAAGTCGGTCGAGAGGCATGCGGCCGCCCGCGGCTACACGGCGATGTTCTGCAACACGGAGGGCGACAGCCAGAGCGAGCTGGCGGGCCTTGAAATGCTTCTCCAGTACCGGGTCGCCGGAATCGTATTTCTCGCTTTCTCGGGTGACTCGCGCACCGTCAAAGAGACGCTGGAACACCACGTGCCCGTGGTCTTCTGCAGCTGCAAGGCTGACTGGGGGGATGTCGTCTCGGTCGACGACCTCCAGGGAGGAATGCTTGCCACCAACCATCTGATCGCCGCGGGCCATCGCAAGATCGCTTTTGTCTCGATCCCCGAGCTCGAAGAGCAGTCCGACGTTGCGCGGTGGGAGGGCTATCGCGAGGCGGTGCGACAGGCAGGGCTGGGGCCACCGATCAAGGTCAGCTGGTCGCCGCCATCGGACCATGCTCGCGTGGACGGAGAGGATCGCCAGCTGCTCGACGTCGTTACCGGCCCGGCGCGAGCGACAGCGATTTTCGCGTCAAACGACCTGGCCGCGATATCGATGCAGGAATTCGCCGACCGGGTGAGCCTTCGCGTACCCCAAGACCTGTCGATCGTCGGGTTCGATGACGTGCCAATGGCAGGGCTGGCGAGAATCGCACTGACTACGGTCGCCCAGCCAAGAGACAAGCTCGCGAGACTTGCCATCGCGACGATCGCGGACAGGATCGAGCGCAAGTTGAAAGGCCCCTCCCGGACCACTTTGGTCGAGGTGGAGCTGGTGACCAGGCGGTCGACGGCCCCTCCCCCTGAGCGCAGCTAGCCCGCTCATCCGGGCGACAATTCATACGTGCGGCTTGCGCTGGGCAACATCTTCTCGTGGCTGGTCACCGCCCTTTTCGGCGTGATCACGCTCGCCCTGGCGTTTGAAAGCTGGGCCCTGCTCACCGGCAGCAAACCGATAACCGAGTACATCAGGCCGGCCGTGCATTCGTACCCGGGTGTGGCGCTTGTGATCGCCGTCGTGGTCGGCATCCTGTTGGGTCACTTCCTGTGGGGACCGGCCTACGGCCGGACGTCCCCAACGAACCGATCTAATTGAAATTTTCCAAATGAACTTCAGTCCCGAAGCGATCCTGTCGCTCATTGCCACAGCCGGAGCGTTCGTCGCTTTTCTCGTGATGCTCCAGGAGTCCATCGCCCTCAGTCAGGGCAAGGACCCCGTGAGCAACGGAGTGCGGTCTGTCGTGCGCCGCTATCCACGCGTCACGTATGCGCTCGCGGTCGTGATCGGGATGCTGCTCGGCCACCTTCTGTGGCCATAGAGGCGGTAGCGCCGACGGCGCACAGGACGCAGTGGGTCGGGACGGCGATGGTGCTGGGCTCGGCCACGGCCTTTGGAACGCTCGCGATCTTTGCCAAGGTCGGCTACGCGTCAGGCCTGGGCACTGAGCAGACCCTCGCCTTCCGATTTCTCCTCGCGGCGATCGGGATGGTGACGCTCGCCATGCTCATCGGCCAGAACCCGCTGCGACTCGGTAGGAGCCGGCTTCTGACGCTGTTCGGGTTGGGCGCAATCGTCTACACGGGCCAGTCGCTGTCGTACTTCATCGCACTGCGCTCACTGCCTGCGTCCCTGGTCGTCCTGATCGCCTACATCTATCCAAGCCTTGTCGTCCTCGCCGGCTGGCTGTTTCTGCGCCGGTCGGTCTCCGCGTGGCATTGGGTCGCGCTGGGGGCGAGCTTTGCCGGCGTCGCCATGTTGGTCGGAGGGGCAGAGTTTCGGCTTTCGTGGGCGCTCGTATGGCCACTCTTTTTGGCGATCGCGTCGCCCACCATCTACACCGGCTACATCCTGATCGGCGAACGCGTCATGAGCTCTGTGCCGGCGGTGGCGGCAAGCGCCGTGATCATGAGCGGCGCGGCTCTCGCCTTCTGCGTACTCGCGGCCCTCAACCATGAGCTTGCCCTGCCGCGAAACACCAGCGGATGGGCAGTCGGCCTGGGCATCGCCCTGGTGCCGACGATGGTGGCGATCTCCCTTTTCCTGGCCGGCCTGCCTCGCGTCGGCGCGGCGCGCGCCGCGCTGCTGAGCACCTGGGAGCCTGTCGTCACGGTCTTCCTGGCCGTGGTGATACTGGGCGACAGGTTGTCGCTGGTGCAGGTGTTCGGGGGAGTGCTGGTGATCGTCGCGGTCATCGTGGTCCAGGCCGCGCACCTGTGGCGGCCTGGACTGCCGAGCGCCCTGAAATGAGCTCGGGTCGCCCCCCACCCTAGCCCTCCCCCTGCGGGGGAGGGGAACCGTTCTAGCTCCTCTTGATGACGATGACGGAGATGTCGTCGGCCGCGCGATCGATGCGGTCGGCGGAGTTCTTTAGATGACGGTAGATCTCTCTTGATTTGAGGATCTGGCTGATCTCACCGCCGCTGTCGAAGAGGCGGCCGACCGCCTGGTGGTAGAGGCCGTCGATCCGGTTCTCCGACCGCTTCGCCCTCACCGCATGCTCGGAGGCGACGCCCGGATGATCCAGCAGCTCGCCGACCGACGCAAGGATGTGGCGAGCGCCTTCGACGAGGACGCCGGCCATCTCGTGGAGGCCTTCCGGCGGCTCGATCTTGTAGATCGAAAGCTCGATCGCCGTCTCGTTAGCCGCGTCAAGGATGTCGTCGATCGCGCGTGAAAGCGCGAACAGGTCCTCGCGGTCGAATGGAGTCGCATAGGTGTGGGCGAGCTCGTCGATCAGGATCCTGCGCTTGGCGTCGCCCTCCCGCTCAATGTCTTTGATCTCTTCGATGAAATCGGTGTTCGCGGTCGGCTGGCGGCCGAACTTCTCCAGCGCCTGCAGCGCCCTGACCGTGAGCTCCGCCTGTTCCGACAACAGCTGAACGAACCGCCGGTCGTTTGACCTCGCGAGCGCCTTGAACGTGCGTCCAAAGCTCACGGCGCGATCCCTGAGAGCCGAACCACAAGGTGCAGCGCCGCCGCCACGATAACGGCAAGCGGTAGCGTCAACAGCCAGCTGCCGAGCATCTCGCGGACGATTCCCCAGCGGACCGAGGACGCGCGCTGCGCTGCGCCCACTCCGACCAATCCACCGTCGATCGTCTGCGTCATGCTGACCGGAGCACCTGCCGTTGCGAGCACAGCGACCACGCTGCCGGAGGCAAGCTGCTGGGCAAGCGCTTGGACCGGGCGTACCTTCAACACTCCAAATCCGATTCGACTAGCCACTCGCCAGCCGCCGACCAATGCACCCACATAAAACAATAGGAATGCGCCAATGATAGGCACCGGACTTGCAAACGCTGCCTGTTGATGGTTGGCAAGTGAGATGCCGACCGCAATCAATCCAACCGACTTCTCCATGTCGTTCGCCCCATAAGCGAACGCCTGGACCGCGGCAGTTAGTAGCTGAAGCCTTGCGACCTGGAGCAATGCGGCGTGTGCCTGGGTACCGAGGAACTTGCGGATGGTCCAGTAAACGACCAGCGCGAGCAAACCCCCGCCGAGGACCGAGATAGGCATCCCGATCAGCACTCGTGCCACTCCATTCCAATGCACCACCGAACGGCCACCGGAAGCGAGCGACCAACCGAGCATGCCCCCGACTAGGGCGAGGGTCATGCTCGTCGGAATGCCAAAGCGCCATGACAGCAGGACTACTGACAACGGCGACACGACGATGAGGACGTAACCAACCTCACCCTGTGCGCCAAGGTCGATGACATTCGTGCCGATGGTCTGCGCGACGGCGGTGCCGATCACGAGAGGACCTGCAAGGGCCACCAGCAGGAGGGCCGCAGCGATCGCAGGTGTTATGACGCGGCCCGAGGTGAATGACGCAAGGAGGTTTCCGCCGTCGTTGAAACCGGAGATGAGGCCAAACAAACACGTCGCGATCAGGGGAGCTACAGCCTCGAGACTCAACGAGGCTGCATCGTAGCCTCCCGGGCCGTCTGTTCAGGTGTGCGTAGTGCCTAGCCACACCCGCACGGCTCAAGCTTGCCCCGCCACAATGAGCGGATGCCATACACCGTCGACCTGAGAACTGTGCAGGCCCCGCTCAAAGAAAACTACCGATCGGATCCGGCGTCCGCCCTCGTGGTGACCGAGGCCCGTAGCATGCCGAACGACCTCTCTGACCCCAGGCACTGCGCGGTCTCACCGGCCGGCTTCCCAGACGTGATAATCCAGGCCGGACTCCACCCCGCGGCCGGCGGAGCCGGCGACACGCCTTGCTCTGGAGACATCCTGGCGAGCGCCCTCGCCATCTGCGAGGAGAGCACCCTGCGATCGGTCGCGGCGAACATGGGCGTTGAGCTCGAATCGGTGAAAGTCGACGTCCGAATCCACTGGGACTTCCGCGGCACGATGGGCGTCGACCGCGACGTGCCCGTGGGAGCGACGGGCATCGAGATGCGCACGCAGGTCAAGGTAAAAGACGGTGTCGATCCCGAGCGTGCGAAACGACTGCTGTCGAGCGCCGAACGTTACTGCTCGACCCTCCAGACACTTCGCAACGGCGTCGAGGTGGCCACCGAGTTCTCGCTTACCTGAGTCGTGGTGCCCTTCGAGCAGCTCGACTATCTCTACACCCCGAGCCACAACGTGGCGGAGGATGTGCGCTACTTCACGGAGGTGCTGGGTGGCCGGCTCGGTTTTGCCGTCGAGGGGATGGGCGCGCGCGTCGCGCTGGTCGAGCTGACGAGCGGCCCGCCCCACGTCCTGTTGACAGATCACCTCGAGGATGACCGGCCGGTCTACATCTATCGCGTCGACGACTTGAGGAAAGCGACAGCCGGCCTGAAGAAGCGCGGCCTGAAAAAGCAGCAGAGCCTGGAGATTCCGATGGGCCCGTGCTCATCCTTTGCCACCCCTGGCGGGCACCGCATCGCCCTGTACGAGCTCGCGCGGCCCGGCGTGCTTGAACACTTCATGGGCCGCAAAGACTTCTAAAGTTGTCGCCAGTGACACCGATCCGATGAGTACCAAGCGCTGGATCCTCGTCGCTGCCGTACTCGGCTCCGGCATCGTCTTTCTCGACTCGACGGTCGTCAATGTCGCCTTGCCGCGAATCGGGCGTGACCTGCCGCGCTCGTTCCTGGGCGTCCTGGAAGGCCAGTCGTACGTCTACAACGCTTATCTGCTGACGCTGAGCGCCCTGCTCATCCTGGCGGGTGCGCTGAACGACTTCTACGGGCGCAAGCGCATGTTCCTCTACGGCCTGGTCGGCTTCGGGGCAACCTCGGTGTTGTGCGGCCTCGCCCCGACCATGGAGCTGCTGGTCCTGTTTCGCGTCCTGCAGGGCGCGGCCGGTGCGATGCTCGTGCCCGGCTCGCTTGCCTTGATCACGGCCAACTTCTCGGGTCAGGAGCAAGGGCGTGCATTCGGCCTGTGGGCCGGCGCTTCGGGTGCAACGACGATCCTGGGTCCCGTAATCGGCGGCCTCCTCGTCGACACCATATCCTGGCGGGCGGCCTTTCTGATCAACGTGCCGCTCATCCTCGTCGCCGCGTGGGCGACGTGGGCGCACGTCCCGGAAAGCCGAGACGAGAAGGCGACCTCGCATTTCGACTGGCTGGGCGCGGCGGTCGTCGCGCTGGCGGTCGGAGGCTTAGCCTTCGGTGCCATCTACGGACAGCAGAGGGCCTGGCGCGACCCTATCGGGTATGTGGCGCTGGCTGTGGGTGTGGTGGCGACGATCGCGCTGCCGATCCTCATGAAGCGTTCGGCTCATCCCCTGATCCCGCTGGACCTGTTTCGCTCCCGCAACTTTGCCGTGACCAACCTCTCGACGCTCCTGATTTACGGGGCGCTCTATGTGACCTTCTACTACCTCGCTCTCTTTCAGCAGGGCACGCTCGGCTACACCGCTGCCGCGGCCGGCGCCGGCGGCATACCCGGCTCGCTGTTTCTGATCTTCTTCTCAGCACGGTTCGGGAGCCTTGCGGCGAAATACGGGCCGCGCTGGTTCATGGCGATAGGGCCGGTGATCATGGCTCTTGGTGTCCTCTGGTTCGCCCGGGTCCCCAGCAACAGCACGCCATGGAGGCTCCAGCCGGGCGGCCCAAGCACGTACCTGCCGCCGGGTTCCTATTTCACGGATTTCCTGCCGGGCACGCTGCTCTTCGGCGTCGGGCTGATGATGATGGTGGCTCCGCTGACGACCGCGCTGATGACTTCGGTGCCGGTGCGCAACTCGGGCGTCGGTTCGGCGATCAACAACGCCATCTCTCGTGTCGGTCCGCAGCTGGCGGGCGCGCTTATCTTCATCTTCCTCACCGCGAACTTCTACTCGATCCTAGCCTCGCGCCTGACCGGCGTTGATGTCTCGTCGAGTGCTTTCCGCAACTCGGTGAGCCCCCTCAACACGCCCCCCGATCCACAGCTCGTCGCTGTCGTCCGGGATGCGTCGACATCGTCGTTCCATCTCGCGATGCTGGTCGGGGCCGGCCTTCTCCTGGTCGGCGCGATCGTGAATGCGCTCGGCATCCGGAACGCCGACAGCCTCAAGCGCCACCAGGCGTCCAAGAGCGAGCCGGCGAAGCAAGCCGGCGCATAGACTTCGGCGGTGATCTTCAAGAGCCCATTTCCCGACGTGGCCATCCCCGACATGGCGCTCACCCCGTTTGTGCTCGGCAAGGCGGACAAGCTCGGCGACAAGGTCGCCATCGTCGAGGCGTCGAGCGGCCGGTCGTACTCCTACCGGCAGATTGCCGATGGAGTCCGCAAGCTGGCCGCGGGCCTGCACGCGCGCGGATTCCGAAAGGGCGACGTGATGGCGATCATGTCTCCCAACCTGCCCGAGTACCCGATCGCGTTCCACGGCGTCGCGGCCGCCGGTGGTGTGAATACCACCCTCAACCCAACCTACACGGCAGACGAGATCGCCTTCCAGCTCAACGATTCGCGGGCACGCCTCCTGCTCACAGTTCCACCGCTGGTCGCCAAGGCCCAGGAGGCGGCAGCCAAATCGAAGGTCGAGGAAGTGATCGTCTTCGGCGAGGCGGAGGGGGCGGTCGCGTTCTCATCCCTGATGGTCGATACCAAAGCTCCTGAAGTCCACATCGATCCTGCGGAGGATGTTGTCGCGCTGCCTTACTCCAGCGGCACCACAGGCTTTTCGAAGGGTGTGATGCTCACGCATCGAAACCTGGTGGCCAACCTGATGCAGACCACTGCCTGCATAGACATCACCGAAGACGAAAAGATCATGGCCTTCCTTCCGTTCTTCCACATCTACGGGATGACAGTGATCATGAACCAGGGCCTCTATCAGGGCGCAACCCTGGTGACCATGCAGCGCTTCGAGCTCGAGCCCTGCCTGCAGGCGGTGCAGGACTACCGTGTCACTCGATTTTTCCTGGTGCCGCCCATCGTCGTGCTGCTAGCCAAGCATCCTGCAATCGACAAGTACGACCTGTCATCGGTGAAACGGGCATTCTCGGGCGCAGCCCCTCTGGATGCGGACACCGCTCGCGCGGCGAGCGAGCGGATCGGCTGCCGCCTGAGCCAGGGCTACGGTCTGACCGAAACCAGCCCCGTGTCGCACATCGTGCCCGACAGCCAGACGGAAGCCGTGCCCGGGTCGGTGGGACCGGCCGCGCCCAACACCGAGTGCAAGATCGTCGACGCCGCCACCGGCAAGGAGCTTGGCCGTAACGAGGACGGCGAGATCTGGACGCGCGGCCCGCAGGTGATGAAGGGTTACCTGAACAACGAGCAGGCGACGAGCAGCTCCATCGACGCGGATGGGTTCTTCCACACAGGTGACATCGGGCACATCGACGAGCACGACCAGTACTTCATCGTCGACCGCCTCAAAGAGCTCATCAAGTACAAGGGCTTCCAGGTGGCGCCGGCCGAGCTCGAGGCGCTGCTGCTGTCCAACCCGAAAATCGCGGACGCCGCGGTCATCGGAGTGCTTGACGAAGAAACCGAGGAGGTGCCGAAAGCATTCGTCGTGCTGAAAGAGGCAGTGACCCCCGAAGAGATCATGGAATGGGTCGCGGCGCGAGTCGCGCCGCACAAGAAAATTCGACGCGTTGAAGTGGTCGACCAGATCCCGAAATCTGCGACCGGCAAGATCCTGCGCCGCGTCCTGAGAGAGCGCGAGAAAGCCGCCACCGCCCAGACCTAGATGAGTGTCTTTCGCGAGGAGATCGGCGAGCAGCCGCTGCTGGCGCGGCGGATGCTCGCGGAGAGTCGTGGCGCGGTTGGGTCGATTGCCGCGAGGCTTCACTCATCGAAGCCGCGAGGCTTCGTCATCGCCGCGCGAGGCAGCTCCGATCATGCGGCGCTGTATGCGAAATACCTGTTCGGCGCCCGCAACCACATGATGGTGGCGCTGGCGGCGCCATCTCTGTTCACCAGCTACGGCAGCCCGCCCAACCTCGACGGTCAATGCGTGATCGGCATCTCGCAATCTGGCGAGTCGCCCGACGTCATCGCCGTTATCGAGGAGGCTGCGCGCCAGGGCCAGGTGACGGTCGCGGTGACCAACCAACCAGAGTCCCGGCTGGCTCACACCGCCGAGCTGCTGCTCCCGCTGGGGGCTGGACCGGAACGCAGCGTGCCCGCGTCCAAGACATACATCGCAAGCCTGCTTGCGATCGCGCTGATCTCCCAGGCACTCGACCCGGACGCATCGTTCGAGGCCGCGCTCGGCCAGGTGCCCCCGGCCCTGGCGGCGGCGCTGGAGCAGGACGACGAGCTGGACCGCCTCGTCCCCGCCCTCCTGGGCCCGCGCGCCATCGTTCTCGGGCGGGGTTTCAACTTCTCGACGGCAGAGGAGATCGCTCTCAAGCTCACCGAGACAAGCTATGTGCTGGCTCGCGCGTGGTCGGTGGCGGACTTCGAGCATGGGCCGATAGCGGTAGTCGAGCCCGGCTTCCCAGTGGTGCTCGTGGACGGGCGTGGCCAGGTGTCCGCCGACATGGAATCGATCGGGCGGCGCCTGAGGGGCCAAAGCTGCCGAGTCGTCTGGCTGCTCGACGGGATCAGCGACCATGGCGCTCCGGATGACACCGTCAGCCTCGATTCCGGCTTGCCCGAGGAGCTGACCCCGCTCACGCTCGCGGTGCTGGGTCAGCTGCTGGCCAGTCGCGTCGCCCTAGCCCGCGGAATCGACCCAGACCGGCCGAGAGCGCTGAACAAGGTGACTCGAACCTGGTGAGGAACCGTCGCCGGGCGTTATCCCGATGACGATGGCCAAGGTTGAGCGTTATGGTCCCGGGGAGGACGCGAAAGATTTCGTGCCCGGTGATTTCATCCTCGCCCACCGGCATAACCTGATCGCGGGGCTCATCAGCCTGGCTCAGAAGCGCCGTTTCAAAGGCCCGGATGCGGTCTATGCGCACTGGACCCACTCCGCGATGATCGTCGAGAAGGATGGGGCCCTGGTCGAAGCGGAGGACACCGGCGTGCGCCAAAACCCCATCTCCAGGTACCACGCCGACGAATACCACCTGGTTCGCCTGGGCCCGGAGTTCTCCGCGGAAGGCAGGGCGCGTGCCGTCGCCTACTCCAAGGCGCATATCGGCCAGGGTTTTGGCTTTCTCGACATGTTCGGAGCGAGCCTGTACCTGCTCTTCGGGTGGCCCCTACGGCTTGTCCGACATGGTCACGAGATCTGCTCCGGCCTCGTCACGGCCGCGCTGCAGGCGGGCGGACTCGTGCCCGAGCTCGACGCCGTGCTGACGCTGCCTGCCGACATCGCCAAGCTGTTCGACGTGCGACCCTGAGCCGATGGCGACATCAATCGATCGCGAGAGGGTCGAAGAGCTGGTCAAGCAGGGGGCGCAGCTGGTCGAGGTGCTCCCGGCGGAGGAGTTCGCCGAAGATCATCTCCCTGGGGCGGTCAGCCATCCGCTGCGCCAGCTGGATGAGGAGGCACCCGCACAGATCGATCGGAACCGACCGGTGATCGTGTACTGCTGGGACGCGGCTTGAGACATGGCACCCAGGGCCGCGTCGCGGCTCGAGAGCTTCGGCTTCGGAAAAGTCTTTGAGTACAAGGCGGGCAAGCTCGACTGGCTGGCCGCCGGTTTGCCGACCGAGGGCGAGAACTCGAAGCGCCCGCGCGCGGGAGACGTGGCGCGCAAGGACATGATCGTTTGCGGCTTGCAAGACCGCCTCGGCGACGTGCGCGACCGGGCGACGGCCACAGGCTGGAACGTGGCGGTGGTCGTCGACGAGGCGCAAGTCGTCCTCGGTCTGCTGCGGTCGAAACAGCTGGAGATGGACTCAGGGCTGATGGCCGAGCAGGCCATGCATCCCGGGCCCAGCACGTTTCGTCCGTACGTTCCGATGAAGGAGATGGCCGACTACATGATTGAGCACGAGCTCGACAGCGTACCCATCACGACGTCGGACGGAAAGCTCGTCGGCGTGCTGCTCAAGGTGGACGCCGTTGAGCACGCGGGGAGCGGAGCCGCCGCGGCGCGAAGACTGATTACGACATAGTCCCCGCTGGCAGGATTAGACAAGCACCGGGACGGCGACGGTCTCTTCCGGCTCCTCGCGTGGTGTCGATCGGTTGGAGATCATCGGTACCGAGAAATGGAACTCCGAGCCCACGCCTGCTTTGCTGTCGAACCAGATCCGGCCGCCGTGCATCTCGACGATCTGGCGGGCCATCGGCAGGCCGAGGCCCGTCCCCATGACCTTGGTCGTGGGGTTGTTTGCGCTCCACTGGTAACGGGCGAAGAGCTGGTCGTCGAAGTCCGCCGGCATGCCCAGGCCGCGGTCTTTGATACCCACGACGACCTGACCTGGTTCCGTGGAGGCTGTGACGACGATCTCTCCGCCTTCAGGCGAGTACCTGATCGCGTTGTCGAAAAGAATCCTGAGCAGCCAGGCGAGCTTCCCCGCGTCGCCGTCGATCATTGGCAGGTCAGGTTCCAGGGCGAGCGTGATGGGATGTTTCGTACCTGGCACCTTCGCGAGCGTGACAGCCTGGCTCAAGGCGTCGCTTAGGTCGATCGGTACGAGGTGAAGCTCGACCTTGTCTGCCTCCATGCGGTCCACGTCGAGCATCTTGCCCAGCATTCCGTCGAGCCGGTGTGCGTCGTTGTAGATGTCGCTGGCAAAGCCTTTGACCGTAACCACGTCCAGCCAGTCCGCGTCCCGCATCAGCTCGCTGAAGCCCTCGATGCCAACGAGTGCCGTTCGAAACTCGTGGCGGACCATGGTCAGGAACTCGCTCTTCAAACGGTTGAGGCGCTCGAGCACGTTGATGTTCGCCACGGCCGCCACCTCCGCCTGATGCCTCGCTGTCGTGTCATTGAACATTGCGATGAAGTACTCGATCTCGCCATCCAGGTTGCGTACTGCTGTTGCGCTCCAGTGCAGCCACATGTGCGAGCCGTCGCCCCGCACCACCTCGGTTTCCGATTCGGTTGAGGTGACTGTGCCGTCGGAAATCAACCGAAATTGGTTAGCGGCCTGTTCCACCTCATCCGGTGGCAGGTGCGTGGCCAGGAGCGCGCCAGCGATGTCATTTTCAGGCCTGCGGAGGAGCTCCGCGAATCGCGGGTTGGCCTGGATGATTCTCAAGTCCAAACCGATTCGGGCGACCCCGAGCGGCGCGTACAAGATGATGTCGTTGAGCGTCGCGGCGTCGCGGCGGCTCTGCATCAGGAGCGACAGCGATTCGCTGTGGGCGTAGATCTGGCTGACCATAACCAGGATTGCCAGCGCACCGACGAGAAGGGTCAGGAAGACGTCCATCGGCTGGCCTGACACCGCGAGGAGGATGGCGCTCAGGCCTACGCCCAGCAGCGCCAGCCAGGGCAGGGCCAGCTGCCAGATGTCGATCGGCCGGTCATCTGCTACGCGGGCGCCGGCGCTCGAGGGCCAAAGCGCCGCGAGGCCGATCATCAAGTAGCCTCCCACCCACCCCGCATCCAGCACGCTGCCGATCGAACCGTAGTGGCCGGTTGCGGTGAGGAAAGCCAGCGCGCTGTCGGCCAGCGAGTTGGCCGCCAGCCCGCCGAGAAGAAGGAGCAGCCTGCCGTGAGCTTCATTCCTGGCACGACGGATGGCCAGGACCAGGATTGTGCCGATGAGGATGTCGCCGACCGGATAGGCAAGATTGACCATCCTCTCGAGCAGCGGATGCGCGGCATCTTCGTACACAGTTCGCATCCCAAGAGTCCACGCGACGAAGACAAGTGCGAGAAACACGATTGCCCCGTCGAGCCACAGCCGGAGATGTGTTGACGTGCCTCGCGGTGTCGAAAAGAAAGCCACGATCCCGGCGGCGGCCAGCGGTATAGCCCCCAGGAAGCCCACGTCGGCGGCGGAGGGGTACGGAATGTTCCCTGAGCCAATTTCATAAACCGACCACACGACCTGGCCGGCGCCCCATGAAACGGCCGAAGCCGACATCAGTGTCCAGCCAAGCCGAGGGCGGCCGATGGTCCGCCACGCCGCGAACCCACACGCAGCGGCGGCGATGAACGCCGCTACTGCCTCGCCGATGTCGTCGACAGCGATCGTCAAGGTGTCGCCGCCGATTCGGAATGCCAGCCAGGCGACAAAAACAATCACCGTCACCACTGCAATCGCTGCCGCGGAGATGAAGACCGTACGTTCTCGAGGCCCGCTCTGCAGAGCGCGCCGTTCCAGGCTCAAACCTTGTCCGAAACCAGCGTGGCATGCATTGCCACCCTGGTCGCCGTCCGGTTGGGGGGGATGGTCCCGTCAGTTCAGATGGGTTGACGAGGCAGCGGAACCTTGACCGCGCTTCCCTAGGTAATGTTGGGGTGTGGCCGAGCACGAGATCGGGGTGGTGGGGCTGGCGACGATGGGCGAAAACCTGGCCCGCAACCTGGCGTCCCACGGCGCACGCGTAGCCGTCTACAACCGAACTCGCCGGCGTACAGACGACTTCATGGCCGCGTACAGCGACGATGGCGACTTCCGCCCGGCCGGGTCGCTCGAAGAGCTGGCGCGGATCCTCAAGCCGCCTCGTGCCATCCTCCTCATGGTGAAGGCGGGCTCGGCCGTCGACGATGCGATCGATTCTCTGTCGAAGGTGCTGGAACCCGGCGACACGATTATCGACGGCGGCAACTCGCTGTTCCACGACACCCGCCGGCGGGCGGCGGCTGTCGAGAAGGCCGGTCTCGGATTCATCGGAGCGGGCGTGTCCGGCGGGGAGGAGGGGGCGCTTCGCGGACCGAGCATCATGCCGGGCGGCACGCGCGCCTCATACGAACGTGTGGCGGAGATGTTGACGGCGATCTCGGCCAAGGTCGACGACGTTCCGTGCTGCACCTATATCGGCCCGGACGGGGCGGGCCACTTCGTGAAGATGGTCCATAACGGGATCGAGTACGCCGACATCCAGCTCATCGCCGAGACCTACGACTTCCTGCGCCAGGTCCTCGGCATGACGCCCGCCGAGCTGGCGGCGGTCTTTCGCGAATGGAACGAGGGCGAGCTCCAGTCCTACCTGATCGAGATCACCGCCAACGTGCTCGACAAGCGCGACGAAGTCACGGGGTCGGCGCTTGTCGACGTCATCGAGGACGAGGCTGAACAGAAGGGCACAGGGCGATGGACGAGCGAGTCGGCGCTCCAGCTTGGCGTGCCCCTTACCGGAATCACCGAAGCGGTGTTCGCTCGCATGCTGTCCAGCCAGAAGGCGGAACGTGTCAAGGCGGCGAAGATTCTAGGAGGCCCCTCCGGTATCCCGGCAAAGTCCGACGCGGGGATGATCGATGACGTCCGGGATGCGCTCTACGCGTCGAAGATCGTCGCCTATGCCCAGGGTTTCGAGCACCTCCGCGCCGGCTCACAAGAGTTCGGGTGGAACCTCGACCTCGGCGCCCTCGCCACGATCTGGCGCGGTGGCTGCATCATCCGCGCGGCGTTCCTGGACCGCATCAAGGACAGCTACGCGGAGTCTCCCGACCTGTCGAATCTCATGCTTGCCCCATTCTTCCAGCAAGCGCTTGCATCGGCGCAGCCGGCGTGGCGCTCCGTGATCAAGCATGCGGTCGACCAGGGCGTGCCTATCCCGGCGTTCGCCTCATCGCTGGCCTACTACGATGGATACCGGCGCGCGCGCGGTCCGGCCAACCTCATCCAGGGCTTGCGCGACTACTTCGGTGCTCACACCTACCACCGCACGGACCGCGAGGGCGCCTACCACACGCGCTGGGCGCAGGATGGTTCGGAGGTGCGTACCGACTAAGCCGCCTTCGCTCGCACCTTGCGCTTCAGCAGTGCGAGGACGGCCACCTCATCCGCCTTGAGGTTTCGATACGCCTTGCTCGACACGACGCTCAGGATGCTCTCGAGCGACCCGTCCATATAAGTGTCGATTACCCTCGGGTGGACATAGGAGCGACGGCACACAGCGCGTGTATGTCCGAGCCTTCGCGCGACGCTGTCGATCGCGGCCACCACATTGCGTTTGGCCTCCGCATCGGACTCGAAGGCCGCGACATCGCGCAGAGCGCAGGTGGCCAGGACGGTGGCTGACCACGTGCGGTAGTCCTTTGCGGTGAAATCCTCACCGCTTACCTCTTGCAGGTACTGGTTGACGTCATCCGAATGGACCGTGTGACGTTCGCCATCGGGGCCGATGTACTGGAACAGCATCTGGCCAGGAAGCTCCTCGCATCGTTTGACCACGCGCGCGACGCGCCGATTCGTGACGCCGACCTCAACCTCGCGCCCGCTCTTGCCTTTGAAGAGGAATCGCACGGTCGATCCCGTGACCGTCACGTGCCGATCGCGAAGGGTGGTAAGACCGAAGGAGCCATTCTCACGCGCGTACTCCTCGTTGCCGATCCGCGCATAGGTCATCTCGAGCAACCTGACGATGGTCGCGACCACCTTCTCACGTGGAAGGCCAGGTTTCCCCAGGTCACGAGCGACGCGGCGCCTGATTCGTGGCAGCGCGCGAGCGAAGCCGACCATACGCGAGAACTTGTCGGCAGCGCGAACCTCGCGCCAGGTTGCGTGGTAGATGCGTTGCTTGCGGCCCCGAGCATCGCGGCCGGTGGCCTGGAGGTGACCTCGTGGTCGTGTGGACATCCAAACGTCTTTCCAGGCCGGGGGGATGACGAGGCCGGCAATCCTCTCCAGGGTGGCCCGATCGGTCACCCGTTTGCCGTCCGGGCCGAGGTAGGTGAAGCCTTTGCCCTTGCGCACCCGATGTATGCCGGGCTCGAAGTCGGAGGCGTAGACCAGCCCGGCTTCAGCCGCTTCGGGCGGCCGGGCCTTCAGGCCTCGTTCGGTGGAGTTGCTCCTGGACCGTCCCATCTCGGCTGGATAGCCAAAGACAGGCTACGCTGGCGCGCCCGGAGCGCTGACGCTACTTTGCCACGGCCTCCCGCGTCTCGATGAAGGCCTTGACCGCGCGTTCGAGGTCGGCTTTCGAGTGTGCGGCGGACACTTGCGTTCTGATGCGCGCTTTGCCCTGGGGGACGACAGGGTATGAGAACGCGACCACGTACACGCCCTTTTCGAGCATGAGTTGGGCCATACGGCCTGCCAGCGTCGCGTCGCCGACCATGACCGGAACGATCGGGTGCTCGCCCGGAAGGATGTCGAAGCCGGCGTCGGTCATCTCCTTGCGGAAGAAGGCCGTGTTGTCGCGCAGCCGCTGACGCAGCTCGCCTGCCGACCTGATCAGCTCCAGCACCTTGAGGCTCGTGGCCACGATGGGTGGCGCCACCGAATTCGAGAACAGATATGGCCGCGAGCGCTGCCGCAGCATCGCGACGAGCTCTTTGCGCCCGGACACGTAGCCTCCACTGGCACCGCCTAGGGCCTTGCCCAGGGTCCCCGTGATGGCGTCGATGCGGCCCATGACTCCGTGGTGCTCGTGCGTGCCGCGGCCGTGCGCGCCCATGAAGCCGACGGCGTGGGAGTCGTCGACTATGACGAGGGCATCGTGGCGCTCCGCGAGCTCGCAGATCTCGGGCAGCGGCGCGAGGTATCCGTCCATCGAGAAAACGCCGTCGGTGACTACCATCCGGAAACGGGCGTCGGCGCTGTCCTTCAGCTGGCGCTCGAGGTCGTCCATGTCGCGGTTCGCGTAGCGCAGACGCCGGGCCTTGCACAGGCGGATGCCATCGATGATGCTGGCGTGGTTCAACGCATCCGAGATGATCGCGTCGTGCTCGTCGAGCAGCGCCTCGAAGATGCCGCCGTTGGCGTCAAAGCAGGACGAGTAGAGGATCGTGTCCTCGGTACCGAGGAATTCGGTGAGCGCGGCCTCGAGCTCTTTATGAACCTCCTGCGTACCGCAGATGAAACGAACCGACGCCATGCCGTAGCCCCACCGGTCGAGCGCTTCTTTGGCCGCCGCAACGATCGCGGGATCGTCGGCCAATCCAAGGTAGTTGTTGGCGCAGAGGTTCAGGACCTCGCGGTCGAGAACCTTGACAACTGATCCCTGCGGACCCGTCAGCACGCGCTCCTGTTTTTCCAGGCCGGCGCGCCGGATCTCTTCGAGCTCGTGGACAAGGTGCGATTGCATGCGGTCGAACATGTCTTGACTCCCTTTCTTGACCTCTTCTAATTCGCGGTCCAGTCGAGCACTACCTTTCCGCACTTGCCGGAGTGTGCGACCGCGAAGGCTTGCTCGAACTCGGTGTACGGAAAGCGGTGGGTGATGACTGGCGAGATGTCCAGGCCGGTCTGCGTGAACACGGACATCTCGTACCAGGTCTCGAAGATCTGGCGGCCGTAGACGCCTTTGACCGTAAGCATCTTGAAGACAACCTGCGTCCAGTCGATCGCGAATTCATGGTCGGGGAGTCCGAGAATCGCGATGCGACCGCCGTGGGACATGTTCGCGATCATGTCGCGCAGCGCTGAGGCCTGACCCGACATCTCGAAGGCGACATCGAATCCCTCTTTCATGCCGAGCTCTTCCTGCACCTGCGCGAGAGTCGTGGTGCGGACATCGACCGCGCGGTCGACACCAACCTTGCGGGCCAGCTCCAGCCGGTAGTCGCTGACGTCCGTGATGACGACGAACCTGGCGCCGTTGTGGCGGGCCACCATCGCTGCCATGATCCCGATCGGACCAGCTCCGGTGACGAGCACGTCCTCGGCGACGACGCGAAACTGTGTTGCCGCGTGAACGGCGTTGCCGAACGGATCGAAGATTGAGGCCACGTCAAGGTCGATCTTCGTCAGATGTGGCCAGAGATTGACGGCCGGCATGACGATGAACTCGGCGAATGCGCCGTCACGCTGGACGCCTATTCCGACGCTGTTCGCGCACAAGGCCCGTCGCCCCGCCATGCAGTTCCGGCAGTGCCCGCACACGATGTGTCCTTCGGCGCCGACGATCTCGCCTGGATAAACCGATGCAACTCCCTCGCCCAATCGCACAACCTCGCCGACAAACTCGTGTCCCACCACGAGCGGCGGATGGATGGTCGTCTGGGCCCACTCGTTCCAGCTTTCGATGTGGAGGTCGGTGCCGCAGATGCCGGTGCGCAGGACGCGGACCAACACCTCGCCACGACCAGGCGTCGGATCCGGGACTTCCTGCAGCCAAAGACCCGGCTCCGCCCTGGCTTTGACGAGCGCTTTCACTCCGGGCAGGATAGCGGCGCGTCAATCGAACGCCTAGGGACCTGGGACGGGCGTTTGCTACGCCTCGTCGATGAACGAGAACACCGAGCGGAGGTATGTCCTCGGCGACGTCCTAACCCTGACGCGCTGACTCGCAGGCGGGGCAAACCCCGCTGAACAGCAGCTGGTGGCTGGTCACTCTGAAGCCCGTGCTGCTTGTGACCGCCGACGATGCGCCCTCGAGGACGCAGCCAGGCACCTCGACCACTCGCCCGCACACATCGCACCGGATGTGTTCGTGGTGCTCATTGCTGAGCTCGTAGTGCACCTTGCCGTCGCCGAGGTCGATGCGCTTGATCAGCCCATCGCGCTCCAGGCCGGAGACAGCCCTGAACACTGTTGAGTAATCGGCGCTCCCCAGCGCCCGCACGACCGACTCGTGCAGCTCGTCTATCGACCAGAGGTGCCGGTCGTCGGCGGTGAAAAGACCGCGTACCTGGTCGCTCACGGGGCTTGGCCTGGCCACCCGTCAACTATACGCACCAAACTTGCGCAAGTCAGTTGTGCAATACTCTTGCGCAATGGTGAAGGGGGCAGGGTTGGCGGCGCTGGTGGTTCTCTTGCCAGTGGCCGCCGCGTGCGGCAGCTCGAGTGTGGGCTCGCCGACAGGGGTAGTGAACGTGGTCGCCGGGGAGAGCTTCTGGGGCAGCATTGCGGCCCAGCTGGGCGGATCGAAGGCCAACGTCCAGAGCGTGGTCACCGATCCGAACTCAGACCCTCACGAGTACGCGAGCAGCACGAATGACGCGCGGGCGTTCGCGGACGCGAGCCTCGTCATCCTCAATGGCGCGGGGTACGACGCTTGGGGCAAGAAGCTGCTCGACGCCAACCCGAGCCCTCGCCGCCAGGTGCTGGACGTGGCGCAGATGCTCGGCCTCAAGGTGGGTGACAACCCCCATTTCTGGTACAACCCGGCCTATGTCAAGCGGGTGGCGGACAGGATCACGGCGGAATACAAGTCGATCGATTCCGCCGACGCTAGCTACTTCGACCAGAAGCGAGCGGACTTCGCGGCAGCGCTGCAGCCGTACACCGTTGAGATCGAGAACATCAGGCAGAAATACTCCGCCACGCCCATTGGTGCGACCGAGAGCATCTTCGTGTACATGGCGTCGGCGCTGGGCCTGAAACTCACGACTCCAGACGAGTTCATGAATGCCGTCGCCGAGGGCACAGACCCGCCCGCTTCCGCAGTCGTGACATTCCAGAACCAGATCTCCGCCAACCAGATCAAGGTCCTCATTTACAACGTCCAGACGGCGACGGCGGTGACGACGAACGTCAAGTCGCTCGCCGCAGCACACCACATCCCAAGCGTCGGCGTCTCGGAAACACTCCTCCCTGAAAACGCGACATTCCAGGATTGGCAGCTCAAGCAGCTCAAGAGTCTCGAGGTGGCTCTGTCGTCGGCCAGCTGACTGATTCGGCAATCGTTGCGCAAGACCTGACGGCGAGCTACGGCTCACATCCCGTCTGGTCCCGCGGTACGTTTGCCATCCCGTCGGGCTCGTTCACCGCGATTCTCGGTCCCAACGGCGCGGGGAAGTCGACCCTGATCCGCATGATCCTCGGCCAGCTCGTGCCCGCGGACGGCCGGCTCGAGGTGCTCGGCCGGCAGCCGCGTCGCGGCAACCCGAACATCGGCTATGTCCCGCAGGGCTCGGCCTTCGACCCGGAGCTTTCCATCCGCGGCCGCGACTTTGTCGACCTCGGGGTGGATGGCTATCGCTGGGGCGTGAGGCTCGGAGGACGTCGTAAAGCCGCCGCGCTCACGAGTGCAGCCATCGAAGCTGTAGGCGCGAGCGGATACGCCGACCGGCCGCTGGGCATTCTTTCAGGTGGCGAGCAGCAGCGCCTCATGCTCGCGCAGGCGTTGGTGGGGGAGCCTCGTCTTCTGCTGATGGACGAGCCAATGTCGCACCTCGATGTGCGCAACCAGGGAGCCATCGTGCAGCTGATCACGCAGGTCGCGCGCGAGAGGCGTCTCACGGTGCTTCTCATCGCCCACGATGTAAACCTGCTGCTGCCTCACATCGACCTCGTGCTGTACATGGCGCACGGAAGGTTGGCCATAGGCAAGCCTGCGGAGATCATCACTTCGGAGCGCCTCACCGAGATCTATTCGTCACCCGTCGAAGTCCTGACCGACAGCCGCGGCCGGGTGTTTGTCGTTGGTCTCGAAGAAGAGGTGAGCCACCCACATGCGTGAGCTCGGCATCCTGCTGACCGTCTCCAACACCTCGCCGGCGCCTGGCTGGAACCTGCTCGACGACATCGCCATGCTGTTCCACTACGCGTTCATGGTCCACGCCTTCGAGGCGGGCACCATCGTCGCCATCGTCGCCGGCGCGATCGGCTACTTCGTCGTCCTGAGGGGTTCCGCGTTCGCGGCTCATGCCCTGTCTCACATCGGGTTCGCCGGTGCGACCGGTGCGGTGGTGCTGGGGATCAGTCCCGTTTTCGGACTGCTCGCCTTCACCCTCGTTAGCGGAGTCACGATCGGAGCGCTTGGCAACCGCCTGCGAGGCCGTGACGTGACCATCGGAATCGTCCTCGCCTGGACACTCGGCCTCGGCGTGCTGTTCATCTCCCTCTATCGCGGCTACGCGACCGAGGCATATGCCCTGCTTTTTGGAGAGATCCTCGGGATCAGCGCTACCGACGTGGTGATCACGCTGGTCGCGGGCATCGTCACCATCGCCGGCCTGATCGCCATCTACCGTCCGCTTCTTTTCTCGTCGGTGGACGAAGACCTGGCAAGCGCCAAGGGCGTCCCCGTCAGCATTCTGTCTGTCGCCTTCATGGCCATCCTGGCCGTTGCGGTCACCGAGGCAGTGCAGGTGGTGGGCGTGCTGCTGATCTTCGCCCTCATCGTCACGCCGGCCGCGATCGCCGTGCGGTTCACGAGCCGGCCGCCAGCCGCGATCCTGTCAGGCATCGCGCTGGCGCTTTTGTTCACCTGGCTTGGCCTGGCCATCGCGTACTACTCACCGCATCCGGTCAGCTTCTTCATCACCTCTCTGGCGTTTGTGACCTACGTCGGAGTCAGGTTGTCAGAGCCAATTCGGCGCCGTATGCACCAGATGACAGCGGCGCGGGGTTAGCTATGTTTTCTCCGGCATGCGGTTGCGGATTGGGATCGTTCTGTTGCTGCTGGTCGCGGGTCTGGCGGCCTGGAACTACCTTCGCCCGATCCCGGCGGTAGCCGCCACGGGCTCGGTTCGAGCCTCGGAGGCGATCGCCGGCACACCCCCAGCTCTGCTGTGGCCGAGTCGAGGATCCGGCGCGATCGGCGTGAAGGGCCTCGGCTTCATCGCCAGCTCCGGCAACGAGCAGCCCATACCGGCGGCCAGCGTCACCAAGGTGATGACTGCGCTGCTGATCCTCGAAGACAAGCCCCTGCAGAAAGACCAGCAAGGGCCGACGATCACTATCACTGAGGCCGATGTCGCCACATACGAGGCCGACGCCGCCAACAAAGAGTCGGTGGCCGCAGTTCGCGTCGGCGAGCAAATCACCGAGCTGGAGGCCCTGCAGGGCCTGCTCATTCCCTCCGCGAACAACCTCGCTGAGACGCTCGCCCGCTGGGACGCCGGCTCGATCGATGCGTTCGTCGCCAAGATGAACTCCCGTGCCGCCGAGCTGCACCTGACGCACACCAAATTTGCCGACACGAGCGGCGTCAACCCAGGCAGTGTCAGCACGCCGACCGACCTGATGCTCCTCGGCGCCGTCGCCATGAAGCAGGAGGTGTTTGCGCAGGTCGTCGGCATGGGCCAGGCCGTGCTTCCCGTCGCCGGCATCGTCTACAACGTCGATCGCGTGCTCGGCCAGAGCGGCATCGTCGGTATCAAGACCGGTTCCGGCCTGAACAGCGGCGCCAACTTCCTCTTCGCCGCAGACATCACTGTGGACGGCAAGCCGGTCACCGTCTACGGCTGCGTCATGGGGCAATTGACCCTCGACGCAGCTTTTACCTCTGCCAAGGGTCTGATCACTTCGATGCAACCTGCCTTGCACGTCCGAACGGTGATCGCGCGCAACCAGAAGATCGCCACCTACATCACGCCGTGGGGTGCGCAATCCGACCTTGTCTCGTCGGTGGACGTCGACCTGATCGAGTGGCCGGGCATGGTGCTGCGACAGCACCTCGATGCGCACACGATTGTGGTCGACCGGCCACTGGGGGCCCGCACTCAAGAGGGCAATCTGCATGTGGTGCTGGGCGACTACAGCCTGGACGTCCCGCTGGTAACCGCCGACCCGATGTATCCGCCAGGCCGCTTCTGGCGCCTGACGCGCCTCAGCTTCTGATGCTGCTGACCCTGCACCACTCTGTGTAGGAGGGCAGCACGCCGCCCCACCCGGCGTGATTCGCGTCGCGCCACGCCTGGCCAATCTCAGCAAGACGGTCCCATCCGCTGTGCTCGATCTCAACCTGCGTTGACGAGTCAGGCAGCTCTCGAAAGACGATCTCGACGTCGGTTGCATTCTTGGGGTCGGTCGCGATGTGCCACAGGTAGCGCAGCCGGCGCGGTGGATCCCATTCGACCACCTGGCCCCATTCGATCTCATCACCGCCGGGCGTGCGCTCGAAAATCCGTCCGCCCTCGCGCGGCTCGAAAATGATCTCCGCTCCCTTTTCGTGCGACGCCGTGTGCTCGACCGGCCACCACGACGACGCCTTGCGCGTCCAAGTCGCAAATGCATGATCCGGCGGGCACTCCACGACAAAGGACAGCCTCAGCGGCTCGATCATTGCCGCGTTTTGTTCTGCCCGGTGTTCTCGGCGAAGATTCGAAAGCGCGTGCCCACGTGACCCCATACGTGGGCGAGATACTGCCGCGCGGCCTCTGCCCCCTGCTCGTCGAGCCGGTACAGGCGACGCGCGCCGACCTGCTCGTCGGCGACCAGCCCCGCCTGGTTGAGCAGGCGGAGGTGACGTGACACGGCGGGGCGGCTGATCGGCAGGCGGTCTGCTATCTCCTGGACCGAGCGCGGCTTCGCCACCAACAGTTCCACGATGTCGCGCCGATGTGAGTTGCCCAGGGCATCAAACGGATCGCCTTTGTATGCCTTGACCTTCACCTGGAGTATGGTAACGGTCGCGTTACGGTAACCGAAGTGTTACGCCCAATGAGAAGTGGAGGAAATCAACCATGGCGACAGTCAAGGGATCCGGGACGAAGCAATCCCCGTGGCAGCTGAAGACTCCCAGCGGCACATCTGAATATGTGATGTACAAGGATGAGTCGCTCGACCCGCCGGCGATCGTCTGCCTCGTCGGCAAGACTGAGCTGCGCTATCAACTGCGGGCGATCGAAGACCTCCACGCGATGCTCAAAAAGCATGGTGACTGGATGCCCCTTGGCAGCGCGGACGAGAAGAAGCCGGCGGCGGAGGGAACAGTCGAGGCATGGGGCCGGTCGGCGAGCAACCCGGTCGGTGGTTGGTACGGTCTCAAAAAAGGCCTGCGCGGCCGGTTCGGCATGTACATGCCCCCACTGCTCGAAGCGCTCGGCCTGGCCGAGGTGGAGCACAATCCGAAGAACAACCGGATGCGAGCGAAATGATCAACCCGCTTCATGAGGCGCAGATCGAGTACTGCGTTCCCTGAGACTATCTTGACCAGGCCGTGAGCCTGGCCGCCGAGCTGCTGAGCCGGTGGGCGCCGATCATGCGCGCGGTCGAGCTCCAGAGTGGAAGCAGCGGCCGTTTCGAAGTCTCCCTGGACGGCGAGGTGCTGTTCAGCAAGAAGGCGGCCGGTCGGTTCCCCAGGCCGGGAGAGGTCGCGGGCCTCTTCGAGAAGAAGCTCGGTCCGGCTCTAGACTGGCGGAAGTCCTAGGTCGCCTCGCCTGTAACGACGAGGCACAGTTCCGACACCAACCGCTGATGGCCGGTTGTGCACGCTTTGCCTTTTAGATCACGCTCTTTTCATTTGTCGGCGGATAGGCCGGTGGGGGCTGAAGACATCCACGACCCGGAGCTGGAAGCGCTCAAAGCCGGCGATGAAGCCGCATTCCAGTCACTCATTCAGCGCTACCACGGTCCGATGCTGAGGCTGGCCATGACCTACGTCGGCGATCGCGGCGTGGCGGAAGACGTCGTGCAGGAGTCATGGCTCACCTGCGTGCGCAGCCTTGATCGCTTCGAAGGCCGCTCGTCGCTGAAGACCTGGATCTTCGGCATCGTGATCAACATCGCTCGTGCCCGGCGGCGCAAAGAGGCGCGCATCCTGCCGTTCACGGCGTTCTGGCGGCGCGACGATTCGGACAGTCACCGGCCGACAGTGGACCAATCGCGGTTTGGCTCAGACGGGATGTGGCGTACAGGCCCGCGCAGCTGGGACAACGTTCCCGAGTCGAAGGTCATTGGAGGAGAGACCCTTCAGAAGGTCAAGACGGCGATCGACGCCCTGCCTGCCAAGCAGCGTGAGGTCATCCTCTTGCGCGATGTGGCTGGCTTTGACTCCGCCGAGGTGAGCTCCCTGCTTGGCATCTCCGCGGCAAACGAGCGAGTGAGGCTGCATCGTGCGCGCGCCGCCGTTCGCAAGATGCTCGAGGAGTACCTGGGATGAACTGCCGCCAGGTGGTAGAGCTGATGACCGACTACATCGAAGGCACCCTGCCGGCCGATGACCGCGCCCGATTCGAGGAGCACATCGCGGGTTGTGACGGCTGTCGCGCCTACCTCGCGCAGATGCGGGTGACACGAAGGATTATCGGCAGCCTTGCCGATGTGCCCATCCCAGAAACGGTCGAGCGCGAGCTGCTCGAAGCATTCCGTAACTGGCGGCAGGCGTAACGCCACGCCCTTAACGCGCACTCATCACCGACTGCCACGTGGGTGGCTTCGGTGATCAAAGGAGGATGCGTTGCTGCGGGCTTTACTGCGAATCGCAAAATCGACCGCTGTGGTCGCTTTGGCCGCGGGTTTAGGCGGCGGTCTCTCGCTGAGCGTTTCGGCCGAGGACGATGTGTCGGCAGGCCATGTTTACGTCAACGACAACACTGCCGGTGTTAACACCATTGGCGCGTTTGACCGTCACGCTGACGGCAGCCTGACCCCGATCGCCGGCTCTCCGTTCGCCGCAGGCGGCAAGGGAACCGGTACCGTCGTCGGGTCGCAAGGCGCCCTGCAGCTGAGCGGTGATGGACGTTACCTGCTGGCCGTCGATGCCGGCAGCAACCAGGTTTCGGTGCTCCGCGTGAGGCGCGATGGTTCGCTGCGCGCGGCTGCACGTCCAGTGTGGTCGGGTGGCGTGGAGCCGGTCAGCATCACGGTGCACGGTGACCTCGTCTACGTGGCCAACGAAGGCGACAAGACCACCGGCACCGGCAGCAACTACACAGGGTTCAGGCTCAGCGCCGGCGGGCGCCTGGTTCCGCTGAGCGGCTCCACGGTTGAGCTGCCGAGCAGCGCCAACCCGGGTGACATCCTCTTCAACTCGACGGGGAAGAACCTCATCGGGGTCGAGGTGGGCACCACCGCTGCCAGCACGTTCCGCATCGACAGCTTCGCCGTCGATGAGGACGGGCGGCTCACGCCTGGCGAAGGTTCGCCATTTCCCGCCCAGGCGGCCGGGCCGTTCGGCAGCGAGTTCTCGCCGGTGAACCCTCGCCACCTGTATGTCTCCAACGCGCACGGCGGCGCAGGCAACGGCTCGGTGTCGGCATTCAACGTGAAGCCGTCCGGCGGGCTCAGCCCGATTGGTGGCTCGCCTTATCCCGACGGCCAGACCGCCCCTTGCTGGGTGGAGATCTCGCATGACGGACGCTACCTCTTCACCGTCAACACAGGGAGCACGACCATCTCCAGCTACCGCATCCTGGAGGATGGCTCCCTCAGCTACTCCAGCACCATGGGTTTCAAGAGCGGACCCGGCATCCGGCCGTTCGATGCTCGGCTCGACCCGTCCGGCCGCACGCTGTATGTGGTCGACGCGGCTGCCGCCACCGTCAGCGCCTTTGCGGTCGACGGTGGTGCGTTGAGCGAGCTCGCCCAGTCACCGTTCGCTCTTCCGGCCGGAGCGACTCCGTTCGGAATCGCAGTCAACTAGCTCCAAGCGATTTCTACGGGCGCGGTGGGATTACCCACCGCGCCTTACTATGCCCACCGAGGAGGTCCGTCAATGGGTTTCATCTCGCGGGGTTTTCGTGGCAAGCGCCGTGACAATGTGTCGAGCTCGCGCGTGCCGCCTGGTCAGCACGTGGTGGGCGACTTTCCCGTCCTGTCGGCCGGCCCTACTCCGCGCGTGTCGCTGGACACGTGGACGTTCACCATCGCCGGCGAGATCGACGAGCCGAAGCGCTGGACGTGGAAGGAATTTCGCGCGCTGCCCACCGAGACGTTCACGACGGACATCCACTGCGTCACCAAATGGTCCAAGCTCGACACGCCCTGGACCGGCGTCTCCGTCGACACTCTCCTCGAAGGAGTCGAGTCCGCCGCCGACTTCACGACAGTTTTCTCTGACGGTGGCTACACCACGAACCTCGCCCTGGATGACCTGACCGGAAAGAAGGCGTGGGTCGTGTACGAATACGATGGCCAGCCCTTACACCCAGAGCACGGTGGCCCGGCGCGCCTGCTCGTGCCGCATCTCTATCTATGGAAGAGCGCGAAGTGGGTGCGCGGCATCACGCTGCAGAACGAAGAGCAGCCGGGCTTCTGGGAGTCGAACGGATACCACCTGCGGGGCGACCCTTGGCGCGAGCAGCGGTACTGGGGCGACTAGAAATCCCCACAAAGTCCGAGGCTGCGCCGTGACTTCGCGGGGACCCCTGTTGTGGCAGCTCGGTGAGGTCGCCGAGCTGATCCAGGAGACGCCGCGAGTGGCAAGTCTGGTGCTTCAGGTGCCGGACTGGCCCGGCCACCTCGCGGGTCAGCACGTCGACCTACGTCTGACCGCCGACGACGGCTACCAGGCCGAGCGCAGCTACTCGATCGCATCCGCGCCCGAAGATCCGCGCGTGGCGATCACTGTCGAGCGCCTCGAAGACGGCGAGGTTTCGCCATACCTCGTGGGCGAGGTGAAGGTGGGGGACAAGATCGAGCTTCGCGGCCCGATCGGCGGCTATTTCGTGTGGCAAGCTGGCGAGGCGCGGCCGCTGCTCTTGCTGGCGGGAGGCTCCGGGGTCGTGCCTCTGATGGCGATGCTCCGCCATCGTGCCTCGACTCGCACCAAGGCGCCGGCGCGGCTGCTCTACTCGTCACGCGCGCTCGAGGACATCATCTATAAGGACGAGCTGGAGCGGCTCGCCTCGTCGGGCGATGGCCTGGCCGTCGCCCACACGCTGACGCGCGCACAGCCCAGCGGATGGAACGGCTACGCGAGGAGAATCGATCGCGACATGTTGCGTGAGGTGGCCTGGCCCAAGGAGCAGGCGCCGCTTGCGTTCATCTGCGGGCCGACGTCCTTTGTAGAGTCCGCGGCAACTTTGCTCGTGGAATTCGGATACGACCCGTTGTCGATCAAGACCGAGCGATTTGGCGCCACAGGAGGATGACGATGGAAATGTCCGAGGCCAAGCTTGACGGCAACGCAATCGGCGGGCTCCTGCGGGAGATCTTCACTATGGAGATGACCACTGCCGAGACGACCTGCGCAGCGTGTGGCGCCGTGAACGTGGTGGGGCGGGTTGACGTCTACCTCAACGCACCCGGTGTGGTGGTTCGCTGTCCCGGCTGCGAACAGGTCCTGATGCGCATCGTGCGCGGGCGAGGTCGTTACTGGGTGGACCTGACGGGCACGCGCTGCCTGGAGTTTGTCGGGCCCGAGTAAGCCAATTTCCAATGCCATGTGGAGCCATAGGCCGGATTCACTCCGGCCGTCACCAAGCGTCCAGATACCAAGCACAGTCCCGCGTGGCCGAGGAGAGAGGGGTTCCGTAGGGGAGCAATCAAGAAGGCCCATCCTTAACGCCGCTTAGCGCGCGACATCTGTCCTCCCATGCGAACTTTGTCGGGCCGGAGTAGCTGCGGAGCTAAGCGGTGGGCTTCTTCATCGCCCAGGGTCCGAACTTGATCACGCCGATCAGCATCCAGACGAACATCGCAAGGCTCAGGATCGAGGTCAGCTCGCTCACCAGAACCGCAGCGAGCGGGACGGGTGAGGTGTCCGGCTTGAACACGGTCAGAAGGTTCGTAAAAGCGCCCAGGCCACCAAGCCCGAACAGGATCAGCGCGGCCCAGAACACCCAGCGCCAGCCGAGATAGCTGCCGGCGGCGGCGACCAGCTCGAGCACCGCGAAAAAAACGACGAACGCGATGGTCGTGCCGATCGCGATGTTGATGATCGTGTCGACGCTCGTACCCGACGGGATCTGAGTTCCCTGCGCCTTAAGTGCCTTGAGCATGGTGTCCCGGTTGATGAAGATCAGCGAGGTCACCACCGAGTACACGGCCTCGAATGCGAACAGGGCAGCGCTCGCCAGCTGCATAGGGCGAGTCCACGGCGTCGGCACGCGTGTGCCCGGCGGGATGGGCACCCACTGCTGGCCGTCCCACTGGAACTGACCGTCGCCCGAGACCTGGCCGGTCGGAGCGCTCGGGTTCTGGCTCATGTGGTCTTAGGGTACCCCGCCAGGATGCCGGCTACCCAAAGTAGCCGGAGATCAGACAGGGCGGCGACCCGAATCCACCTGCCGACCGTTGACCTACTGAGCGTTTGTAAGGAGTCGGTAACCGAGCCGGTAAACCTCGTGGGAGGAGGGATCCCAGTGGTTGTACATGCGGCACCTCACGTCAAGGGGTGGTTGGATGCGGTCGCTGTCCTGGGCCACATGGTCAAGGATCGGGAGTCTCGCGGCCACAACCGTCGCGTCGCCCAACTGTGTGTGCAGATTGGACGCCAGATGGCGATGACCACGGGCGAGCTCCGCGTGCTCGCCCAGGCAGGTCTCATGCACGACATCGGCAAGGTCGCCATCCCGGACCACATCCTGGACAAGCATTCGCCGTTGGACCAGGCGGAGTGGACGTTGATGAAGTCGCACCCGGAGATGGGCATCTCCCTGCTGGGCGACCGCCGGTCGACACGGGAGATGTTGGCGGTGCTGTACCACCACGAGCGCCTCGACGGCAGCGGCTATCCCTACGGGCTGGGCGCCGAAGCGATACCTATCGAAGCCCGGATCGTCGCGGTGGCGGACACCTATGACGCATTGACGTCGGACCGGCCATACCGCAAGGCCCGGTCACCTCTCGAAGCGCGCCGCGTGGTCATGGAAGAAGCCGGCCGGCGGCTTGACCCCAGGGTCGTATCGGCGATGTTCGCGGCGCTCGATGCCCACGTGAGCCGGTCGGCCGTAGCGATTCGAAGGACACTGCTCGCCGTTTGGTAGTGCCCGGCCCTATACCGGGATCGGTCACGATGAACGGGTGAAGTTCGGCCTCGCGATCTTTCCGACCGACTACGCGATCTCGATGGCTGAGCTTGCCCCGGCCGCCGAGCAGCTCGGGTTCGAGTCACTGTGGGTCGCTGAGCACTCTCATATCCCGATCAGCCGGCAAAGCCCTTATCCTGCCGGTGGCGAGCTGCCCAAGCACTACTCGCACACCAACGATCCCTTTATCGCGCTCACCGTCGCCGCGATGGCATCCAAAACAATTCGAATCGGAACCGGGATCTGCCTGCTCATCCAGCGCGACCCCATCCACACCGCCAAGGAAGCTGCCAGCGTCGACCTCGTTTCAAACGGCCGCTTCATCTTCGGCGTAGGCGCGGGCTGGAACCGCGAGGAGATGGCCGACCACGGCACCGAGTTCAGCACCAGGTGGAAGCTTCTGCGTGAGAAGGTCGAGGCGATCAAAGCGATCTGGACCCAGGACGAGGCTGAGTACCACGGCGACATGGTGAACTTCGGACCAATGTGGTGCTGGCCGAAACCGGTCCAGAAGCCGCATCCACCGGTCCTGCTCGGGGGCAGCGGGCCGAAGATCCTCGAGCGGGTCGTCCGCTACGCGGACGGCTGGATGCCGAACCGGGGAAAGGCCGTCGAGCGCATACCTGAGCTCCAGGAGCTTGCGCGTGCCGCGGGCCGTGGACCGATTCCCGTCTCGTTTTACCCGAAGCCGGTGGCGAGCGAGATCGAACGGCTTGCCATCGCGGGCGTCGAGCGCTGCATCTATTACGTGCCGCCTGACGGCAGGGACCAGGCGTTGGCGAAGCTAGAAGAGCTCGGCCAGATGATCAGGCCTTACCTAACGTCCGCCTAGCAAGGTAGGAGGGATGGTCTCCCATGTCCCGCCCTTGCGGCGGTAAGCGATCCCGGAGAGCATCTCGAGAACAACCCGGTTGGCGAGGAATGATGTGATGTCCGCCGAGTCGTAGGCGGGCGCGACCTCCACCACGTCGATCCCGACCACCGGCAGCTCGATCGCGATTCTCCGCACCGCATCGAGCAGCTGGCGGCCGGTCAACCCGCCCGGTTCTGGCGTGCCTGTGCCGGGTGCCATGCCGGGGTCGACCACGTCGAGGTCGACAGATACGAAGACCCCATCGCAATCGTCGACCGCGATGGCGAATGCCTCCGTGAGCACATCATCCAGGCCCCGCTGCACCACCTCGTGCATCTCGAACGACCGCATGTGCTGCTCCGCCATCCACTGCAGGGTGGGCGGCTCCGGCCAGTAGCCGCGCAGGCCGACCTGCAGGAACCGATCGCCGCGGCACGCGCCTGACTCGATCAGGCGGCGCATCGGCAGCCCGTGACCCACGAGGCTGCCGAACTGGATCGTCCCGGTGTCGGCATGCGCGTCGAAATGAATGACCGAGACGCGCCCCCAGCCCTTGACCCGCGCCACGCCGGTCACGTCAGGCCACGTGATGGTGTGGTCGCCGCCCAGTACCAGGGGGATGGCGCCGGCTTCAGTAGCGACGCGGACCGCGTTCTCGAGGGCGTCGAGCGGCGCCCGCCCCTCGACGCCTGCCATCTCGATGTCGCCGGCGTCCACGACGCGCAGCTCCTGGAGTGGATCGACCCTCAGCGCGAGGTGTGGCCGCGACGAGTCGTGAGGCAGATAGTCGGTGGTCCGGATCATCTTCGGCCCGAAGCGAGCACCCGCGCGGTACGACGTGCCGGCGTCATAGGGCGCGCCGATGATCACGACATCAGCACCTTTCAGGGTGGCAGGCTGCCCGAGATCGCAGCGCTCCACGCCGAGAAAGGTCACGTCGGGGCCGTACATACCTCCCAAACGCGACATGGTCAGTTACTCGATCAGGAACGCAGGTCTTTGGCCATCATGGCGAAGTTGTCGACGTATCGCTGGACGTCCTGGACCGAGTGCTGCACCGACAGCGTCCAGTTTTCCTCGGCCCCGGGCGCCATGATCACGCCCCGGTTGCACTGGTAGAGCCAGCTCAGGTAGGACAGCGACTTGTCGATCTCGAGGTAGTCGCGATAGTTTCGGACCCGCTGGGCGCGGTACGTGACGCCGCCGCGCGCTGAGAGCGTGATCACGTGGTACGGCAGTTCGTGCTCGCCGATCACCTCGTCTAGGCCGCCCTGCAGCGTCTCCGCCAGCGCGTCGAAATGCGCGTAAGCAGACGCATTCAAGATCTCAAGCAGCGTCACCTTGGAGGCGGCCATCGCGAGCGGGTTGCCATTGAACGTTCCCACCTGGACGACGCGCTTGTCCTCGATCACGCCCATCACATCCTCGCGGCCGCCGACCGCGCCGCAGGGCAGGCCGCCGCCAATTGCCTTGGCCAGGGCGATGAGGTCGGGGGTCACACCGAACCGCTCCGAGGCCCCGCCTGGAGAAATCGTTGCCCCCGTCTTGACTTCGTCGAAGATCAGGAGCGCTCCGTGCCGGTGCGCCAGGTCCTTGATCGCCGCCAGATAGCCGGCGTCAGGTAGGACGATCCCAATGTTCATCATCACGGGCTCGACGATGACCGCCGCGACCTCGTCGCGATGCCGGGCGAAGGCCTTCTCGAGCGCAGGCAGGTCGTTGAACGGGACCGCGCTTGTGAGCGCGACGATAGCGGCCGGTATGCCTTCGCTCTGGGGCACCGACGCGGGCGCGTCCGGCGGCCCCATCAGGGCGGGCGGCGGCTCGACGGAAACCATCACAGCGTCATGGTGTCCGTGGTAAGACGACTCGATCTTGATGAGCCGCTCCCGGCCGGTGAAGCCGCGCGCGACCCTGACCGCGTCCTCGGTCGACTCAGTCCCTGAATTTGTGAAGCGCCACTTCGGCTGGCCGAAGCGGCGGGCAAGCTCGCGGGCGACGGTCATGCCATCCTCGACCGGCTGGGCGAAGTGCGAGCCGAGAGCGATCTGCCGGCTCACCGCCTCGACGATCTTGGGATGGGCGTGGCCGACGACCATGACGCCGAACCCGTTGTGGAAGTCGACGTACTCGTTGCCGTCCACGTCCCAGACGCGACTGCCCTTGCCCTTTTCAATGAAAACAGGCTGGGGGGCGGCATCCTGGAATGACGAGGGCACCCCGCGGGGCATCACCTCGCGGGCCTCGGTCCAGAGTTTCCGGGATCGCGGGCGAGCCTGGCGGAACTTCTCTTCCTCGCCCTCGATGAGCTCGGCGACTCGGCTTGTCGGCACTTCGCGCGTGGTCGTGGTCGCCATTCGTTGTCCCCTCTTCTTGACAGCGGTGGGCCGTGGATCTCTAATTGTCGCCAATTCAGTCCGGTGTCATAGACCTAGGGGAGGGTTTGGATGGGGGATTCCGCCGCCGTAGCTGAGCTTGTCGCGGAGAAGCGCAAGCTCAAGAAGTCGCTGTTCAGATTCGACATGATCTTCTTCACTATCTGCGCGATTGTGTCAATCGACACCATCGGGCAGTCGTCTTCCTACGGAGCGCAGGCGATCTTCTGGCTGGTCGTCTCGGCGGTAACTTTCCTAGTCCCCTATGGCCTGTTGACGTCGGAGCTCGGAGCCGCCTTTCCGACCGAGGGCGCGACCTACGACTGGGTGCGTCTGGCATATGGCCACTTTGCAGGAGCGGTCGTGAGCGTCCTGTACTGGCTGAGCAACCCGATCTGGCTCGGCGGCACGCTGACGGCGGTCGCGATTGCTGCCCTTGATGCTCTCTGGGGCAGCAGCTTCACCGGGAACCAGACCGCCGAGACGGTCATCGGCGTCCTTTTCATCTGGACCGCGGTGACGATGAACATCCTGTCGCTGCGCTACATGAAATGGGTTCCCAACCTGGGCGCCATCCTGAGGATTGGGCTCCTCCTGTTCTTCGCCCTGCTCGTGATCACGACTGGTGTCCAACACGGATTTCACGGCAGCATGGCCGGGTTTCTACCCACCGACAGCACGGTCCTGATCGGGGTGATCGGCGTCATCGTCTTCCAGTGGATCGGCTTTGAGCTGCAGACCAACGCAAGCGAGGAGATGGACAACCCGCAGCGTGATATCCCGCGCGCGGTCTATGCCTCAGGGTTGATCTCGTTCCTCGGATATGCGATCCCGATCGTCGGCGTGATCCTGATTCTTTCCAAGGACCAGCTGAGCAACGTGGGCGGCTTCGTCGCCGCCTATCAGTTCGCCTCGAGCAGCGTCTTCGGAAGCTCCGCGCCGTTCTTCAACCACCTCGCCGGGTTGGCCGTCGTCTTCGTCTTGCTATCGAGCGGCACGACGTGGCTGATGGGGTCGGATCGCTTGATGGCCATCGGAGCGCTTGCGGGCTCCGGACCCAAGCAGCTCGGCTACTTCTCCGCTCGCTTCGGAACGCCGATCGTGGTGAACGTCTGCTCCGGCATCATCGCCACGATCTTCATGTACATCACCTTCTTCGTGACGGGTGGAAGCCTGCACGGCTTCTTCGCCGCCGTTCTCGGCCTGGTCATCTCGACCACCACCTTCTCGTACATCCTCATCTTCCCAGCACTGATCACTCTGCGCCGCAAGTATCCCGATGTGCCGCGTCCGTTTGTCATCCCCGGTGGCAATGCCGGCGCGTGGGCCTGCGCCATCCTCACCACGTTCTGGGTGGCGGCCGCCACCGTATTCGCTCTGTGGCCAAACCTCTTCACCTACCTGTGGAGCGCCGACACCTCTGGGGTCAGCCGCACCACTTTTGAGATCTACACCTTTGCAGTAGTCGCCTTCCTGGCTGTTGTGGCGATCGTCTTTTGGGCCGTCGGGCGCGGGCACGCGATCCACACCCAGCCGACGACCACTGCGGCTGGACCTACACCCTTGCCGGCCGGAGCGCCGGGAGTCTGACCTATCGGCTGACGGGCCGGCCGCGCCTGCCCGTCAGCCTTCGTAAACGACCCGGCCGCCGACGATCGTGGCGGTTACTTTCAAGTCGGCCAGCTCTGAGACCGGAATCGTGACGATGTCGCGGTCGAGCACGGCGATGTCGGCGAGCATGCCACCTGCGAGCGCCCCTTTCTGATCCTCAGCATGTTCAGCGAACGCGCCGCCAAAGGTCCATGCCGCCAGCGCCTCGGCAAGCTTCAGCCGCTGGTCCGGCAGCCAGCCGCCGGCAGGCTCGCCTTGCCGAGTCTTGCGAGTGACCGCAACCTGGAGGCTCGCCGCCGGGTCGAGGGGCACGACAGGCCAGTCCGTGCCGAAGGCGATCCCGGCGCCTGAATGAAGGATCGAGCGCCACGGCCACCCGAAGGTGGCTCGCTCCGCTCCGAGGTTGGGCAGCCAGATCTCGAACAGGTTGCGATTGGGCTCGGCATGCTGTGGCTGCATGCTGGCGATGACGCCGAGCTCGGCAAAGCGGGGGATATCGAGCGGCGAGGGCGCTTCGATGTGCTCGATCCGGTGGCGCAGGTCGCGTGTCGCGGCGGCGAATGCATCGAGCGCTTGCCGGATCGCTGCGTCGCCGATGGCGTGCACCTGCACCTGCCAGCCGCGAGCGTCGGCAACATGAACCGCTTTCGCGAGCTCTTCCGCGGCCCACAGCGGCTCGCCGCGGCTTGTCGTTCCCTCGTATGGCTCGAGCAGGGCAGCCGTACGCGACTCGACGACACCATCCGCGAACGCCTTCAGGATGCCGGTGGCGATCCAGCGGTCATTCTTGCGGGCGCGAGCCAGATCCTCGTAGAGGCTGAGGCGCTCCTTCCAGGCTGAGCCATCAAGTCCCGGGACCATGTCGAAGGCCAGGCGAACGCGAAGCGTTAGCTCATCCGCCTCGCGCAGCGCATCCCACAGCTCCAGCTCGTCCTGCCCCTCTCCGGCTTCCTGAACCGAGCCGATCCCATGTTCGGCTGCCACTCGCATCCCGGCCCGCAGTGCTTCGAGGTCCTCGTCCCGCGATCGTGTGGGGATGTGCCGCGTCACCCCCAGCATCGCCGCCTCCTTGAGCACGCCGGTCGGGGAGATTCCGGATGCGGTCAGTGCCCTTGTGTTCGCCCAGCCGGTATGCGCGTCGAACGACTCGACGTACGCCGGCCGGTCGGGGACCAGCCGGTCCAGGAGCTCGACGGTTGGCGTGCCTCCCGGAAACGCGGAGTAGAACCAGCCCCTTCCAACTATCCACGGGCCCGTGTGACGTGCCGCGTAGGCGGTGATCCGGCCTTCGATCTCTGACTGCGTCTCGGCCCCGTAAAGATCTAGCTCGGCCAGCGAACGTGACGCCATCAAGAAGTGGACGTGCGCGTCGTTGAACGCCGGCATGATGCTGCCGCCTCGCGCGTCGATGATCCGAGTGTGCCGGTCGCACTGCGATCGGACGTCGTGGTCCGAGCCGGTGGCAATGATTCGATCAGCAATCACCGCAACGGCGGTGGCCCGGAGTCGCGGCGGCCACACCTTGCCGTTGACAACCGCAAGTGACGGCGAGTCCACGGGCGCATTTGTAGCGCACGCCGCGCGACAATGTCCGGTGATGGCACGGCTGGAGACCAAGCTCGAGAAAAACGTTGCGCGCGCTTCGACGCTGCCTTCGACAATGTACCTGGACCCAGCAGTGCTGGAGCGTGAGAAGGACAGGATCTTCGCGACAACCTGGCAGCTCGTCGCGCACATGAGCGAGCTTGCGAGAGTCGGCGATTTCAAGCCGACCACGATCCTCGATGAGCCGATTCTCCTGACCCACGCCCAGGATGGAAAGCTGCGCGCCTTCTACAACGTCTGCCGCCACCGCGCCGCACAGGTTGTGACGACGCGCGGAAACCGCAAGTCGCTGCAGTGCGGTTACCACGGCTGGGTCTACGGCCTGGACGGTCGGCTGCAGGCGGCTCGCGAGATGGAGGGCACCGAAGACTTCGACAAGGCGGACTTCGGCCTCGTGCCCATTCGCGTCGATACGGTCGGCCCGTTCGTGTTCGCCAACCTCGATCCGAATGCCGCACCGCTCCGGGACTGGATCGGTGCCATCCCGTCAGAGATCGCCGCTGCGGGATACGACCTGTCGAACATGCGGAGCGTGGAGCGGCGCGACTACGAGATCGCGTGCAACTGGAAGGTCTATGTGGACAACTACCTCGAAGGCTATCACCTGCCCATCGCGCATCCAGGCCTGTTCAAAGAGCTGGAGTACGACCAGTACCGCGTCGAGACGTTTCGCTACTACTCAAAGCAGCACGCGCCCATACGGGAGCTGAAGCCTGGCGAGGTGCCAGGTCGGGATCGCCGTTACATCCGGATGCCGGGCGCGGAAGACAACGCTCTCTACTACTGGATCTTCCCCAACACGATGCTGAACATCTACCAGGACAACATCAGCACCAACGTCATCCTCCCGATGGGAGTCGATCGCACCCTGACGATCTTCGAATGGTTCTTCGCGGAACCCGGAACCGGCGCCGGCTGGGAATCGATGCAGCAGACGATCGCGTTCTCGGACGAGATCCAGCAGGAAGACATCGCAGTCTGCGAGCAGGTGCAGAAAGGCCTGCGGTCGCGCTCTTACAACCGGGGGCGGTTTTCCGCGCTGCGCGAGAACGGCGTCCACCACTTCCAGTCGCTGGTCACCGAGTTCCTCGACCGCGAGTAGCGGACGGGTCCGTTAGTCCGCGGGCGTCGCGGATAAAGGAAGCCTGAAGCGAAAGTCCGACCCCTCGCCAACCGCGCTGTCCAACCAGATCCGGCCGCCGTGCAGCTCCACGATCTGGCGTGCGATCGCCAGGCCCAACCCGGTGCCCACGATCTTGTTGCTGTTCTTCTCGTAGCGCTCGTAACGGCTGAACAGCTGCTTGGCAAATTCCGGTGCGATACCAACGCCGTGGTCGCGCACGCTGACCTCGACTGAGCTGTCGCTCAGGCGGCTCGTGACCAGGATGTCCCCTGCATTTGGCGAGTACTTGATTGCGTTTGTCAGCAGGTTGGAGATGATCTGCGCCACGCGGTCTGCATCGCACTGGACGATCGGCTCCGCGGTGTCGAGGTTGGCCGCGATCACGTGATTGCCACCGGACGCGCGGGCTCGCTCGATCGCGTCGCGCAGCACGAGGTTGATGTTCACCGCCTCCTTGCGTAGGACCAGCCGGCCGGCCTCGATGCGATCGAGGTCGAGCATGTCGTTGATCATGCGGTTGAGGCGTTCGGCGTCCTTGTTGATTTCGCCGGCATAACTCTTGACCTCGGCGACAGGGAGGTCAGCGTCGCGGATCATCTCGCTGAAGCCCTGGATCCCAACAAGCCCAGTACGAAACTCGTGGCTGGCCAGCGTGATGAACTCGCTCTTCAGCTGGTTCAGACGTTCGATTCCCGCCAGGTGCTCCACGGCGGCCCGGTTGGCCGCGTGCTCGGCGTCGGTGTCCTCGTAAAGGACGAGGAAGTACTCGACGTGACCGGCCGCGCTCCGCACCGTGGTCGCGCTCCAGTGGAGCCACACAGTGGTCCGGTCAGCGCGGACAGCATGGCTGTCCGACTCCACGCTGTCGACCTGTCCTTTCCACAGCGGCTGGAAGATCTCGAAGACGCGCGCGAACTCGGTCGCGTCGAGGAACTCGGTGATCGGTTTCCCGATCAGCTGATGTGAGTCCACCCGCATCAGGGAGGTCATCCGCGGATTGACATCGATGACCCGCATGTCCGTCGCGACACGGGCGATGCCGATGGGCGCGTGATTGACGATCTCGTTCAGGAGGTCGTTCCGCCGCTCCAGCAGCTTCTCCGCGCGGTGGCTCGCGACCAGCAGAGCCAGCGAATCGCGGTGAGAAAGGATCTGGCTGCCGACCAGGAGAACTCCGATGCTTCCGGCCAGAACAGTCTCCAGGCGGTCGAGCACCTGGTTGCCCGTGGCGAGCTTGATCGCCGTCACCGCGGCGACAAACACCGCGGCCCACGGCAGCGCGAGTTGCCAGAGCTCGATGGGACCTTCGGCAGCGGACTTTTCCGTATCCGTCGACGGCCAGAGAGGCGCCAGGGCGATCATCAAGAATCCAATCACCCAGCCGGCGTCGAGCACGCTGCCGATCGCCTGGTACGAGCCGTTGGCCGTGAGATACGCAAAGGTGCTGTCGGCGAGCGCGATGGCGGCCATGCCCCCGAGCAAAAGGAACATGCGGCCCAGCTCCGTGCGGCGCGCGCGACGCAGCGCAAGGACGAGGACGGTGATCGTGATCATGTCGCCGAAGGGGTAGGCGAGGCCGATCAGCTGCGACGCCGGTGACGCCGCGGACTGGTCGTAAACCTTGCTGAGGCCGATCGCCCAGGCGACGAACAGGAGCGAGAGGGCGATGAGCGCGCCCGCCAGGAGCGCTTCGCCGCGTGTGGTGAGCCGGCTCGGCGCTGCAGTGAAAGCGAACACCCCGATGACGCCGAGGGGAATCGCCAGCAAGAAGCCGATGTCCGCGACCGATGGGAATGGAACCGCGACGCCCAGTCCGACCTCGTAGACAGCCCAGGCCACCTCGCCGCCGCCCCAGCTCGCGGCCGACGCCGCAAAGAATGCCCAGGCGATCCGGGTCCGCCCCGAGGTCTGGAAAGCGGCGAGCCCGCAGCTGAAAGCGGCGATCATCGCGGCGACTGCTTCGCCGACATCGTCCACGGCGATCGTCACCTGGTCGCCGCCGATGCGAAGCGCGGTCCACGCTATGAAAGCCACCGAGACGAGGGCGGCTGCGGTGGCGGCGATCGTGAAGGGCCGCCAGTCGCGAAAGCCGACGCCGGTGATCACCGAGATCGGCATTGGTCGCGCCAGTGCAGCTTGGTCAGGAGATGTCGCACGGCGTGGCGATGGGGCGTATACCGGAGAAGGAGACTTAGACACTACTTCTCCACGACAGTGTTAATTCATCCTACTATCAATTAACATCGGGCAGTACTTGTAACACAGCCGCGAGGGGTGAGCGACGGCTTAGGTTAGGAGGCGCTGCCATCGATCGTCTGAGCGCAGAGCGCGGCTTGGCTCGCCGACCGCTGGTCGACGAAACCGACGGTGAGTTCGAGCAGCCAGGCTTGGGATCAACCATTGCCGTGGGCGTGGTCGGCATTGTCGCGGTCTTCCTGGCCGTCGTGCCCGCTCTGGTCGCTTTACGGCTCTTCGCGTTTCCGGCCGGATGGGTGGGCGTCGCCCTGGGCTGTCTGGGTGCGGCTATGACTGGGATGAAGTTGATTGCGCTTGCCCGGGCTTTCGGAGCGCGCCTGTGGGGGCCGCGCCGGCCCCGCGCAGCCGTCGCCTACCCCGATTGAAGCGCTTTTCGGTGCCCTTCGCGACCTGGTCCTGGTCGCAAAGGAGGTGATTTGAATGCGAAAGCTATTTTTTGCCGCCATGCTGGCGACGATCTTGATGCTGGTCCTGTCGATGGGAGTCGGCGCTGTCGGGGTCCCGCCGTGCTGCCCCTAAACCAAACCTAAACGACGGCCACCGACGGTGAGTCGTCAATTCATGGTTTGTCAAGTGACAAGGCTTGGGCTAAGCTGGCGTCATGCCAGAGGTGCAAACACACCCATCCGCAGGTGACGGCCAGACCGAAAAAGGAAAGGCAACCTCCGGGCGCCGCGGCCGGCGTCAGGGCGTGGAGATCAAGCCCGGCACGGCCAAGCGGGCAAGGCTCGAGGCAGGTCTCAGCCTCGGCCAGGTGGCAGGCACCGACATCAGCCGTACCGCGATCTATTTCGTCGAGACCGGCAAGGCCAAGCCCTCGATGGAGACCCTCAAGCTCATCGCCACACGCACCGGCCGGCCGCTGGACTACTTCCTCGTCCGGCCCAGCACGATGGAACCTCGTTCGAGTGCTAGCACCGCGGACATCGAGCGCCTCATCACTGAAGGTGATGCGACCGGTGCATTGGCCGCGGGTCAAACAGTGCTCCAGACGGAGCGCGACTATGAGGTCGCAGCGCGCGTCAGGTACCTCATGGCGACGGCACACCTTCGGCTCGCTCAGCCGGTCCAGGCGCGCCGGTTCGCGTCGAGTGCGCGTGCATACTTCGAGCAGGTAGGCGACCTGCTCATGACTGCTGAATGTCTCGGCAGCGAGGCCGCAGCCGCCTACCTGATGCAAGATCCGGGCGCGCTAGCTCTCGCCGAGGGCGCACTTGCCACATGCCGCTCGCTCAAGCCGGTTCCGAGCATCACCGAAAGTCGCCTGCTAGCCGTGCTCGGAGGCGTCCACGCCACCAACCAGAACTGGGACGCTGCGATCGAGGCCTACGAGGAAGCGATCGAGGCCGGCGACATCGTCCAGGATCTCCGCCGGCTGTCCATCATGTTCAGCGGCTTGAGCCTCTCCTATATGGGAACCGGACTGCTCGACCAGGCCGCGCACTATGCCCAGCGGGCAATCGTGATTCACGAGACACTCAACGATCGCATTTCGCTGGCGCGCTCCGAAAACAACCTCGGGCTGATGCTGCTGCGAGCTGGTGACGCCACCAAAGCGCGCGGCCATCTTGAACGCTCCCTGCGACTGCTTGACGAAACAGGTGTCGAGGCCGACCGGGCCGCAGTCGTGCTGAGTCTCTGTGAGCTGGCGCTGACTGACGGCGAGCTGGAGGATGCGGAACGGTTGGCGAAGGAAGCCCTGGACGTGGCGATTCGGCTCTCCGAAGAACTGTGGGTCGCCGCATCGCACGAGTGGCTTGGCCGCGTCGCTGTCGCCCGCGGCGATCACGCGACGGTGGACGCCGAGTTTCATGCCGCCTTCGGGTTTCTCGCAAAGGCACAAGCGAGCGAGCGGCTGAGTCGAGTTCACGCCGACTACGCCGAAATCCTCGAGACGCGTGGCGACATGACCGGTGCCGTTAAGCATCTGAAGCACGCGCTCGCCTCGCACCCGGCGCAGCGGGTGGCGGATTCAAGAGCCGCCACAGGCTGATCTGACGCTCAGGCGTTCTGGGCGTACTCCAGGGAATCGATCAGGGCCAGCAGCGAGGCCTCGATGATGTTGCTCGAACAACCGACTGTGGTCCACCGCTTGAGGCCCTTGCCCGATTCGATCAGTACGCGAGTGGTCGCAGCCGTGCCCGCGTCTCCGTCGAGGATACGGACCTTGTAGTCGTGCAGCTTCACGCCACGCAGCGCCGGAAAGCGTGGGCTGAGTGCCTTTCTCAGAGCGGCATCCAGCGCGTTGACCGGGCCGTTGCCCGAAGCAGCCGTGTGATAGGAGGTTCCGCCAACCTCGACGCGCACGGTCGCTTCAGCATTGACGGCGTCGCCGTTCTTGCGGACCTGCGTCGTGAAGTCGGCCACCGTCCAGGCAGCCTTGTACCCCGGCTGCAGGCGGCGCACCAGCATCTCGAACGAAGCCTCCGCCGCTTCGTATGCGTAGCCGCGGTGCTCGAGCTCCTTCAGGTGCTGGACCAACCAGCAGGTCTGCGGGTCGTCGCGGTCGAGCTCAAGGCCGAACTCGCGTGCCTTGGCAAGGACGTTGCCGCGACCCGACTGCTCCGAAACGAGCACGCGCGCTTCGTTGCCAACGACCGCCGGATCAATGTGCTGGTAGGAGTCCTTGTGCCGCAGCACGGCTGCAACGTGCTGGCCTCCTTTGTGTGCGAATGCGCCGTTGCCGACAAACGGTTGCTGAAGGGGAAGGGCAAGATTCGCGATCTCGGCCACGGTGCGCGAGAGGTCTGTGAAACGCGCGATCGACGCGGACGGCAGCGCTTCCAGGCCGAGCTTCACGACCAGGTTGGCGACGACCGAGACGAGGTTGGCGTTGCCGCATCGCTCGCCATAGCCGTTGATCGTGCCCTGCACCATGTCCGCCCCCGCCAGCACACCCTCGAGCGAGTTTGCCACGGCGAGCTCGCAGTCGTTGTGCGTGTGTATGCCGACGCCGACCGGGCGGCCGGTTTCCGCCAGGGCCTGGCGCACCGCCTCGACGCCCCGCAGGACCTCGGCCGGCATGCTCCCGCCGTTGGTGTCGCACAGGACAACCCACGACGCTCCGGCGCGGGCCGCCGCGAGGCAGACCTCGAGCGCGTACTCCGAGTCCCGGGCGAAGCCGTCGAAGAAATGCTCCGCGTCGAAGATCACCTCCCGGCCGAGGCCGACGCCGTATGCCACGGATTCTTCGACCATCGCCAGGTTCTCGTTGGTCGTCGTCTGCAGGACGGTGGCAACCTGCCACGGGTCGCTCTTGCCGACCAGCGTCCAGACCGGCGCCCCGCTGCGGGCCAGCGCACCGAGATTGGCGTCGTCCTCGCAGCTACCGTTGGCTCGGCGTGTCGCCCCGAACGCCGCGAGCCGGGCGCGCTTGAGGGGGTGCTTGTGGAGGGCGGCGAACAGCTCTTCGTCTTTGGGGTTGGAGCCGGGGAAGCCGCCTTCGACGTAGTCGAAGCCAAGCTCGTCCAGGGCGCGGGCGATGCGCTGCTTGTCCGAGGCGGAAAAGGACACGGCCGGACCCTGCGCACCGTCGCGCAGCGTCGTGTCGTAGACGACGATCCGGCGATTGGACATAAAAAAACCTCCCGACTCTTTCGGCCGGGAGGTCCAACGACTCAAGCGAGACGCCTTAAGTCGGGGGACCTCCCCGGATAATCTCGATCTCGATCTCGATCTCGACCCACTTGCGCATTACCGCGAAGCCTAGACCATCGCCCCGGAATGCGTATGGAGCCTGGCCCCAAAGCACGGAGAGGCGGTTAGTGGGACGCCGACAGCTCTCGCGTTCGCACACGCACCTCCATGGTGCCCGTGGCCGAGCCGACGTAGATCCCGCGAGTCGGCGCTGCATCGCTGTAATCCCGTCCGACGGCGAGCCTGACGTGGTATTCGGACGTGCGCACCGGGTGGGTGGCGTCGTACCCGACCCAGCCACGTCCCGGGACCCATGCTTCACCCCAGGCATGCGATGCACTCGCCACGCCGGCCGCCTTGGGCTGGTGGATGTAGCCGCTGGCGTACCGCGCAGGCACCCCCATCGCCCGAGCGACCGCGATGAACAGATGCGCGAAGTCCTGGCATACGCCCGCCTTCAGGGCGAGCACCTCGTCGACTGAGCTGTACACGTTGGTGACCGCGCGGTCGTAGGTGAAGTCGCGGCTGATGGCCAGGGTCAGCTCATCGAGCGCCTCTTCGACAGATGGGCCGGAGCTCGGGTCGGCGATCGGGTGCTGGGCAGCCAGCTGCCGGACGCCCGGCACGTCCTTCACTGGAGAGCGGTACCTCAAGTAGTCGTGCACGAGGGCCTCGCCAGGGTCGGTGTCGAGCTCGCGGCCGGTCTCCACCACCGACCTGCTCGTGACGCTCAACCGAGTGTGTGGCCGCACCAGGTTGAAGTAGTGGACGTTGTTCCCGTAGCCGTCGCGGTATGAGTGCGGTTGAATCCCGGAGCTGACATCCAGCTCGAACTCCAGGCAGCTCTGCCCGTTGCCGTCCATCGGACGGAGGCGCAGCTCCATCACGGTCTCCGCAATCGGGCCGGAGTAGTGATACCGAGTGCTGTGCACGACCTCGAGCCTCATTGTTGCTGCTGTTGCGGCATGGCCCGGCCCTCGTCGCCGATCACGTTCGCCGGCACCTTGCTCGGGTGGAAGTACGTTTCGCGCATGGCGACCTCGAGCTGCCGCAGCACGTCTCGGCAGTCTGTCTCGAACTCCCGCGGGTGTTCCGCGACCACCTGGGGGTCGGCAGCCTCGAACAGCGCGTGGAGCCGCCACAAGAGGCGCTTCGGCCTTGAGCGCCGGCCCGGTCCGTCGATCCTCGACACCGAGTCCAGAGCGACCTGCGCCGAGAAACGAGCCGAGCGCGGCAAGCCAGGTTCGAGGAGCAGGAACTCGATTACCCGCTCGGGTGTGATACCGCCCGAGTGGCGGGCCTGGTACGACTCGAACGCGAAGCACGACTTCAGGACAGCTGACCACTCGAGCGTGTCCTCCGGCGCGTCAGACAGCTCGGCCGACTTGCGCGTGACGATGGCCGTGACGTTGGCTGTGCGCTCGACAAATTTGCCTAGCCGCACGAAGTCGCGGGCCTCGTCGTGCTGCATGGTGTCCTCGAGCAGGCCGTCGACCAGCCTGATGCTCAGCTGAACGTCGCTGAGAAACGGATATAGGTCGGGCCGCCACGTGGGTCCCTGGATCCGCCAGTGCAGGGCATTGACCTGCTCGTACAGCTCGGTTGGAAGCGAAGGACGAACAGCCTGCGCGGCGACTCGCGCGGCGGCGACGCTCGCTCGCACCGATGGGCCCATCGAACCGGTGATCACCACCTCGATAGCCTGGTCCCGGCGGCGCGTATCGCTTCCACGCCATCCGGCCAGCTCCATGAACCGGGTCCAGAATTCTGGGCCTGGCTCGTCCGTGCGGTCGAGCGAAAGCGAGACGTGCACCCCCAGGATGCGGGCAAGGTGGTCCGCGCGTTCGAGATGCCGGCCGAGCAGTGTGAGTGAAGTGGCGGCTCGGCTAAGCATCGGTATCCTCCGCTCCAGCTTCGGCCATAACCCAGGTGTCGCGGCTGCCGCCGCCCTGCGAGCTGTTCACGACCAGAGAGCCATCCTTCAGCGCGACTCGCGTGAGCCCACCGGACGTGACGTACACCTCAGGGCCGGTCAGGACGAAGGGGCGTAGGTCCTGGTGCGTGCGGCGCAGCCGCCCGCGGTCGAAGATCGGCTGAACGGACAGGCTCACAACCGGCTGTGCGATGAACATTCGAGGACGGGCCGAGATGCGCTGACGGAATTCCTCGCGCTGCTCTTTGGTCGACTCGGGCCCGATCAGCATGCCGTAGCCCCCGGAGGCGTCGACGGTCTTGACCACCAGCTCCTCGATATGTTCGAGCACGTATCGGCGATCCTCGTCCAGAGCGCACAGGTAGGTCTGCACGTTCGGGAGGATCGGGTCCTCGTCCAGGTAGTACCGGATGATCTTGGGGACCAGCGCGTAGACCGCCTTGTCATCGGCGACGCCATTTCCAAGCGCGTTGGCTATGGCCACGTTTCCGGCGCGGTAGGCGTTGACGAGGCCGGCGACTCCGACCAGTGACTCCTGGCGTCCGAAGATCGGATCGATCCAGCCGTCGTCGAGCCGTCGGTAGATGACGTGAACGGGCTTGAGGCCTTGCGTGGTTCTCATGAAAGCGTGGTCCTGGTCGACGACCAGGTCGGTGCCCTCCACAAGCTCGATGCCCATCTGCTTGGCCAGGTACAGGTGCTCGTAGTAAGCGGCGTTGTTGATGCCTGGCGTGAGCAGGACGATCGTTGGGTCGTCCACGCCCTCTGGGGCCAGCCAGCGCAGGTGGCGGAGCAGCTCGTGGACGTAGCCTTCGACGGGCCGCACTGGATATCCGGCAAAGAGATCCGGCAGGACGCGCTTCATGACGTGGCGGTTGGCGAGCACGTACGAGACGCCTGACGGCGTCCGCAGGTTGTCCTCGAGGACGAAAAAATCGCCCTTATGGTCCCGCACCAGGTCGATCCCCGCGATGTGGCAGTGGATTCCGTGCGGCACTGGGAGGCCCTCGACCTCACGGAGGTACTGCGGGCTCGTCAGCACGATCTCAGGCGGGACCACGCCCTGCTGAAGGATCAGCTTGCGCCCATACACGTCGTTGAGGAACAGGTTGAGGGCCGCCAGGCGCTGCTTGAGCCCGGCCTCGAGGCGCTTCCACGTCTGCGCCGAGATGACCCGCGGGATGATGTCGAACGGAAAGACCTTCTCCGTCCCCTGCGCGTCCGGGTACACCGCAAAAGTGATCCCGTGGTTGCGAAACATCTCCATGGCCAAGTCGTGGCGGCGCGCCAGCTCCTGCGGACCGAGCCGGTGTAGCAGGTCGTAGATTCGGCGGTAGGCAGGTCTTGGCTTGCCCGAGGCCGCAAGCATTTCGTCGTAAAAGCCGTTTAGCTGGTAGCCGGCATCAAGTGATTTCAAGGGGGCCACCGTTATAGTGCAGCCATTCCGACTACTGGGAAGCCAATCAACTTGCGCGTCGGCTGCGAGTTCAGCTACGACGTGAGCGCACCGACTCCGGTGACGGTCCAGGTTCGCCCTCGATCTGACTCGAGCCATCAGATGGTGAGCGAGAGCTGGTCGACTACGCCTCCCCTGCCCGTCGACGAGTACAGCGACATCTACGGCAACCCCGTGAAGCGCTTCGTGATGCCGCCCGGACCCGTTGTCTTGCGCTACGACGCGATCTGTGCCGTCCCCGCTGACGTAGACCCTGACCCCACCGCGGTGATCGACCTTCCCGTGGAGCAGTTGCCCGGCGAGCTGCTGCACTTCACACTGCCCAGCCGCTACTGCCTTTCGGACGAGCTGATGGGGATGGCCTGGGAGCTGTTCGGCCAGACGCCGCCCGGCAGCGCGCGGGTGCAGGCGATCTGCGACTGGGTGCACGACAACATCAAGTTCAAGTACGGCACGAGCAATCCGATGACCACCGCCGCCGACGTACTCAGGGACCGTATCGGCGTGTGCCGGGACCTCACTCACGTCGCGGTAACCTTCTGTCGCGCCATGAACATCCCGACGCGCTACGTGTTCGGCTACCTGCCCGACCTTTACGTCCCAGTCGACCCCAACCCCATGGATTTCGCAGCCTGGATGGAGTGCTACGTGGGGGATCGGTGGTGGACCTTCGACCCGCGCAACAACGCACGCCGCGCCGGGCGTGTGCTCATCGGGCGTGGTCGCGATGCTCTCGACGTGGCGATGATCACCACGTTCGGCCAGGCGGCGTTCAGGTCGATGACCGTTTGGGCCGACGAGGTGAAAGAGTCCTGATGGCGATCGAACCGTCTCCCGTCGATTGGGCCTCGGCCCGCCGCGTTTCCTATCTGCTCAGGCAGAGCTTCCGCTACGAGTACCCAGAGCCGATCCGCGACTTGAATCATCGACTCGTGGTCATCCCCCCAGAGCGGTTTGGCGACCAGCGGCGGCTCCGCCACCAACTCTCGGTCGACGCCGACGGCGTCCGCTTCGAGAATCGCGAGGACCGCTTCGGCAACGTCATTGTCGACGTCTTCGCCCCGCGACTGTCAGATGGGATCGAGTTCGTCGCCGAAGTGGCTGTTGAGCGCCGTGCTGCTGAGCCCAACCGGCTTTTGGATGGTTGGCTCGCGGACGGTTACCTCCTGGAACCCTCGCGGTTGACAGGCGCCGACGATCGAATTCGGCAGGCGGCCGAGAGGCTGGCCGATTCCGCCGAGTGGGGCCTGCCGCTGGCCGACAGCATCAACGACTGGGTGTACCAATCGATGACCTACCAGCACCGCTTGACCGGAGTGCGGACCACAGCGGCCGAGGCGCTGGAGATTGGGTCAGGCGTCTGCCAGGACTACGCGCACGTGATGCTCGCGGCATGCCGAGCGTGCGGCCTCCCTTCACGCTATGTGTCGGGTCACCTGCTCGGCCAGGGCGGGTCGCATGCTTGGGTGGAGGTCGTGGTGCCGACCAAGGACGGCACCGGCGACGCGATCGCTTCCACTTTCGACCCGACGCACGCGAGCCGGGGCGGGCTGGGTTACGTGACGATCGCGGTCGGCGGCGATTACTCGGATGTCGCACCGACGTCAGGGACATACGTCTCGTCGGCCAGCGGGCGACTATTCACCACCAAACGAGTGACGCTGATCGACCTCGATTACGCCGGATAAGTGCCTGCGGCGGCGCCAGGGTAGGGTAGGAGGCCGCCGATTTCGACCGTCTCGGTACCGGCCTTTCTTATCGAACTCATACCAAACGCTTATATATCGCTCCAATGAAGGCCTCTCGGATCCTCGTCGTCGAAGACGACACGCGCCTGGCCACGACCCTGGAGCGGGTCCTGTCGGCGGAAGGCCACCATGTCGAGCTGGTGGGAGATGGCCTCGAAGCTTTGCGGCGCGCTCGGGAGCGGCCCTTCGACCTGGTCGTGCTCGACATCATGCTGCCCAGCCTTGACGGTGTCGGAGTCTGCCGGCGGCTGCGTGCCACCGCACAGGTGCCCATCCTTATGCTGACCGCGCTCGGGGGCACGGATGAACGTGTCCGCGGCCTGGACGCCGGAGCCGATGACTACCTCGTCAAGCCCTTCGCGTACGAAGAGCTCCTGGCGCGTGTCCGCGCCCTGCTGCGGCGGGCCGGCCCCCAAGACCACCTTCGCTTCGCCGACTTGCTGTTGGAGCCGCCGAGCCGAGGTGCCTGGCGCGGCCCGCGATCCATGACTCTGACGGCGACTGAGTTCGACCTCCTGGAGCACTTCATGCGGCATCCGCGCCAGGTCCTGACACGCGAGCAGCTGCTGGATGCGGTCTGGAAGGGTGAGCCGGAAGGCGACAACGTCGTGGCGGTGTACGTCGGTTACTTGAGACAAAAGCTCGAGGAGGGGGGAGAGCCGCGCCTTGTGCACACCGTGCGCGGTTCGGGCTACGCCCTCCGGGAATAGTGTCCTTAAGACTGCGTCTTGCGCTGTTCGGCGCTGCGGTCGTCGCGGTGACGCTCGTCCTTTTCGGCGGCGCCCTCTACGCACTGCTCGCACGCGGTGCGACGACAAACCAGGACGAGGCGGTGCGCGGTCGCGCCCGCGAAGCGGTGGGGGCTCTGAACCGCGCATCAGACCTGGCGCCTCGAGCGCCAGTCGCGCCTGTGGACCTCCGCACCAGCACCGAGATCTTTGTCGAGGTGCTCGACCCGAACTGGTCCGTCATCGACTCCACCGGTGAGCTCAACGGCGCAGCGCCCGTCATCGCATCAACGCTGCGCCAGCAAGCTGCACAGCGCGCCGGCGGCGCATTCGACACGGAGGGCGGCTTTCGTCTGTTCGCGCTTCCTTTCACCGGCGGTTTCGTCGTTGCCGGACAGTCGACCCATATCGTTCAGTCGAACCTGTCGGGCGTCCTCGGCTTTCTGATCATCTCCGGCGTTCCAACGCTCATCGCGGCGCTCGCCGCGTCGTGGCTTGTCGCCGGCCGCGCCCTCAAGCCGCTGAAGGACGTCGCCGGTTCCGCCGACGACATCGGCCGCACGCGAGACTTCGGCCGGCGGCTCCCACAGCGCCGGAGCCGGGACGAAGTCGCCCTGCTTTCCCTGAGCTTCAACCAGATGCTCGAGCAGCTGCAAGAAGCGTTCGAGTCGCAGCGCCGGTTCGTGGCTGACGCCTCGCACGAGCTGCGCACTCCGCTGACCACGATCCAGGGGAACGCAGGCCTGCTAGCGCGGGGACCCGCGGTCTCCGATGAGGTGCAGCGGGCCGCTGCGGTGGACATCGCCGCCGAGACCGCGCGAATGACGCGACTGGTGGATCGGATGCTGACCCTGGCCAGGGCGGACTCGGGCCTGAAGCTCGAGCTCGCTCCCGTTGAGCTGGCCCCCCTGGTCACCGAGGTCTGCCGCCAGGCCCGGACCGTTCACGTCGGTCGCGAGCTGGAGTGCTCGGCAGCCGGCGCAACGATCGCCGGCGACGAGGATGCGGTGCGGCAGCTGATCTGGATCCTGCTCGACAATGCGACGCGCCACTCCCGAGCGCAGGTCTCGGTGACACTGGCGCGCGAGGGGGCCTGGGCTCGCCTGACGGTCGCTGACGACGGGCCGGGGATCCCACCTGCGGACCGCGAGCACGTCTTCGAGCGCTTTTACCGCTCCGACCGCGCTCGCACCGGCAGTGGCGCAGGGCTCGGGTTGTCGATCGCGCGATGGATCGTCGAGCAACACGGGGGTTGGATACTCGCCGGCGAGGCATCGGGCGGCGGAGCTGCGATGTACGTGGACTTGCCGCTGCGCGCGGGCGGCGACAAGGACTGATCTCTCTTACGTCGCTCTTAGTTTCGGTCGCGATGCTCATCACATGTTCGACATCGCTCCGGACCACGCGATCGGTCTCTACGCCGGCCTACTTGCGCTGCCCTTCGCGCTGATCGCGATCAGTCTCCGTCCTGCCCGTCGCCTCGTGCCGGGGACGGTGCTCGCCGCCTCAGTTCTGTTGGCCGTCTCGGGCGCCATTCACCTCGGGCTCATCAGCACTCACCGCGCTGAGCCGCTGACCGCGCTGCTTTTCTTGATGAACGGGACCGGCTACATCGCGCTGTCCTTCGCCTTCACGTGGCGCTGGTGGCGGCTGGCGTCAGCGTCGCTGTTGGTGGCGACGCTGCTCGGCTATCTCGTGTACATCGCGCTGGGCTTCGATTTGCCAGATCAGGTCGCGCTGGTCACCAAGCTGCTGGAGCTGACGGCCCTCGGCCTGGTGCTGGTGCCGGCGCGCAGCGAGCCAGGACGACCTCGGCGCACCCTGCGATGGGTTTCATTCGCCGTAGCGCTGCCCGTCTTGACCCTGGTCACGACTTCGACGGTCTGGATAGTGGCTCTCGCCCGGCCGGACGCGCAGCACGCGCATGCGGGCGCTCTCCTGCAGGCGACCAACGATGTCGCGACCCCGGCGCAGACTGCTGCGGCCGCTCAGCTCTATGCCGACACGAAGGCCGCGATCCTGCCGTACCAGGACTGGCACAAAGCGTGGGCCGCGGGCTACCGGCCTGGCGGCCCAACCAACATGCCATCGACCCACTGGATGAACCAGGCCAACGTCGACGCCGGATACGTCATGGATCCCCAGCGTCCCCAAGGGCTTGTCTACGCCAACTCGAAGCACGGTCCCGTGCTGTTGGGGGCGATGTTCCAGATGCAGCACATCGGCCAGTTCGGTCCCGACCCCGGCGGCCCGCTGACCGCGTGGCACCAGCACGAAAACATCTGCTTCACGCCCTTTGGCTTCGAGTTCAGCTTCATGACCCCGTTTGCCACGTGTCCTCTGGGAGCCATAGACATCAGCGCTTCGCCGATGCTCCACGTCTGGATCGTGAACAACCCGAGCGGGCCGTTCGCCGTCGACATAGACGACTCGGTGGTGAAGAAAATTGATCGCGCATAAAGAACCCTTGACCAGCGTGTCGAGCCGGCCCGAGGCGGCTTTCGTCCTCCTCGTGATCCAGGCGGTGCTCTGGACGATGGCGGGCCTGTCCGCGCTACCGTTTGCAATCGCAGGGGAGGTGTTCATGCTCGGTCTGGGCATGGCTTCGCTCCTGCTGGCGCTCGCCACCTGCCTGCTGGCGATCGGAATCCTGTGGCGTCGCCGCCGCGCGCGACGTTGGGTCATTGCACTGGAGATCACGTGTCTGGTCGGTTCGCTACTGCTGCTGCTGCTGCCGATCGGCGCCAACCACGGGCCGGTCTCGTTGCTGACGAACGTCCTCTTGCCGCTCGCGGTCTTGGTGCTGCTGCGAAAGCCGCGCGAGGCGTTTCTCTAAGAGAGGAAGAGCGGCTAGCCTCGCGCGACGAGCAGCCGCCTTCGCCGGATGAGCGCTTCGTCGGCGTCGTCGGTCGTCACCACCCGGCGCCTGAAGTTCCTCAAGGCGAAGCGGTCACACGCCGTCTCGGCGGACGAACCCTTGCCGAGGACCTCGTGCAGGTACCAGTGCATCCACTCATGGCAGTAGAGGAACCGAAGCACGTCGCGGCGCCCGCGGAAGTGAACCGTCTCCGAGGCCCACGCAAAGCGCATGCCCTGGCCGCGCTTGCGGCTGGCGGCGAAGACGACCGGCTCCTTGAAGGTATGGAATGGGATCGGGATCTGCAGCAGGATGCGGCGCTCTTCGAACTCGCACAGGGCTGCCAGGTGTGGGAACCGCCGGTAGCGCAGGGCCTTGACCACGACCTCGTAGTCACACCGCGGCAGGCCCTCCAGGGCGTGCCTTGCCTGGGCGCTGCTGAACCCGGCGAGCTCGCTGCGGATGGCCACAGTCCCGCAAGGGTAGACGGTCCCAGGGCGGCGAGGTCTAGTTGATCTCGGAGGCTGTCCTGGTAAGTCCCGTACCAGGTGTAGGTGGTTTGCCGGGTGGCGGCGCTTGTGTAGGCGAACGACTGTTCCCTCCGGCTGGCTGCGGATCTAAACCAGGTCAAAAGAACTATCAGCACGATGAAGAGCGGCGCGATGATGCCCTCTACGGTTTGTCAACCGCATGTCGAGCAACTGGATGTCGAAAAAGACGCCCCAGCTCCGACAGAGTTGTGAGTGCGCCTCTAAGGGTGCTGAAAAGGGAGTGACGATATGAAGTACATGATCATGACGTTCGGGTCCGCCGAGGCCGGACTGGAGGCCATGGGCAAGGAGTGGATGGTCGAGATGATCCAGTTCATGCACAAGCTGGACGACGATCTCAGGAAGTCCGGCGAGCTCGTCAGCGCCGAGGGGCTGGCTGACGGAAGCCAGGCCAAGACCGTTCGCTTCGAGAACGGCATTTCTGTCGCGACCGACGGGCCGTTCGCCGAAGCCAAGGAGTCGCTTGTCGGCTACTGGATCGTGGACGTCGAAAGCGAGGGACGCGCGATCGAGATCGCCTCACGCATCGTCGACTTCGTGAAAGTGCCGATCGAGGTGCGCCAGGTCATGGACGCACCGCCGGAGTTTTGAGGACGGAGCCAAAGCCCCGAATAGAGGATCTGCTGCGCGAGCTGGCGCCGCAGGTCCTCGGCACCCTCATGCGGCGACACGAGCAGCTCGACGCGTGTGAGGATGCTGTGCAGGAGGCGCTTCTAGCCGCGTCGCTGCAATGGGCCAAAAAGGGTGTGCCCGAAAACCCGCGGTCGTGGCTGGTGACCGTCGCGTCCCGGCGCCTGGTCGACGAGTGGCGCAGTGAAAGCGCGAGGCGCCGACGAGAGGAGACGGCCGCTGTGCTCGATCTTTCAGACCGCGGTAAGACTGCGGACCACGACGACACGCTCGCGCTTCTCTTCATGTGCTGCCATCCGTCGCTGTCAGTTCCCTCACAGCTGGCTCTGACCCTCCGGGCGATCGGCGGGCTCACGACCGCGGAGGTCGCGCACGCATTCCTCGTGCCAGAAGCCACGATAGCCCAGCGCATAAGCCGGGCCAAGGAGCGCATCAGAAGCACAGGCGTGCGATTCGACCTGCCGCCCGAGCCGGAGCGGTCAGATCGCCTGCGCGTTGTGCTCCACGCGCTCTATCTCGTTTTCAACGAGGGCTACACGACGACTTCCGGCACGGCGGTCCATCGCACCGACCTCACCGCCGAGGCTATCCGGCTGGCGCGGATGCTTCACGCGCTCATGCCCGCGGAAGGTGAGGCTGCAGGACTGCTCGCCCTCATGTTGCTCACGGATGCCAGGCGTGCCGCCCGCACGACTGATGACGGCTCGATCGTTCCGCTGGACGAACAGCGACGGGAGCTCTGGAACACGGCCCAGATCGAAGAAGGCGTGGCGCTGCTCACGCGCACGCTCGGAACGGTGCCAATTGGTCCGTACCAGCTGCAGGCGGCGATCGCCGCCGTGCACGACGAAGCAGCGAGCGCCACCGAGACCGACTGGCCGCAAATCCTTGCGCTCTACGAAGTGCTCGAACGAGTATCGCCAGGACCTGTTGTCACGCTCAACCGCGCCGTTGCCGTGGCAAGAGTCCACGGGCCGCGCGCCGGCCTCGCCCTGCTGGGAACCCTCGACACGGATGACCGCATGGCTCACACGCACCGCCTCGAGGCTGTGCGTGGTCACCTGCTCGAGCTTGCGGGGGAGCCCGCCGCGGCCCGGGAGTCGTACCGGCGAGCGGCGAGGATGACCGCGAGCCTTCCGGAGCAGCGGTATCTAATGCTGCGAGCCGCCCGCCTGACCTAGCGGTGGACTAGGCGTCCAGTAGCGATCACGGCTTAACGTTTCGGATGGCGAATGAGAAGCCTCCTTCTGTGGTGCGCGCAGAATCCTTGGCTCTCGGCCCATGTGCCACGCTGGAAGTTCGCGCGCCGCGCGGTCCGCCGCTTCTTGCCCGGCGAGGAATTCGAAGACGCGCTGAAAGCTGCAGTCGACTTCAAGGCAAAGGGCATCGGAGCGCTTTTTACGCGGCTCGGCGAAAACGTCGCGGACCTCTCAGAAGCGCGCGAGGTCGTCGAGCACTACGAGTCTGTCTTTGCGAAAGCGGTCGCGGCCGGGTTGAACGCGGAGGTATCTGTCAAGCCGACCCAGCTGGGACTCGACCTCGATGCGGAGGCGGCGTACGCGAACCTGCTGCGACTGGCCCAAGCAGCCGAGAAGGCGAAGAGCTTCCTGTGGATCGATATGGAGGGAACCGCGTACACGGAGCCAACCCTCGCCCTGTACAGGCGGCTGCGTGCTGATCATCCGCGTACCGGCGTTGCGCTTCAGGCGTATCTCCATCGCACCGTCGATGACGTGGTCAAGCTTCTGCCTCTGAAACCGGCGATCAGGCTCGTCAAAGGCGCCTACGCAGAGCCGCCTGACCGCGCCTATCAGGCGAAGCGGGACGTCGACTCGAATTACCTCGCGTTGTGCTCGCTCATGTTGCCGGCCATAAAGCGAGGGGAGCTGCGGCTGGTGATGGCAACACACGATGTCGACCTGGTCGCCCGGATCACACGCTTCGCAAAGGCCCTGGGTGTGGAGCGCGCCCAGCTTGAGGTTGCAATGCTTTACGGAATCCGTTTCGACCAGCAGGTTCGGCTGGCGGAGGAAGGCTACGTGGTCAAGGACCTGATCGCTTACGGCGACGCCTGGTATGCATGGTATCTGCGCCGCCTGGCGGAGCGCCCCGCCAACATGTTCTTCGTCGCCCGCCAGCTACTTCCCTGATCGTCAGGTCTTGGTGAGAAACACATCGAATTCGATCGTCACCGTCGAGTCCACCGCCGTGAACGGCACCTGAGGCGGCGTGACGCCGTAGTCCGTCATGTTGATGGTCATGGTGCCCGCGATCTCGATCCGGTCCCCGAGGACCTGGGCCTTCGCTGTAGCGGTGACGTCGCGTGTCACGCCGCGGATGGTCAGCTTGCCCGCAGCGGTCACGTCCACGGGCGAGCCTGCAATGGGCCCAGGAATCGAGGTCGAAGCGGCAGTGAATGTCGCGTTGGGAAATTGCTGGACACTCAGTTGACGCGAGACGATGCCGTCGCGTTGAGTCACGTTGCGTCCAACAACCTGGTCGACGCTGTGCAGACTGGACAGGTCCGCGCTCAGTGTGATTCCACTCACTTGATAGCCGGCTGAGGCACCGCTCACTGTCAGGTTGCCGCTGACATTTGAGGTGCGTGCCACTGCCAGGTGCTTCGAGGTCGCGCCGGCGAACAGCTCCTGCACGCGATAGCCGGCGAGTGATCCGGTGGTCACCTTCCACGTCCCCGCGAGGCCGGTCGAGGCGCCCGCGGGACTTGATGTCGCGGTCGGGGTTGCGCTCAGCGCAAGGCTCGACGGGGATGTTCGCAGGCCCGAGAAGAAGTAGGCGTATGCGCTCGCGCCGATCAAAGCGATGACGGCGACACCGGTCGCTGCGCCAACGATCAGGTTTCTTCTCATCTCATCTCATTTCATTGAATGGAGGGCCGGCGTTTCACCGGCCCTCCGTAAGGGGGATGTGTGTGTGACGGACGGGGACCCTAGGGAACAGTCGGGACTTGCCCAGCGTTCTCTTGCGCTTCACGGGCCGCGCTTTCGGTGGCCTCATGAGCCGCTGTCTCATTGGAGACGAACGTGCCGCTCGCTGCGCTCGGCGTAGTGGGGCTGGGGCTGGCCGCCGTGGTGGCGGCTGAGGCGGCGATCGTCGTCGCGCCGTACATCACAGCTCCTACCACACCTCCGATGAGCATCGATCCCGCTATCGCGGCCGCTGCCACCGTCTTTCGAATGCCGTTCATTGCTTTCCTCCTTCGTTGGTAATCGCTCGCCTGAGCGTCGAAACGAACGCTGACGGCGTCACCTCAGCGCCCTGTGTGAAAGATCTGTGAGGTTGCCGTGACGCGCGGCTGGACAGACCCGATCCGCTTGACGCTAGGTGCGCGAACCCGAGGCGGCGACGATCCGGTGCCGGTTCCTGGTCGAGATGGTCTGAGTGCCGGCAGACGTTGCGACGGTCAGTGCGACCTTGTACTCGCCATAAGCGGCGGTGGCGCTAGGGGTTTTGCCATTGGTGCATGTGCTCGGAATGGTGACTTTGAGCGACGTCGTATTGCCCGCGCCGACCGTGGCGGGAGTGAAGGTGACGTCGCCGGCCTGGTACTTATCACCGACAGGCTCGAGCCATTTGCCCTTGACGTCCGCCAACGTCATCACGGCTGCCACTGATTTGATGGTCACGGTGGACGAGGTGCCGTTGCGCACGTCGATGGTGGCCTGAAGCTTGTAGGGCGCATCGGCTGCCCCCAGCGGGCACGTATAGACCGAGTCAACCGATGCGCTGTTCAGGGTGAAGGTCGAGGGTGCGCCGATGGCGCAGCCGCCGGCGAGCAACAGCACAAGCCCGGCTTTTGCCGCCCGCGAGACTTGCCCCATCCTTCTATATAAGCTGACAGCGCCATCGACGACAAATCCCCCGCCCACCGCTTCAAGCGAGGGTAGTCCTGCGGATACCGACGCGCCGATGAATAGAATGCGGCCGGTGTCCACCCCTCTCGACGCCGGTCCGCGTTCCCACGGCAGCCTTTCCCAGCGCGTGGCCGTCATCGTCGGCGGAGGCAGTGGGCTGGGCCGCGCAGTCGCGAAGGCGCTGGCCCGCCAGGGCGCCAACATCGTGGTCGCGGACTTTGACGGGCCTCGCATGGACCGAACCGTGGAAGAGGTGTTGCGGCTCGGCACGTCCGAGGCTGCGCTCGCACTTTCCACCGACGTGAGAAGCGACGCTTCGGTCCGCTCGCTGGTACGCGACTCGGTGAAGGCGATGGGACGAGTCGACGCCGTCGTCAACGCCGCGGGGGTGCTGCTCCAGGGCAAGCTGGAAAAAATCTCAGGCGAAGACTGGGCCTGGATGCTGGAGACGAACCTGGTTGGCGCTGTGCGCACCTCGACGGCATTCGTGCCGCACATGACAGCACGAGGGTCGGGACATATCGTCAACGTGGTGTCGTTCGGCGGGCTGCAGCCGATCGACCCGCTCTCCATGCCATACGACACCAGCCACGCGGCGTTGGCCTTCTTCACGAAAGGCCTGGCACAGCAGCTGCGGGGCACCGGGGTCATCGTCTCGATCTTCTGCCCCGGCGCAAAGGGGCCGCGCATCGGGCAAAACACGAGGTCGCGTGGCGTGGGCCGGCTGTTCAGCGGGCCGGACAAGGCTCAAGATTCCTCGCTGCAGCTCGATCAGCTGGCCGCGACCCTCATCGAAGGCCTGCATCATCGGCAATTCCTCATTCTCGGCGACCCTGCCGAGGCGTCGATGTTCGAGGGCCGGTGGGACCACCTTGACGCCGGGCCGGCGAGCCAATGACCGCGCCCACAGACGACCTTCTGTACAGCATCGGGATCTGCGTAGGCGCGGCTGCCCTTCTCGCGCTGGTCGGCTGGCGCCTGCGCCAGCCGTTGATCCTCGCCTATCTCGTGACCGGCGTCATCATCGGGCCGAACGGCCTCAAGTTCGTGACCGACCAGACGAGCATCGCCGGTGTCGCGGAGATCGGGCTGATCCTTCTGCTCTTCATCATCGGGCTCGAGATCGATATCAAGAAGCTCGCCTCGGCAGGACCTGCGGTCCTTCTCACGGGAGCGCTCCAGGTGCCGATCTGCATCGCGCTCGGGCTCGGCTTCTTCTACCTCCTCGGCGTCCGCGACGCCCCGCACAACTACGCGCTCCTCTACCTGGCCGCGTGCATGAGCCTTTCGAGCACGCTGGTCGTGGTCAAGCTGCTCTACGACAAGTTCGAGCTCGATACTCTCCCCGGCCGGATAACCCTTGGCGTGCTGGTGATTCAGGACCTGTGGGCGGTCGCCATGATCGCGGTGCAGCCGAACATCGAGAGGCCCGACCTGCTGCCCCTGGCCTTCTCTCTCTGGAAGGGAGCACTGCTCGTGGTCGGCAGCCTCGCGCTTTCGAAGTACCTCCTTCCGTACCTGTTCCGTGCCGTGGCGAAAGCCCCGGAGCTCGTGCTCGTCAGCGCCCTTGCCTGGTGCTTCTTCCTCGCCGGGGCGGCGAGCGTCATCGGGCTGTCTCGAGAGATGGGCGCGTTGATCGCTGGCATCAGCCTGTCTACGTTTCCTTACAACCTCGACGTGATGGCCAAGGCCGTGAGCATCAGGGACTTCTTCGTGACCCTGTTCTTCGTCGCGCTCGGGATGCAGATCTCAGTGCCCAGCCTTAACGTCGTGGTCATCGCGCTGGCCGCGTCGGCGTTTGTGATGGTGAGCCGCCTCTGCGTCGTCCCGATCCTTTACGCCCTCCGCCTTGGTCACAGAACGAGCTTGCTGCCTGCGATCAACCTTGCCCAGGTCAGCGAGTTCTCGATCGTCATCGCCTCACTCGGGCTGGCCCGCAGCCAGATCAAGCCCGATGTGCTGACGGTCGTGATCATCACGTTCGCGCTGACCTCTGTCGTCTCGACCTACATGATCAACGCCAGCCATCGGGTGCAGCGCGTCCTCAGCGGTTTGTTGCGGCTGCTTAGGGTCAAAGACCTTGACGCTCCGGAGACCGCGCAGGAGCGCTCAGAGACGCGCCCCGAGACGTTTGTGTTCCTGGGCTTCTTCCGAGACGCCAGCTCGATCCTTCATGAGTTCGAACACGACGGTGATCCACTGCAGGTCAAAGAGTTTCTGAGCACGATCCTGGTCGTCGACTTCAACCCGAAAGTCATGCGCGAGCTGCGACAGCGTGGGATCAGCTCGATCTACGGCGACATTGCGCACCCCGACACCCTGCGGCATATCGGCATCCAGGACGCGAAGCTCGTCGTCTCGAGCATCACAGACGACATCCTTCGTGGCACGGACAACCTGAGGCTGCTGCGCAACATACGCGCGACCTGCCCCCAGGCCAAGGTCATGGTCACCACCGACCACATACCGCAAGCGCTGAGCTTTTATGAGGCCGGCGCCGATTTCGTTTACCTGCCGAGGCTGCACTCCGCATCTGAGATCGCACGCATCTTGAAAGCTGGGCTAACGGAAGGTTTCGACGAGTTGCGGGCCGCCGAGTTCGAGCGCCTGCTCGCCCGCAACGAGGTTCTCGCCTGAGAATCCTCGCCGTCGCCGACGAAGTTGACGAAGCGCTTTACGGGGACAAGCTCGCAACGCTGGCGCCGGACCTCGTCGTGTCGTGCGGAGACCTCCCGTTCGATTACCTCGAATACCTGGTCAGCCGGACCGACGTTCCCCTGCTATACGTGCCGGGCAACCACGACCCGAACGTGAAGCCGGCGGATTCGACCTGGGCCGCTCTGCAGCCCGAGGTTCCGGTCCCTGGGCCGCCGGGGTGCGACAACGTGGACGGTCGCGTGCTCGAGGTGAACGGCCTGCGCATCGCGGGTCTCGGCGGCAGCCTTCGCTATAAGGATGGTCCCAACCAGTACTCACAAGCCCAGGTGCAGCGGCGCGCGATCAGCCTGGAGCTGTGGATTCGTCTCAAGCGCGTTCGCAACGGCCGCAAGCTCGACATTCTGGTCACGCATGCGCCGCCGTTCGGCGTCACCGAGGCGAAGGACTCGGCCCATGAGGGGTTCAAGGCCTTCAACCGACTCATCAAAGAATTCCATCCGCTCCTGCTGGTCCATGGGCACGTTCACCCTTACGGCCGGACTCAGCCTGAGCTGCAGCTCGACGGAACGCGGATCGTCAACGCTGTCCCTTCTCGACTGATCGAGATTTAGAGACTGAGAGAGACTCCGGCGCCTTCGGCTTTCGCTCTGTCGTAGACCAAGCGCGCCGCGGCGGCATCTTCAACCGCGTGGCCGGTTGATTTGTAGATCGTGATCTCGTCGCGCGACTGCCTGCCGGGCCTGGTGCCCGCAAGCACCTCACCAACCTCGGTGAGACTTCCCGCGTCCAACCCCTGCAGCTCGACCGCGCCCGCCGGCGGCGGATTTGTCGCCGCGCCGCGCCACTCGACGAACACCCGCCCGGCGGCAATCGTCGCGGCATCGAGCTCGGGTCCCCACGTCCCGCCGACCGAGCTGACATGGGCGCCTGGCTTCAGCCACTCACGGCGCAAGATGGGCTCTCGCGCGTCCGTGCAGCACGCGACGACGTCGGCCCCGCGAACCGCAGCTTCGAACGACTCGGCGAACACAGCTCGTGGATGACGCGCCACCAGCGCCCGGGCGGTGGCGGAGTCGCGCGAAGCCACCCGTATCTCCTTGAAGTCGCGGACGCGCGGAAAGGTCGCGAGATGCGAGCCACCCTGCACGCCGGCGCCCAGGATTGCCAATACCGAGGCATCGTCGCGGGCGAGAAGTCCCGCCGCCACGGCCGCCGTACCACCCGTCCTGATCGCCGTGATGTACGTGGCGTCCATCACCGCCAACGGGCCCCCGGTGTCCTCGTCGAAAACCATGATCAAACCCTGGTGTGACGGCAGGCCGTGGTGATGGTTGGCCGGAAAGACTGAGACCAGCTTCACTTCGAGCGCGATCCCAGGCACATAGCCGGGCATGGCCCCAAGGATCCCGCGGTCCCCGACGCGCGCGCCGGCGCGCGGCGGGACGGAAGCGATCCCTGATGAGAAAACGACGAGCGCCGTGCCCAGCGCGCCGAGCAGCGAGTCGACGTCAAGCAGGCGCTCGACATCCGCGCGGCTCAAGTAGAGGAGCTCGCCCACCGCGGGCGATGATAAGCCCAGCGCTGGATTTCCATGAGACGCACTCATCAATTTTCAGGATGGCCGTACCCGGCTACGGTCGGTAGCCTCGACCGCAATGACCGTCTACGACGGGGCTGTGAGGATTCAGGGCAAGGATGGCCGCCAGCTGCACCCCTGGCGCGTCGTCTACCACCGTCCTGGGTTTGGGCTCAGTTTTACGACGGTCACCGCCGCTGACGGAGCCAGTGCCGCTGACCGGGCGCTGGCTCTGTCCGACCGGCAGCACAGAGAGGTCGGCGGCACCTAGGCCACTAGTCTTACCCCTCTTATGAGGGATTTTCTTCGCAACGGCAAGCTGCTGACCTTGATGCTCGGCCACCTCACGGTCGACACGTACGCGGGAGTTATCCCGGTCCTCTTTCCGGTCTTGATCGGGCGGTTCAAGCTCAGTCTGGCCACCGTGGGACTGGTCAGCCTCGCCTACAGCGGGATGGCGGCCGTGTCTCAGCCGCTGTTCGGCGTCCTGGCCGACCGCTTCGGCACTCGCTTCACCGGGCTGGCGCTTGGCTGGACCGCGCTCACCTTCGCCCTGATCGGCTTCGTCACCAGCTTCCCGCTCCTCATCGCCCTGGCATTCGCTTCCGGGCTTGGGTCCGGAGCCTTCCACCCGATGGGCGCCCTTGACGTCCGCGCGCTGCTGCCCAAGTGGCGGCGCAGCTTCGGCATGTCCATCTATGTGACGGCCGGAACGGTCGGCGTCGCGGTGGGACCGCTGATCGGCATCCTCCTGTTCGGGGCCTTCGGCCTCCACGGCACAGGCCTGCTCGTCATCCCCGGCCTTGTCACCGGCGGCTACCTGTTGTGGCGCATGCGAGGGACTGCAGTGGTCGCCGGGCCCCGCCGCAGTGCGGGCGTCGCCAGTCGCGTGCCGCTCTTCGCGATTGCAGTGGTGATCGGCGTGATGATGTCTCGAAGCTGGACCGTGAACGTGTTCCAGGCATTCACGCCCACCTGGTACGAGCAGCTCGGATACGGTCCGGGGTTCTACGGCCCTCTTGCCACCACGCTCGTGCTGGCGAGCGCCGTTGGCACGGTCGGTTGCGGCACCCTCGCGGACCGCCACGGACGGCGCAGCGTGATTCTCGCGACGCTGGTCCTCAGCGTGCCCGCCATCTTGCTTTTCACGATGTTTCCCGGCCCGTGGGCGTTCGCAAGCGCGATCCTCATCGGATTCCTGGCCGCGTCCACAGCGCCTCTCATGCTGCTGATGGCGCAGCAGCTGATGGCTGACCGCGCAGGTCTGGCTTCGGGCCTTGTCATGGGACTCGGGTTTGTCACCGGCGCGATCGGCATCCCGATCAACGGAGCGATCGCCGACGCGATCGGCCTGCAGCGGTCACTCATGACGCATGTCGTGCTCGTCATCGTCACCATCGCGATTGCCTGGTTCCTGCCGAGTGAATCTGAGATGGAGCGCCTTTCCGCCGGGCAGGAGCTGCAGCCGGCCGGTCCTGCGCCAGGTATGTCGTGATCGTCCCGCGGGATGCGCACAATGGCAGGGCGCAGCACGAGGGTAAATCAGCCGAGTGATTCTCACGACCGACGACCAGATCGAGATCGACGTCCGCGACGATGCGGCCGCCATGACGCACCTGTTCACGCTGCCGGCCGCTGCGCGAATGGACGCCCTGGCCGCGATGCGGGGCATCTCGGCCTTCGACGACCAACCGATGAAGATGCTCAGGCAGATCCACGAGCAGGGCGACGGTTTTCGCGTGGCAGTGGACGATCCCCGCTACCCCGAAGCCCTGCGCCAGCTAATCAAGGCCGACGCCTGGGGCCAGCTGCGTCGCGAGCTGGCGCGGGCCTGGGAATACCAGCGATCAGTCCTCCCTGGCATCCGGCATCCGGACAAGGTCGAGGTGGAGCTGACGCTCGGCAACCCCGACGATCCGATCTTCATGGAGCACACGCTGGGTTACTACGGCATGGGCGCGACGCCGGGCAGCATCTGGATGGTGGCCTGGCCGACCGACTACAACCTCACGCGGATAGGCGCATGCGGCGTCCATGAGCTCGCCCACAACCTGCGGACCCCGAACGTGGAAACCGGATTCAACCTCGCCGAGTGGGTGATCCACGAAGGCCTGGCCGAAGTGTTCACGGTCGAGGTGTGCGGACCGGATTCGACCGGCGCCTGGTACTCGGACGTGACGGGCTCGGTGCTCGATGCCGCGCTTGACAAGGTCACGGGCGCTTTCGGGACAGGAAGCTCGTTTCCCGAGTGGACCGCGTACGTCCTGGGCGACGTCGTGGCGGAACGCATGGGCCGGCGGCCAGTTGGCGTGCCACATATGGGCGGCTACGCGGTGGGACGCCTGATCGTCGAACGGTACCTTGCCAAGACCGGGCTCAAAGCCGCGCAGGCGATCGTCCGGCCGACGGCTGAGATCCTCGCCGCGGCCGGGATCCCTTAGGCTGAGGCGGGGCGACCCATCACGTAAAGACCCACCCCGTAGGCGACGACCGCGACGGCGAAAAGACTCGCCATGATCATCGAGCTGAAGTCCTCGTGATAGTTCAGGTAGCTGCCGCGGTTGAAACCTGCGGCCAGGACTCCAAACGCGCCGAAGGCGGTCACGGTGATGAGGTTGCGGGCCCGCATCCTGATGGCGCCGACCAACAGGACGGCGGAATTGAGTACGAGGATCAGCCCTAGGCTCGCATGGAGGATGAGCAGCACGTGCCCGTGAAGGATGGCCCACGTGACGCTCTGCGCGACTCCGGTGAAGTACTCCGGCGGGTTCGCGCCAGGATGGTCGCGCGGGATCGTAACGAAGAGGTTGACCGCCATGCCCAGCAGGAACTGGATGATGAGGATTACGACACTCCCAAGGAACTGGTCACGCATGCGCTGGCGTTCGCGGTCCATTTTGCAGCGCTCAGTTTGTAGCATCGGAATGCAGTGCTGAATCGGAGCGTCTACGAGCTTGTCGGTGGAGAGGAGACGTTCAGGCTGTTGGTCGAGCGGTTCTATGCGCGCGTGGCTGAGGACCCGATCCTGCGCGCGGTCTACCCCGAGGAGGACCTGTCGGAGGCCACCGAGCGCCTGAAGCTTTTCCTCATTCAGTACTGGGGCGGGCCGGCCACGTACAGCGAGCGCCGCGGCCATCCGCGCCTGCGTCTTCGTCACCAGCCGTTCGCCATCGGACAGGTTCAACGCGACGCCTGGTTGAGTCACATGACAGCCGCCGTCGAATCATTGGAGCTCGCGCCCACGGTGCGCAAAGCCCTGCTCGACTACTTCGAGACGGCCTCGACAGCGATGATCAATCAGCCGGTTCGGCCTTAGCCGTCGCCCCGGCGGAGGTCGCCGGCATCGGGCCTGGCTCAGGCGCGACGAGGGGCGCCCCGACCGTTGGAGCTTCCTCCAGCTCGACAAGCAGGCCGTTTCCAGTTGTTTTGGCTTGACCCAGCGCCGCCCGCAGGCGGGGGATCTGATCGCGCAGAGGCTTTTCGACCCAGTCAAACGCGATGACGCGTTCGTTCACCTCCCAGAAGAGCCCGTTCTGCATGGACTCCATCCGGTCGAGCGCGGCATCCACGAAGTCAGGTGGGGCCGCCGCGATGCCCTCGACCAGCACGCGGGCGATGTCCTTCTGATCCGATTCCATCGCCCAGAAGCTCAGCTTGGCTACACCTTTGAACATGCCGTTGAGCCCAATCGGTCGCGCGTTCGGGCTCAAGTCGAGCAGGTTCCGAACCAGCAGACGCGCCAGCTGGAGCGAGACCTGCGGGTCGCGGTTGCGCGCCTCGATCGCCAGGTCCGCGACGTCCTCCGCAGCGGCCCCGAGCGTCGCGGGCATACCAGCTTCGTCGAAGTGGCGGCCGTACCTTAGGAGATGCGCCGCGGCTTCCACCGCTAGGTCCGGGCGCCACTCCAGCGCCCCGATGGCGAACCGACGGTACTCGTTCATGATCCCGGACGCAAACGTCGGCGCAGAGCGGTTGATCGCGGCCCGCAGATACGTGTTGAAGAAACGCACGCAGAGCTCGGCCACCTCTGGGTCGCCCACCTCGATGGCGCTGATTCCGATGTCTCGAGTGGCGACGGCTATGGCATGCACCGCCTCCTTTCTGTGCACCGGCGTGAGACCGACCATGTCGACGAAGCTGGACATAATCGTGTACGCGAACCAGGTCTTGGCCCGGTTCACCTCGGCCACGATCTGGTCGGAAGCGCCAGGCAGCTCAGCGTGGCCGATCTGGAACCAATCGGGCCCAAAGCTCTTCCTTAGCTTCATATAGTCCTCAGCCAGGAAGCGGCCGAGAACCTCGATCGTGAGAACGCCCATCGGCATATCGCCAAGCTGGATCGAGCCGAACGCGATATCCGTCACCTGCGCAATCGACGTCATCAACTCAGTGCGGTTGCTGCGGGAGTGACGCTTGCTGACCGCGCCGCGCAGCTTTCGCCTGGCCCGCCGCATGATGCTGTCGACCAACGTCTCCGCCCGCATCACCTCGAAGATGTAGCCGACGTAAGGCAGCAGGATCGCGAAGTTGATCAGCGCCAGGACGACCGCGAGCGCGAGGCTCCAGGTCGGCACGTAGTTGACCTTGACCTCGGCACGGACGAGGAAGGTGTAGAGGATCGAAGCCAGCGCGAAGCTGAGCACCAGCGCGTTCAGTGGATTGCGCGTGA
>DASYVJ010000032.1:0-43742 GCA_035937155.1 Candidatus Dormiibacterota bacterium | reverse complement strand
CAGCTGGCCACGATGATTGGGACGAGGGCATAAACGTCTGGGCGAAGACGGGCAGGAATGCCGAGTACGGGTGCTAGGGAGGCGATGGCGCCGGGACGTCGTGCCGAGGTCTCGGGCATGCGGACGACCGCCACGCCCGCGATGACCGCTCCGGCCACCAGCAGCGCGAAGACGAGGTGGGTCGGGGCGGGTGCGAACTGGATGAGCGCACCACAGCCAACCGCTCCCAGAGCCAGTCCGCTGATTGGCGCGACGCCGTTGACCAGGCCGGCGCGGCCGGGCGAGTTGGGCGGGTTCAGGTCGACCAGCGTTGCTCCGAGTGTCGAGAACGCCATGCCCGTGGCGATTCCCTGGGCAATGCGAGCGACCAGAAGGACGGTGACATTACCTGCGATGAAAAACAGGACGAAGGCGACGCCTTCCAGGGCAATCGCCGCGGCAAGCACGGGGCGGCGACCGACGTGATCGGAAAGACCGCCGAGAATGAGCAGCGAGCCGATCAGGCCGAAGACGTAGACGGCGAAGATGACCGTAAGCGTCGCGGTAGAGAAACCCCACTCCTTCTGGTAGACGACGTACAGCGGCGTCGGCGCGCTCGCCGCTGCGGCGAAGAGCACAAAGATGGCGCTGGTCGCTCCGAAGGCGAGCGGGAGCGAAAGGCGGCCTGCGACCTTATCGCTGCGCTCCGCAACCCCGTTCGAAAGCGCCATGTCCGAAGCTACTTTTCGGCGAGCTCGCGGCGGGCGGCCGCGACGATGTCAGCGCTGGTGTTGGCGTGCCCCTGGAGTCCCCAACCGCCCTCAGGCGACTCGGTGATCAGGACCCACGTGCGCTCGGTCAGCTTCGGATTGCCGGCGGCAGCCGCGACGATGTCGGTCAGCTCCCTGACCACACCGAGCTGTTGGTCGCGATCGAGAACGCCGACCGGTGTGAGTACCTGCACGCGGACGTAGTTGCTGTCACCGGAAACATTGGATAGGCCAAGGACCTCGCCGCTGCCGTGATGCGGTGGTGTTTGAGAGCCGAACCATACTCAGGCGCCTCGGTCATGCCGCGAACAAGGCGACCAGCTAGCAGAGAGCGCCTCCGCCATTCAGGCCCAATGGTCGCATCCCAGGGAATTGATAGCGCCATTGGGGCCCATTTGGTCGTGTCCCAGGCTATGGCAGCGGATTGGGGTCGCTATTGGGACGACGTTAGAACCGCCCTCCAAATGCCTTAGCGGCGCCTGCGAGCGCTCGAAACGTCATCGTCGGCGCGCTGGATCAGATCATCCGCCGAGTCGCCTGTCTGGAGCCGGGCAAGGCCGACCGTGATGGAGGCGCCGGAGCCACCCGCGGCCAACATAGCGCTGACGGCCCCGAAGCGTCGACGCGCGTGTTCCACAGCGATGCCTGGGAGCACGCATACGAATTCATCGCCGCCGACGCGAGTGATCACGTCGTAGGAGCGCAAGCAGGTTCGCAGGGAGTCGGCGACCGCGATGAGCAGCGCGTCCCCCGCAGCATGACCTCTGGCGTCGTTCGTGGCTTTGAGCCCGTCTACGTCGACGTAAGCAGCTACGAGCTCTCCGCTGACGCGCTCGGCGCGATTGATCTCCCGCACGATGGCAGCCAACCCGGCACCGCGGCGGCTCACTCCTGTCAACTCGTCGGTCCCGGAGTCTTCACGGTCTTTGGCGGCCTGCGCGCGATCTTCCGCTGCAATCTGGCGGTCGTGGCTGCCTTGTGCGCGATCGTCCGCTGCAACCTTGCGGTCGTTGACGGCCCGTACGCGGCTGTCCGCGGCATCAGCGCGCTCCGAGGCGGCCCGGGCTCCTGCGTCCTCCGCGCGCTGACGGTTGCTCGCCGCGCGATCCCCTGCGGTTCGATCGGACTCGCCGGCCGCGTCGTCACGCGCTTCGGCCTCTCTGTCACGCAGCCCGGCCGCGACGTCACGGTCCCGCGCGGCAAGCCCAGCCTCGCGACGGCGCACCGCCGTCAGTTCGTCAGTCCCGGAATCCTCGCGGTCCTTCGCCGCCTGTGCGCGATCGTCCGCCGCAACTTTGCGGTCGTTGATGGCTCGTACGCGGCTATCCGCGGCATCGGCGCGCCCCGAGTCGGCTCGCGCGCCTTCGTCTGCCGCGCGCCGGCGATTGCTCGCCGCGCGATCCCCCGCCGTTCGGTCGAACTCACCAGCCGCGTCGTCGCGCGCTTCGGCGTCTCGGTCACGCTGCTCGGCGGCGAGGTCACGCGCCCGCGCAGCCAGTCCCAAAGTTTCGCGATCCTTGGCGGCCTGTGCGCGGTCTTCAGCTGCAAGCCTGCGGTCGTTGATCGCCTGGGCGCGGTAATCGGCCGCCTCGGCGCGCCCCCAGGCGGCCTGAGCACCTTCGTCTGCCGCATGTTGACGGTCGGTCGTCGCGCGATCCCCTGCGGTTCGATCAAGATCGCCCGCCGCGTCATCACGCGCTTCGGCTTCTCGGTCGCGCAACCCGGCCGCGACGTCACGGTCCTGCGCAGCCAGGCCGGCCTCCCGACGGCGCACTCCTCTCAACTCGTCGGTCCCGGAATCTTCGCGGTCCTTTGCGGCCTGGGCGCGATCTTCGGCCGCAACCTTGCGGTCGTTGATGGCCTGGGCCCGGTTATCCGCAGCCTCAGCTTGCCCCGTGGAAGGTCGGGTACCTTCGCCTGCCTCCTGTTCACTCTCGCTCGCCGCGCGATCCCCTGCGGTTCGGTCGAGGTCACCCGCCGCGTCATCTCGCGCTTCGGCCTCTCGATCACGCTGCTCGGCCTCTCGGTCACGCACGTCCGCAGCCAGATCGCGGTCGCGGCCTTCCAGGTCGCGCTCGCCTGCCTTTGCCAGGGCGTCTTGACCTTTATCAGACCCACTAGGGTCGTGATCTGGGAGTGTCATGGCGCGGCTCCGTCCTTCAGGCATATGAGTCGGTCCTGGCGCTGGCGACCAGCAAGGGTACATCAGCCTCGGCCCATCGCCAGAACAATTGCAGCAACCGTCACGGTGTTCAGAGGCGAATAAAGGCCGCTACTGGGAGCGATTTACAGCGCGTGCCGGCTCCCGCGGGTTCTGCGCGCAATTCAAAGGCACCTGTGCTGGCACCCGCGGGAAATCAGTGGAAATTGGGGTGGCTAGCGGGATTTGAACCCGCGACAGCCAGATCCACAATCTGGTGCTCTGCCATGCTGAGCTATAGCCACCACGGTGCGGGCCAAGAGTCGGCGACCCTGAAGCGAACCCCGATTTTACCCGCCCCGGTTGTCCGAGAATGGAGGGCGAATGGCAACTCCGGCTGAGTTCGACCAGATGATCAAGTCGGGGGAGCTGATCGAGTCCCCCAACGAGATGACGCCCGAGTACCTCCGAGAGCTGAAGCACACGCTCATCGTCTCGGGCGACACGGAGCTCATCTCGGCCCCCGCCTACTACCTCGCGGCCAAGCGCGCCCCGTCGATCAACGCGTTCATGACCGGCATCGCAATCATCCAGGACGAGCTCGCTCACGCCCACATCGCGTACCACATCCTTGAAGACCTGGGCGAAGACCAGGAAAAGCTGATCTTCAGTCGCGACCCCAAAAGCTTCCGGTACCCCTACGCGTTTGACGTTCCGCTGGACAGCTGGACGGAATTGGTGGTCGCAAATGGCATGTACGACCAGGCCGGCTTCTGCCTCCTCGGCGACATTCACGACAAATGCTCCTACGGACCCTGGAAGCGCGGACTCAACAAGGTCATGGCCGAAGAGAATTTCCACCTGCGCAATGGGCGCACGTGGATGAAGCGGATCAGCGCCGCCGGCGGCTCGGCGAAAGACGAGCTGCAGAGGGCGGTCGACTGGATGTTCCCGCTGAGCGTCGAGTGGTTCGGCCTTCCCGACTCCATGAAGATGCATTCGACTCAGCTCGAGTACCGCCTCAAGGGATTGACCAACGATCAGCTCCGCCAGTGGTGGCTCTCGACGGTCGTTCCGTACTGCGAGCAGATCGGCATCAAGGTCCCCGCGCACAAAGAGGTGCGCGATGCCAAGGACGTCTGGGAGCTCGACTACCCGTTCCCTTGCGAGTTCGATGCGGAAGCCAAGCGCTGGGATTTCAAGCAGCCCACCACCTGGGACGCCGTGCTCGTCCGCTGGCGCGCACGGGGCCCGCGCAACGTCGAGATGGTCGCGATGTTCCAGGAGGAGTTCCACAAGTTCCGCAAGACGCACCACAGGAACGGCTCGTGACCGAGCATCTCTGGGCTGCACTCTCTGAGGTCCAAGACCCGGAGATGCCGGTGAACCTCGTCGACCTCGGTGTGATCTACGGCATCGCCGAGCACGACGGTCTCGTCGAAGTGGACCTCACGTTCACGGCCATGGGCTGCCCCGCCTCCGAGTTCATCCTCGACGATGTGCGCGAACGGTTGATGCGTGAAGCAGGCGTCCGCGAGGTTCGCGTCAACATCGTGTGGGATCCGCCGTGGACGGTGGCGCGCATGACGGAGGCAGGTCGCGACGCACTCGAGTCCTGGGGACTCGCGGTTTGACGACCAACTACAAGCGAGTCACCGGCGACGCTGTCGAGTACGAAGTGTTCGCACGCAAGACTCGCGCGGAGCCGCTTCACCAGGTGGGCAGCGTGGTTGCGCCCGACGACGACCTCGCCATGGCATACGCGCGCGCAACCTACGACGAGGAGCGCTGGTGCGAGATGGCGATCGTCCGCAAGGAGCACGTCATAGAGCTCTGGCAGCCCGGCGAGCCGTGAGCCTTTCCGACCTCGTCCTCAGCGTCGCCGACAACAAGCAGATGCTCGGGCTCCGCTACGCCGAATGGGCAACACGAGCTCCCTCTCTGGAAGCGGACATCGCCGCCGCGGCAATGGGGCTCGACGACCTCGGTCACAGCCGCGTCCTGTACGGCTGTCTCGAACCCCTCGGTGCTGACCCGCGTGGCCCCGAGCGAGAGTCGGATCCGGCAAGCCTCCGCGCCCTTCCCTACTTCGACGAGCCATGGTCCGAATGGGCTCAATTCGTAGCCGCCAACGCGATCCTCGACACCGCGTTCACGGCGATGATCGAGGCCTGCGTGAACGGCTCCGTCGATGTACTGCAGCACCGGCTGCGCAAGATGCTCATGGAAGAGCGCTATCACTTCCTGCATGGGAGAAGCTGGCTCAAGTCCGGCATCAACGCTGAACCTCTCAACCGCGCGTGGAGCGAAGCCATCGAGTGGTTCGGCCCGCCGGACGGAGAGGTCGCCGTGCTCCATCGCGAAGGCAAGCTCAGCCTCGGACCGAAGGAGCTTCACGCCAGACTCGAAGAGCAGCTCGAGACCAAAGCACCAAAAGTTGAGGTCGACTGGAAGGGATGGGATCCCGTCAGGCGCCGAAGCAGGCCCGGCGCGATTGACGAGCACACTTTCGGCATGCTGCGCGGCCTCGAAGAAAAGAAATTTGCGCCGACAAGTGCACAATCCAAAGAAGTCTGAACCGCCGAGGGAAGAACCTCGCTGCCCTCACTGCCGTGAGCGCAACGCGGAGATCATCTCGCTTTTCGGCACGCAGGCGATGACACTCCAGTACCGCTGCCGCAAGTGCGGCACGGTGTTTGAGGCGATCAAGTACGACGAGTAGGCAGTGGCACTACGACCACGTGGTTGATGCCATCCCGGCCGGACTCGACTGACGCACCCAGGCCGTCGAAGCCGCAGTAATCCAGCAGCGCCCTCATGACCTGCGGTGGGTAGTAGCTCGCCTTGTAGCCCATCGCCGCGCCTCCGGTTGCGTAAGCGGCGGGTGTGAAGCAGTCGGTGACCAGCAGCCCGTCCGAGCGGAGGTTGGCACGCAGCCAGCGCGGATGCTCGAGCAAGGGCGGCTTGGGCAGCCAGGACGACAGGCTGGCTGCGGCGACCGATTGCCTCGTGCAAAGCACCGGCTCGCGAGGCTCTCTGCGTGTCCGGTTCCCGAAGCCTGGTTGAGGAGCACGAGGACGGAGGTGCTCTCAAGCCTCGTCTTCATGTGTCTCTGCGTCCTCGGGCTGCGCGGAGCGCCGGCGGCGAAGCATCGCGAGGGGCACGCCGGCCAGGACGACGAGCACGATCACAGCCGCCACCACTATCGGCAGCACCTGGCCGCCGCCCACGGTCACACTTCCGGATGGCGAAGAAGCCGACGAGTACCCAGCGGAGAAGTAGCCAAAAGAGGACGTCTGGGTGACGATAGTGAAGGGCTGCGACTGCTGCTGCGCGCCGATCGACTTCCAGGGACCGGCAGGGTCGCTGGCTAAGGAGATGTCTGTCGGAGCAGGTTCGAGGTTCGAGTAGCGAAGCAGCAGGTTTGCGGGCATGCGCAGCGGTGCGGTCGCGGTGATCTGGTAGACGTTGGTGACGAACCGAATGCCTGAAGGCTTGGGGCAGGTCGGGAGCGGCGTGATGTCGACCGAGATCGTCGTCTTGCCGGTGGCGTCGAACGCTCCCGGCAGGAACCCGATCACCACCTGGCCGTCGCCAGTGAACGCGGAGTTGGCGTCGCTGACACCCCCGACCACTTTGATGTCCAGGTGGCCGGAGCTCGGTTTGATGTTGGCGCCGGCTTGAGACGGCGCACACGTCCAGTTGTACGGCTGCGGCGGCCCGAATCCGTCATAGAAACCCGGGGCAACCATCCAGGCCGCAACCACATAGGTGGTCACGGCCGCGGCCAGTAGAGCAGCTCGCCTCATAGGGCCAGGTCGGCGATCACGTGGCCGATGATCGGCGCCACCAGGTCGCGACAGGCCCAGCGCCAGATCGCGAGCAAGAGCCCGGCGGCCGCCACGGCGCCGAGGAAGGCCGGCGGATGTGAGAACGCATGGGCCGCCGTCCACAGCAGGGTGCTCCCTACGATCGCGAGTGGAGCGCCTCCAAGCTCGTCTAACGCCGCATAGAGGGCGCCGCGGAACGCCAGCTCCTCACCGATGGAGACGGCTACGGCCGCGACGGCAAGACCCGCGGGCAGCAGCGGAGCGGCGCCGGATCGCACCGCAGCCGGCAGCAGGAGCACGGCACCCAGCGCGAGTCCGCCAACGATTCGCAACCCAAACTTGGAGGTGCCCAGCCCGAGTCGCTCGGCCGGCGAGCCCAGTGCGACGAGCGCCAGCGCCGCCCCTCCCAGGATCAGGGCCGCGATCGCCAGGTGCGGCTGCGCCTGGATCGACGCCCGCGCCCACTCGATGCATAGGACGTACGCCCCAACGAAAGCGGCCCGGACAGTCGGGTGCGCACGGGCTTGGACCAGGCTCAATTAGTCAGGCGTTCGGGTGCTGCGTAGACGTTGTAGCGATCTCCGCGGAGGAATCCGATCAGGGTCTGGTTGAACTCTCGCGCCAGCGCTACTGCCAGGCTGGACGGCGCGCCGATCGCAGCTAGCACGGGGATGCCGGCGCTGATTGACTTCTGCACGATCTCGTATCCGGCGCGTCCGCTTACGACCAGGACCGACGACGCCGCTGGCAGCGCCTCATCGAGCAGCGCGCGCCCGACGACCTTGTCGACCGCGTTGTGTCGCCCGATGTCTTCGCGTAAGTGGATGAGCTTGCCGTCCGCCGTGAACATGCCCGCCGCATGAAGGCCTCCAGTGCGCTCGAACACTCCCTGTCCTGCGCGGAGCGCATCGACCAGGCCCGGGAGAATTGATGGGTCGACCGCGGGGCCGGCCGGCAACGGTGCGAGGTCGCGCCTGAGGTCTTCGATGAGCACGGTGCCGCACACCCCGCACGCAGAGCTCGCGAGCATTGAGCGCTCTGGCTTGCGCCTAGGGGCGCCGACCAGGTGGACGTCGATCTGGTTTGACTCGACCAGATTTGCCTCGACCCTGACCTTCTTCTCGGCCTCTCCCGCCTCGGCGCTGATGCGGATCAACTTCACCTCGTCCAGCCCGCGCACGATGCCCTCCGAGAACATCAGACCCAGGCAAAGCTCGATGTCCTGTCCCGGCGTGCGCATCACCACCGACAGCGGCTCGCCGCCAAGCATCAGCTGCAGAGGCTCTTCGGTGACCACGGCGTCGGGTGCGTCGGTCCACTGGCCGGCGGACCACCTGCGCACCTGAAGTCCCGGCGCAGGCGGCTTGGCCAACCTCAGGCCTGCACAGCGCGAAGGTGGTGGGCTTGGCGGGGCACCGCGGTGGTGATCTCGAAGCCGCGCCAGGAGGTCACGCGCTCAGCTCGGAGCTCCATGGCCGCGGGAACGTCGTCCGGTTCGATCCCATATCGCTCGGCGATGGCTGATCCATCCGCCGCGCTGCCGAATGTACCCCGTACGCATGCGCCGACCATCCGCGAGGGACGGAAGCTGTGATGAGACTCGACTACGAGCGCGCCCACCGACCCGGCGCGTGGCCGGCCGCTCGCCGGCGCGACGATGACCCGTCCGCGATCAAACTCCCAGAAGGCCGGACGAATCACGGGCATGCCGCCCTCGATCCAGCACGCGTAACCGCGCGAGACACCGGCGAGCCGGCGGCTCACCTCGGCCGGGACGGCGGGCACGCGCGCGGCCTGCGCCGCCGGGAACTGAACGCCCTCGATGACGTCAGCGGCGCTGGGTCGCAGCCGCATCACGACGCGGTTGTAGGGGAGCCATTCACGCGGCAGCCTCGTCACGTCGAGCACATAGCCGGCGACGAACGGCGCGTTCTTCAGTGCATACCCCGCCATGCCGAGGACGTAACCCGGCCCATCCAGCATGGCCCGGACCTGGTTCGAGACCGACAGAGGGTCAAACACCTCGATCGCCCCACGCAGCAGCAGCGCTCGCGATCCGCTGTCGACCAGAAACGCTGCGCGCGGATCGCGCCGGGCGAGCATGGTCTTGGCCGCGAACCGTGAAGTTGTCATCCACAACGACCCGCCCGCGAAGCTGAACACCGCGGGGTTGACCAGCGGGAGGCGGCCGGCGCGCAGCGCAAGCATGCCGATTGACGACTGCCCGAGGACGTCGCGTGCATCTTTGGTCAGCCGCATGAGCCCAGCTTAATTACCTTCCAGCTCGCCGGGGAGGTCGGCGCGTCTCAGGGGTCCCAGCGAAGTCAAAGACTTCGTGGGGTGGGGGGATCCCCTAACTATTTGGCCTCCAGCTTGTCGCGAATCCGTTCCAGGGCTCCCTTGAGCCGGCGCTTCACCAAGGGGTCAAGGCGTTTAGCGATCGCCGCCCCAACAAAGGAGGCAGGCGGTTCGTACGCGATGCGCAGCTCGACATGCGCGCCACCCGAAACCGCGGTGAAAATAAACAGCCCCTCCTGCTTGATGAGACCTGACTCGGAGATCCAGCCGATCTCGTGTGGCCGCCGCCAGCGGTTCAGGCGCAGCACGCTCTTGAGCGGAAAACCAAGGGCGACCATCTCGACGTTGTAGCGGGCCCCGACGCCTCGAGTTTTCTGTCCGGCAGGCTCCCACCTGCTCACGCCCTCGAGCACCGCGGCGACGTGGCGGTAGTCCGCGAAGTAGTCGAAGACACGCTCCGGCGGTACTTTGACCGTAACGTCCGCCTTGAACTCGAGCCTGGCCATCCCAAGCAAGATATGACTGTGCTTCGAGTGACGGATGGCCAGGTCTCGGTCGAGGACTCGGCCGCCAGCCAGCGCGCGACCACCGGCAGCGAGCTTCGCGACGGCTACCTGGAGGGCATCCGGGAGCTGACGTACGGCCTGGTGCGCGCCCGCGGCAGCTCGCTCTGGGTGGGTCCGGTCGAGCTGCTGCGGTTCGGCGAAGCGCAGGTGACGGGCTCAGCCGTGGATTGGCCGATCGAAGGCGGGATCGTGGCCCGTTCGGCAGGCGGCCACTTCCGAATCGTGTCATCAGGGGGCCGCCTGGTCGCGTCGGTGGAGGGCTACCTTCCAAGACTCCCACTGCCCCTTTATGCGGTGACTCAGCTGCCCATCCACCACGTGCTCATGCGCCTGGTGCTGCTGCGCGTCCGCGGGCGCGAACCAATTCCGGGCGTCGCGGCCACGACTCGAGACCGCAGGAGAGCAGCCGCGGTGGACATTGCGTTCTGCATCACGCTCGCGAGCCTCTTCGGCCGCCGGCCTCGACCGAGAGTGCTGCTGGGCATCGGCGCCGCCTACCACGTGGCTTGCTGGAGCATCTCGGGTCGCACGCTCGGCGGCCTGGTAGTAGGCCAGCGCGTGATCTCCGTCGATGGTTCGCGACCGACCGTCGGGCAAGCCGTGGTCCGGCTGCTCACCGTGCCGCTTGGCTGGTTTCGAGGCCCCATCCACGACGAGCTCGCGGGCACGGATGTGATCGCCGACGCAGCCCCGTAGCATTTTGCACGTGGCTCAAGCGGCAGACCTCGTCATCTTTGGAGCCTCTGGCGACCTAGCGCACCGCAAGATCCTGCCCTCGCTGGGCCACCTCGTCGCGCGCGAAGGGCAGCCGGTACGTGTCATCGGCGCGAGCCGCAGTCACAAGTCGACGGCTGAGTTCCGTGCCGAGGTCAAAGAGGCAAGCGGAAATGAGCGCCTCAGCTCCATTGCGGAATGGGTTCAGGTCGACTACGCGGATCCTTTGACCTATGACCCGTTGAAGGAGCTGGTCGCCGGTTCGCCCGTCATCATCTTCTACCTCGCGACGCCGCCCGAGACGTTCAGCGACATCGTGGCCAGCCTTGCTGTGTCAGGGCTGGCAAAAAAAGCCGACACCGCGCGCCGCATCGTCGTCGAGAAACCTCTCGGCCACAACCTTGCCTCGGCGCACAAGCTCAATGCTGAGCTCGCGGCCGCATTCGATGAGGAGCAGATCTTCCGCATCGACCATTACCTCGCGAAGGACACCGTTCAGAACGTGATGGCGCTGCGCTTCTCCAACTCGCTCTTCGAGCCGGTGTGGAACCGAACCTTGATCGAGACCATCTTGATCACCGTGGCGGAGGAGGAGGGCATCGGCAAGCGCGCCGGCTACTACGACCAGACCGGCGCAGTGCGCGACATCGTCCAGAACCACATGCTGCAGCTCCTCGCCTTGATCACGATGGAGCCGCCGACGACATTCGACCCCGAATACGTGCGGCGCGCTAAGCGGGCCGCGCTGCGCGCGATGTCGCCGATTGATCCCAGCCTTGCGGTGAGGGGGCAGTACGAGGGATACCTGGATGAGCCAGGAGTCGCGCGCGACTCCCGACGGGAGACCTACGCCGCAATGCGGGTATCGATTGACAACTGGCGCTGGGATGGCGTGCCGATTTTCTTGCGCACCGGCAAGGCGCTCCGGCGGCGGGTGACCGAGGTCGTGATCAAGCTGCACGACGCGCCGATGCTGCGCATCGCCGGCCGCCGGCAGCGCGGCATCCCGACGCTGATCGTGATCCGGATCCAGCCCGACGAGGGCATCTCGCTCCGCATCGGCGCCAAGCGACCCGGTACGCGATTCGAGATGGTTCCCGCAGGGATGCGCCTCGACTACGCGCACCTCACGAAGACAGCATTGCCCGACGCTTACGAGAACGTGCTCTCAGAGGTGCTCGCGGGAGGGCATTCGGCCTTCCCTGGCGCCGAGGAGATCGAGCTCTCATGGGAGATCGTCGACCCGCTCATCCGAGCGTGGGAGGGCGAGGGTCATCCGGAGGTTTATCCGGTCGGTTCGTGGGGGCCGCATGCGGCGGATGACCTCGTCGCCGCAGGCGGCGGCGGCCGCTGGATAGTTAGCGGCGACGAACCCGGGACCGCATAGCCTCTAGAAATAAAGAAGGGGCAGCGAGTTGCTGCCCCGTCGTGTGCTTGTTAGGGACGCTTAGGCGTGTGCGCCCATGCTTTTGTTGCCACCCTGCATCCATAGGGCAGGCTTGTTCGGGTACAGGACGAGGAGGAGGACGGCGACGAGGATCGAGATGATCAGCGCTACGACATCGAACTTGCTGACGGCGATCTGGCTGAAGATCTGCCAGACGATCTCAAGAATCGCGTAAAGGATCAGGGCCCGGACCCAGCTCACGTTACCGATTGGGTCGAACCCGGCGATCATGATGCCGGCACCGAATGCGACTCCAGCCACGTTGGCTGTGACGCCCGCCATGGTGTCGAATCCGAAAAACGTGCTGCCGATGAAGCCCAGACCTGAGCCAGTCACGATCAACACGCCCATGACCCACATCAAAAGCTTCAACGCCAAGGGGTTCCACTTTGCCACTAGATGACTTCCTCCATTGATGACCGCTGGTTGTTGGTTCGTTGCAGAGAGCCGCGGCCTTTTCAGTGCAACTTGTACTGGAAATGCACGCGTTTAGCAACGTGTTATCAAGCAAATACTTGCGAACCCCCTCGCCAGACCAGGCGCGGTTTGAGCCCGTAGGCCCAGGCGAAGGCCCCCTCGTGCTCGGCTTCCCACAGCACCAGGTCGGCCAGCTTGGAGGGGGCGATAACCCCCCGATCTGATCTTGAAAGGGAGTGAGCGCCCCCCACGGTGGCTGCAATCAGCGCCCGCTCGGCCGAGAGCTTGAACACCCCGACGGCGAGGGCAATGACAAGACTCATGCTCGTAATTCCGCTGGTTCCGGGGTTGTGGTCGGTCCCGAGGGCGATTACGGCCCCCGCGTCCGAAAGCGCCTGGACCGGTGGCAGCTTGCCGATCGAGAGGGCTGTGCCAGGCGCGAGGGTGGCCACGACGCCGGCCCGGGCCAAGGCGACGGCATCACCTCGGTTCGCTCGGAGCAGGTGGTCAGCCGACACCGCGTGAAGCTCCGCCGCGAGGCGGGACCCGCCGGTGCGGGCGAGCTCATCGGCGTGGATGCGGGGAATCAGCTTGGCCTCGATTGCCGCCTTCAGGATGCTGCGCGATTGGGGAACCGAGAAGTACCCCTGGTCGCAGAACACGTCGCAGAATCGAGCTCCCGCGAGGTGTGCGTTGCCGCACCACCCCGCGACCTCTTTTGTGTACGTGGTGAGTCTCGCCCAGCGGTCGGGCGGAAGGGCGTGCGCAGCCAGGAACGTCACCTCGATGCGCGGCAGGTCCTTGCGCTTGCCGAGCCGCGCGAGCATCCGCGTGGTCTCGAGCTCGCCTTCACGGTTGAGGTGATAACCGGTCTTTGCCTCGACCGTGGTTGCTCCGCCTTCGAGCCACGTCCACAGCCGCCGCGCTGTCGCCTGCTCCAGGGCGCTTATCGGTTCGGCGCGCGTGGCCTTGACCGTCGCGCGGATCCCGCCGCCGGCCTTGGCCACCTGGTCATAGGAAGCCCCGGCGGTACGCATCGCGACCTCCGCCATGCGGTCGCCTGCGTACACGGGATGCGTATGCGCGTCTACCAGGCCGGCGGTGACGAGACCGCCGCCGCAGTCATCGTCTTCGGTGACGGCTTCCAGCATCTCGTGCGGTTCCTCCCCGTGTTTTCCGCACCACGCGATTTTTTCGCCATCACAGATGACAGCGGCATCCTCGATCACTCCGACTGCTGTCCCTGTGAAGAGGCGGCCGATGTTGCGCAGCCGCCTCACTTTGCGATCACAGTTTTGCCGCCGACGACGACGTTCGTCACGTCGCATGCCGAGCAGCCATAGATAAGGTATGAAGGATCGAGCTCTAGCCGCGTGGTGTGGCGGGGTTGCTCCAGGGTTATGAAGTCGGCGAGCATGCCCGGCTTCAACTCTCCAGCCTCCCATCCGAGCGCACGCATCCCGTTTATCGTCGCGGCGCGTACGAGCTCTTCCGGTTGGTGCAGGACGCGGCGCCCGGTCGCGCGGCGTTGATCCAGCTCAAGCGCTCGCGCCTCTTCAAGGATGTCGATGACAGCGTTCGAGTCGCTGCCCACAGCGAGTGGACAGCCGGCGCCGGCCAGCGTTCGCAGCGGTCCGACAGCGTCGCCGAGGTCGCGTTCGGTGGTCGGGCATGCGCAGACGGTGACGCTGTTTGAGCCCAGCAGGGAGATGTCGTGCTCGTCGACATGGATCGCGTGCACGGCGGTCAGGTCGGGGCCAAGGATTCCCTCACGGTCCAGCAGCTCAGTGGGCGTGCAGCCCTCGACCACCTCGCACTCATCGACCTCGGCCGGCTGTTCCGCCAGGTGGACGTGAAGTGGTGCCTTGCGCCGCCGGGCCCATGCCGCGACTGTGCGCATCGAGGTCGGATCGACAGCCCGCACGCTGTGGATCGCCGCTCCGATGCGAACACCCGGCCCGTCCTTCAGCTCGTCGACTCGCTTCACCCAGTGCTCGGCGTCGCCGTCGGAGAACACTAGCTGCGCTTCGTTTAGGGGCCTGCCGTCCAGCCCGCCGCGCAGGTAACACGCGTCGATGAGCGTGATCCGGATGCCGACTTCACCCGCGGCCTGGATCAACGCCTCCGCAAGCTCGTTGCCGTCCTGGTGCAGGTAGTGGAACTCGCCCACCGCGGTGATCCCCGCCTCGAGCATCTCCTGGAACACAAGTCGCGAGTAGTCGTAGTAGTCGGCCCGCTTCCACCCGGTCCGGCGGTACATCTCGCGCCGCCAGGCCCAGAAATCCCCGGCGCCGGCTTCGACCGTGCCGCGCAGCATGTGTTGGAACACGTGGCTGTGGACGTTGGCGAGCCCCGGGATTGTCCACCCCTCGAGCATCGTCGCTCCAGGCTTGGGCTGGGCGCCTTCGGTCACCGATTTGATCCGGCCGGCTTCGACCTCGATGAGCACGTTTTCCGCCGGGCGGCCCAGCCACGCCTGCTCCGCGTACCAGAATCCCGAACCGTTCAATCGCCGTTACGCATCGGGATGCGGACCCCGCGCTCGCGAGCGACATCGAGGGCGCGGTCGTAGCCCGCGTCGGCGTGCCGGATGACGCCGGTGCCAGGGTCGTTGGTGAGGACGCGTTCGAGCTTGCGCGCCGCTTCGTCCGATCCGTCGGCGACGACCACCATCCCCGCGTGGATCGACCGGCCGATGCCGACGCCCCCTCCGTGATGGACGCTGACCCAGGAGGCGCCGCTCGACGTGTTGAGGAGAGCATTGAGGATCGGCCAGTCTGCGATCGCATCGGAGCCGTCGAGCATCGCCTCCGTCTCGCGGTACGGCGAGGCCACCGATCCCGAGTCGAGGTGGTCGCGCCCGATGACGATCGGCGCCTTGACAGCGCCCGTCCGCACCAGATCGTTGAACCGCCGCCCGGCCCGAGCGCGTTCGCCATAGCCGAGCCAACAGATGCGGGCCGGTAGTCCCTGGTACTTCACGTGCTGTTGCGCAGCCTTGATCCAGCCAACCAGCGCTGAGTCGCCGGCAAACTCCTCCATGATCGCCCGGTCGGTGGCCGCGATATCCGCGGGGTCGCCCGACAGCGCGACCCAACGAAATGGCCCCTTTCCCTCGCAGAACAGTGGACGGATGTAGGCGGGTACGAATCCAGGAAAGTCGAACGCGCGGGCGCTTCCGCCAATGCGCGCCTCGGCGCGCAGGCTGTTGCCGTAATCGAAAACTTCGGCGCCGCCGTCGAGAAACGCGACCATGGCGTCGACATGCCGGGCCATGCTTTCTCGTGCTCGCTTGATATAGGCAACGGGATCGTCGAGCCGCAGCTCTTGCGCGTCCTCCGGTGACAGGCCCACAGGGATGTAGCTCAGCGGATCGTGCGCGGGGGTCTGGTCGGTGACGATGTCGATCTCGAAGCCGCGCGCCACCAGCGTCGGCACAACCTCCGCCGCGTTGCCGTGCAGGCCGATCGAAAGGGCGCGTTTTGCGGCCTTGGCCTCGGAGGCGAGCTTCAATGCGTGCTCGAGATCGTCCGCGCGAACGTCGAGATAGCGATGCTGCAGGCGGCGCTCGATGCGCTCTGTGTCGGCCTCGACGCACAGCGCAACTCCGCCGTTCAGCGTGATAGCGAGCGGCTGCGCGCCACCCATCCCACCGAGGCCCGCTGTCAGCGTGATCGTCCCCGCGAGAGTGCCCCCAAAGCGCTTGCGCGCGATGGCGGCGAACGTTTCGTACGTCCCCTGCAGGATGCCCTGGGTCCCGATGTAGATCCAGGAGCCGGCGGTCATCTGGCCGTACATGGTCAGACCGAGTGCCTCGAGCCGCCGGAACTCGTCCCACGTCGCCCACTCGGGCACCAGCATCGCGTTCGAGATGAGCACGCGCGGGGCCCATTCATGCGTGTCGAAGACGCCGACCGGTTTGCCCGACTGCACCAATAGTGTCTGGTCACCTTTGAGCCGGCGCAGCTCGCGAACGATCGCGTCAAAAGCCTCCCACGAGCGAGCCGCCTTGCCGGTGCCGCCATACACCACGAGATCCTCAGGGCGCTCGGCGACCTCGGGGTCGAGGTTGTTCATCAGCATCCGCATCGCGGCTTCCTGCGGCCAGCCCAGGCACGAGATGGCCGAGCCTCGTGGTGCCCTGATCTCCCTCCCCCGCAAGGGGGAGGGCTGGGGTGGGGGGACGTGCCTCATGCCAGAGCGCCCGTAATTGATTCGGCAGCTTCGAGGATGGCACCCGAACGAATTAACTCTGCCGCTGCCGCCAGTTCCGGGGCGAGAAACCGGTCCGCCCCGACTCCAGGCACACGCTCGCGCAGCAGGTCTCGAACTGCAGCGGTTGCGGGCGACGGCTTGAGCGGGCGCCGAAGGTCCTGAGCGCGAGCGGCCGAGACCAGCTCGACCGCCAGGATGTTGGACAGGTTCTCGAGCACGCTGCGCAGCTTCAGCGCAGCCCCCCAACCCATCGAGACGTGGTCCTCCTGCATGCCCGACGTTGGAATGGAGTCCACGCTCGCGGGAGCGGCGAGTCGGCGGTTCTCCGCCACCAGGGCCGCTGCGGTGTACTGCGCCACCATCAGGCCGGAATTGACCCCCGGCTCCTCGGCGAGGAAGGGAGGCAGGCCCTCGGAGCGATGGGGATCGAGCAGTCGATCGACCCTGCGCTCAGCGATGGCGCCGACCTCAGCCGCGGCGATGGCTAGGAAATCCGCGGCAAATGCCAGCGGTTCACCGTGGAAGTTGCCCGTTGACTCGACCTCGCCCGACTCGAGGACGACCGGGTTGTCGACTGCGGACGAGAGCTCGATGGCGGCCACGCGCCTCGCGAACTCAAGCGTGTCTCGCGCCGCACCGGCGACCTGCGGACTGCAGCGAACGGAGTACGAATCCTGCACCGCGTGGTGCGAGTGTCGATGTGAAGCGACGATGCCCGACCCGCTGAGCAGCAGCACGAGGTTTGCCGCGCTCGCGAGCTGGCCGGGATGTGGGCGGATCTCATGGAGGCGAGCCTGGTAGGTGCGATCCGTCCCCAGCAGCGCCTCGGCTGACATAGCGGCCGTGATGTCCGCCGTCCGGAAGCAAAGCTCGGCGTCGGCGCACGCCAGGGCCAGCATGCCGAGCATTCCATCGGTCCCGTTGATGAGCGCAAGACCCTCTTTGGTCTCGAGCTTCAGTGGCTTCAGGCTTGCCGCCTTGAGCGCTTGTTTCGCCGGCTTGCTGGCTCCCTCCGCATCGATAATCTCGCCCTCGCCGACTAGCGCCAGCCCGATATGGGCCAGGGGGGCAAGGTCGCCGCTGCAGCCAACCGAGCCGTAGCGAGGCACGACCGGCGTGATCTGCGCATTCAGCATCGCGATGAGCGCCTCCGCCACCACCGGCCTGACGCCGGACAGGCCCATAGCAAGCGTTCGAGCGCGCAGCAGCATCGTCGCTCGAACCACCTCCCCTTCTACCGGAGGCCCCATCCCTGCGGCGTGGGAGCGGATCAGAGCCAGCTGCAGCTCCGGCTGCCGAAGCGGCGCAACCCGGGTTCCGGCCAGCGCGCCGAACCCCGTGGAGACGCCGTAAACCGGCTCGCGCGACGCCGCGGCTCGCTCGACTCGGGTCCGGCTGCGCTCCATCCTCGTGCGCGCTGCCGCCGCCAGCGCAACCTTCTCACCGTGGCGGGCCACATCCACGACCTGCCTCTCCTCGAGCCCGGACCCACGCAGCGTGACGGTCATTGAGGGAAGGCTAACTAAAGGCGCGACCGGAAAGCGCTCGACGGATCTTCGGCGCCCAGGCGGCCCATCTCCGGGTTCAGCTCCTGTGCTGCTCGCTTACGCATGCGCGATGCGCGCGCTGCGCTGCTCGTCGCTTCACCCGGATCTGAGCCACCTGGATCACCGAATCTCTCGCCGAGGGTTTCCGGTCGCGCCTTCATGTTCTTGAGAGCTTCGCGGCGGCTGAGACCGCTGAGCTCGCCTTCGTGCTCTTGCACGTAGCGCGCGACCTCTTTGGGATCGGTCCACGCGTACGCGCGCAGCGCCCAGCCGATTGCCTTGCGGATGAAGAAGTCGCGATCGGCCAGGTTCGGCTTGATGTTGGCGTACAGCAGCTCGAGGTCGGTGTCACGCTTGAATAAGATCTGGCAGATGATCGACACGCGACGCTTCCACAGGTTGGGATCCTGGCTCCACGCGCGCATGATCGGACGCATCTCCTTCCGATGTGAATGGAGCAAGTCGCCGACGACATGCGCGAGCTCGTCCACGTAGTCCCACCACGCTCCGGTGACAATCATCTCCTCGAGCATCGGCATCAGCTCCGGCGTCACACATTCACGATGCCGCTTGAGCGCGATGAGCCGCATGGCCGCATAGCGCTCTTCGCGATAGTGCGCACCGCGCCACAGCTCGAGGATCGCGGCACGCCATTCACCACATGACGGGAAAGGATGGTCCGCGAAGACCTTCGTGCAGATCGCCTTGACGTCCGGCGAGTTGATGCCGTAGTAGGGCATCGTCGATTTCATGTAAGCCTGCATGCCGGGTGCTTTGGCCGGATCCGCGGCAGCCGACATCTCGGCGCGCAATCGCATCGATAAGGCGTTCACCTCACGGCGCGGGGATGAAGTGCGCGCGAACGAACGAACCCTTTTCGACGTTGACCACCCACGTCGACCCTTTCTCGAAGCCGCCCTCGCCCGGCTTGACCACCTGGCGCTTCACCAGCTCCTCGACGAGCTCCCAAACGATGTCGCCGTGCGTGCTGAGCACCACGTTGTCCAGCTTGCGATCGGCCATGAACTCCATGGCTCCAGCCAGCCCGTGGCCCTCGGCCAGGTTCTCCGACTCCTTGACCTGGAGCTCGCGGGCGCGTGCCAGCGGCTCGACTGTCTGCACGCAGCGTCGGAACGGACTCGAAAAGATGGCGGTGATCGGAAAAGGCTCGAGGATCTCGACCAGCACCGCTGCCTGCCTGAATCCCTTCTTGCTCAGAGGTCGAAGGCGATCATCACCCGACCAGTGGCCCCTGCTGCCCGCCTTCGCGTGGCGCACAACGTAGAACGTTCCCACGAATCCCTAGGGCATCCACTTGTGCAGCGGCTTCCGATCCAGCGTCTTCCAGACCTTCGGCCATTTCACTCTCGCCTCTTCCGCGGCGACGTGCTCCATCGCGATCAGCTCGCCGGCGACGAATGCCCTGCGGCCGCTGATGCGGGCGCCGCGAAGCCATGCCTGCGCCGTGACGCTGTCCTGGTGCTCGCCGAGGACGGTTTGCAGCTTGGCCGCGGCTCGCGCGAACGCCGCAGCGGCGCTGCCGACGATCGGGGCCACGGCTTCCGCGGCGTAGCGGGCGCGCTTGGCCAGGATTCGAATGCGATGCAGCTCAGGATCGGTCGGCGGATCAGGCAGCTGCCGGACGGCTGAGCGCAGTCGGCGCCAGGGACCCGCAGCGAGGGGAGGCAGCACCTTCAGCGCCGGCTCGTCAGCATCGGGCAAGGTCGCTGGCGCGTGGGCTGCCGTCACGAGTCGCTCCAGGAGATCGACATACCGCAGAGAGTCGAGCTCGGTGAGCAGCTTCTTGCGCAGCGTCTCGATCTCAACCACAAGGATCTGCAGAAGCGAGTTGCCCGATCTCAGGTCGCTCTCGGGCAGCGATTTGGTGCGCTCCCGCAGGCGTTCGAGGAGGACTTCCCGATCGCGCACCGCACCGAGGCCCATGGCCAGCCAACCGAGCTCCGAGCGAAGAGGCTCTGTCCACTCGGGGTCCAGCAGAGGCCCGAACGTGCGCAGGTGCGATCGGAGCTTCCTGGTCGCGACGCGAGCCTGATGGACGGCTTCGGGATCGCTACTTGTTCGCACGAGCGGGTCCTGCCGCAGCAAAGACGCGATGCTGTCGGCGAGGACGTGCTTGATCACGTCTTTGGCCAGCGAGTCGGGCCGCACGGGTTGCGGCGCGACTTCGGGCGGCTCCATCGCGCGAGGACCAAGCGCCCGGATGTGCTTGGGGGTCGGGTCTGGCGCGCCTGCACCGGCTCCACGCAGGCGCAGGACCAGGGGATCGACAATGCCATTGGCACCGTTCGGTTGCGGCATCACCTCGACCTCGATCTCCCTGAACCGAGCCGCAACTCGACGGCCGTCCCTGACGGACACCTCGTCGTCCACGACCTCGGCCACGCGAGCGCCGGCCGCATCGACCAGCCTCACGCGCCGGCGCACGGTCGAGAGGCGAGCGACGGGTACAAGCTCAGCCTTGCGCACGTAAGCGCGCACGATCGCCACCGCCGCCTCGGGCGGCTTCTTTGAGCCACCTTGAAAAGTAAGCTCATCGCGCTCCAGCATCTGGCCGGCCGGCTGTCCCGCGCCGGGCTTCGGCGGCAGCTTCAACGTCCAGCCCTCGCCGGCGCGATGTCGCAGCGACACGCCCCATCGTGCGAGGCGCAGGTCTGGCGTGTCGTAGTAGACGGTTTCGAGCCGGACTGCTTCTGGAGGGGTCACCGCGACTCCGTCGACCACCCCGTTGAGATCCGGTAGGTGGAACGCAGGTCCCGCCCCGAGCTTCACCTCGCGTTCAAGCATTCGAGATGCGGTGAACCACCCCGTTTCCGCGCGCGCCCTCGAGGGCCAGCTCCTGGAAACGCTTTTGTGAGTTGAGTCCGCGAACGGTCTCAATGCGCTGCCACGTGCCGTCAGGGCACAGCTCCCAGGCCAGCACGTCGTCGGCCACGAATATGTCGAGGATGCTGGACAGGCGCTCGCGCAGCGTCGGATCGCTGACAGGGACGATCGCTTCGACACGGCGATCCAGGTTTCGCGGCATGAGATCGGAAGAGCCGAGGTGATACTCGGCGTCGGCGCCCTCGCCGAAAACGAAGATGCGCGAGTGCTCGAGGAATCGGCCGACGATCGAACGCACCCTGATCCGCTCCGACATGCCGACGACGCCTGGTCGCAGCGAGCACATGCTTCGGATGATCAGGTCGATCTGCGCACCTGCCTGAGAAGCCGCGTACAGGGCCTCGATGATCTCTGAATCGACGAGGTTGTTGACCTTGATGATGATCCGGCCGCCCGGCTTGGCCTGGCCCTCGATCAGCTGTGTGATGCCGACGCGCAAGCTGGTCGGCGCGACCAGAAGCTTGCGATAGCGATGCTGGCGGCTGTAGCCGGTCAGCAGGTTGAACAGCTCCGTGACGTCCGCGCCGAGGTCCGCGTCGGCGGACAGCAGACTCACGTCCTCGTAGGCATGAGCAGTGCTCGGGTTGTAGTTGCCCGTGCCGACGTGCAGGTAATGCTGAATGTGCTTGCCCTCGCGCCTCACGACGAGCGTGACCTTGGCATGAGTCTTCAAGCCGACGAGCCCGTAAACGACGTGAACATTGGCTTCCTCGAGGGCGCGCGCCCAGCCGATGTTGGCCTGCTCATCGCCGCGGGCCTTGAGCTCGACGAGGGCCACCACCTGTTTGCCTCGTTCGGCAGCGCGGATGAGCGCCCTCACGATCGGGCTGGCGGGGCCCGACGTGCGGTAGAGGGTCTGCTTGATGGCGAGGACGTCCGGATCGCTCGCGGCGTGGTCGATGAACGCCTCGACAGAGGTGGCGAACGAGTCGTACGGGTGGTGAGCGAGCACATCTCCCGCGCGAAGGACCGCAAATAGATCGGGCACCTCGGCCGCGATCCCGCGCAGGCGCGGCTGGGTCGTCGGCGTCCACGGCTCTTCCTTTAGGTCGGGACGGTCGAGACGCGACAGCGCGTAAAGGCTGCCCAGGTCGAGAAGGCCGTCCGTCTCGTACACGTCCGTGGGCTGCAGTTCGAGCTCTCTGGTCAGCAGCTCAAGGACTTCAGGCGACATGCCGGGATCGACCTCGAGGCGAACCACGCGCGCGTGCCGGCGGCGGCGCCGGAGCTCCGTTTGGATCGCCGCCAGGAGATCCTCGGCGTCGCTGTCCACATCGTCGAGGTCGCCGTCACGCGTCACGCGGAAGGGATGGTGGGCGACGATCTCCATGCCGGGGAACAGCGCCTGGAGGTGGATGGCGATTACGTCTTCGAGCGGGACGTAGCGCTCGCCTTCAACCAGGGGGATGAACCGGGGCAGCACGGGCGGCACTTTCACTCGCGCGAAGCGCTGCTGATGACGCTGTGGGTCGCGGACCATGACCGCGAGGTTCAGCGAGAGGTGCGAGATGTACGGGAACGGGTGGCCCGGGTCGACGGCGAGCGGTGTTAGTACTGGGAAAATCTGCTGACGGAAGACCGAGTGCAGCTGGCTCAGCTCGCGCTTGCTCACATCGTGTGAGCGAACCAGAGTGATGCCCGCGTCGGCGAGGGCCGGGACGATTTCGCGATTGAACAGTCCGACCTGCCGCTCGACGAGCTCTTCGACGCGAGCTCGGATCGATCTCAGCTGCTCGAGCGGCGACATGCCGTCCGGCGACGCCACCGCGACCGCCGCGAGGACCTGCTCCTTGAGGCCGGCCACGCGCACCTGGAAAAAGTCGTCGAGGTTCTGGCTGAAGATCGCCAGGAACCGGACCCGCTCGAGCAACGGGAGGCGCGCGTCCTGCGCCATGGCGAGGACCCGCTCGTCAAAATCGAGCCTGGAAAGCTCCCGATTGAGGTAGCGAGGCGCCTCCGGCAGGGCGACCACAGGCACGGCGTCGTCCGACTCTACTGGTGCCCCCACTGCCACATCTGGAAGATTACCGCCTACGGCTCGGACCTAGGTTAGCGGCTGGTTAAGGATGCCCGGAATTGCCTTATTTGCTAGCGATAACGGGCACAAACCTTAACCGTGGAGCCACCGAAGCCTTAACCGGCCAAAGATAGCCTGGCTACCGGTAGCTCGATGGAAGGCCTCCGTTCCGAGACCACGCGGCCCGGCCCACGATGGGTATCGCGGCTTGTCGAAGCCCTGCAACCTGCCCAGCGGGCCCACCGGCTGGGGTCGATCGGGCTGTTTGCCGGCCTCGAGTGGAGCGATCTCGAGTTTGCCGCCGGCTGCCTCAATGAGAGCATCGTCGAACGCGGCACGCGGATGACCGTGCAGGGCAAGCCGTCTTCGAGGCTCTGGCTGATCATGCAAGGGGAAGCCCTGGTGTCGGCCGACGCCCGCCCGATTCGCGTCGCCGGCCACGGGGACGTGGTCGGAGGCACCACGCTGTTCAACCAGCTCGAGTCCCCCGAGACCACCATCGCTCTGACGCCGATCCGGGCCTTCGAAGCGGGGCCAGAACAGTTTCGCAAGCTGACCCGTCACCGCGCGATCCGCCGGCGTCTCGCCGCGATTCACTCAGTGAGACATCGAGGCGGCCGGAGCTCGGCCCGAGGGTAGACCTCCGCGAATCGCGGACTCAGCGAGAATCTGGGCAACGTGGACGCAGTCATCGAGATCAAGGGACTGAGGCGCGTGTTCAAGACACGCAAGCGAGCCGTTGAGGCGGTCGCCGGCGTGGACCTGACCGTGCAAAAGGGCGAGATCTTCGGGTTCTTAGGACCCAATGGCGCAGGCAAGACGACGACCCTTCGGATGCTGGCGACACTGCTGCCGCCCAGCGGTGGGACGGCGACCGTCGCGGGATGCAACCTGAGCACGCAGCCTGACAAGATCCGGGAGCGCATCGGTTACGTCGGCCAGGCTGGCGGCGCCGATCCTGAGATCACAGGGCGCCGCGAGCTGGTGTTTCAGGGCCGCTTATACGGCCTGTCCCTCGAGGCGGCCAACAAAAGGGCCGCGGAGCTCATCACGATGCTCGAGCTCGAGGTCTGCGCTGACCGCGCCGGGAAAACGTACTCGGGCGGTCAGAAGCGGCGGCTCGACATAGGCCTCGGCCTCGTCCACAACCCGCAGCTTCTCTTCCTGGACGAGCCGACTACCGGCCTCGACCCGCAGAGTCGTGCACGAGTCTGGGACGAGGTGCAGCGCATGCACGACCGGGGAACGACCGTCTTCCTGACGACGCACTACCTCGATGAGGCGGATGCCCTTTGCGACCGGATCGCGATCATCGACTACGGCAAGATCGTCGCCGAAGGCACGCCCGAAGAGCTGAAGCGCGCAATCGCCGGCGACGTGGTGACCCTCAACGTGACAGGCGACCAGCAGAGAGCACTGGACCTGCTCAAGGACCAGCCGTTCGTGAGAGAGGCCAAGCTCGATGAAGGCTCCGTCCTTCTCTATGTGGACCGCGGAGAGGTGGCGATGCCGGCCATCCTGCGGTTGCTGGACGGTGCCGGCGTGACGCTCGTGACGGTCGGCCTTCACCGGCCGAGCCTCGACGACGTCTTCCTCCGCCAGACAGGTCGATCGCTGCGCGAGACCGCTGCATGAAGCTCATGCGCGACACGTGGCTTGTCTTCGGCCGCTACTTTGGGTTATTCATCCGCAACCCCATCTGGGTGGCATTGGGGGTGCTGCAGCCTTTGCTCTATTTGCTGCTGTTTGCCCCGCTGCTGAAACCTCTCGTCTCGGTGCAAGGTTTTCCAACGGGCGGCGCATACAACGTGTTCGTGCCAGGCCTGTTGGTGCAGCTCGGCCTGTTCGGCGCTGCGGGCGTCGGGTTCAGTTTGATCAGCGAGCTTCGGATGGGCACCATCGAGCGGCTGCGAGTGACGCCGGTTAGCCGTGTCGCCTTGCTTCTGGGCCGCGCCCTTCGGGACATGCTTTCGATCGTCGTCCAGTCGCTGATCCTCATCCTGCTCGCACTTCCCTTCGGACTCAGCGTCCACCCGCTTGGGGTCGTGATCGTGCTCGCTTTGATCGCACTGATCGGCCTCTTTACGGCGTCGATCTCGTACGCGGTCGCGCTCGCCGTCCGCAACGAGAACAGCTACGCGTCGATCGTGTTCACAGTGAGCCTTCCGATCCTGCTGCTTTCGGGCGTCCTCCTTCCGCTCGGCTTCGCTCCCCAGTGGCTGCGCAACATCGCTGCCGCGAACCCGCTGTCTTACGCGGTCGATGCAGCCCGAGCGGTTTTCAACGACCACATCACCGACCCGAGTGTCCCCAAGGGCGTGGCCATCATGCTGGTGCTGTCGATCGTGGCGATCTTCATCGGCGCGCGCGCATTCGGCAGAGCAGTGGCCTAGCCCTCACCTCCCCGCTCGCCGGGGAGGTCGGCGCGAAGCGCCGGGTGGGGGGACTCCCTTAGGTAAAGGCGTCGAGACTCGACCTCTCCGCTTCCCACATCTCCTCAAACAATCGGTCGATCTCTTCGAGCGAGCACACGGCCGCGGTCAGCGGGTCGAGCATCAATGCGTACTTGGCCTTCTGCCGGTCCCGCTCGAGCAACGCCTCTACGACGAGCTCGTGCACGGCCATGTGCGAGCGGTTCAACGCAGCCAGCTGCTCTGGCAGCTTGCCGAACCGGACGGGTCTCACGCCGTCAGGCCCAACACTGCACTCGACCTCAACGCAGCCATCGCCGGGGAGGTTTTCTATCGCGTCGCCGTTCAGCATGTTGCCGTGGATGCTCGTCCGGCGGCCATGCTCGATCGCCTCGATGATGTAGGAGGCGTACTCGTGGCTGCGGTCGGTCGGGATGTCCGTCTCGCCGCGGAGCATGGAATGGATTCGCTCGTCGTTGGCGCGTCGCCACTCGGGCCAGTTGTCGGCGTAGAAACCGCTCTGGCCCAGATAACCCGCCCGGGTGTACCTCTTGAGCAGGTCCGGCCTCTTGCGGAAGTACGGCACATACTCAGAGAAGTGCCCACTCGACTCGGTGACGAAAGCGCCGAGATGCAGCATGACCTCGAATCGGACTGGATCCCGTTCGTAGACCTCAGGCTGCGCCGCGCGCTCGCGTAGGAGTGGATACAAATCTTTGCCCTCGTGCTCGAGCTTCGTGAACCACGCGTTGTGGTTGATGCCCGCGCAACGCCAGTCGAGCTCCTCATAAGGGACGTCGAGGTACTCGGCCAGCAGCCGGGACGTGCCCTGGACGCTGTGGCACAGGCCGATCACCGTCAGTCCGGTGGCTCGGGAGGCGGCGAGAGTGAGAATCGACATCGGGTTGGTGTAGTTGAGGACGATCGCTCGCGGAGCTTGCCGCTCGACGTCGGCCACGATGTCCAGCCAGGCGGGACCCGTGCGAAGCGCCTTGAAGATGCCTCCCGGGCCGATCGTGTCGCCGATGCACTGATCGATCCCGTACTTCAAGGGAATGTCGTAGTCATGACGCACGTTTTGGAGCCCGGCGACCTCAATCGAGTTGACGACGTAGTCCGTCCCCCGGAGGACCTCCATACGCTCTGTGGACGCTTCGACGGTCCAGTCCTTGCCCGACAGCTCGACCAGCCGCTCGGCGATCTGGCGCGCGAGATCGAGCCGCACGGGATCGACGTCGACGAGAGCGAACACACCCCGATCGAGACCGGCGATCGCAAGGATGTCCGTGATGATCTGCCGCGCGAACACGGCGCTGCCGGCCCCAACCATCGCCACCTTCGGCATCGCGCTCCGAAGTTTAGCGGCGGCTACGCAGCAGGCTCCGCCATCGCCTTGACCGCGCGGAATTGTGCGTGGCTCATGACCAGCAGCCGCGCATCGTCTGCAACCACCACCGAGGTCTCATTCGACGAGCGCTCCCACATCGCCTTCCAGCCGACGCTGTCGCCGGCGACAAGAGTGTGGGATCGCGCGCCGTTCGCCGTGGCCTGCAGTCGACCGCACATCACCACCACGAACTGTGAGCAGCGCTCACCCTCCTGCGCGACCAGTCTGCCGGCGGGCAAGGTCACCTCGTCGAAGTACAGCAGCAAGTCCTGGAGGCGCTTGTCCGGATAAGAAGCCAGCTGGCGTGCGGCACGCAGGGCTGCAATCCTCGCTGCGTCTGCGGAGGCCACCCTCATCGGGAGCTGCCTTCTCGTCGGCGCCAACGGGAGCTTTGTCCTGGATGGAGCGAATGTCGGCATCGAGCGGGCCCGGCGCGCGATTCGAGACCGCCTGGAGCGTGTCGCGACGCCAACGGCCGCGAGGCTTCCAAGCCGCTAAGGCTGTCGTCGCGGCGCCGGGACCTCTTGACAGGTGACCAATTGATCATCCCCGGCACGTCCGAGGTCGATTTGGCCCGAAACCGTTCGTGTAGAGGGTGAGAAGCCGGCGCTATGCCGGCCGTAAAGACCTGGAGGAAACATGAGCAAGATCGTTGTCTTCGAACTGGTGTCGCTGGATGGGGTGATGCAGGCGCCCGGCCGGCCGGGAGAGGACGGCCGGAGCGGCTTTGAGCATGGCGGATGGGCTGCTCCTTACGCCGATCCGGTCATGGGCAAGGCGGCCGGCGAGAGCATGGCCACCACTGGTGCCTTGCTCTTTGGGCGGCGGACCTACGAGGACTTCTACTCCGTCTGGCCCAAACGAACGGACGGCAACCCATTCACTGAGGTCTTGAACAACACCCAGAAGTACGTCGCGTCGACGACCATGACGGAACCGCTGCCGTGGATCAATTCCACTCTGCTCAAGGGCGACGCCGCGGAGGCGGTGGCCAACCTCAGGGAAAAGTCGGGCAAGGACATCGTGGTGCTTGGCAGCGGAGAGCTGGTGAAGTCGCTGATGCGGCACAACCTGGTCGACGAGTTCGTACTCCAGATCCATCCGCTGGTCCTGGGATCGGGGCGTCACCTCTTCAGTGACGGCGGTTCACTCGCCGCTCTGCAGCTGGTTGACAGCAAGACGACGACCACCGGCGTGGTGATCGCAACCTACCGGCCGGCTGCAGCGTCAGGGAAAATCACGGGATGAAGCGGTACCTGCTCAGCATTTATCAGCCCGACGGAGAGCCTCCTCCGCGCGAGGTCATGGACAAGGTGATGCGGGAAATCGACGGCCTGCTCCAGGAGGCCAAGGCCGCCGGTGTCTGGGTCTTCAACGGCGGCCTGCACGCGCCGAGCACGGCGACAGTGGTGCGGCTGCAGGAAGGCGAGGTGCTGATCACCGATGGCCCGTTCGCCGAAGGCAAGGAGTACATCGGCGGTGTCTTGATCATCAAGGCGCCTGATCTCGACTCCGCGCTCGAGTGGGGCCGCAAAGCCACCAGGGCGATAACCCTCCCCATAGAAGTTCGGCCGTTCCAAGGCGAGGTCGAGGACTGATACCGGGCGTGCCGGCCGTCGAGGCCTCGGAGATTGAACGTGTATTCCGTGAGGAAAACGGACGCGCGGTGGCCGTCCTGGTCCGCGTCTTCGGTGACATCGACATTGCTGAGGAGGCGGTCCAGGATGCATTCACCACGGCGGTGCAACGGTGGCCGGCCACCGGACTTCCTCCGAGCCCAGCGGGATGGATCATCACGACCGCCCGCAACCGGGCGATCGACCGGCTCCGCCGGGAGGCTTCCCGCGAGGACAGGCACGCGCAGGCTGCGCTGCTGCACGCCCAAGACGAACCAATCGAGGAAGGTGCCGTGCGGGACGACCGGCTGCGCCTGATCTTCACCTGCTGCCACCCGGCGCTAGGCACAGGCGCCCAGGTTGCGCTGACGCTCCGACTGTTGGGAGGGCTCAGCACCGCGGAGATCGCGCACGCCTTTCTGGTGCCCGAGTCGACCATGGCGCAGCGTCTGGTCCGGGCGAAAGGCAAGATCCGCGACGCTAGGATCCCCTACCGGGTCCCGAACGAGGCTGATCTTCCAGGCCGCATTGGCGCTGTGCTGGCGGTCGTCTACCTCATCTTCAACGAGGGCTACACCGCGAGCTCCGGAGACAGGCTGGTGCGCGAGGACCTTTGCCTGGACGCGATCCGTCTCGGACGGTTGCTGGCCGAGCTCGTGCCCGACGAACCGGAGGTCATGGGACTGCTCGCGCTCATGCTGCTCATCGAGTCGCGCCGGGCGGCCCGCACCACGCCGGACGGATCACTCGTGCTGCTGGCGGACCAGGACCGCAGCGGCTGGGATCGCGCCCTGATCACCGAAGGCCAGGGAATCGTCCGGCAATGCCTGCTGCGCAACCAGCCCGGGCCGTACCAGATCCAGGCGGCGATCAACGCCGTCCACAGCGACGCGCCAACTGCAGCCGCCACCGACTGGTGGCAGATCCTGCAGCTTTACAACCAGCTTGTGTCGCTTGCCAGGAGCCCGGTCGCGGCCCTCAACCGTGCGGTCGCGGTGGCGGAGGTCGAAGGACCGGATGCGGCGCTCACCATCGTCGATCGCTTAGACCTCGGAAACTACTACCTGTTCCATGCCATCCGCGCGGACCTTCTCCGACGCCTCGGTCGCAACGCCGAAGCGGCGCGGGCATACGAGGCGGCGATAGCCCGCACCGAGAACGCGGCCGAGCGCGACTTTCTGCAGCGCACCCGTGACGCGCTCACTGGAACTTGATAGAGCGCGTTTAGCTTTAGCCGGCGATTTCGCAGAGCCTCCACTCTGCGATTGCAGTGAACGGGCTCGCCGCGGAACAGGCAAAACGCCCGGTGGGCTTCCTCACTGACATTAAGGGGCGCGATCAATGTCGTCGAGGACCTGGACAAGAGCTCACTGGCAACCGCCGCGAGCGTCATGACCCAGATCACGGATGCCCTCTAGACACAGCGGGCGGACGCCAACCCGCGCGGCATGAAGCGATCTAGGGGCGCATCGAGCGCTCCCGGGTCCGCCGCGCCAGCGCGCCGAGATTGATTTCGCCTAATAAACCGGCATTGATTCGGCCGGTGACTTGCTTCAGCGCTTTCACCTCGTCCGGCGTGAGCACGTCGAATACGAGCCGGCGAACCTCCCGGAGGTGGATGGGCCCCGTCTCCATCAGCTTCCGGTAGCCCTCGTCGGTCAGTTCGGCGTGCGTTGCGCGACCTCTGGTTCCGCTCCTCCGGCGTACCCAGGTCCGCCTCTCCAGTCGCGAGATCACATGCGACAGGCGAGACAGGGAGCCGTTGGCGACCACCGCCAGGTCTTTGAGCTGAAGGCTCCGGTCCGGCTGCCGGGAAAGGGCCACCATGACTTCGAACTCGAAGTGACTCATGCCGGTGTCTCGTTGCAGCTGGGAGTCGAGGGCTGCCGGCAGCAGGGTGAAGGTGGTTACCAGCTGAAGCCAGACGCTCCACTCACGATGGTTCAGCGATCGGAGCGGCTGGGCTGACTGGGTGCCCGGATCTTGTCCGGGAATAAGTTGACGCTTCAAGCACTTCTAGCTTAGCAACTTGAAGCTTCAACTTCGAGAATTGAACCCAGGAGCTATTGAACGTATCTCCTGGTAAGTCCAGGCAGATAAGCGCCCACATCGATCAGCTGGTCAAGGGCAACTGAGCGTCGCGCTCGACGTCGTTGATGAACCGGATCAGGCCCTCGAAGTAGGTCAGCTGGTCGTCGTACATCGCCATGTGGGAGCCATTTGGGCAAAGGTGGAAGCGGCCTTTGGGGATGCGTCCGGCCATCATTTCCATGTGCTTCGGATCCATGGTGTCATGGGTCGCTCCGATCACCAGGGTCGGCACGTTGATCCGACCGAGATCCCTTGTGCGGTTCCAGTTGACCAGCTTGCCACTTGCGCCGAGCTCACTCGGGCCCTGCATCAATACGTAGAGCGGGTAGTTGAGCTTAGCGAACGCTCGATTAACTGGATCGGGCCACTTATCCGCAGGCATACGCAACACGTGGTGCACATAGTGATGCTGCATTAACAGCTCCATGTAGCGGGGTAGTGTGAATTCGCCAGTCGTCTCCATCCGCTCGATCTCAGCCATTGCGACAGGATCTATGCCCGGCTTGAGTACCTTGCTGGCGTAGTCGTTATAGGCCGGGATGCTGGCCATCATGTTGGAGATCACTAGGCCCTTCAAATGCTGTTGAAAACGGAGCGCGTACTCGATTGCAAGAAGACCACCCCATGAATGTCCTACGAGGTAGAAGTTGCCGCGACTCAGGTCGAGGCCCTTGCGTACTTGCTCGACTTCATCGACAAACCGCTCGATCTCCCACAGGTCGGGATCATCCGGTTGATCGCTATACGCCGAGCCCAATTGGTCGTAGTAGAAGTACTCGATGCCTGCCGCCGGGAGGTAGCTGTCACAAGCCTCCCAGTACTCGTGAGTCGCGGCTGGCCCGCCGTGCAGAAGCAGCACCTTAGCCTTCGGGTTGTTGCCGACGCGCTTAGTCCAGACTTTGAAGTCGCCTTTGGGGGTCCGGATTGGGATCATCTTGACGCCGCCGGCGAGAATGTCGTCGCGGCCAGAGTAGTCAAGGTATCGAGTTTCAGCCTCTAGCAAGCGGAGCCCCTTTTGTTAGTGTTGGTTGAGGCGACCATAGCACGCCTCAACTGCAACACCAGACGATCGGGCTTGTCTGATTGAAGCGGCCAATTGGACGAATTGAATTCGGATTTTGGTCGGGGAGGGGGGATTTGAACCCCCGACCACCTGACCCCCAGTCAGGTGCGCTACCGAGCTGCGCTACTCCCCGAGACAGGTAATCGTAGCCGCGACCTGAGGACTAACCCCGGCCGGCGTACGCGACGAGGCCGCGGTGTGTCGATGTGAATCCAGCCTCGCGCAGCAGGGCGTTCAGCGGCGAGTCCGTGACCGGCACTCCGTCGACCCTCTGCACCTCGACCCGACCCGCGAGCACAGCCATCCCGATCAACGCGCGAAGGTGCTCCGGCTTGACCTCGCCATTCGTCAGCAGCGAGCGGCCGCCCCGCTCGAGGTACAGCTTCAACTCGCCGTCGTCCAGCACGCAGTAGGCGCCGGCGGCGCGACCCATCCGTCCGTCGGATCGCGGCCAGGGCAACAGCGAGCCATACGCATTCGCAGGGTCCGTCGCGGCGAGCGCGACGATGGCTCCGCCTGAATCGCGCATCGCGCGAAGCCTGTCCACCGCGCCGGGCAGAGCGAACTGAGAGCCGCCCAATCCCTCCACGAAGTAGCCGCGGCGGATGCGTCCTGACTCTTCCATCGCCCGCAGCACCGGGTACAGGGCGGCGAAGCCGCCGGGCCAGCTCTCGGTCACGACCGTTTCGCGTGTGAGCACCCCATATCGCTGGAGCAACACGCCGGCCTCGGAATGCAGGCGTTCGGTCGGAGCGGCTCCAGTGCCGACGAGGTCGCCAACCAGCGACCAGCGGCCGGCGGCTCGGGGCTGCGTGAGTCTGGGCAGTCGAGGGCGATGCGGCGATCTCCTGGCCACCGGACCGAGCAGGCGCAGCGGTCCGAACGTGTCGTTCGTTACCTCGCCTGCCCAGACAAGGTCCCACAGAGCATCAAGGATCGTCTCCTCGTCGCCGCCGCCGCACGCGTTGTAGAGATCGCGGAAGAAGCTCGCGCCGCGCCCAGCAAGGTGCTCGCGCAAGCGCTGATGAAGCTCTCCGTCGGGAGCGTCAACCGGCTCGGACACGAGACGCGGAGCGTCCCCGCGAAGATACAGCGCGACCTTGCCGTCGCTCGCACCAAGCGAGCCCCGGCCCACCCAAACCACCTCTCCCATCGAGATGAGCTCGTCGAGCAGACGCGGGCTGTAGCTGCCGACCCGGGCTGCGATCACATCGCGCTCGATGACGCTCGCGGGCAGCGCTGCGCCCTGGAGCTGGAAGACGACTTCCAGCAGCCTGTCGACTCCGGCGGCCTTCGCGCCGATGCCGTGCCAAGCCGGCAGAAAGCGTGCGACCGCTTCCGGGCCAACCGACTCGACTTCGTGGCGAAGCGCCGCCAAGGACCGCCTGCGGAGGATCTTCAAAACCTCCGGGTGGCAGTATTCACGACCCTGCTTGGCGCGCCGGAATTCGCCAGCCAAGACATCTCCGTGAGCAGCCAGGCGGGTGAGCGCCGCCTCGATCGCCGCCGTGGAAACGGCCCACCGTGCGGCGGGATCTGCGGTTACAAACGGCACGTGCGTGCGAGCCCAGCGCCGAAGCAGCGAGTCGAGCGGCTCGGCACCAGGATTCAAGAAGACGTCTGGAAGGCCGACAGGCAGGTTGGCCCCGAGAGCCTCGCGATAGCGGCCGGCGTCCTCAGCCGCGATCCAGCGCGATTCGCCGGCGAGGCGCACCGCAACTACGCGGCGTTCGAGCTCAAGAGCCCGCAGCCACTCCCCGGAGATGCCCCGCGCGGCGGCCTCTTCGACGGTTAGATCGCCAAGGCGGACGAGCACGTCGTGGGCTTCATCCACGTCACGTGGGAAGCGCTCCGGCAACAGGCCCTGTAGCTCGAGCTCGACCGCTGCGATGGCAGCGGGATCGAGCAGCTCGCGGAGGTCTTCGCTACCCAGAAGCTCGGCGAGGAGCTCGCGGTCGAGCGTAAGCGCCTGCGCGCGGCGCTCCGCGAGCGGTGCATCGCCCGCGTACATGAACTCGGCAACGTAGGAAAAGAGCAAAGAGGACGCGAACGGCGAAGCACGCTCGGTGTCAACGGCCACGACACGAATCTCGCGCGAGCGGATCGCGCGGAGCAGGTTCAGCAGCGCAGGCATGTCGAAGTGATCCGTCATGACTTCGCGCCAGGTCTCCGCGAGGATCGGGAAGTCGGGATACTGACCGGCGACCTGCAGCAGCCGGGCACTGCGCATGCGCTGCTGCCACAGCGGCGTTCGGAGACCCGGTCGGCGGCGCGGCAGCAGCAGAGAGCGAGCGGCGTTTTCCCTGAAGCGGGCGGCGAACAGCGCCGAGCCGGGCAGCTGGGCCGACACCAGCGGCTCAACTTCCTCGGGATCCAGCATCAGCTCATCGAGTGAAGGCGGCGACTCGACCTCGGGCAGGTGCATCGCGATGCCGTCATCGGTCCACAGCGCGCGGGCGTCGACACCCAGCCGCTCCTGCAGGCGGGCCTCCAGGGCAAGCGCAAGTGGAGCATGCACGCGACCACCAAACGGCGTGTGCAGGCACACGCGCCAGTCGCCCACCTCGTCACGGAACCTCTCCACCACCACTGTCCGGTCGTCCGGCACTACGCCGGTGGCAGCCGCCTGGTCCTCGAGGTAGGCGAGCAGGTTCTTGATCGCGCGGTCGTCGAACCCTGCGCGTTCCCTCAGGCGCTTCGCAGCCGCTTGCGGCTCCGCCGCGCGCAGCTCGCGCACCATCTTGCCCAGTGCTGCGCCCAGCTCGACCGGCCGGCTGGGCGTGTCGGCCTTCCAGAAAGCGATCTTGCCGGGCTCGCCAGGCGCTGGCCTGACGATCACCTGCGATGGCGTGATTTCCACGATCTTCCACGTCGAAGCGCCGAGGACGAAGTTCTCACCCACCCGCGTCTCGTACACCATCTCCTCGTCGAGCTCGCCAACCCTCCGGCCGTCGTCGACAAGATTCACCATGTACAAGCCGCGGTCCGGGATCGTGCCTGGGTTCGTCACAGCGAGCCGTTGAGCGCCGGCGCGACCGCGTACCTTGCCCGCCACGCGATCCCAGACTATTCGCGGCCGCAGCTCGACGAACTCGTCCGATGGATACCGGCCGCTCAGCATGTCGAGCACCGATTCGAACGCTCGCGGACCGAGGTCGCTGTAAGGATAGGCGCGCCGGATGACCCGGCCAAGCTCGTCGACACTCCATTCATCCATCGCGCACATCGCGACCACCTGCTGTGCGAGCACGTCGAGCGGCTTGCGTGGCACGACAGTCGATTCGATGCGGCCCTCGAGCATTCCCTCGACCACCGCGGCCGACACGAGCAGATCGCCACGGAACTTCGGAATGACGACGCCGCGCGATATCTCGCCCACGGAGTGGCCTGCCCGTCCGACGCGCTGGATGCCGGCCGCCACACTTGGCGGAGCTTCGACCTGCAACACGAGATCGACTGCTCCCATATCGATGCCGAGCTCGAGAGTCGACGTCGCGACGAGGGCTTTGACGATGCCTGCCTTGAGCTGGTCCTCGATGAGCATGCGCTGCTCGCGCGCGATCGATCCATGGTGCGCGCGCACCAGTTCCTCGCCGGCGAGCTCGTTGACGCGCGCCGCAATGCGCTCGGCCAATCGCCGCGAGTTGACGAAGACGATGGTCGAGCGATGCTCGCGGATCATCTGCAGAAGTCGCGGGTAGATCGCGGGCCAGATGCTGTTCCGCGACTGACCGCTCTCATCCTCGGCGGAGAGCCTCGCCATGTCGTCGACCGGGACCTCAACCCGCACATCCATCGTCTTCAGCCTCCCGGCGTCGACGATGGCGACATCCCGATCGGTACCACCAAGGAAGTGACCCACCTCTTCCAGCGGACGCTGCGTCGCCGACAACCCGATCCGCTGCGGCTCGACCTTGGTCAGCGCGCTGAGCCTCTCGAGACTCAAAGCGAGGTGGCTGCCGCGCTTGGTGGCGGCGACCGAGTGGATCTCATCGACGATGAGCCAGCGGACCGGCGCAAGGATCCGTCGCGCGGCACTTGTTAGAAGCAGGAACAGCGACTCGGGAGTCGTGATCAGGATGTCCGGCGGGTGACGCTCCATCGAACGGCGGATGTCGGTGGGGGTGTCGCCGGTGCGGATGGCGACGGAAATCTCGGGCGCCTGGCCACCAGCGGCCTCGATGTGGTGCCGGAGGCCAACCAGCGGGGAGCGCAGGTTGCGATCGACGTCATGAGCCAACGCCTTGAGCGGGGACACGTAAAGGACGCGACAGCGCTCGGCCTCCGGCGGCGTCGGCTCGCTGGTGAGGCGGTCCAGGCACCACAGGAAGGCGGCCAGCGTCTTGCCGCTGCCCGTCGGCGCGGCCATGAGAACGTGCCGCCCGGCGGCCACCTCCTGCCAGCCTCGCTCCTGCACCTGGGTCGGGCCGTCGAACGAGCCACGAAACCAGTCTCGAGTGGCCGGCGCAAAGAGATCCAGAGAGTTCCCCACGAGATCCAGTTTGATTGGTTCCCGCCATACAAACAAGCGTTCCCTCGCCGCTTGCCGGGGAGGTGGCGTGCCGCGCCGGTGGGGGATCCGAGCCTCACAAAAGCGGACGGAGCAGACTTGTGATGAGTAGCACGATGTACCCGTTCGAGCGCTTCACCGAGGACGCCAAAAAGAGCCTCACTCTGGCCCAGGAGGAGGCTGAGCGCTCCAATCACTCCTACATCGGCACCGAGCACTTGCTGCTAGGGCTCGTTCGAATTCAGTCGGGCGCCGCGCATGCCGCCTTCAAGGAGTTGGGCATCACCGAGGCCCCGGTCCGCGCCCTCATCGACGCCGCAGTCGGCCGACACGAGCGCGTGCTCGTCAACGACATCATCCCCACGTCTCGAGTGAAGACCGTGATCGAGATGTCCTTCGATGAAGCGCGCCGGATGGGCCACCACGAGGTTGATCCCGGCCACATCCTGATTGGGCTCGTAATGGAGGGCAACGGCATCGCCGCTCATGTCCTTCAAGACCTTGGCGCCACGGCTGAACGTGTGGTCTCGGCAACGGAACGAGCGTTTGGCGTTGACGAAAGCGGGCGGGGCCGAGATCGCCCCAGAGGTCAGGCGCCGATCCCCGTTCCCAGTCCCGGAACCGACCGCGACATCAACAATCTGATGGCTTTGCTGTATCGACCCCGCATCGCGCGATTGCTTAGCGCCAAGGGACTCAACGTGGAGACATTAAAAGAGCAGTTGCTGAGCCAACCCGACACTATCCAGCGCCTAGCTGATTCTCTCAACGCGACTGCCGTAGAGCTGACCGCCGCAATCGCAACTCAAGACTTCGAACGAGCCGCCAAGTTGCGCGACAAGGTGAACGACCTGGTGGCAAAGCTCGAGACAGCCGAATCGGAGTGGCTCGACTCGCTCATCTGAAACGCCGTGGGATGATCGACGCGGCCATGATCGATCCCCAGCGGTTTCGCGAAGTCATGGCCAGCTTTCCCAGCGGTGTGGTCGTTCTCACCGCGTTCGGTCATGACTCGCTGCCTCGCGGCCTGACCGTCAGCGCCTTCTGCGCCGCCTCACTCCAGCCGCCGCTTGCGCTGGCCTGCATCGACAAGAACTCCAACACGCTCCCCGCGGTACAGCACACGGGTGGGTTCACCGCCAACATCCTGGCTGCCGGCCGCGAGCAGCTGGCGCGGCGCATGGCGACCAAGGCAACTGACAAATTCGACGCTATGAGTTGGCGGCGCCCCGAAAGCCCGATCGGCGGGCCGATCCTTCATGACGACATCGCGGCGTATGCCGTGTGCACGCTGCGCGACACGATCGAGGCCGGCGACCACTGGATCCTGATCGGGCTCGTCACCGAAGGGGAGCACCGGGAAGGTGTCGGGCCGATGATCTTCAGCCGCCGGGGCTACGACCCGATGTAAACGTCTACGCTCACCTCTTTCGGGCCCTCCCTCCTCCGGGCCGGCCCCTCCCCCGCCGGCACACCGCAACTGACTCTAGAGCTCGCAAAAACCGATAGCAATCCAGCCCGTTAAGGCGAAAGCTCAGACCAGAAAAGGGATCAGCCGCTTCGTCCGCCGCATGTACTCGCGATACGGGTCGCCTAGATCCTGAGCCAGAGCACGCTCTTCGACCCTGATCCGGTTCGCGTAACCGGCGACGGCAACGATCAGCGCCGCCAGCGACACCACGTTGCAGCAGCAGACCAGGACTCCGAGCACCGTGATAAGGCCTCCGGTGTAGGACGGGTGCCGGACCAAGCGGTACGGGCCCGCTTCCACGACTTCCTGGCCTGGACGGGTGACGACCTCGCACGTGAACGAAGTTCCCAGCACTCGGATGGAGTACCAGCGCAGCGCCATGCCGGCGATCATCAGGACCAGACCGGTGGCGAAGACAACGGTTCGCCCGCTCGTGATCGCTGCGTCGGGAAACGCGAACGCCAGCCCCATACCGATCGCGACGCTCGCCCAGACAGTCGCGATCACCCAAAACTTTGAGCCGGCGTCCTGGTCGGCGGCGCCACCGCGCGGTCGACGGCGCCGGTAGCCGAGCCATAGCTCGGAGCCAATCCACAAATAGAAAAGAACCCAGAACCCAACCACCGAAGGGGTCGTTGCTCCCGGGTTGCCGAAGAAGATCGGCGGTCCAACAAAATGAGTGGCCTCGATCAAAGCGTGGGCGAAGGCCACCCCGGCACGAGCTGCGACAGGCCCGCTGAAAGAACCGTCAGCTTGTTCGTCAGCAGCAGCAAGCCCATCACGAGCAGCACGGCGGCGGATGCAAGGTCGATCGCGCGGCGATGGCTGTTGATCAGACGCACAAACGGCCGCGCACTCTCGAGGCCAAAGGCGAGCGCGACGAACGGGAGGCCGAGGCCCAAGCAGTAGGCGACCATCAGCCCGAGGCCCTGCGCAGTGGTGCCTGCTGTCACCGCCGAACTGAGCACCGCGCTCAGCGTGACGCCGATGCACGGCGTCCAACCGCTGGCAAACCCCATGCCCAGAACGAATCCCCCGGCCACCCCGCCGCCCTGGGGCGCGGTCTTCATCAACCGATACTCGCCGGAGAGAAACGGAATCCGAATCAAGCCGGCCACGTGAAACGCCAGCGCGATGACAAAAATGCCCGCCACGACCGGCACGTACGCGCGGACCGGCTGCACGACGAGCGAGAAGACATAGAAGAACAGGATGAAGATCACTGAAAGCCCCGCCACAAAGCCAAGTCCCGCCGCGGCGACCGGAAGCGATGGCGGCGGGGTGCGCTGTACGGCGACAGCGCCACCGGGACCATCCGAGATTGCCACGGGCTGCCCGGCGCGGGCACCGAGGTAGGCGAGGTAAGCGGGCACCAAAGGAAGCACACACGGCGACACGAACGAGACAAGGCCCGCCAGAACCGCAATCGGCAGGCTGATCCCGTCGAGGCTGCTGGTTGCGGCCAGGAACAGGCTCGACACGAGGCTACTGGCGCTGCACGGGCGCCGCCTGCCGCGCGATCTCTTCGATGGCGTCCAGGACCCGTGGCCACGCGCGCGCCGGGACATCGTGGCCCATCCCCTCGATCTCGAGCAAACGCGCGTCGGACACGGCTTGGGCCACCAGCCTGCCGTTCTCCACCGGAATCAGTACGTCGTCGACGCCGTGGATGACCAGCGTGGGCACCCGAACTTGCTTCAGCCGTTCGAGCCGGCTCTCGGCGGCAAGGATCGCCACGAGCTGCCGCCCGACCCCAACCGGGTAGTACTTGCGATCGATGGCACGAGTTGCCCGCGTTCTCTCGAGCTCCTCGTCGAACGGATCGCCCGAGCCGAGCAGGACTCGCCGGAACGACATCGCCTGCTCGATGCGCTCCTCTCGAGCTGCCGGCGGCGAAGCGATCAAAACTGCCGCGCCCTCCGGTTTAGGTGCGACTTCGTCAGTGCCACCCGGGCCGGACATGATCGATGTCAGCGAGAGGACCTGGTCGGGATGATTGATGGCGACCAGCTGCGCGATGAACCCCCCCATCGACGCACCCACAACGTGCGCCGCGCCGATGCCAAGAGCGTCGAGCAGCCCGGCCGCGTCCGCGGCCAGATCGTCGAGCTGGTATGCCGGTTGTGCGTCGCCACCGAACGCCGCAGCAATGTCCGGATAGCCGGCATCGTCCATCAGGGTGGACAGTCCGGAGTCACGGTTGTCAAACCGGATGACCTGGAACCCTCGCCCTGCGAGCTGGACGCAGAAGTTGTCCTCCCAGCTGATCATCTGCGCGCCGAGGCCCGTGATGAGCAGCAACGCCGGGGCATCCGGATCACCAAAAGTCTCGTACTCGATGTCGATTCCGTTCGCCTTGACCCGCGGCACGAAATCATCCTAGCCCCCTAGGCTTAAGCATCGTGATCAAGCCGCTGCCCGCCCGCTCCCAGGTGGACAAGCGCTTCACGTGGGACAGCGAAAGCGTCTTTCCGGACGAAGCCGCGTGGGAGCAAGCGGTCGAGACTCTCACCGCTAAGCTGCCCGACCTCGCGGAGTTCAAGGGTCACCTTGGCGACTCGCCCGACGCGCTTGCCGACTGGTTCGACGCGAACGAGAGGGCGCATCGGCTGATGGGCAAGCTGATGGTCTACACGACGATGTCCTATTCGGTCGATACCGGGAATGAGGCTGCGCTTGCGCGGGCAGACCGGGCTCGCTCGCTCGCCGCCCAGCTTGGTGCGGCGACCTCGTTTGCGCTCCCCGAGATGATCGCGATCGGCATCCCGAAGCTGCGGGAATGGGTGGCCGGCTCGCCACGACTCTCGCACCTCAGCCACTACTTCGACCGCATTGAAAAGCTGCAAAAGCGCATTCGCAGCGCCGAGGTGGAAGAGCTCTTGACGCAGGTATCAGACCCGCTGGCAACAGCACTCTCTGTCCATGGCGTGCTTGCAAACGCCGATCTCAGGTTCGCTCCTGCGCTTGGGACGGACGGCGATGAGCACGAGGTGGCTCAAGGCACGATCGCCGCGCTGCTGACAAGTCCAGACCGCGAGGTCCGGCGCACTGCTTTTGAAAACTACGCCGACGCGCACATCGCAATGCAGCACGCCATGGCGGCGAGCCTGGCGGGCGGCGTCAAGCGAGACGTTTTCTACGCGCGAGCGCGAGGGTTCCCCTCATCGCTTGCCGCGGCGCTGGAGCCCAGCCACGTTCCGCCGGACGTGTACCACAACGTTATCCAGACGTTCCGCAAAAACGTGGGCACCTGGCATCGCTACTGGCGAGTGCGGCGCAAGGCTTTGGGCCTCGACGTGCTCAAGCCCTACGACACGCGCGCCCAGGTCGGCCGGTCGACGCTTCACGTGTCTTTCGAGCAGGCCGTCGAGTGGGTCGCGGAAGGCGTGCGACCGCTTGGCGAGGAGTACGTGGCGGTCATGCGGCGGGGCACCCTGCAGGATCGGTGGGTCGACGTCTTTCCCAACAAGGGCAAGCGGATGGGCGCGTTCTCGACAGGCGTGCCCGACACTAACCCATTCATCTTCATGAGCTTCAACGAGGACATTTACTCCATGAGCACGCTTGCGCACGAGCTCGGTCACTCGATGCACTCCTACTACACGCGCAAGACGCAACCCTTCATCTATTCGAACTACGGGCTGTTCCAGGCCGAGGTCGCCTCGAACATGCACCAGGCGCTCGTCCGGCGCCACTTGCTTGCCACACAGACGGAGCCGGCGTTCCAGGTCGCGGTGATCGAAGAGGCGATGGCAAACTTCTATCGCTACTTTTTCATCATGCCGTCGCTCGCCCGTCTCGAGCTGGAGATGCACGAGCGGGTCGAGGGTGGTGGCGCCATCACGGCCGACTACCTCAACAACCTCATGGCCGATCTGATGCTCGAGGTGTATGGCTCAGAGGTCGAAGTCAGCGAGCGGGATCGAATGCGCATCGGCTCGACCTGGGCGCAATTCCACACGCACCTGTACAGCAACTTCTACGTCTACCAGTACGCCACCGGAATCGCAGGAGCAGATCACCTCGTCGAGCGCGTCGCGAATGGAGATGCCGGCGCGGTCGAGTCGTACCTGGCGTTCTTGAAGAGCGGGGGCTCGCTCTACCCACTTGACGGGCTGCGGCTGGCCGGTGTCGACATGACGTCGCCGGAACCGGTCGAAGCTGCGTTCGCGACCCTCGCCCGGATGGTCACACAACTCGAAGAGCTGACGTCCGACTAGAGAACGATCCGGTACACGTTCGTCTCGCGCAGCTTGAAACCCATCCTGGGATAGAGCCGGTTCGCGGCCTCACGTTGGACACCCGACTGCAGCTCGACCACTTCCACCCCTTTCTCGCGGGCGATTTCGAGGCATGCCTTCACCAGCGCCGCGCCGACGCCCTTGCCGCGCGCGGACTCATCCACCACCACCTCGTCGAGGCGGCCTTTGATCCAGAAAGGCGTCGGGTAGACGATCAGCGTGGTCGTGCCCACGACCTCCTCTCCATCCCTGGCGAGAAGGAGGATGACGGCCGGGTCGGCGATGATCGCCTGGATCCTCTCCATCGTCGGGATTGGGAGTTGAGGGTTCAGCTGAGGCAGCAAACGGGCGAGCGCCGCGTGTACCTCAGGCGTGGCCTGGATCACCTCTTCGATCTGCATCATCAGCCGAAAGGCTAATGCAGCCGTCCGCCTGAGTCGAGCAACTTGTCGACGTCAGTCGGGTTGGTGATCCTCACAATCACAGAAAAGTTACAGCAGGCGCAGCAGCGCGGCTGTTGCCGCGGCCGCAGCGACCACCACGAGGAAAGGAGCTCGCAGCAATACCGCCACAATCGCCACCGCCAGAGCAACCGCGCGCACGTCCAGCACGAGGTGACGACCGGTCGAGAAAGTCTGCGTCGCGACGAGTGCGGCCAGCAATGCGATGGGAACCAGAGGAACTGTTCGCTGCACGCGAGCGTCCTCCAACACACGCGCGGGCAGCGAAAGGCCGGCGAGCTTGAGTGCATAGCAGGCCGCGCACGCGACCAGCACGCCGGCCCACATCATCCGCGTGTCCTCAGTACGCCGAACAACGCCACCACTACAGCGACGATCAGCAGCGGAACGCCCGCCGGCACGAACGGCAGGCAGACCAGCGCGACCACTCCGGCCGCGAGAGCGAGCGCCAGGGGCTCGCGCGCGCGCAACCGAGGCGCGAGCAGGGCAAGGAAAGCGGCGGGCGGCGCAGCGTCGAGCCCGAGCACTTTGGGATCGGGCACCAGGTGGGTGGCGAGCGCTCCAAACAGCGTGCCCAGGTTCCAGAGCGTGAACAAGGCCACGCCCGTGGCCCAGAAGGCGAACCTGCTCGCGGCGGGCGAGTCGCGTGCGATCGCCATCGCCGTCGTCTCGTCGATCACGAAGTGCGCGGCCAGTACCCGCTTCCAGCCGCGTCGCTCCAGGAGCGACGAAAGTCTGACTCCATAAAGCGCGTTGCGTGAGCCGAGCAGCGCCGCCGTGGCGGCGCCGGCCCACACGCTGCCGCCGGCGCCGATAACACCAACGAGCGCGAACTGCGAGGCGCCCGTGAACATCAGCACCGACAGGGCGCATGTCTGCAGCAGTGACAGGCCGGCGGCGGTCGAGATCGCACCGAACGAGATGGCGTAGGCGCCGCTGGCGATCCCGATGCCCAGCGCATCCCGAATCACACCCCTACGCGTCTCACTCCAGGTCCGAGTCGAAGCCACCTGCAGAAGTTAACGACTAACGGGGGCCGCTTCGGATCGGACAGTTAGTGCATCGCCGCGCCGGACGGAGTCAGAACCCACCACAGGCCGCCGAACCCGTTGACGCCCTGCCCCGTCGTGTCACTAGCCGCCTTGTCCTGCACGAAGTAGTAGAGGGGGTGGCCGGCGTAGGTCACTTCGATCTTTCCGTCCGTTCGCGTCGTGGTCCCGAGCAGCGACGCATCGGCGCCTGTCCCAGCCTGGGGCGCGCCGGTGGTGAGCACTGGCGGCCAGACGGTGGCGCAGCTCGTGTAGCACGTCGACGCGGTCCCGGTGTCCGCGACGAAAAGGTAGACGGTCATCCCCTTGTCGTCGACCAGGATCTGGCCGAGCTTGGCGTTGGTCGCAACGGCGATCTTGGTTCCGGTTGCGGCGGGGCTGGCCGCCGGGCTGGCCGCCGGGCTCGCCGCTGGACTGGCGGTTGCTGTCGAAGTCGTACCACCGCAAGCCGCTGTGAGCAGCGCAGCGGCGACGACGACGTTGGTGATCAGAAATTTTGAACGCACGCATTCCGATACCGAAGCGGGTTACGAGAGTAGCGCTACTCCGGCGTCACATATGCAGCTGTGATGCCGCCATCCACCACGAATGTCGAGCC
>DASYVJ010000031.1:0-3131 GCA_035937155.1 Candidatus Dormiibacterota bacterium | reverse complement strand
CAAGGACCTCCGTGTACCAGCGCATCCGCTCCGTGCGCCAGTAGTTGAACCACTCGTCGTCCGAGTCCGGCTTGACGAAGAACTCCATCTCCATCAGCTCGAACTCACGCACACGGAAGACGAAGTTGCCTGGCGTAATCTCGTTGCGAAACGCCTTGCCCTGCTGCGCGATACCAAACGGCACTCGCACGCGCGATGAGTTGAGAACGTTCTTGAAGTCCACGAACATGCCCTGCGCCGTCTCGGGCCGCAGGTAGACCTCCGACGAGGTGTCCTCCACCGGGCCCACGTGCGTCTTGAACATGAGGTTGAACATGCGGGCCTCGTCCAGCGGTCCCCCGCATTCCGGGCACTTGTCGCCCTGCACGTGATCCGCGCGCCAGCGCTTCTTGCACGTGCCCAGGCACTGGCGCAGCGGGTCGACGAAGTTGGTCAGGTGGCCGGAGGCGGCCCACACCTCGGACGGCATGATCAGCGTCGACTCGAGGCCGACGACGTCGTCGCGCAGCTCGACCATGTGGCGCCACCAGAGGTCTCGGATCGCGCGTTTCAGCGCGACGCCATACGGGCCGTAGTCATAGAAGCCAGACAGGCCGCCATAGATCTCGCTGGACGGGTAGATGAAGCCTCGTCGCTTGGTTAGTGCGACGACCTTCTCCATCAATTGTTCGCGAGGGATCGCCATTACTCCTCCTCGCCCCTCACCCTAACCCTCTCCCCTGTGGGGAGAGGGGAACTCACCCTCGTTGAAGGACCGACAGGATGTTGCCTGCCGGTCTTTGAACCAGGCGATATCCGGACCTCGATCGTGGGCGAGGCCTCGAGCAACACCTTTGTGGTCTGTTATGCCCGCGTATTGCTCGAACTTGATGCCCTTTCCGGCCAGCTCGTCGACGGCTTCATCGATGTTGTCGACCGGGAAGTTGAGGATCGTGTATGTCGCGGGCGCGTGATCCTCCTTTGGGTAAATCAAGATTCCGTTCCCGATGTTCAGGTTCACGCCGGCCGGGATCTCCTCGAGCGGCACGCCCAGGGTCGTCCCGTAGAACTCTTTGGCGGCGGCGAGGTCGTTGACCGAGAAACCGCTGAATGCTTCCGCATGCTTGAGCATCAGTTCACTCCTCTTTGAATCCGCATCTGGTGCAGGAACTGTAGCGATTTCAGGCGGCGGTCCAGGTGGTGCTCGAGCTGCGTCGTCAGCACGCCTTCGATCGACGACATCAGCGCCGTGTCGAGCTTGAGGCGGCGGTAGGTCTCCAGGTCGCCCGCGGCCATGAGCCGCAGGACCTTGATCGCCGCCAGTGGCACCAGCGACATCGAAGGCAGTGCGCACTGGTCGCACAGGAACCCGCCCGCCTCCGCGCTGAACGCCGCCGGCCTCGCCACCAGCGGGCGGTCGCACGTCGAGCACGCCACCAGCTGTGGCGCGTAGCCCAGCAAGTCAAGCGCCGCCATGAGGAAGTAGGCGGACGCGCGACGCGGATCGGTCTCCCGCGCCAGTTCGTCCAGCGCCATCACCGCCAGCTCGTACACACCGTCCACTGGGTGGCGGTCCTCGCACACCCGCTCCGCGAGCTCGGCGATCAACGCGGCGTGCGACATGACCTCCACATCACCGGGGATCCGGAGTCCCGGCATTCGCTGGACCTGGGCTACGACGTCCAGGTCTCCACGACCCTTCGCCAGCAGGACATCCACGTGTCCATAGAGCTCGAGTGACGGACCCAGCTTCGATTCCGGGCGGCGCACTCCCTTCGCGATCGCACCCACCTTGCCGTGCGTGCGGGTCAGCAGCGTGAAGATGCGATCGGCTTCTCCGTAGTCGAGCTTGCGCAGGACGACCGCCCGGTCACGATATGTGGTCAGTCTCGTGCTCCATGGCCGGCTTGCCGGTGCCGTCCCTCTCATCCGACTGCGAGGGATGCGCCATGCCGGAAGCCGCCAGCGCTTCGTGCGGCCACGGTTGGTCGGCCGTCAACCGAATGGTCACGATCCGCCGGCCCTTCACCTTTTCGACAGACCAGCGCGCACGCCCGGCCTTGAACGAATCGCCGACCGATGCGATCTTACCGAGCGCGGAATGGACGTACCCGCCGACCGAGTCGTAGTCGCCCGACTCCTCGATGGTGAGCCCAAGTCGCGAGTTCAGCTCCTCCAGGGGGAAGCCCGCGTCGACGCGCGCCTCGTGGTCGTTGAGGATGACGAGCTGGTCCTCTTCCGCGGAGTCGTACTCGTCACGAATCTCACCGACTATCTCCTCGAGCAGGTCCTCGAGCGTGACCAGGCCGGCCGTGCCGCCGTACTCGTCTACGACGATCATCATGTGGACCTTTTTGGTCCGCATGTCGTGCAGCAGCTCGTCGACCTTTTTCTGCTCGGGAGTGAACTCGATAGGCCGCAGCACCTTGTCCATGTCGAACTTCTGCGCTTCCGTCAAGGTGTAGTACAGCAGCAGGTCCTTGGTGTGGATGAGGCCGACCACGTGGTCTATGTCCCCGTCGTACACCGGCATCCTCGTGTGGCGGTGCTCCTTGAACAGCCTGACGAGGTCGTGCAGCCCGCCATGTCGCTCCACGGCAACTATGTCCGTCCGCGGGATCATGATCTCGCGGACCAGCTTGTCGCCGATCTCGATGATGCCGTGGATCATCTGGTGCTCCTGCTCCTCGATTACGCCCTGCTCTTCCGAGACGTGAAGCAGGCTGATGAGCTCCTCCTCAGTCAGGTACGGGGCTCGAGCGGCGCGGCCGCCGGTGAGGGCTCGCGAAACGATCGTGACCGCCCACAGGATCGGCCTCAACGCGGTCGCGAGCCAGTCGACCGGGCCGGCGGCGGCCAGCGCCACGCGCTCCGCATTTGTGATCGCGAGTGTCTTCGGCGTCACCTCGGCCGCGATCAGAAGAATGATCGAAAGCACAAAGGAATCCAGCAGCGTGAGCCAAATGCGCAACCCCTCTGCCACACCCCAGCGCGTGAACAACGATTCGCTTAGCAGGGCGGTTGCGGTCGAGGCAACGATGAGGGCGAGCGTGTTGATGAACAGCACGGTCGAGAGGAAGCGATTCGGGTCCGCGCGCAAGCGCTGCAGGATCGCCGCGGACTTGCTCCCCTGCTCCGCGAGGAAGCGCACG
>DASYVJ010000030.1:0-43294 GCA_035937155.1 Candidatus Dormiibacterota bacterium | reverse complement strand
GTCGCGGCCGTCCGCCCCGGCGCGGTCTGGTATGTCCAGTACAGGTTCGTGTGCGCGATGACCTGGTCCGGCGGCGGCGCCCCCCATGCCGTCTGGTCCTCCGTCGTGTGGGCGTCGCTGACAAGGGTCGCGTCGTACCCCCTGACGAACGCGCCGTGAAGCGTCGAGCGGATGCACGCATCGGTCTGTGCGCCGACGACGAGTCGCCCGAGTCCGAGGCCCGACAGCACGGTCTCGAGGGCGGTGTCCTCGAAGGAGTCGCCGTAGTTCTTCTCGACGAGCGGCTCGGTGTCGCCCGGAGTCAGCTCGGGGACGATTCGCCATTCGTCGCTCCCCCTCGCAAGCTGCTCGTCGGAGTGCTGGACCCAGACAACGGGGACCTGTTCCCGCCGCGCCTTCTCGACAAGGCTGCCCACGTTCGCGACGACCGCGTCGCGCTCGTAAGCCCCCTCGACGACGCCGTTCTGCACGTCGATGACGAGGAGTGCGGTGTTCGGCCGGCTATCGAGTGTGGTCATGGTCCCCCCTTACTCACGCTGGACTCCTGTGTCCATCCACGGTAGACCTACCCACCGACAGCGGACCGGAACGAACGTTGGACCGCCCCCGTCCAATGACGCGAAGGCGACCTGGACTGGGACTGGTCCCGTCGTCACAGTGCGCGACGACAATGCCTTCACCTGTCTTGGCTTCAGCCAGCAGACTCACAACGTGATCCAGAGCACAACGCAACAGTGGCCGCGACCGTGACCGTGCAGCAATCGACCAGCACACTTACCGGTGTTCAAGGTTCACTGGTTAACGGTGATCAACACATTCAAGTTGGTGGTGTTGACCAACAGCCCTGCATCGTCCGCGGATAAGAGTTCTTAGATAGGCGACGGGAAGCACACGGAGGCTGGAGTGTTTCAAGCTCGGATGCGTGCTGAATCTGTGGCCGGTGCTTTCGTCGCCACCATCGTGCTCTGTGCGTTCCTGGCGCCTCCAGTTCTGATACTGGCGCTGATTGTCTGGCTGATGGTTCGCGCTTCACGAAGCTCGTCGTCGCGGCTCAAGCCAGAGGTGGACCCCGCGTTCAGTGCTCGTTTTCACGGGCTGGAACAAGGCATCCTGAATGCAAACGTAGTGGACGCGAAAGACAAGAAGTAGCGGCAGGTGCCGCGCGTGTTGGCTCGCACGGCTTTCACAGAGTTCTCAACCCCGCGTTTGCCGGCACCGGCGGGAAACCGGGCGGAAACACTTCGCGCGATGGACACACACCGAGCGGTCCAATTCGCTGCGCACGTGGGAGGGGCCGGCGTTTTGGTGACGTTCGACCAGATTCGAGCTTGACAGACCTCATTGACCTGCCCATAATCCCGCCCTGTAAGCGCTTACCGGTAAGCGCTTACAGGCATCGGGTCATCGTTTGATCGGTTTGGAGGCTCAGGCCGAATGCCAGAGGCGATGCGCGCCAAGGGGACGTTGACCATCTATGACGTCGCCAGCCGGGCCGGCGTCTCCATCGCATCCGTGTCTCGCGTCCTCAACGGCCAGGGCACCCCGCGTGCGGAGACTCGCGAGAAGGTGATGCGCGCGGTTCAGGAGCTCAGCTTCGTGCCGGACGGCGCTGCGCGAGCTTTGTCCAACGGGCTCAAAGAGGTGGTCGGGGTCGTCTTTCGGCGGGGTGGCGAGCAGCTCTTCGAAGGCGAGGACGAGAGCTTTCTCTTCATCGACGTCATCAATCGGGGCATTGAGGTGGGCGCGCAGCGCCACGGATTCGATCTGTTGATCAGCTCAGTCGGGTTCAACGACGACAACGTGGCGGCACGGATTGCCGCCCTCGCAGGAAAGGCGGATGGTCTCATCCTCCACGACCGGATGCTCTCGGCGGTCGGAATCGCAAGGCTAGCTGACATGGTCCCAATCGTGACCCTGGCCGGGAGCCCGTCCTCTGCGTCAATCAACGTCCGATGCGATAACGAGTCCGGGATCCGCGCATTGGTCCAGCACCTCGTGATCGATCATGGGTATCGAAGCCTGGGCTACGTCTCCGGACGAGCCGACAGCCCCGACAACCGGACACGATCGCGCGCATTCGCTGCAGAGGCCGCCGGAGCCGGCGCCGAGATCGACACCGGACCGGCCTGGCACGGCAACTACAGCGCCGCGGGAGGGGCCACCGTGGTCACGTCGCTGTTGGATGCCGGCCGGAAACTCCCGCGAGCCATCTTGTGCGCCAACGACCAGACCGCCTTAGGCGTTATCTACGCACTCGCTCAGCGCGGGATCAAGGTGCCGCAGGACGTCGCCGTAACGGGTTTCGACGACGTACCCGTGGCTCGCCACCTGCATCCGCCGTTGACGACCGTCCGGCAACCGATGCAGGAGCTCGGCGCCAGGGCCTTCGAGGCCCTGTATTCGCGCATCAACGCCGCTGCGGGCAAACCGGACATCGTGCTCCCGGTCCAGCTCGTTGTGCGTGAAAGCTGTGGTTGCCCGCCCAACCCGACCGCGCTATCCGGCACGGCGCTTCTCGCCAGGGACGGTCAATTGCGATGACTGCAGTCCTGCGCAGGCTGGCCGTCTACATCCTCGCCGCGTGGGTGGCGATCACCGTGAGCTTTCTTCTCCCTCGGGTGGTGCCAGGCAACCCGGTCGCCAGCGCCGTCGCCAGGGCCACGCAATCCGGCAACTGCAACTCGGCGTGCATCCTCGCAGTCGAGGAGCAGCTCGGCTTCGACGTCCACAAGAGCCTGTGGGCTCAGTACGTGGAGTACATCGGAAACCTTTTTCAGGGCAACCTCGGGCATTCGTGGTCCGAAAACGCACCGGTCGGCAGCCTGATCCTGACCTACCTTCCGTGGACTCTGGTTCCGCTCACGATTGCGACAGCGATCAGCTTCATCGCCGGGTCGATCATCGGCACCCTGGTGGCGTGGCGCCGCGGCTCGTGGATCGATTGGATCATGCCTGGAGCGACGTTCTTCCAGGCGATTCCTTACTTCTTCCTGGCCCTCGTGCTCGTTCTGATCTTCGGCCAGACGGGAACGATGCTTCGCTGGTTGCCGAGCCTGTTCGGGTACGACATCTACACCGTCACACCAGGGTTCAATGGTCCTTACATCGCGAGCGTCATCGCCCACGCGATCCTTCCGGTCACGACGGTCGTCCTGGCTTCGATCGCAGGCTTCCTGGTTGCGATGCGGAACCAGATGATCACCACCATGGACGACGACTTCGTCCTGATGGCCGCGGCCAAAGGCCTTCCCACCAGAACAGTGATCTGGTACGCGGCGCGCAACGCGCTCCTGCCGGTGGTCGCCAACTTCACGATCGCCATCAGCCTGGTCGTCTCCGGACAGATCCTGGTCGAGATCGTTTTCAACTATCCGGGCATCGGCTTTCACCTGTACGACGCCCTCGGCAAGCTGGACTACTCGCTGGTCCAGGGAATCTTCGTCGTCATCACCCTGGTGGTACTAGCCGCCAACCTGCTGGCTGACGTGGTGTACGTCCTCATCGACCCGAGGGCGCGGCAGATCGCGTGAAGAGATGACGATCGCCCCTACGTCTCTGACCGAAGTCGCGCCCATCGGCGGTCCGGGCGGCGTGGCGTTTCACCGCACGCGGATTCTTCAGCTGCCGCGCTCGCCGAAGGTGATCGCTGGCTTGGTCATCATGGGACTTTTCGGGGTGGTTGCCCTCATCGGACGGTGGGTCGCGCCCTACTCGCCGAACGCGACCGACGAAAAGAACTGGGTCCAGCACGTGCTTGTCGATGGAACCGGTCCGGGCACCTCGTTCCCGGCGAACTACTACCCGCTCCCGCTGCCGCCATCCGCCGCGCACTGGCTCGGCACCACGGTCTTCGCCCAGGATGTGCTGTCCCAGCTCCTGGCCTCAACGCAGGCAACCCTCTTCGTCGGCTTGCTGGCGGCCGGGATCGCCACGGTCCTTTCGATCCTGTTCGGGATCACGGCCGGTTACATCGGTGGAGGAACCGACGAAGGCCTATCACTTGTGGCCAACGTTTTCCTTGCCATCCCTGGCCTGCCTCTGCTGATCGTGCTGGCGGACTACGTGCCTTCAGCCGGCTCGAGCATCTTCCTGGTCGCCGCCATCATCGCGTTCACGACCTGGGCGTACAGCGCGCGCACGCTGCGAGCACAAACACTGTCCTTACGCAGCCGGGACTTCGTCGAAGCGGCGAGGGTGTCCGGTGAGGGGCGTCTCCGCATCATCCTGGTCGAGGTATTGCCCAACCTCATCCCGATCGTTGCGGCGTCGTTTTTGTTCACGACCCTGGCAGCGATCGGCGCATACGTAGCAATCGCGTTCCTGGGCCTCGCCGGTTCGCCGACGTCATTTCCACCCGGACTTTGGAACTGGGGCGAAATGCTGCGGGAGGGTTTCGCCAACAACGCCGTGCGCAGCGGCTGGTGGTGGTGGTGGGCACCGCCCGGCATCTGCGTCGCGGTTCTCGGCACGGGGCTGGCGTTGCTGAACTTCGGCATCGACGAGTTCATCAACCCGAGGCTGCGCATCGCAGGCGTATCCCGGAAGGCGGCCAGAAAGGCGGGCATCAGCCCCAGCACAAGGCTTGGCCTGACCCCCGTCGCGCGCGCGGTGCTGGACGCGCCCAAACCGGTGAGCAAGCCTGCCGTGGCGATCGGTGCGGAGCCGGTCCTGGAGATCCGCGGCCTGTGCGTTGATTACGGCGTCGGGGATGCAGCCGTCCACGCGGTCATGGACTGCGACCTCGTGCTTCGCCGTGGCCAGGTCCTCGGCCTTGCCGGCGAGAGCGGTAGCGGCAAGACCACGCTCGCGCTCGCCGCCATCCGTCTGCTTCGACAGCCGGCAGTGATCACTTCTGGCAGCGTCCTGTTCCATTCCAAGCCGATCAGTGGGGACGGGTCCACTGGCACGATCGACCTGCTGGCAGCGAGCCTGCAGCAGCTGCGCGAGGTGCGGTGGTCCGAGATCGCAGTAGTCCTGCAGAGCGCGCTGGACTCGCTCAATCCCGTGATCACGATCGGCGCGCAGTTCGAAGACCTCCTTCGCGTGCATCGCCCGCGCCTTTCCCATGCCGATCGGTGGGGCAGGGCGGGCGAGCTGCTCGAGATGGTGGGGATGAACGCGGACCGCCTGCGCAGCCACCCCCATGAGCTTTCGGGTGGGATGCGCCAGCGCGTGATGATCGCGATGGCGATCGCGCTCGAGCCGCAGGTGATCATCCTGGACGAGCCGACGACTGCGCTGGATGTTGTCACGCAGAGAGAGATCCTCGAGGAGCTGATCGGCCTCCGTGACCGGATCGGCTTCGCGACCCTGTTCATCACTCACGACCTGTCGCTCCTGGTCGAGCTCGCCGACGAGATCGCAGTGATGTACGCGGGCCGGCTGATGGAACGTGCACCTGCCGCCTCGCTGTTCCACGCCCCGCGTCTGCCCTACACCCACGGCCTGCTCAACTGCTTCCCGCCGCTGCACGGCGCGCATCACCGGATGAAAGGTATTGCCGGGTCGCCGCCGGACCTCAGCGACCCGCCTGAGGGCTGCGCCTTTCACCCGCGGTGCCGCTGGGCCATGCAGCAGTGCCGCGACGAAAGGCCACGTCTTCTGCCCCTCGACGGATCCCAACGCGAGGTCGCGTGCTGGCTGCATAGGGGGGACGCTGTCGTTCCGCCGGAGCTTGCCGGGCCCGAGCCGGCGGCGAAGAGGCTCGAGCGCGCGGAGCCCCTCAAGTCGGTGAGCAAGCTGTGAACGGAACCGCACCGATGGGAGCGGTCACGACGAATGCAACCGCCGTGCTCGAGGGTCGCAACCTCACGAAGTCGTTCTGGGTGAAGCAGGGTCGGGGTCCGCTGGCCCGGAAGGCGCGAGTGCACGCGGTGGAGGCGGTCACGGTGCGGCTCGAGGCGGGGAAGGTCACTGCGCTGGTCGGTGAGAGCGGGGCCGGCAAGACGACTGTCGCCCGGATGCTGGCCAAGATCATCAAGCCGGACGCGGGCGAGATTTTGCTGGATGGTGCGCCCGCTCCCACTGGCCGGCCGAGGTCTTACGCGGCGAAAGTGCAGATGGTCTTCCAGGACCCGTTCGCCTCGCTGAACCCCGTGCATCGCGTGCGTCACCAGCTGGTCCGGCCGCTGGAGATTCATCACCTTGCGGACGGCCATGTCGACGACGCGGCGGAGGGGCTGCTGCGCCGGGTGGCCCTGGAGCCGGCCGCGCACTACCTGAACAAGTTTCCGTATGAGCTTTCAGGCGGGCAGAGGCAGCGCGTGGCCATCGCGCGCGCTCTGGCGGTCCGGCCGCGTGTGCTGCTTGCGGACGAACCCGTCTCGATGCTCGACGTCTCGATTCGCCTGGGCGTGCTGAACCTACTGGCCGACCTTCGCGATGAGGAGCAGCTGGCGATTCTATATGTCACACACGACATCGCCTCGGCGCGCTACCTGGCCGACACCATCGTCGTGATGTACGCCGGCCAGCTCGTCGAGGCGGCACCGAGTGTCAGGCTCACCGACCACGCGGCGCACCCGTACACGCAGCTCCTCCTTTCTGCCGCGCCCGACCCCGCTCGTGAGGAGGCGCCCAAGCTCGCGGCGCGGGGAGCGCCGCCGAGCCTGCTCGCCCCGCCCAGCGGCTGCCGGTTCCACCCTCGGTGCCCTTACGCGATGGAGATCTGCAGTCGCCAGGTCCCGCCGAGCTTCGCCATCTCACCGGGCCACGTTGCGGCGTGCTGGCTTCATGCCGATCCCGCGGAAAAAGGCGCGGGCGATAACGGCCTGTTTCGACCCCTGGTCGACCACTCGTCAAAACCAATGAGTCAAACCCAATAAAGAGGTGAGGAAGGATGGATGTAGCTGTGGCGTTTCGGTCCCCGCCGGCATGCGGGGCCGTCGGAACGATGGGCAGGGGGATCCCTGCTCGGGCCAGCGTTCGGGGTGGTCATGTGCCGGCAGCCGTCAGCATTGCGCGGCCCTCAGGTGGCCGCGCGTCACGGAGGTGACAAACCTATGAATCGAGGACTCTTCAAAGGCATGCTCGGGGCGGCGACCCTCGCCCTGATCGTGAGCAGCTGCCAATCGGGTAACAGCCCGACTGCGGCGGGAGGCAAGCCACTCATCGCTGAGCCGACCACTGGGGTCACCTTCTCGGAAGACTTCAACCCCTATGACAACAACTCGGTCACGTCCAGCATGGGCACGCGCAGCCTGGTCAATGAGCCACTCGTCGAGTTCGACCAGCTCGATGCCACCGCGGCGGGCACCCATATGTGGCTGGCTACCGCGTATGCGTTCCAGAACAGCGGTAAGGACCTGAAGGTCACGATCCGTCAGAACGTGAAGTTCAATGACGGCTCGGCCTTTGGTCCGGCCGACGTCGCAGCCACCTTCAAGGCGTTTCAGAACCCGAAGGCGAACACCCGCGGCGTTCCGGAACAGGCGTCGGACGCGACGATCAACGGCAACGACGTGACCCTCCATTTCAAATCAGCGCAGTACACAGGACTGTTCAACATCCTCAGCAACACCTTCATGCTCAAGGCGTCGGTTGCGAACCAGATCGCTACGGACCCGACGATGACGATCAAGGTCCCGGTAGGCACAGGGCCCTTCATGCTCGCGAGCTACTCGAGCTCGCTGATCAAGTGGAAGCCCAACCCGAACTACTGGGGTGGAACGCCGCCCGAATCAGAGATCGACACCCCGTCGATTGCCACAAACGCCGCGGCGAGCGACGCGCTCGTGAGCGGCCAGCTCGACTGGGCAGGCAATGACATCCCCAACGTCTACGCCAACTTTGTCAACCTCAACCCGTTGACCAATCACGCCTGGTTTGCAGCGGGCAGCACCGTCACGCTCTGGTTCAACCTGAACCCGGGCAACGGCGGAGCGACCGGGATCAGTGAAGCGGCAGTCCGCAAGGCGGTCAGCTACGGCGTCGACCGCAACGCTCTTGCCCTCCTGGGCGAGTCGGGCTACGAGCAGGCCGCGAGCTCATCGAGCGGACTCATCCTGCCCAACCACAATGTCTTCCTTCCGTCCGACGGCACCCTCAAGGGCGACCTGTCGATCAGCGGCGGCGTGCCCGACGCGGCCACGGCCAAGGCCGTGAATTTGCCGGCAGGGATGGATGTGTACGACATCCTCAAGACCGGAGGCTGGACTCCTCCTGCCACGTCGCACTACGACAGCGGGGCTGGCACCTATAAGTCAGGCGGGAACTGCGACGGCAGCAACAGAGCCAACTGCTGGACCAAGGGCGGCCAGATCATCGCGTTCTCCGTCTACGATCCCGTGCCGTTTTCCGACTATTGGGAGAACGCAGCCCTTATGTCACAGGAGCTCCAAGCGCTTGGTATGAACGTAACCACGAAGCCGGCGCAGGGCTATTCCGACTGGAACACCAACATCACGTCGAACCCCTCCCAGTGGCAGACGGCAATCCACTGGGGCAACGGCGGGGCCATCCCCTACATCCAGTTCCAGAACTGGTTCGACAGCAATGACGCAAACTCGGTGGCGCACTACCAAGGCTGGTCCAACGCCGACGCGAACGCAGCCCTCCGGAAGTACGAGAGCACCGACCCCAGTGACACTGCATCGCTGTACCCGATCGTGCAGCAGCTCGAGAAGATCATGTCCACCGAGGTTCCTGACGCTCCTCTGCTCTACGGTGCCGACTGGAACGTCTTCAGCAGCGCCAAGTACACCGGGTGGCCCAATCAGTCGCACCCGTATATGAACCCCTCACCAAGCGACCCGCAGATGGCCTACATCGTGATGCAGCTCAAGCCTGTGTCCTGAGCGTTCGAGAATTCAGCCCATCGCAGTGATGGGCGGTCCTGTCCGGCCGGCGCCTTGCCGGCCGGACATCCTGTAACGCATGCGAGGAGATCGTTAATGAGCATCGTGCCGACTAGCGCCCGCCGCGACGAGTCGGACCTCGTGGCCCGGCTCACATTGGAGCAGAAGGTCCGCCTTCTGACCGGGGCGGACTCTTGGAGGCTCTACGGCGAGAGCGCGGTCGGACTGCGTCCGATGGTTCTTTCCGACGGGCCTGCCGGAGTGCGCGGAACGGGCTTCGATCCCGCAAACCCATCCTCTTCGCTGCCCTGTCCGATTGCTCTCGGCGCAACGTGGGATGAGAGCCTTGTTCACGACGTCGCCATGGCACTCGGCCACGAGGCGCGCGCGAAAGGCGTCGACGTGCTGCTCGCTCCGACCGTCAACATCGTCCGCACGCCGCTCAACGGTCGCGGCTTCGAGTGCTTTTCCGAAGACCCGGTGCTCAGCGCACGCATCGCGGTGGCATACGTGCGCGGGGTGCAGGAGGCCGGCGTTGCGGCGACGGTCAAACACTACGTGGCCAATGATTCCGAGACCGAGCGCCGAACCTACGACGCGCTCGTCACCGAGGGTGTCCTCAGAGAGCTGTACCTACCTCCCTTCGAGGCGTGCGTCGCCGAAGCCGACGTTGCGCTGGTGATGGCCGCCTACAACTCGGTCAACGGCGCTTTCATGACCGCCAACCGGCCACTTCTTCACGACCTGCTGAAGACCGAGTGGGGGTTCCAGGGCGTGGTGGTTTCCGACTGGTCTGCCACCTACACGACGGTGCCCAGCGCCCACGCGGGCCTCGACCTGGTCATGCCGGGACCACTTGGACCGTGGGGTGATCAGCTCGTCGCAGAGGTCAAGGCCGGCGCGGTGACCGAGGCCGAGATCGACGACAAGGTCTCGCGTTTGATCATGCTGGCTCGTCGGGTCGGCGCCTTGAACGGATCGATCGACGGCCATTCCCATCAAAGCTCAGGAGCCGGACCGCGACAGCTTGTCGATCCCACGCTGTTGCGCGAGGTCACAACTCGATCCTTCGTTTTGCTCAGCAACCCGCGCGGGCTGCTTCCCATCCGGAGCGGAAGCCTCAACCGCCTGGCGCTCATCGGGCCAAATGCTGTCGAGCCTCAAACCCAGGGTGGCGGCAGCGTGCGTGTCCTCCCGGTCGCCGGGCCACGCCTGGCGGATTCGCTTGCCGACGCGCTCGACACGATCGTCAGCGTGCATCAAGGGTGCGAGACCGGGTCGATGATCGCCATCCCGCGTGATGGAAACCTGCACGATCCCGTGAGCGGAGAGGCCGGTGTGCGTGTGGAAGTTCGCACGGCCGACGGCGCGGTCGTCCACGATGCGCGGTTCCATACGAGCGTCCTCACCTGGTGGGACGACCTGCCCGAGGCAGTGCACCTACCGGGCTCGGAAATCGTGATGCGGGCACGCTACCGCGCTCGTGTCGATGGTCCGCACGTGCTCGGTGTGGCCGGCGTCGGACAGGTGCGAGTCCTGGTCGACGGTGTTCTGTTGACAGAAGTCAAAACCGAGCGTACGAGCGACTCGGTTGAAGCATTGTCGAACCCACCGGAGGCTCGTGCGGTGTTGGATCTTCGCGCAGGTCGCGAGGTCGAGCTGCGGGTTGAGCACCGCCCGAATGCACGCGGGCCTGAGTTCGGGTTCGCCACATTGCGGTTCGGCATCGCCCCGCAGCTGAAAGAAGACGAGCTGATCGCGGACGCGGTGGTCGCCGCGGCCGCAGCGGACGTGGCGGTGGTCGTGGTCGGCTCGGCGGAGGGTACCGAGAGTGAGGGCTACGACCGGGAGACCATGGTCCTCCCGGGCCGGCAGGACGAGCTGGTCCAACGAGTCGTCGCGGCCAACCCAAGGACCGTAGTGGTGGTCAACTCAGGAATGCCGGTGCTGATGCCGTGGGCCGACGAGGTGGCGGCAATCATCCAGGTGTGGTTGCCCGGCCAGGCGTTTGCCGAGGCGCTCGCTGACGCGATCGCCGGCGTCGCCGAGCCCGGGGGCCGTCTCCCCGTGTCGGTGCCACGCGTTGAGGCGGACTCACCGGTTCTGACCGCCCACCCGGTGGCAAACGATCTCATTTACGCGGAAGGCCTCCTCGTCGGTTATCGCGGCTACGACCGCAAAGGGACAGAGGCGCTTTTCTGCTTCGGCCATGGCCTGGGCTACACGGAATGGACGTACGAGTCCATCGCAGGCGACACCGCTTCAATCGCCGCGGGCGAAGACCTTTCACTTCGAGTAACTGTCCGCAACTCTGGCAAGCGCGCCGGCCGGGAGGTGGTGCAGGTCTACCTCGAGGCACCGGACGACGACCCACGCCGTCCGGTTCGAATCCTGGCCGGATTCGGCACTGTCGAGGCCCAGCCAGGGATGACGGCCGTCGCGCGGGTGACGGTGACGGCCCGCAGTTTTGCCCGCTTCGACGAGGCCCGGCGCGAATGGGTGTGGCCCTCGGGCACCTACACGCTTCGAGCCGGACGGTCCTCGCGAGACCTCAGCCTGAGCAGCGAGGTGGTGACGCGATGAAGTAGTCGGGGAGCGGGGGATAGCACTTGAGCTGCGGCGGACAGTTAGAACAGGAGTTGAGGAGATGAGCATGCGCAATTTCGTTTCCCGATGGCATTCGATCCTCATGGCGGGCGCCGTTGTCGTCGGTGCCTTCGTGGCGACCACCGGAGCCATCGCCACAACGGCGCTCGCGGCGCCAACTGGTCCGAGCCTGGGACCGAACGTCTATGTCTTCAACCCCACAATGCCGCAGAGCGAGATCCAGGCGACGGTCGATGGAGTGGCGAAACAGCAGGTCTCCAACGAGTTCGGCACTCAGCGCTACGCGCTGCTGTTCGAGCCCGGTACCTATGGGTCGAGCACCAACCCGCTCAACTTTCAGGTTGGCTACTACACGACCGTCGCCGGCCTGGGCCTTTCCCCAAACGACGTTGTAGTGAACGGCTCCATTTACGTCCACAACCAGTGCTTCAGCAACGGCTGCTTTGCTCTCAACAACTTCTGGCGGTCGCTGTCCAACCTCACCATCAATGTCACCACCCCGAATTTCGGCTGCTATAGCGGTGAATTCTGGGCGGTCTCGCAGGCCGCGCCGATGCGGCGAGTCCAGGTCAATGGACTGGTCACGCTGATGGATTACTGCACCGGTCCCTCGTTTGCGAGCGGCGGCTTCATCGCCGATTCAGAGTTCACGGGCAGCGTCGTGATCAACGGCTCGCAGCAGCAGTGGATGACCAGGAACAGCAAGGTCGACCTCTGGACCAACGGAGTCTGGAACCAGGTGTTCTCCGGCGTTGTGGGTGCTCCTGCCCAGTGCTTCCCAGCTCAGAAGTCTTGCGGCGGCCCCTTCACCACCGTGGCCACCAGCCCGGTGACGCGCGAGGCGCCATTCATGTACCTCGACGCCGAAGGCCACTACAACGTCTTTGTGCCGTCGACTCGTCTTAACTCAGTAGGGACGTCATGGTCAAGCGGTCCAGCGGCCGGCTCATCGATCTCCATTGACAGCTTCTTCGTCGCCAACCCTGCGGACAGCGCTTCCACGATTAACAAGGCGCTGCGCCGCGGCAAGAACCTCATCTTCACGCCAGGCATCTATCAGCTCGACCGCAGCATCGATGTCACGCGTCCTGACACCGTGGTTCTCGGGCTCGGTATGGCGACCTTGATTCCCAATGACGGCAACATCGCGATGAGAGTCTCCGATGCGAACGGCGTGATCCTCTCCGGCATCATGTTCCAGGCCGGCCCGGAGAATTCTCGAGTGCTGCTGCAGGTCGGAAGCGGCAACGGCCGCAACAACAATTCGGCATCCGGGCAGAACGACAGCAATACGGACCCGACGGCGCTTCTCGACGTTTTCTTCCGGATTGGTGGAGCAGCCGAGGGCAAGGCCACGACCAGCCTTATCGTTAACAGCGACAACGTCATCCTCGATGACATCTGGGCGTGGCGAGCCGACCACGGCAACGGTGTGGGCTGGACCAGCAACACCGCTGATACCGGCCTTGTGGTCAACGGCGACAACGTGACGGCCTACGGCCTGTTCGTCGAGCACTATCAGAAGTACGAGGTGATCTGGAACGGGGATGGCGGAACGGATATCTTCTTCCAGAACGAGATGCCCTACGACCCGCCAAGCCAGGCCGCCTGGATGGAGAGCCCAGGAGTCGATGGGTGGGCCGCCTTCAAGATTGCCAACGAGGTGACCAGCTTCACCGGACACGGAATGGGTAGCTACAGCTTTTTCAACAAGGGCGTGAACATCTATGCGGCGCGTGCGTTCGAGGTCCCGTCCACGCTTCCCGCTGGGAGTCTCCACGACCTGCTGACGATCTTCCTCGACCCGAGCCACGGCATGGGCGGCATCCTCCACGTCGTCAACGACACCGGCGGTTCGTCGACCATCGCGAACCCAGATACCCCGGTCACCGTGGTGAGCTACCCCTGAAAGCCTGAGACCGTCTTTTAACTGCGACGAGCTATCAAGCTCCGGTCTCCGAATGAGGCGGGGCTTGATGCGCTTCAGTAATAGATCGCGCCGCGAATGCCGCCGCCGACCACGACAGCGTCTCCGTTGATAGCTGCCGCCTTGGGGGAGCACAGGAATGCGACGATCTGGGCGACCTCCTGCGCGTCAACAAGGCGCCCGAGCAGGTTGGCCGAGTTCATCTGCGCTTCGACCTCCTCCGCAGTTAGTCCTCGACCTTTGGCAACGGCTTCGATCACCGCAGGCGTTCGCTCGGTGCGCGTCGTGGCCGGGTGCACAACGACTGCGGTTATGTGATTGGCGGCAAGCTCGTCAGCGACGTTCTTGGTGAGCGCCGCTACAGCGACGTTGCGAATGCTGCCGATGGTCGAACCCGTCGATCGCGCGGCGAGGCCGGAGATGTTCACGATCCTGCCGCCTCCCCTCGCCGCCATGTGCGGTGCAACCTCGCGAATGCACCGCAGATAGCCGAGCACTTTGACGTTGAGATCAGGCCAGGCGACTTCGTCGTCGATCTCGGCGCGCTTGGGGGGCGGTGCTTGGCCTCCGGGCTGAGCCGCGGCGTTGACGAGGATGTCGACTCCACCAAGGACTTGTACAGCGCTGGCGACCATTGCGTTGACCGATGCGTCGGATCCGGTGTCAGCTGCGATCCCGGCGACCTGCGAGCCGGTCTCGGCTGCAATCTCGGCCGCCGCTGCTTCGAGCATTGCTGCGTCGCGTGCAACGATCACGACCCGGACGCCCTCTCGAGCGAGCTCGCGAGCGATTGCCTTCCCGATTCCGCGGCTGCCCCCGGTAACAATCGCCGTCCTGCCGGCCAACGCTAGATCCACGGGCGCAGTTTAGGCGAGGACCGGGCCGGGCCATGCCCGCCATGTTTTGAACGCCCTACCGGTGGATACTGAGTCTCTATGAGCAAGGGATTTGGGGAATCCGACTTCGCGCAGGTTCTGAGCGACCGGGCGAACAGCCAGACCATCCGGGAGGTTCTCGAACGAGATCGTGAGCAGGCCGAGCACGCCCGCGACCGGCAGGCTCAGGGCGGCTACGGCGTCTGCGAGGACTGTGGCCGAAAGATCGGCGAAGAACGCCTCGCCGCGCTTCCGGACGCGACCCGCTGCGTGGCCTGCCAGGCAGCCTGGGAGAGCGCGAATCGATAGGGACCGGTCCGCCGGTTCCCAGCAAACCCTAAGGGACCCTCCAACCTACTCACAGCTTCCGATCTCATCTTCGACATTGCAAATGACATTCCCAGGCGTTTACCGGAGGTAGACCCGATGTCGGAAATGGAACCGCAGCCACTCGAGCATCCCGACAGGCCGACGCGTGACGGGTCGCTCCTTCCGCCTGCCAGCCCTGAGTCCCTGGGATCGCCGGTGCCGTCATGGGCGCCCCCCCCTCCGCCGCCTCCAGCTCCACCGGTCAACAACACCCTGTGGCACCGCATCGCCGCCACCGTTGTCCTGGCGGCGGTCATTGCCGCCGCCGCGGGTGTCGGCGTCGGCTTCAGCCTCGCTCGTGCCATCAACCCACACACGGGCACGGCGCAGACCGTCACCCAGCCATCACCGACGCCGGCGACCGAGCCGGGGTCGCCGATTCAGCCGGCGCCGAGCACCGGCGGCAACCTCAACGCTTCCGCCATCGCGGCCAAGGTCGACCCGGCCATTGTCGACATCAACACCACCGTCGGCTCGGGTCAGGCCGCAGGCACCGGAATGATCATCACCTCGACCGGCGAGATCCTCACCAACAACCATGTCGTCGACCGGTCAACCACGATCCAGGTCACGATCGCCGGACGGGCTCAGACCTACACCGCGCACGCGGTCGGAGCTGACCCCAAAGCGGACATTGCCGTCATCCAGATCGACGGCGGCGTGTCGGGCCTGCCAACGATCACCTTTGCAAGCTCCTCGTCGGTCAAGGTCGGCGACGCGGTCGTCGCGATCGGCAACGCCCTCGGCCAGGGCGGAACGCCCGACGTCTCGCAGGGCAAAATCACCGCGCTCGATCAGACGATCACAGCGAGCGAAGGCGGCAGCAAGTCGGAGCAGCTCAGCGGCATGCTCCAGAGCGACGCCACGATCTACCCCGGTGATTCCGGCGGTCCGCTGCTCAACTCGTCCGGGCAGGTCGTCGGCATGATCACGGCCGGCAATGTGCAGGGCTTCCGGTCGTCTGCCTCAAACGTCAACTACGCGATCACCTCGGACACGATTCTCAGCGTGGTCAACCAGATTCAAACAGGCCGCGCAAACCCCGACATCATCTACGGGCAGTCCGGATACATCGGGGTCTCGGTGCAGAACCTCGACGCCGCCACCGCGTCGCAGCTGGGCCTGAGCGTCTCTTCAGGCGCGCTCGTGGCAGGCGTTCAGTCAGGCTCGCCCGCCGCCGCCGCTGGGATCACCCGGAATTCGGTGATCACCGCGGTGGCCGGAGTCCAGATCTCCACCATCGATGACCTCGGGACCACACTCCTGGGGCACAAGCCGGGCGAGCGCGTCTCGATCACGTGGGTCAACCAGAGCGGCACGCACACTGCAACGGTCACCCTCGGTGGCGTCAATCCTTAGCCGATCGTCATAAAACCCGCCGTCGCGGTGCTTACGTAGGAGTGGCAAGCACCGCGCCGGCGATTCGTGCGATCGCCCTATCCAAGTCGTACGGCAAGCGACTCGCTGTCGACCATCTCGACCTACAGGTCGAGCAAGCAGAGCTCTTCGGCTTCCTCGGCCCCAATGGGGCGGGCAAGACGACCACGATCCGGATGGCTCTCGGCCTGATCGCGCCGACCGGTGGCTCGGTCGAGATCCTCGGCCAGGAGGTTCGGTCGCACCGCTCCCAGGTTTTACCTCGTGTCGGCGCCCTGGTCGAGTCACCGGCCCTTTATGGCTACCTCTCCGGGCGAGACAACCTGCGTGCAGTCGGCAACCTGCTTGGCGGAGCCTCCGAGAAGCGGATCGACGAGGTCCTCGAGATCGTGTCGTTGAAGGGTCGCGACCGAGACAAAGTGAAGACGTACTCCATGGGCATGAAGCAGCGTCTGGGTCTGGCCCTGGCTCTCCTGAACAACCCGGACTTGCTGATCCTGGACGAGCCCGCCAACGGTCTCGACCCGGCCGGCATCGTGGAGATGCGAGACCTCTTGAAGGAACTTGCCACGCAGGGCAAGACAGTATTCATCTCCAGCCACGTGCTGAGCGAGGTGCAGCTGATCTGCACACGTGTCGCCATCATCAACCACGGCAAGCTCGTCCGCGTCGCCCCGGTGCACGATCTCCTCCAGTCGTCGGGTGACTTCGAGGTCAAAGTCGACGATCCGGCCCCCGTGCTCGCCGCGCTGCGCCAGCAGCCCTGGGGCCAACAGGCTCGCATTGAGGACGGCCTGATCGTCACCCTGGCACCAGACGGTCGGGGTCGCAACCTCATCAAGTTCCTGGTCGACGATGGCCATGTGCCGGACTCGGTCAGCGAGCGACAGAAGGACCTCGAGGACATCTTCCTCAGCCTCACGGGAGGTGACTGATGAGCGTCACTACGCGGCGTCCGAGCTTTTTCGGTGCAGTGCGGGGAGAAGCGCTCAAGGTCTCGCGGCAGCTCAGCTTCTGGCTCATGCTCGCCGGCTCCGTGGTCCTGCTGGCGATCATCACGCTTGCCATCTCGAGCGCGTCGAACATCCAGGACCAGCTCAAGACCAATCCGACCGCCTTCGCCTACGGCGCCAGAGATGTTTTCGGAACGGTCTTTCAGATCGGCTCTGGAATCTTTCTCCTGATCGTCGGGTCGCGCCTCTTTGCGATGGAGTACTCGTCAGGGACGATCCGCATCATCTACGCGCGGGGAACAGGCCGGCTGCGCCTCTTGCTGGCGAAGATGCTCACCCTGGCGGTCATCGGCGTCGTTCTTCTGGCGGGTTATTCAGTCATCGCCGCCGGAATACTCGCGCTGCTTGTCAATGCGTGGACGGGTAGCCTTGCACCGCTGCAGCACCTGCCGAGCGAATTCTGGCAGGACGTCGAGATGTGGGCCCTCGTCCAGGGGATGAGCATGGGGATCGTCATTCTCTTGGCTGCCGCGGCAGCGGGAATCGGGCGGTCGCTTGCATTCGCGATGGCCGCCTCGCTGGCGTTCTTCCCGGTGGACAACTTCACAGTGATCCTGGAGGCGCTCGGCTCGCGAATCACCAAGCAAGACCATCCCTGGCTGACCCTCAGTCAGTACCAGCTCGGCCCCAACCTCAACTCGGTGCTGGGTCTCATCGAGCCTGGCCACCACGCCCGGTCTGCTTTTGCATCACCGCTGACGCCTGTGGACGGGACTCACGCCCTGGTGGTGGTCGGTGTGTTCGCCGTGGCCTTCGCGGTGATCGCGGTCGTCAGGACGGTCCGCCCTGACGTGCTCGAATAGCGGTTAAGAGCGCCGCTCTCCCTTAACCGGTATCCTTTCGGGCTGTGCGAATAGTCGTTAAGGACCCCGAGGAGTTCGAGCAGGCGCTTCGGGAGTTCCGCCGCAAGGTGCAGGAGCAGGGGCTCGTGCGCGAGATGCGACGCCGTTCGCACTACGTCCCGCCGGCGGAAGCTCGGAAGATAAAGAGCCTCAGAGCAAGGCGGCGTCGAACCCGCTAAAAACCAGTCCCTCCCCCGAAGGGGGAGGGTGAGGGTGGGGGGCCGTGTCTCACACCTAGCGCGAGGAGATAGACACCTCCCTCCATGCAGGCCGTTCTCACACCTAGTGCGAGGAGATAGACACCTCTCTCCATCCAGGTCTTGCGCGCAAAGCGGCGATAAGGATGGGACTTACTGATCGCCCCTTGCGGGAGACGCACTAGAGGTTTGGCTATAATCGATTGGTTCGGTGACCATGGCGGAGGGGAGACACCCGTTCCCATTCCGAACACGGTAGTTAAGCCCTCCAGCGCCGATGGTACTGTCGGGGTAACCCGATGGGAGAGTAGGTCGTTGCCGAGCGTTTTATAAGTCCCGCGGCCCGCAAGGGTCACGGGACTTAGCTTTTGTTACTTCCCCGCTCGCCGGGGAAGACCTTCCTTCGGGGTCCCCGCGCCCTTGGTGCGCGGGGGAAGCCCGGATGGGGGGGCTCCCTGTATTAACCAGCCGTCAGCCCCGGCTCCGCCAGGCTCTCGGCGTGCAGGGTCGGCAGCAGGACGTAGCAGCGGATCGCCAGCAGCACCAGCAAGCCGATCAGCGCGATGAGCACGTCAACCACGATCTGGCCGACTCGAGCGTGGAACAGAAAGATGAGCGCGCCTTCAGCTATGCACGCGAAGGCGAGAATCGGCACGAAGACACGGTCATGCACCGCCATGAAGAACTGGACGAGAAGGTTGTCGAGCGCCAGCGCAAGGCCGATCACGCCGACAGGAAAAACGTAGGGCGTCGCGTCGCTGAAGCGTGGGCCGAAGAGAATCCCAACGACGAGGCCAGGTACGAGTGCGAACACCAACAGCGCGCCGAAGGCGAGCGCCGAGAGGATCCCGGCGGAGGAGAGCAGTATGCGGCCCGGGTGCTGCTCTTTCGCCACCGCCTCGACCACACGCGGAAACAGCACCTGGCTGACGCTGAGGGTCAGGAAGAAAAGAATCGTTCCCACCTTGTTCAGCCCGCCGTAGATACCTCCGTCGTGGCTGCTGAGGTAATGCTCGGCGAGGACGACATCCTGGTTGTAGAGGATCTGGATCCCGATGATGCCGGCCGCCGCGGTCAACGAGAACCCGGCCATCACGCGCAGCTGGACCCGGGCGCCGACGCGCCTGAAGTGGTCGCGGAGGGTGTAGAGGCCGAGCACGAAGGAGCAGGCAAGACCGATGAACACCGCCGCCATCGCGCCTGAGACGGCGTAGCCGGCTTTCAGGAGGATGAAGACCGCCGCGGTTCGAACTATCAGCTCCAGCGATAGGTTGAGCGACAGGGCCGGAAAGCGCTGCAGGCCCTGGAGGATGCCTCGCGGGATTGCCACCTGCCAGATCAAGGCGATCGAAAACCCAAGGATGAGGATGGGAATCGTCGATCCCAGATGCTCGAACGCGGCGATCGGCCGCGCGAACAGCGCCGTCAGCAGCACCGCGACGAGGCAGGGGATGGCCACTAGCCGGGCGGTGCGCCCCAGCAGCGAGCGGACTCCCGCCTCACCGCGAGCCGCGAGCGTAGACGTGTAGCGGGCCAGCACCACGATCAGGATCAGAGCCGGCGCCGTGCCGACTGCGTAAACCGCAATCAGGAATGCGACCTGACCGTACGTGGCGGGCCCCAGCACGCGGGCCGCGATGGCGTGGTACACGAAACCGCCGATGCCGGCGACGAGGCCGCCCACGAACAGGACCACGTTCTGCCGGACCAACCGGTTTCGCCGGACCTGTGCCAGGCGCTGGCCGAGACCCAGTCGAGCGCCGGTCTGCACAGTCCCCGGTAGTCTAGCCGACGCGTCCAGCGAGTCCCGGCGGGGATAATGCCTATCCGATGCCCGATCAATCGAAGCCACTGGTGTCTGGGCTGGTAGTCAGCGACAACGCCAAGGACCTTCTCCTCCAGTGTCTGAAGGCGTTCTACACCGGCGCCGACGTGCCTGTGGAAGCGGTAGTCGTCGACAACGATTCCTCAGACGGCTCGGCGGCGGCCGTGACGGATGAGTTTCCGCAGGCAACCGTGCTGGTGCAACCAAAAAACCTGGGCTATGGGCGCGCGGCGAACCTGGGGCTGGAGCGCTGCCAGGGCCGATTCGTACTCCTCCTCAACTCCGACGTGACGGTGGATGCCGGGGCCGTCGGCAGGATGGCCGACTTCCTGTTGACGCGCCCCGACGCCGGCGCCGTGGGACCGCGGATCGTGCTGCCGGACGGTCGCCCGGATCCGGACGCCCGACGGGCGTTCCCGCTTCCCAGCACGCTTTTCTACCGCACCGTGGGCCTGAGCAAGCTCTTTCCAAGGAGCCCCCGCTTCGGCCGCCACAACATGGGACACGTCCCTGAGTCGGACGTGCACGAGATGGACGCGGGGTCTGGTGCGTGCTTGATGCTTCGCATGACGGCGCTGGACAGGGTCGGGTTCTTCGATCCGCGCTACTTCATGTCAGGGGAGGACGTCGACCTCTGCTACCGGCTGAAGCTGGGCGGCTGGAAGGTCTTCTATCTACCCACGGCGGGAGCCACCCATCACGCCAGGCCGGCCACACCTGCGGCGGAGCGGCAGATGTCGTACGAGCGCCATCGGTCCATGTGGGTGTACCACTTCAAGCACCACGCCGAGGACGTGTCGGCTTTCGGCAACGGCCTGGTGTGGGCGCAGATCTGGGGCCGGTATGCGGCGGAGCGCCTGAAAGACACTTTCAAGGGCAAGAGGCCAAAGCGCGAATCTGGATAAACCAAGGGCCGATCTGGGTACCTTAGACCGGTAGATGTATCACCAGATCGCGCGCAACCGGCGGAACAGCATCATTGTGGTGGTCCTGTTCCTGGTCGTCTGGCTGCTCGCCGGATTTGTCATTGGCGAGCTCAGCTACGGCACGAGTGGTGGCGTCCTAGGGGCGGTCGTCCTCGGCATCCTGGGCGTCTGCGCGGCGCTCTATTCGTACTACCTTGGCTCGGCGACTGTGCTGGCCGCTGTCGGCGCCAAGGAAGCGGACCCCGGCCAGTATCAGCAGCTCTACAACATCGTTCAGACGCTCTCCATCGGCGATGGACTGCCAGTGCCGAAGGTCTACGTCATTGACGATCCCAGCCCCAATGCATTCGCGACCGGCCGCGATCCCAAACACGCCGCCGTGACAGTGACGACCGGCCTATTGCAGATGATGAACCGCGAGGAGCTCGAAGGCGTGCTAGCTCACGAGATGAGCCACGTCAAGAACTACGACGTGCGACTGCTGCTCGTGGTCACGACGATGATCGGGCTCGCCGCCTTGATCGCGAGCATGTACTGGAACGGCGCGCTGCGAATTCGCAGCCGGGACGATCGCGCTGTCCTGGTGGTGTTCGCGATTGGCATCATCTTCACAGTGATCGCATTCCTGGTCGGCCCGATCATGCAGATGGCGCTCTCGCGACAGAGGGAGTCGCTGGCTGATGCGAGCGGGGTCGAGCTCACCCGCAATCCGCAGGGCCTCCTGAGCGCGTTGAAGAAGATCGCACAGAACGACAAGCCGCCGGCGAAGTTCAACCACGCGGTCGCTGCGATGTGCATCGACAACCCGACCGAGCACCACGGCAGCTTCTTCAACCACCTCTTCGACACTCACCCGCCGATCGAAGAGCGAATCGCCGCGCTGGAAAGGATCGCAGCCGTACAGCAAACCTGATGCAGGCTCGGAGCTTCGCGCAACCCGCTGCGATGTCGCCGTTGTTGGCGAAGTTCCTACACGTGCGACGTACGGAGCTCAACCGAACGCTGCAGGTGGCCGGCTTCGCGATTGTCCTCGGCTGGGCGCTTTACACGGCGTTCAGCGCGGCCCAGTCCATCTTCCTCAATAAGGCGGGGCCGCAGGCGTACCCGCTGTTCTTCATCGTCCTTGCACTCGCCGTCTGGCCCATGGTTGCGCTCCAGGGCGTGGTAACCCGCAGGTTTGGTGTGGGGCGCTCCTTCCGGATCACCCTGGCTGCGAACGCCGTCGCAGCGATCGCCGTCTATGCCGCCTACGTCATTCGCGAGGACTCGGCGGTGGCTTTTGCCGCTTACGTGGTCTATTCGGTCGCCTTCGAGCTCGTGATGCTCACGTTCTGGAGCTTCGTGAGCCAGCACTTCAACGTTCTTGAGGCCAAGCGAATCTTCCCTGTCATCGCGGCCGGTTCGAGCATCGGCTACATCCTCGCCGGCGTGACGACGACAGTGGTGGCCGTCTACGCGACCGAGCCCCTGATCTTCGTGTGGGCGTTCGGATCGATTGCCGCGGCGATCATGTCGCGGAGCCTCGAGCGAACTCTCTTCCGACCCGCGTTCGTGGACGAGACGGACGAGTTCCTCGCCGACCAGGAGGCTGCACTCAAGAAACACGGTGTCGTGGCAGGACTGAAAGCAGCATTTCGCTATGTGACCGCCAGCCGCCTGGTTCTCGCATTGATCCTGCTCGCCCTTGCCCTGCAGGTCGCGAGCCGCATCGGCGATTACCTGGTCGCCGTGCTGTTTGTCCAGGCGATCCACAACAACCTGCAGTCGCTGACGATCTTGATCGGCAACGCGTGGCTCCTGAGCTATCTGGTTCAGCTCGTTGTAAGCCTCTTCGTGACGCCCTGGATCCTCAACAAGCTCGGCGTCAAGAACGCTCTCATGGCCTTGCCGATGTTCACCCTCATCGGCTTCACGGCAGTCGCGATCGCGCCCGTCCTGTCCACAGCACTGTTTCTGTTCGTGGTGAGAAACGGTTTGCAGACGGGACTTGACGACCCGGTCGAGAACGTGCTTGGCAGCGCGCTGCCTGCGCAAGTCGGCCCCAAGCTGAAGCTGCTGCTGGACAACGGGGTGTTGCCCGGAGCCGCGGTGGTGACCGGCGTGGGCCTGCTCGTGGTGCAGCGGACGATCGCCGCCAGCGTCGAGACGGTAGCAGTGCTCGGGGTGGCGATCGGAATTCTCTTCATCGTCGCCGCTCTATGGGTCAGGAGCCTGTACGTCTCCGCCATCTATGACCGTCTCCGCACACACACGCTGAGCCTCGCGGACTTCCAGCAAGCCCTGGGGCGGCCCAACCCCGAACAGATCGCCGAGCTTCAGGGCTACATCCGCACAGGCGACGACAAGGTTCGGCAGTTTGCGACTGCCGCACTCGGCAAGGCGTCGCCGGAGGCGTTCACGGCGATGCTCCCGGAGCTGGTTGCCGCGGAAGACCCCTACGTGCGCCGGCTGGCATTCCAGATGGCGGCTCCCGACAGCATCGCCGTCGAGCAGCTCGAGGCGGCCAGCGTGGATGCGATCGGGTGGGTGCGCGCTGCGGTGGCAGTGGCGGGCGCCACACGCAAGGACAGATGGGCTCCAGCCGACGGGCTGATGCGTGCCCTCTGGCATTCGAGCGCGATCGAGGACCGCGCAGCGGCGGTTTGGGCCGCCGCGTTCGTCGGTGGCCGCGAAACGATCCTCGCGGCCATGCAGGACGGCGCAGCGCGGTTGCGGCTGGAGTCGATTCGAAGTTTCGCCAAGATGAAAGGGGAAATTGCGGGGGTTGCCGCCCCGTTGATCGCCTGCCTGCGCGACGACGACCTCGAGGTGCGGCGTGAGGCATTGCGCCAGGCTGTCCGCTGGACTCCGTCTGCTGGGGATCACCAGGCCTACGCCGAGGCGCTGGCCGACGGGCTCGCTAGCGGCGACCGTGACGTCCGGCGCCTCGCCGCCGAGGCTATGGCGGCCCAATCCCCCGACGCCCTGGTGCTGACCCTACCGCTTCTTGTGTCAAGGGACCAAGCGGCCGCCGCGACCATCGAGGCGCTCATTCGCAGCGGACGGCCGGACCTGTTCCGCCACGCGCGCGCGCACCTAGAATCTCATCTGGCCGACGCCCTCCATCTGGCTCGACTGTCAGCCCGAGTCGAGCGTGCAGCCTCGCAGCAGCCGGAAAACGCGGCAGGGTACATGCTTTTGCGCATCGGACTCGACGACTACGCGCGCAAGGGAATCGATTCTGGTCTGTCTGCGATGAGGGCGCTTCACGGCAAACGCGGCTTTGCCACGGTCGAGCGTGGCCTTCTGTCGGATGAGGCGCAAGCCAGGGTGGAGGCGCTGGAAACGCTGATAAACTTCGGCCCGGGCTGGCTCGCCGGGCCGCTCGCACAGCTGCTCGACCCCGAGTCGCTGGACTCGGGTTCGGCGCGGCCCCTGACTCATGCCGAGCTCGAAGCACTCGCCAACCATCACGACAAGTGGGTCAAAGAGACTGCCGAAGCGGCGTCTCACGGACCGGGCGAGCACATGAAGGAGCTGATCGCGCTCAAGCGGGTGCCGCTGTTCGCCACGCTCACGCTCGAGCAGCTGGCCAGCATCGACCGCCTGATGGTGACGCGCCATTACGTCAAGGGTGAGTCAATCTTCAGGAAGGGAGACGTCGGGGCTGAGCTTTACGTGGTCCTGGAGGGCGAGATCCGCATTCACCTCGACCACGACGGTCACGAGGTGACGCTGGCGAGGCACGGCCCAAGCAAGGTCGTGGGCGAGATGTCGGTCTTCGACGACCAGCCGCGATCCGCCAGCGCCCAGGCGACGGAGAGCACCACGGTGCGCGTGCTGAGGCGCGACCGGATGCAAGCGATCGTCCACGAGCATCCTGAAGTGCTGCTCGAGTTTGTCAAGAACTTGAGCGCGCGCTTGCGAGTGATGAACGAGCAGCTTGAGTCAGTCTCCAATGAAACAACAGCCGTGCCCGACCCGGCAAGCCGGATAATTTCGAATTGATGCCCGACCTCTCAGACTTTCACCTCGGCGCGGATGTCGTCGACAGCGACGGTCACAAAGCCGGAACGCTGGTCAGAGTAATCGTGGACGAGAAGGGCTTCGAGCCTCGCGCGCTGGTGGTGAAGGACGAGGCGACTCTCGCAGGTCGCCTGCTTGCCGGCGAGAAGCTCTTCACCACCGACGAAGTCGTCATCCCGATCACCGCCGTCGAGTCTGCGACCCACGAAGGCGTCCGCCTGACCATGTCGGGCCCAGACATTCGCCGCCAGCCGCTTTACCTCAGCTACCAGCGCGAGCCGATGACACCTGAGGACGCGGTGATCGAAGAAGGAGAGCTTTTGACGGGCGGCCTGGGCCTGCCCAAGGCACAGGAGGTGGCGAATAAGCCGGCAGGCCAGATCGAGATCGAGCGCGGTGAGAACGTCATGGTCGGGGAAACTGGTCGCAGGCTCGGCACGGTCCAGGATGTTTTGTTTGACCACGGCGAGCTCATCGGTGTCGTGATACATCCCGATGGGTTTTTCAGGCGCGATGTGGTGCTGCCGATTCGGTTCATCGAGCGTGCTGACGACCTGGCGCTATTCGCTCAGCTCGATGAATCAGACGTTGAGAGGTTAAAGCCCTTCGTCGATTCAGATTAATCCCGCGGTTCCACAATCAGACCCTGAATGCTGCGGCCCACCCGTCCCTCGGTGTCATAAAGCGCGCCTTCAGCAAGCCCTGTTCCGTGCCGCTCGAGCCATGTCCGCGCGTCCACCATCACCCATTCGCCCACTGGCAGTCGGTGCACATACACAGTCAGGTCCGGATTGACGAAAGTGGTCTTTCGGGGATCGACCACAAAGCTGATGCCGTTGGGAAAGTCGGCGGCCGCGCACACGCGCAAGAGCCCGCTGGGCTCCTCTCCGGGCACGAGAGGCAGCTTGAGACGAAACCACGCCCAGCCTGGTGCTACCCCAGCTCGAGCTTCGCGTCGCGTCCGAATCTCCACACCAAGTACGTGATACGCGGGACCAGAGCGATAACTGGCGGACCACTCGCCAAGCGACTCGGGACGGCTGTCGGGAGGCGGTCCCAGGCTTAAGGGCACGTCGACCTCCGCTCGACGGATACGAAGGGCGGTGGCTCGCGCCACCTCCTGCTCAGCGTTCCAGAGCGACGCCTCCACCAGCTGCACCTTTCGCCCCGGACGAACGAGACGGCTTCGCACGGCAAGCGGTGTCCGGCCAACCGGTCGGAGAAGGTCCACCGTGAGGCGGGTGACAAACATCTCCTGATCGGAGGGGAAGCGCTCGACTTCACGAGCCATCAACATCGTCGGCGGGCCGCCGTGCAGGGGCCTGGTCCGACCACGGACCCAGCGCGGCCTCGGTCGCCACAAAGAGGCCCTCGCCTGCCGGCTCGAAGATGGACTCGATCACGTCAGCAGCAGCGTGCAGTCCAGCCTTACTCGGCTGTTTCCGGCTCGGCCCTGACCTCGATCTTCCGGCGCGCCACCTCGAGCCGATCCGTGCACACCTTCAGATAGATGCGCGCCTCGTCCACGGCTGTGAGCGCATCGTCGAGCGAGAGGTCTCCATCTTCGAGGCGTTTGAGCGTTGCGTCGAGCTTCTCGAGCGCCTGCTCGTACGTCAGTTCCTGACTCACGACTCGAGCTCTTCGACTCGCGCGCCCAGGCGCCCCGCCCCCAGCCTGATGCGGACACGGCGATTGATCGCGGTACCGTCGGACGAACGCAGCACCGCACCAGACTCAGCATCCTGTGTGATGCTGTAACCGCGGGAGAGCACACCCTCAGGACTGAGCGCGACCAGGCGCTGGCGCCGGTGCTCGAGCCCCCTTGTGGCGGCTGCGAAGCGCTCTGCCAGAGCTCGCTCCAGGCGATCGCCGGCCCGCCGCGCCGTCAGCGCGTTGCGCGCGCGGATCAGGCGCGCGGTGGCAGCGCTGTCGAGGCGGCGGCCCCGCTCCCGCAGGGCCTCCTCACGGCGCGCGACCTGGGCAACGGGACTGAGCCGCCCAAGCTCGGCAGCGGCGCGAGCGAGGCGTTCGACACGGTTCCGCACCAGCACGGGTAGGAGCCGGACCAGGCGCTGCTTCTTGTTGGCCAGCCGGTCCGCCTCACGCGCGATGCGCTGAGCTATCTCTCGATCCAGCCGCCGCGCGCGATCGCGGAGGTGGGCCAGCAAGTCCAACTTCTTCGGCACCACGCGCGCTCCCGCCTCGGTCGGCGTCCGGCACTCGGCGTCGCCAACGAGGTCGGCAACGGTCCGGTCCGAGGTGTGGCCAAGGGCCGTGACCACGGGCAGGCGTGACTCGAGGATCGCCCGCGCCACGAGCTCTGTATTGAAGGCGTAAAGCTCCTCGAAGCTTCCGCCGCCGCGCGCGAGCACGATGACGTCCGCCAGCATCTCCTCGTTGCACCGCCGCAGCGCACGGGCGACGCTGCTAGGTGCATTCGCACCCTGTACCTGGACCGGGTAGACGACGACGCCCATGTTGGGGTAGCGCTCCCAGATCGTTTCCTGTAGGTCATGGATGACGGCACCTGTGGGCGAGGTGAGGAGCGCGATCGCCCGGGGGAGGAACGGCAGCGGCCGCTTGCGGGTGGCGGCGAACGCGCCCTCGGCCTCGAGCCGTCGCTTGAGCTCTTCGAGGCGCGCGCGCATCTTGCCGATGTCGTCGAATTCGATCTGATCGACCACGAAGCGGACCGTGCCGTACTGGGGCCAGAAATCGACGCGCCCGCGGAAGACAAAAGCCTGGCCATCCTCGGGCAGCGTGGTGACGCGGCGCGCATCGTCCGCGTACAGGAAGCCGTTGATGAGGCTCTGCCCGTCTTTGATGGCGAAGCTGTAGTGGCCCTTGGTTCCGCGCTTCATCCCGCTCACCTCGCCCTTCACGAGCAGGGCCGTTAGTGGGCGCAGCTCGCGCCGGATCTCGTTCGCAAGCTCGGTGACGGTATAAGGGCGCTGAGCTTCTTCAGGCCGGAGCAGGGCTTAACCCCCGATCTGCGACATCGATTTCGCCGGCTTGATGAAACCCGGCTGGTTGATGAGGTGACCCTCCTCCTTGCGCCAGATCGCCTTCTCGATCACACGGCCGATGTGGTCGTCGGATACGCCCGAACGCATCAGGTCGCGCAGAGGCGTCTCGTGCAGCGAGAAGAGACAGGTGCGCAGGCCGCCCTCAGCGGTGAGCCGGACTCGATTGCAAGCAGTGCAGAACGCCTGGCTCACGGAAGAGATGAAGCCGACGCCGCCGGGCGCTCCATCGGCAAACTTGAATCGCGTCGCGGGTCCGGGCCTCGTGTCGGCGACCGGCACCAGCGGAAAGAGGTCTTCGATTTGTTCCTGGATGCGTAGGCTCGGGACGACCTGCTCATTGGTCCAGATGCCATCGCCGTCGAGCGGCATGAACTCGATGAAGCGCACCTCGTAACCCTCGTCGCGGGCCAGGCGCGCGAAGTCAACGACCTCGTCGTCGTTGTGGCCCTTCATTACGACCATGTTCAGCTTGATCGGCCACAGCCCGGCCTCGCGCGCAGCCTGGATGCCGTCCATCGTGCGGCTGAACTGGTCGCTGCGGGCAATCGCGTGGAAGCGCTCCATGCTGAGCGTGTCCAGCGAGATGTTGATGCGCTTGAGGCCGGCCTCCGCAAGCGCTCGAGCCTTGTCGCGCAGCAGCACGCCGTTGGTGGTCATGGTGATGTCGAGCGTGGGGTCGATCGCGTTGATCATCCCGACGAGCTCTTCGACCTTGATTCGTACCAGTGGCTCGCCGCCGGTCATCCGGATCGTCCTGACGCCATAGCGTTCGACGAAGATCCGGGCCAGGCGCACGATCTCCTCGAAGCGCAGGATGTCGTCGCGTTTCAGCCATTTGAGGCCCTCTGCGGGCATGCAGTAAATGCAGCGGAAGTTGCAGCGGTCGGTGATCGAGATCCTGAGATCGTCGGCGACCCGCCCGTACGAGTCCCTAAGCGGTCCTACACCACGCGGCTGGCGGGCGTCGACGGATCTTCGGAGCCCATGCGGCCCGTCTGCGTCGTTGCCGGCTGCGCGCGCTTGGTTACGCATCTAACGCGATGCGCGCCCTCGCGTGCTCGCCGGCGCCTAGCATCCGGGCCACCTGGATCTCCGAATCTCTCGCCGCCGCCACCAGCCGCGTGGTGCCCATTTGGTCGATGATAGCCCCGGTGGGATACGAGCACATCCTGGTCGATATCGAACCCCCGATCGCGACGATCACGCTAAACCGGCCGAAGGTCCTCAACGCCCTGAGCCCGGACCTCGTCCGCGAGATCAATGAGGGGCTCGTCGAGCTCGACGCCGACGACAACGTGAAGGCCGTAGTCCTGACCGGCGGGCCGAAAGTGTTTGCCGCCGGGGCAGACATCGGCGACATGGCCGACCGCAGCGCTGTCGAACAGCTGCGGCGTGACCAGACCGGCCGCTGGGCGGGAATCGCTGCCTTCGGCAAGCCTCTGATCGCGGCGGTCAATGGCTACGCGCTTGGCGGAGGCTGCGAGCTTGCCCTCATGTGCGACTTGATCATCGCCGGCGACACCGCACGCCTCGGCCAGCCTGAGATCAACCTCGGCATCATCCCGGGCGCGGGCGGTACGCAGCGCTGGCCGCGCACGGCGGGCAAGTACGCCGCGATGGAGGCGATGCTGTCCGGAGCCCCGGTCACGGCCCGGCGCGCTTACGAGCTGGGCCTTGTGAACAAGGTCGTCCCAGCCGAGATGGCGATAGAGGTCGCCAAGCGGACCGCCCGCGGCCTGGCCGAGAAACCGCCGCTCGCCTTGCGGATGGCCAAAGAAGCGGTGCTCAAAGCGTTCGAGTCGCCGCTATCCGAGGGTCTGGCCGCCGAGCGCAAGAGCTTCTATTTTCTTTTTTCGACCGAGGACCAGAAAGAAGGCATGCACGCGTTCCTGGAAAAGCGAAAAGGCGTGTTCAAAGGTAGGTGACGGTGACGGTGACGGATGGCAACTGAAGTCGAGCAGCACGTGAGGTTCCACGTACACGACGGGGTGGGCTTGATCCAGCTGAACCGACCTGAAAAGATGAACGCGATCGGCGCGTTGACGCGAAAACAGCTCGGCGACGCGATCAAGCAGGCAGAACGCGACGAAGCCGTGCGCGTTGTCGTGCTGACAGGGTCAGGCCGCGCCTTTTGCTCGGGCGCCGACGTCACTGAGATGGTTCAGGGTGGCGATGGTGGCATGCGGACACCCGAGGACGTGGGCAACGTCCTGCGCAACGAATACATGCCGATGCTCACGCGCTTGCGCACGATGCCCAAGCCGGTGATCGCGGCGATGAATGGCCCGGCGGTCGGCATCGGCGCCAGCTACGCCCTGGCATGCGACATCCGCATCGCGACTCCGGAGGCCTACATCCTCGAAGCGTTCGTCAACATCGGTCTCGCGCCGGACGGTGGGGTCAGTTGGCTCTTACCGCGTCTCGTCGGCACCGGCATCGCATACGAGATGTTCTTCTCCGGCAAGCCGCTTCAGGCGGCGGACGCGCATCGGCTCGGCGTGATCAACCGCCTCGTTCCGGCCGAGAAGCTCGAGGCTGAGGTGCGAGAGCTGGCGAGTCAGCTCGCCTCCCAGCCGAAGCAGGCTCTGGCGGCGGCCAAGCGAGCCGTCAACCACGCCCTCGAGTCGAGCTATGAGGAAGCGCTCGAGTTTGAGTCGTATTTGCAGGAGGCACAGGCTGCCAGCCCCGAATTTGCCGAAGGGGTCCAGGCATTCCTCGCTCGGCGCGGTAAGAAGTGAGGGAGAGGGTCCCCCCATCCTGCGCTACGCGCCGACTTCCCCGGCGAGCGGGGAGGTAATCCCCCTTTGCATGACGCCGTCATCGTCGCCACCGCTCGCACGCCCATGGGGCGTTACGGCGGCCAGCTCAAGGACGTGCGGGCTGACGACCTGGCGGCCATAGTGCTCAGAGAGGTGTGCGAGCGCGCACGCATCAAACCGGGTGAGGTGAGCGACGTCATCCTCGGCTGCGCCAACCAGGCGGGCGAGGACAACCGGAATGTCGCACGCATGGCGTTGCTTCTGGCCGGCTTCCCGGTCGAGGTGCCTGGCCAGACGGTCAACCGGCTTTGCGGGTCGGGGATGCAGGCGACCATCGCGGCGGCGCGTGAGATCCAGACCGGCGCCGCGGACATCATGGTCGCGGGTGGGGTCGAGAGCATGACCCGCGCCCCGTGGGTGATGCCCAAACCCGACGGCGCGTACCCGCGAGGTCCGCAGACTGCATACGACACCGCCCTCGGTTGGCGGCTGGTCAATCCCAGGATGGCCGAGCTGTACGGAACCCTGCAGATGGGGGAGACCGCGGAACGCGTGGCCCAGAAGTACGAGGTGTCGCGTGATGACCAGGACGCTTTCGCGCTCAGGAGCCACCAGCGTGCGGTGGCGGCCCAGCAATCGGGCCGGCTGGCGGAGGAGATCGTCCCGGTCCTGATCCTGCAGCGCAAGAGCGAACCAGTGCAGATAAGCGCCGACGAGGGACCACGACCGGACACCTCGCTGGAAGCCCTCGGCAAGCTGCGTCCAGCTTTTGCCGAGAATGGATCCGTCACCGCCGGCAACTCGTCACCGCTCAATGACGGGGCGACGGCGCTTGTCCTGATGTCGGCCGCCAAAGCCAAGGAGCTTGGGCTGAAGCCATTGGCGCGGTTGGTCTCGGCCGCGCCGGCAGGCGTGCACCCCGACTACATGGGAATCGGCCCGGTCCCGTCGTCGCTCAAAGCTCTCGACCAGGCCGGCCTGCAGCCTTCGGACCTTGGCGTGGTTGAGCTCAACGAAGCGTTCGCCTCGCAGTCGCTCGCTTGCGTGCGACTGCTCGGGCTCGACGAGGAAAAGGTGAACGTCAACGGCGGTGCGATCGCGCTCGGCCATCCGCTTGGCAGCAGTGGCGCCCGCCTGGTGAGCACGCTGGTCCGCGAGATGGCGCACCGCGACGCGGAGTACGGGCTGGCGACCATGTGCATCGGCGTGGGGCAGGGCATCGCGTCCGTGTGGCAGAGGGTCTAGTGTCCCGCCCGGAGGACCCTTGCATCTTCGCGGCCTAGGCGGCCGGGCGCCGTTCTCACCCCACGAAATCTGGCGATTTCGTGGGGACCCCGAGGAGGGCGCTGAAGCCAGCGTCGACTTCTGCGCGCGCTCGGTCACGCATCTACGCGATGCGCTCCCTCGCGTGCTCGTCGTCTCCTTGGCTCCGGCCGCCGATGCCGCGAATCTGCGGCGGACCTCCAGTCCGGGACACTAGCGATCAGCGAACGGGATCCCCAGGCGGTGCGGGCGATGTTCGACCGCATCGCGCGCCGCTACGACCTGGTCAACACAGTGCTCTCTGGCGGCACTGACGGAGGCTGGCGCCGTCGTGCGGCCGGCGCCACAGGTCTCAAGCCCGGCGGTTCGGCGCTCGACGTGGCTTGCGGCTCCGGCAAGCTCACGACTGAGCTCGCGCGAATCGCAGGGGGCGGAGGTCGGGTGGTCGGTCTCGACTTCAGCCCGCAGATGCTGGAGGTCGCAAGGCGTGACCATCCCGGCCTCGAGTTCGTGGAAGGCGACGCGCTCAAGCTTCCGTTTGACGATGCGAGCTTCGACGCAGCGACCATCGCATTCGGCTTGCGCAACCTGGCCGACCCGGTCAACGGCCTCCGCGAGATGGCACGAGTGATGAAGCCAGGCGGCCGTGCGGTCGTCCTCGAGTTTGTCCGCCCGCCGCAGAACCTGGTTGGTGGCGCATACCGGATTTACCTGCGGACACTGCTTCCGGCAATCGGAGGCGCGCTGTCGGGACAGCCGAACGCGTATCGATACTTGAGCGACACCGTGGATTCATATCGGACGCCGGACGAGCTGCGTGCCATGGCAGCGGCGGCCGGCTGGACCCGCGTGACCTACCAAGGGCTGGCGATGGGGACTGTGGGCATCGTCTCGGGCACGACCACGTAACGTTTTTCGCGGCGTGACGGTTTAGCTGCCAGGGGTCAACAGCAGCAGTTGGAGGCATCTCAAATGGTGTCATCGCGGACCCGTTACGCGGCGGTCGTCGGCATTCTCCTAGCTGTCGCATCCGGGGCACTAGCCCTTTTGTTGTTCGGTCCGAAAAGCGCGGCGGTCGCGGCGCCGGCAGCGCCCACTCACTTCGTGACGCTTGCGGCTACGTCGACGTCAAACACGATCACCGTAGTCGGCACGGGCAGTGCCACCGCCGCGCCAGACCAGGGGACGCTCAGCATTGGCGTCTCGGCGACCCGCCCCAACGTCCGCGATGCCGTGAGCACGGCCACGACGGATATGAATCACCTGCTCGGCGCTTTGCACAGCCAGGGCGTGCAGGACAAGGACATCCAGACCTCATGGCTTGCGATCTACCAGCAGACGAACTGCTGTCCCCAAAACGTCATTGGATACACCTCTTCCAACCAGGTGGTGGTCACGATTCATCACCTGACGAACGCGACCTCGGTCATAGAGGCTTCGATTGATGCGGTCGGCAACGACCTGCAGCTGAGCGGAATCACCGTTTCGGTCGCTGACACGAGCTTGATCATGAAGGTCGCACGATCGTCGGCCATGGGCGATGCCAACGCGCGCGCGCAGGACTGGGCGCGGCTGGCGGGACACCATGTCGGTGGGCTGATCGGCCTGTCAGAGATCGTCGCGGCGCAGTCACAGCCCATCATCGGCGGCAAAGGAGGCGCAGGCGTGCCGATCGAGGCGGGCACGAGCAGCGTGACCATTACGGTGACGGCCACCTACGAGCTGCTGGCCTAGCGTCCAGCCGGCGCGTGGCCGGTGCCAATCCTTGCCGGGCTACGAGCCGCTCTACCGTGTGCTCGCAGGGCCCCTGGTTATGACACGCGGTCGACGGCGGAGCGGGCGAGATTGATCAACGTCGGCCGCAGCCCGTCGAGCTCAACCGTCTCCAGCTCGTGCACGGCGGCATCGACCAGTGCCTGGGCCTCGTCTCGGACGCGGTTCAGCGCACTGCTGGAGGTCACGAGCTCAGATACCCGACCGACCTCGGAGTCTCCCAATGACCCCGCGAGTAGGCGCCGGACCTCTGGCCCGACGGTTTTGTCCTCGGCTGCATAGATAAGGGGTAGTGACAGCACGCGCTGCCGGATGTCGAGGCCCACCGGCTTACCAGAGCTTGGGCTGAAGTCGACCATGTCGTCCACCATCTGAAATGCGACGCCGAGCAAGTCCCCGTACCGGCGCACCGCCTCGACAATCTCCGGGCTTGCCTCAGACAGCAACGCACCAGAGGCACATGCCGCGGCGAAGAGCGCGGCAGTCTTGCCGCGCACGACACCCAGGTACGAATCGTGATCACCCGGATAGGTGCCGCGCAGCGCGACGTCGTCGATCTGGGATGCGCAGATCGCTTCGAGCGCCTCAGCGATAGCGGAGGTCACGCCGCGATGACCGATCTCCGCGATGAGCCGGGTCGCCTTCGCGAAGTAGTAATCACCGACTGCGACCGCGCGCTCCGGCCCTTCAGCCGCCGCAACGGTGGGCCGGCCGCGTCGGTGAGTGCTCTCGTCGACGTAGTCGTCGTGGATGAGTGTCGCGTTGTGAAGCAGCTCGACGGCGGCTGCGAGGGCTGCTGCTCGAAGCGGCTCATTGCGCGGGCCGATCCCGGCCGTGAGCTGAACAAGCTTGGGCCGCAGGCGCTTACCTCCTGCTTCGACGAGGCGGCGCATGGGGGCGGCCACCGGCTCGGGGTCGACGAGCAGCTGTCGCGAGAGCTCGAGCTCAACCAGGCTTTCAGAGCCTTCCCTTCGGTGATGCGTCGCGGGTTGCGAGAAATCCCCATCTAGCTGGACGGCCAGCTCCCGGTGACGCGGACCGTCCAGCTCGACCGCGAAAACCGACTGCCACTGGCCCAGGACGAGCTCACCGTCCTCGACGAGCAGCGTCGCGAATCCGGTCAGCAGAAGCTGGCGGCAATGGGCGTGACCGTTGACGGGCTCGTCCGCGGCGATGTCAACTCGGCGTGTGAAATCGTCGTGCTCGTAGCCGGCATTCGACGGAGCGAGACGTTCGAGAAGGCTCTTGAAGTCCTTGAGCAGGAGGGGTTCGTTCTCATTGACCGCGAGCCCCAACGTCGTGTGCAGCGACTGGAGATGGATGCGGCCGATCTGCATGCCCGCGCGGCGAACCTCTTCGCGCAGTCGGTCAGTGATGTCGACGAACTCGGTGGCGTGATCGGTCTCGAAGCGAAGTCGCCCGGCGATCATCACCTGACCTCGAAGGCACGCATCAGGAGCTCGCGGATATGGGGGGCGGGTCGCGCTGAAGCGGCGGCGGAAGACATCTCCTCGATCGCCCTGGCGAATGCGACCTGGACGCCGGTCGACGCCGTGTCCGCGAGCAGCCTTGCCGAACGCGCGAGGCAAAGGTCGCCAATTAGCAGGGTCGCCGGCGCGGCCGCACGGCCGCCCAGGCCCTGGAGCCGGATGCCGACCTCAACCAGCGCCGCGGCGAGCGCGAGCCTCGGTTGGGCCGCGGCCTCGTAACCCGCCAGTGCCTCGAGGTAGGAGGCGTATGCAGCCGAAAGTCCGTCCTCCCATAGGCCTTCGAGACGCTCGAGGTCGCGGCCGATGAGCTGGACGGACATCAGATCGGTTCGACCAGCGTGGCGGCCAGCTGGCTGAAGGCCGATAACGCCTTCAGGCACGACTCGTCGTCCCGCGTGACCACGTAGTACAGGCCAAAGCCCAGCACCGTGTTCAGCACCAGCGGCACGAGGACGTCGCGCGGCACGGTGAGCCGTATCCTGCCGTCCTCCTCGAGCCGGTCTAGCTGTTCCTGGATGACCTCGCGGTAGCGCGTGAAGAGCTCCGGCAGGTAGGCGCGCAGGCGTTCGGTGCGCGGTGCCTGGACGAGGAGGTCAAAGGCCGCGAGCTGGATATCTCCCAGGCGCCTGAGCGAATCCCACAACGACTCGACGCCGATCTCCAGCACCTCGAGAGGGTCGGTGAGCTGGTTGAGGGTGCGGCGCAGCTCTTCGACCGAGCGGGCGGTCAGGTAGCGCCAGGCTTCGACCAGCAGCTCGGACTTGGTCGGAAACCAGTACTGGAGGTTGCCGATGGCAACGCCGGCCTTCGAGGCGATAGCTCGGACGCTGGTGCCCGAGTAGCCGTTCTCGAGGAGCGAGTCGGCCGCGGCCTGGATGATCTGGTCCCGTGTGCTCTGGGTCGCTGTCGCCCCGGTCATACGTATGTACCAGTGTACGTAGCGCTGGGCTGCGGGGTGAGGCGCGGCCGCGTTCCAGGGGATAATCCGGCTGTGCGAAGCATTGCCCAAGCGTTTCCGAACCGGGTCTGTGGCGTGCTGCGCACCGAAGACTCCGATGCGGGCTTCCAGGCGTGCCTGGCCGCGCTGGAGGGTGGAGTGCACACCATCGAGATCACCAAGACGGTGCCGTCGTGTTTCGAGATGATCCGCGGTCTGATCGCGACCACCGGCGGCCGCTTTCCTATCGGCGTCGGCACGGTGTGGGACCCGGGAGCGGTGCGCGAGGCAAAGGACGCGGGCGCTGCTTTCGTGGTGACGCCGGTCCTGCTGCCGGAGGTCGCCGAAGCTTGTCGGCAGGAGGACATCCTGTGCGTGCTCGGTGCCCTGACTCCGACCGAGATCTACCAGGCGCGCCTCGCCGGCGCCGCGCTTGTCAAGGTATTTCCGATCGGCCCGGTAGGCGGCGTTGAGTACGTCCGCGCCCTGAACGGTCCCATGGGCGGGGTTCCGTTCTGGGTCTCTGGTGGCGTGCCGATCGAAGACATCGGCGCATACCTCCGCCTGGGCGTAAAGGCCGTGGGCTTGACGGCGTCGCTCTTTCCGCCCGAGGCTCTGGCACGCCGAGACTTCGAGATGATCCGACACAACGCTCACCGCGTGGCCGAGGCGGCGACGGCCGCGATCGCGGACTAACTAACGAATCGGTTCGTCAGCAGCCTGCGTGGTAGAGACACATCGTCTGCACGATGTCGGAGTACAGGTTGATCACCTGGCCGCCCGTGGCGATCAGGGCAACAATCACGATCAGTGCGACCAGGGCGAGGATGAGCGCGAATTCAACCATTCCCTGTCCTGTTTGGCGAGTGCGGTGATGTATCAATCTGTTTATCGACCTAGAAGCTTAACCTTCGAGCCGCGAATTCTGGTCGCTGCCTGCTGCAGAGCTTGCTCCACAACGACTCGCACCATGCGCTTGCGCCAGAAATGGCTGAGGTCGGCATTGTCCAGCGGCTTCGCCGGTTTGGCTGCGATGTCAGCAGTTTCGCGGATCGTCTCGGCGTTTATCTGATGGTTCTTCAGAAAGGCTTCAGCCTCGGTGGCTTCCAGCGGGTGTGATGCAACAGCGGACAGGACGATCCGGCACGCGACGACAGTGTCGCCGTCGAGCCGAAGCGCGACTGCTGCGCCAGCAATTGGAAAGTCGATAGAGCCGCGACGCCGCAGCTTCACGTAGGCGGTTTTGGTTTCGCGCTCCGCTGACAGTCGCAGTGCGGTGACCACCTCGCCTGGCTGCTTGGCCATGTAGTCGATGCCGTCGTCGCGATACAGCGCGGAAACAGGGAGCTCGCGCTCACTATCGGGGCCGGTCAGCATGACGACCCCATCGAGTGCGATTGCCATCGGTGCGGTATCTGACGAGGAGACCGCCCAACACCGCGGGCTGCTCGGCGCGACCAGGCAGATGTCTCCGTCCTTCTTTATGCAGAACCCTGCTGCCTTCCGCCACTCGTAAGTCATGTCGTAGTAGTTGCATCGCGTGTCAACGCAGAGATTTCCGCCTACGGTGCCTGCGTTGCGAAGTGGGGGAGACGAAACCAAGCCGGCAGCCTCGGCATAGCCTGCGAAGTTCTGGTTGAGGTGCTCGTCGCTCGATGCGGCCGCGAGGGTGACGCCCGCGCCGACCACACAATCAGTCGAACCGTTTTGCACCTGGCGCGGCAGAAAGTCGAGCGCGATCAAGGTCTCGATTTCAAACTGCCGGCGCTTGAGCTTTGGAAAGAGATCCGTTCCTCCCGCCACGAACATCGCCGCCGGTCCGAGGTCGGCTGCCATGCGGGCCGCCTCGCGCGCGGTCTGGGGCCGCAGGTATTTAAATCGCGGCAGGCGCAGCAATTTGCAGGTCCCTCGGTGGTGGTTCGACCTTGATGGTGGGTGGATACGGAATGGTGGGGAAGCGCGCGGGGCCGAATCGGGCCGGTTCGCCTTTGGCTTTTCGGCGCAGCGCCTCGACGACTTTTTCCGGCGTGACCGGCACCTCGTCAACCCATACGCCCAACGCGTCGTAGACCGCCGAGCACACAGCGGGGGGGACCGGGAGCAGAGGACCCTGTCCCGCCTCCTTGGCGCCATACGGCCCTTCTGGGTCCACGGTCTCGACGATGAATGTCTCGACCTCGGGCATGTCGAGGAAGGTCGGTGACTTGTACTCGAGCATCGAGGGCCATTTGTGCAGGCCTTTGCGGAATGTCTGCTCCTCCATCAGCGCCTCGCCCAGGCCCATGTAAACGCTCCCCTCGACCTGGCCCTCGACCAGCAGCGGATTGATCGCGCGACCGACGTCATGTGCGATCCAGATCTTGTTGACCTGCACCAGGCCGGTGCGCGGGTCGGCGTCGAGGTCGACCACGCACGCTGTGTAGCTGTAGGCGGGACTGGGGCCGACGCCTGATCCTTTGTATGGGCCCGCGATCTTCGGCGGCGTGTAGCTGCCCGCACTGACCAGCGTGCCGAAGCGCGCCTCCGCCAGCACGCTCGCCTCCTCAAAGGTGAAATCGCCGATGCGGCCGCGGCCTACCGCAACCGCCGACGTTTCGCATCCCATCTTGGCCGCCGCGGCCTCGACGAGCATCGCTCGCATCTTTCGCGCGGCCGCGATCGCCGCGTTGCCGGCCATGAAAGTAACCCGGGAGGAGTACGAGCCCAGGTCGATCGGAGTGGTATCGGTGTCCGCGGTGACAAGGCGCACGTCCGCCGGCTGCAGCCCGAGCTCCTCGGCGACGATGGTGGCGAGCACTGAATCCGAACCCTGGCCGATGTCCATCGCGCCGCAGTAGGTCGTGACTCCGCCGCGGTCGAGCTTGATCTGGACCTCGGAGTGGGGCATGTCGTTCCAGTAGATGGCCGTGCCGGCTCCGGACAGATAGCTGGAGATCGCAAACCCCATGCCGTGGCCTGGCCGCCGGTCGCGGCGCTTGTAGTTCGACGCGGTCACCACTCGATCGGTGCACTCGTCAAGTCCGCAGGACGTGATGCGCAGCCAGTTCACCGTTCGTGTCATCGGCTTCACGAAATTGCGCTGCTTGAGGTCGACCGGATCAAGGCCGAGATCGTGCGCGATCTTCTCGAGCTGCAGCTCCAACGCGAAGCGGGGTTGCGGCGTGCCGTGCCCGCGCTTGGGTCCGCATGGTGGCTTGTTGGTGAAGACCCGACAGCCTTCGAAGCGATAGGCGGGGATGTCGTAAGTCACGGTCTGGAGCGCGCCTGTATAGAAGGTCGAGGCGACGCCGTAGGAGCCGTACGCACCGCCGTCCAAGGCGGTGCGGAAATGCATCGCCGTGATCCGGCCGTCGCGGGTCACGCCGGTCCGCACCCACATGAGCACCGGGTGCCGCCCGCGGTGCGCGTAGAAGACCTCTTCACGCGTGAGCGTGCACTTGACCGGGCGCCCGGTCATCATCGCAAGCTTGCACACGATGATCTCGTGTGCGAATGGGTCGGTCTTGCCGCCGAAGCCGCCGCCGTGCGCCGCGCCGATGACGCGAATGCGATTCATCGGCAGCTCGAGCACCCTGGCGAGGGCGCGGTGCACGTAGTGGACGACCTGGGTCGAGGACCACAACGTGATCCGCCCATCGACGTACGTGGCGATGGCGCTGTGCTGCTCCATCGGCAGGTGGGTGTTGCCCTGGAAGAAGAACACGTCCTCGCGGACCAGATCGGCACGCGCGAACCCCCCATCGACGTCGCCGAACTCCAGGGCGACGAGCTTGTGGATGTTGTTGGGACCGCCGTAATCCTGGATGCGCTCATCCTTGGGCGCGACGAGCGCCTCGTCGATCGACATGACCGGGTCCAGGACCTCGTACTCGACGACGATCGCGTCACACGCAGCCGCGGCGATCTCTTCCTCGGTTGCGGCCACCGCCGCAATGGGATCCCCGACGTAGCGGACCTTCTCGTGCTCGAGCGCGCGTTCGTCCTGGGTCACTGGCAGGATGCCGAACTTGATCGGCAGGTCGGCTCCCGTGATGACTGCCTGCACGCCTGGGATGCGCCGGGCCGCGGACGTGTCGATGGACAGGATGCGCGCGTGAGGGTGCGGGCTGCGCAGGATCCGGCAGTGCAGCGTTCGCGGGAGCAGCATGTCGTCGGCATACATCGCCCGCCCGGTGACCTTCGCGACCGCATCGACTCTAGGCAGCGGCTTTCCAACGACGGAGAACTGACCTCCCCGCTCGCCGGGGAGATCGGCGCGCAGCGCCGGGTGGGGGGACTCCCTCACGCCATACGTCTCGCAGCAAGATCGATCGCGTCGAGGATCTTGGCGTAGCCCGTGCAGCGGCAAAGGTTGCCAGCCAGCGCCTCGCGGATCTCATCGCGCGAAGGCGACGGATCGGTCTCGAGGAGCGATTTGGCCGAGAGCAGGATGCCCGGCGTGCAGTACCCGCACTGGGCCGCACCGAGCTCGGCGAAGGCCTGCTGCAGGGGGTGGAGCTCCGATCCGACGGCCATTCCCTCGATCGTGGTGATGGCGCGTCCATCGAGCTGGACCGGGAGCAACAAGCAGCTGAGCTCGGGCCTGCCATCGACCAGCACTGTGCACGTGCCACACTCGCCGAGCTCGCAACCATGCTTGGTGCCGGTCAGCTGCATGTCCTCACGCAGCACCTCGAGCAGCGTCTTGTGCACGGGCAGCAGCATCTCCACGCGCTCCCCGTTGACGTCAAGCGCCACAACCTCGCGCTGCACGTTGCGAAGCACCTCCTGCTTCATGTTTGGTGGAGCATAGCCTTCAACGCAGTGGCACATTCCCACAGGTCCGGCACCACGGCGTGGGCGCGGCTGGAGACGGGCTTCGGGTCGTCCGGATACACCAGGATGGTCTGCATCCCCAGGGCGAGCGCGGGCTCGATGTCGTTCTCCTCGCGGTTGCCGATGAAGACGCAGCGCTTCGCCGGTGAGCCCGCCACGCGCATCGCCATCTCGAACACCGCAGGGTGCGGCTTGAGGTGGCCCGCGTCGACCGACGTGACGATGGCGTCGATGTAGCTCGCCATGCCCAGCAATCGGAAGTCATCCCAATAGCTGTCGGCGTCGCGCCAGTAAGTGTTGCTGGCAATGATGGTTCGGAGCCCAAGCGCGCGGATCTCCGACAGGAGCTCGATCGCGCCGGGCAGAGGCTTCATCCGGTCGGCCACCGGCAAGGCCATCGCGCGCCTGATCCCGCTGATGGTCTGCACATCGGCGGGCAGGCCTTGCCGCCTGAGCGAGGCGGCGATGAGGACGTCGGCCGCAGCGATCGTTGCCGGCGCCTCCGTTGAGAGGGCTCGCGCCTCATCCCCGAACCGGCTGTTCTCGATCAAATCCGCCACCAGCGCGTCCACGGCGGGGGACTCCAACTTCGGCATCGCGGCTGCCACTCTCTGGTGCCTGCCGTGCCCGTCAGTCTCGCGGATTGGCCACGAATTCGGCCACAGCGTGCCGCCGACGTCGATCATGGCCACGTCAAGTCCGTTTGCCATCGCGCCTTATCATCGCCTCAATGCTCAGATGGCTGACCGCTGGGGAGTCACACGGGCCGCAGCTGACTGTGGTGCTCGAAGGAATCCCTTCCGGACTCGAGATCTCCGAGGAGGACTTGCGTCGCGACCTTGCGCGCCGCCAGGGCGGTCACGGCCGTGGTGGGCGCCAGCAAATCGAAACCGACGTCGCGCGAATCGTCAGCGGCGTGCGCGGTGGAGTGACGATCGGAAGCCCGATCACGCTTGTGCTCGAGAACAAAGACCACGTGAACTGGACCGCCCAGATGGGCGCTGCCAAAGAAGGCTATGCGCCAAAGCCGGTCACCCGGCTGCGGCCAGGCCACGCGGATCTCGCCGGGGCGCTCAAGTACGGCCACACCGATATCCGGAACGTGCTCGAGCGCTCGTCAGCGCGCGAGACCGCGACACGCGTTGCGGCCGGCGGCGTTGCCCGAAAGCTGCTGTCTATTTTTGGGATCGAGATCCTGAGCTTCACGCAGTCGATCGGGACCGTGGACATCGGATATGACGGGATCGACATCGACACCCTGACCACGGAGCTGATCGAGGCGTCACCGGTGCGATGTCCCGACCCTGACGCTTCGGCCCAGATGGTCACTGAGATCGATCACGTCGCCGAGCTGGGCGACACGGTTGGTGGCACCTTCCGGGTCATCGCGCGCGGTGTACCTCCCGGACTGGGGAGCTACGTCCACTGGGATCGTAAGCTGGACGGCCGCCTTGCCCAGGCAATCCTCTCTGTCAACGCCATCAAAGGGGTCGAGTTCGGCGCCGGATTCCAGGGCGCCGCGCGCCACGGTTCCGACTTCCACGACCAGATCGAGTACGAAGGCGGACGGTTCCGCCATCTGACCAACCGCGCCGGCGGCCTGACCGGCGGGATGACCAATGGCGAGCCCATCGACATGCGCGTCGCCATCAAGCCCATCTCGACCATGAAGAAGCCGATGTGGTCGGTGGATCTCATCTCCAAGGAGCCCGTCGAGGCGCACTACGAGCGCAGCGACGTGTGCGTGGTCCCGGCAGCCGGAGTCATCGGTGAAGCGGTGGTCGCGCTGACGCTGGCGGAAGCGTTTCTGGAGAAGTTCGGCGGCGACTCGATGCCCGAGCTCGAGCGCAATCACCGCGCGTATCTCGAGTCGATCGGCCAGTAAGCGGAGCGTCTGTGGCCGGCAAGCTGATGGCGATGGCCTAGTGGACTAAGTCCGCCTAAGCGGCCCAACGCATCCCCGGTCCGCGCGCCCGTCTCATCATGACCCGGTCTGGTGGAAGGAATCTGAATTCCCGACCCGACTTGATGACCTGCCATCCACCCTCATGCACAAGGCGATGGTGGTAATAACAGAGCAGGACCAGATTGGGCAGATTGCCGGGTCCGCCTCGCGCCCAGTGAATGATGTGATGCGGATTCGTCCAGTCGGCCTGGCGGTCGCAGCATGGAAACCGGCAGCCCTTGTCTCTTACTCGCAGCGCCCGCATTGTTGGTGCCGAGACAGTTCGCGTCGCCTGGCCGACATCGATCACCATCGAGTCCGCCAGCAGGACGCGCGACATGGTGCTGTCACAGGCGATGCGCTCCAGGGTCCGCGTCGAGATGGGCTGTGAGAGCTCGAGGTCGGCCGGCGGCGCGCCGAGCTCGTTCTTCAAGCCCTCCAGCGTGGTCGTCAGGTTGATGTGCGGCCGCACGCTGTGGCGGCGAGGCAGCGTGCCCTTGTCCATAGCGTGGTTCGCCAGCTCGCCCG
>DASYVJ010000029.1:0-5120 GCA_035937155.1 Candidatus Dormiibacterota bacterium | reverse complement strand
GGTTCAGGCCGCGCTTGGCCTTGAAGATGTAGTCCTCGGGGACGAAGAAGCCGTACTTCTCCTTGTAATCGGCGCCTACGTCAACCTTGGGTACTGTGGCCATCAGGCAACCTCCTTGGGCTCGTCAGCCTCGCCCCACTCCGCGTAACCAGTTTTCTCCAGCCGATCGGCGACCTCGCGGCCGCCCGACAGCACGAACTTTCCGTCCACCAACACATGCACGAAATCGGGCTTGATGAATTCCAGGATGCGCGTGTAGTGAGTGATGATCAGCACGCCAAGCTCCGGACCACGCATGCGGTTCACAGCTTCGGCGACAAACTTGATCGAGTCGATGTCGAGCCCTGAGTCGGTCTCGTCGAGGATCGCGATCTCGGGCTTCAGCATCGCCATCTGCAGGATCTCCGCGCGCTTCTTCTCGCCGCCGGAGAACCCGTCGTTGATGTACCGCGGCAAGAACGAGTCGTCCATGTGCAGTACCTCGAGCTCACCTTTGAGCATCGAGCGAAACTCTTTCGGGGAGATCTGCTTGGACTTGTCTTTGCCGTCGTATCCGCGCTTCGCGTTCAGCGCGGTGCGCAGGAAGTTGGTCATCGAGATGCCTGGCACGACCACCGGGTACTGCAGCGCGAGGAACATGCCCAGGCGGGCCCGCTCATCGACCTCGAGCGCCAGCACGTTCTGGCCTTTGAAGATGACTTCGCCGCCATCGACCGTATAGCCAGGGTGGCCCATCAAGGTGTGGGAAAGCGTCGACTTGCCAGAGCCGTTGGGTCCCATCACGGCGTGGACTTCACCCTTGTTGATCGAGAGCGTCACGCCTTTGAGGATTTCCTTGCCCTCGACGCTTGCTCTGAGGTCTTTGATCTCGAAATCAGCCAACGTTTCCTCCGTTCCTTTTCACTTCGTATGTGCAGTCGCTGGCGGCCTCGGCCATCCAGGTCGACCTGGTGACCGGCGCCCCAAGCAGCCGCTCGTACATCTGCTGCTCGTTTACGCAAGGCAGCCCCGTGCGGGCGGCGACGTCCTGGATGGGGCAGTTGCAGTGACGAATTGCGAGCCCACCTTCCGTCAGCTCGACCACCTCGGCCATGTGACCGTGCTCGGTGGCGAGCTTGGCCAGCTCGCGGACGCGCGCCTCAAAGTCTAGTCCCGCCAATCTGGGTGCGTATTCGGCCTCGAGCCGCGCGGCGCGGCGCTCGAAAAAGCGCTTCAGCTGGTCGTCGGACATGAACTCGACGAGCTCCCCAGTCAGCTCCCGATGGCCGTCTGGAAAGTGCTCCCCGGCGGCTGCGGTGAGCTGGTAGACGTTTTCAGGGCGACCGCGCCCGTGCGGCGCCGCGGAGGCGACTGTCGTAAGGCCGGCGGCTTCCAGGGCCTCCAGGTGGCGCAGGGCGCCTTGCTTGGAGACTTCCAGGTGCGCGGCGATCTCGCCCAGGCTGGCATGGCCCTGCGTCTTCAGGAAGGCAAGGATGGTCTGGCGCCTCGTGTCCACGGGATGATCCTACGAGTTTTTCAACACCCACGTTGAAATACCCAGACGCGGATACAGTCGAGCTGGATGGACCGGCTGCTCCTCCTCGCGTCGAGGGGGCTGCGCGCGTTTGGCTTTGGGTTTGCCGCCGTGCTCATTGGCATCCACCTGGAGCGGCGTGGCCTGTCGCCTGTTTTGATCGGCTTGACCCTGGGTGTGGGGCTGGCGGGGGCCTCGCTTTCCGGCCTGGCCAGCGCGAGCCTTGCCGCCCGGATCGGCCGGCGGGCCACGCTGGCGGTCTCGGGAGCCCTCATGGCCCTGACGGGACTCGACCTTGCGCTGGCCACCCAGCCTGGACTCCTGGTCGCGTCAGGCCTCACCGGGATGCTCGGCGCCGCCAGCCTCGACCTCGGTCCATTTGCCGCCGTCGAGCAAGCGGTGGTGGCGGAGGTGGTCCCACCTGGCGACCGCAACCTCGCCTTCGCGCGCTACTCGCTGCTGGGAGGAATTTTCAATGCAGCCGGCGGCCTTGCCGCCACGCTGGCCAGCGGACCGGCGCTGACCACGACCTTCTTTCTTCTCTACGCCGCAATCGGCCTGACCACGGCGGGGCTGCCACTACTGATGAGTGCGAACGTCGAAGGGGTGGCAGGGGCTCCGGCCTTCGGCCCGTTCCGGCCGCTCGCCGGGCTGGCCGCGCTGATCGCGCTCGACTCGTTGGGCGGTGGCTTCGTCGGCAACGCGGTGATCGCGTACTGGCTTCACGTGAGGTTTGGTGCGGGCCCCTCGCTGCTCGGGCCGGTGCTGGCCGGCGCGGCCGTTCTTCAGACCTTCGCGTACGAGGTCTCGGGGCGCTTGTCGACGCGCTTCGGCCTCGTCAACACGATGGTCTTCACGCACCTGCCGGGCAACCTGCTGCTCCTGCTCGTGCCTTTCATGCCGAGTCTCTCGTGGGCGATCGCGATCCTTCTCGCGCGCTTTGCCTTCTCGCAGATGGACGTGCCTGCCCGGCAGGCCTACGTCGTCTCGATCGTCCCGCCGTCAGAGCGTGCCGGAGCCGTGGCGATGACGGGCGCGGTCCGCGGCGTCGCCCAGTCATTCGGGTCGGCGCTGGCAGGGGTCGCGATCGGGGCTGCCGCGTTTGGCGTGCCATTTTTCGCGGGCGGAGGCCTGAAGATCGTCTACGACCTCGCCCTCTTCGCCGCGTTTCGCAATCGCAAGGCCGAACACGAAAGGTAATGTCTTGGCCGTGTCGGACGACCTAAGCTCGCTGGACGGCGCCGAGCTCGAGCGGCGGATCGCTTCGATCCGGGAGCGAATGCGTCCGCTCGAGCAAGATCTGGCCGCTTTGCGCGCCGAGCGGGACGTGGTGCTAACAGAAATCCGGCGACGCGAGCGGACCACGAATCGGACGACTCGAGCCGACCTCAAGGCAGCGATGAAAGAAGGGCGGTTCCCGACGATCGGAGAGCTGGTCGCCGGCAGCGATGGCGGATCGCTGGACGACTACGTTTTCAATCTAAAGACGGGCGGCGAGGTGCGCATCGGCTTTCCGGGCGCCCGCGCACAGAGCCTCACATTTACCGATGGCACAAAAACGGCCCAGGCCGGCGACCTCGCAAAGGCCGCGGAGCTGTACGCGGCTGGCTGGGAGCTCGGCAGCCCTGGCCGCCCTGGCGTGCGCATCCATTTCCCCGGCACCCGGCAGGAGCGCTTGGTGCCCGCGAACGAGGTGTTCGCCCGGCCGGCTGGGGAGGGCGCCTAGGAGCCGGCGGCCGGGGCGAGCACCAGGAAGACTCGTCCACTGTTGAGTGAGGGGTAGGCCTGGTCGAGGTCATCTATCGCGTGCATGAGCTGGTCATATGTGATGTCGTAGCCCTGGCCGCGGGTGATGCCCGGATCGTTGAGCACGAACGAACCCGACGCCCTATAGCCGATGGCTACGAGGTAGTGGGAGACGGACCAGGCCGGCTGCTCGTAGTGAGTTCGATAGCCGGGGTAATTAGCGTTCCCCAGGCCGTGCGTTCGCACGCCGACGATGAGCGGCCGCCCCAGGGCGAGCTGCTGCTCCATGTTGTGCCGGCTGGCCTGGAGCACCTGGTAGGACCAGCCGAGATGTAGGTGGGCGACCTCACCGACCTGCTGGCTGGTCAGATCGACTGCCGGCTTCCAGGGGGTGATCCGGTTGATTGCCGCGTCGGCGGTACCTGGATCGATCGGCGCACCAGAGTGGTCGCCGCGCAGGTAGCGGTCGACCATCACCAGGCTGGCCTCCTCACACGTGTGCTGCCTGACGTCCCAGTTTGCAAAGGGCGCCTGCGTCGTATACGGGACCCGCAGGAGCACATTGGGGGGCAGCACCTCGGCCGATGCGCTTGTGGCCGCACTCGCCTCAGTGCTGGGGTTCAGCGGCACAGTGGTCGGGGTGACGTAGGCGACCTGGGTGCCAGGTCGCAGGGCAAGGTACAAACCTGCAGCTGCGCCAAGTGCCGCGATGACCGCAAGCGCTCCAACCCATTTGAAGGCTCTGCCCATCACAACTCAAACCAATCCTGGCAGCCAAAAGTCACGCTGGAGCTCACATCTACGATTTCCCCGTGAGCGACCAGGCTGCCGGTGCCGCAGCGGAGCTCGGCGGTCGCGCCGTCAGCAATACGCTCGTCATTCTTGGCGCTCGCGTTGTATCGCGCGTGGTGTCCCTGGTCGTGGTGGTGGTCCTCGCCAACGCGTTGGGCGACACCCAGTACGGCCGCTACACGACGCTGATCGCATACCTGGCACTCGTCTCCGTCGTCGCCGACCTCGGCTTCAACCCTCTCTACACCCGCGAGGCGGCGCGCAACCGGCAAGAGCTCGGCGACTACCTCGGAACGCTGTTGGCGCTGAAGCTCGTGCTGGCGGTCGCAGCCAGCGTGATCCTGGCCATCGCGCTGGCGTTCGGCGCTGGGCTGGGTGCTTTGATCGTGCCCGGCGCCGCGCTCCTGATCGCCACGGCTTACGCGAACTTGCTGCGTAACACCTTTTATGCAGTCGGCCGCGCCGAGTTCGACGCCGTCGCGATCGTCGCTGAGATCGCCATCCAGGGTGTACTCATCATCTTCGGCGCGCGGCGTCACGCAGGGGTGAGCTATTTCGTCTGGGCTTACACCGCGTCCTTTCTTTTCACCATCGTCTACTCGCTCGTGGTCATCCGTGCTTTCCACCTGGGACGCGTGCGCCTCGGCTTCGACGCCAACCTCGTGCGCCGCTGGTTTCCGCTCGCGCTTCCATTCGCCTTCACATTCTTCTTGACCAATCTCTATTTCCGGGCCGACGTGCCGATCCTCCAGCACTTCCGCTCGTTCGCCGAAGTTGGCTGGTACACGTTCGCCTACAAGCCGTTCGAGGCGCTGCAGTTCATTCCGCTGGCGATCCAGGTGGTGGTGTATCCGCTGCTCGGCGTCTACTTCATCGCAGACGTCTCACGGCTGAAGCTGGCTTACGCACGCTTCTTCAAGGTCCTGGTGCTGCTTGGGTGGCCGCTGACCGTGGGGACGTTCGTGCTGGTGCACCCCATCGGACGCCTGTTCCGGCTGTTCCCACAATCCGAGGCATCGCTGCGCATACTCACGATCGCCATCGTCTTTCTCTTCGCGAACTCGGCCTT
>DASYVJ010000028.1:0-9239 GCA_035937155.1 Candidatus Dormiibacterota bacterium | reverse complement strand
TCATCAACAACTACATGGGACGAGCGGGCCTCATCAACTCGGGGGGTGAGTCACACGGAGCGTCAGACCTGAAAGAGGCTGTGCGCACCGCTGTGATCAACAAGCGCGCCGGCGGCATGGGTCTAATCAGCGGCCGGAAATCGTTTCAGCGCCCGATGAAGGAGGGAGTCGAGTTACTACACGCAATTCAAGACGTGTACCTGAACCAGTCGGTAACCATCGCGTAAAGCTCGCGTTCCTCGGCACCGGCGCGGCGTTTTCGCTCGACCGGTACAACGGCGCGGTGGTGGTGAATGGACGACTGCTGCTCGACGGCGGCGCGCCGCTGCTTCCACATATGAATCGCGTCGGCGTCGACCCGGGTGACATCGAGGCTGTCTTCCTGACGCACTTCCATGGCGACCACACGCTCGGGTTGCCGCCTTTCGTGCTGCACCGTGTCTTCGTGGACCCGCGACCGATCACATTCGTCGGGCCGGCTGGAATTGAGGAACGGCTCGAAGCGCTCTGGGAGGTCAGCTGGGGAATCGACTGGAAGTCGGTGATGCGGCCCCGCTTCAACGTGACATACGAAACGGCCACGCCGTCGGGCAAGGTTGCCGGCTACAAATACGAAACCATCAAGCTGGATCACGGGACGAGCGGGAGCAACGGCTACCGGATCTGGGTCGACGGCCGGATTCTTGCCTACTCGGGCGACACCGAAGCGACCGCTCCGCTGGATGAGCTGGTCACGGGAGCCGACATGGCCATCGTCGAAGCGACCGGCCCGGGAGACGTGTTCAGCCATATGAGCTGGGAGTCCGCGACCGAATTGAAAAAGCGTCACCCCAAGACTCGATTCATGTTCAACCACCTGTACAACGGAACGGTGGCGGGTGCCGTCAAAGACCTCCAGGTGATCGAAGTCTGAAGACCCGGACCACCGCCGCTTCTTTGATCGGTGCCGCGGTTGGTGGTGTTGCCGGCGCCCTCGTCTTCGCCGGGTTCATCGGACTCGGGATGCTCTTGACGGGCCGCGTGGCTAGCATCGTCCCGGTCGTCATCCTCGCCATCGCCGGCGCGTACGCAGGGTGGCTGGTAGGGGTGATCGTCTTCAGCGCCGTCCGGGGCGGAGGCCCCAAGGGAGAGCAGGCTGAGCCCTGACGTCCCTTCAACGCGTCCGCTGCTCGACAAGCTAGGCGTCAAGCCTGGTTCGAAAGTTGCGATCGTCGACCTGGACGACGCCGGTTTTGTGTCGCTGCTCCGCGAGCGCACTTCGGACATCGTCAATAGTCGACCACGCGAGCCGGTCGATCTCGTGTTCATGGGCGCGCACGACGCTGCCGACCTGCGCCGGCTGAAGGACCTCAAGACCTGGATCGAGCCCAACGGCGCCATCTGGGTGGTGCGCCCAAAGGGCGGTCGAGCCGCGATCAAAGAGACCGACGTCATCGCAGCGGGCCTCGCCGCGGGACTGGTAGACAACAAGATCGCGAGCTTCTCGGATACTCATGGCGCGATGCGACTGGTCTTTCGATTACGCGACCGTCCATCTGTACAGCGCCCAGCGCGCGCCCGGCAATGACGTCGCGTATCCGGCCGGCCGAGGCCGCCGACGTTCCGGTCATCGCCGAGCTGATCCGCGGGCTGGCCACTTTTGAAAAGCTCGACGACCAGGTCAGCATGACGGAGGAGCGGCTGGCCGAAAATCTCTTCGGACAGCACCGCTACGCGGAGACGTTGCTCGCGGAAGACGACGGGACGCCGGTCGGATTCGCTCTCTTCTTTCACAATTTCTCGACCTTCCTCGGCCTGCCCGGGGTCTACCTGGAGGACCTGTTCGTGATCCCCGAGTACCGAGGTCGAGGCATCGGTCGCGCGCTGCTGAGGGAGCTCGCGCGGCTGGCGGTGGAGCGAGGATGCGGCCGTCTGGAGTGGTCCGTGCTCGACTGGAACAGTGATGCGATCGGCTTTTATGAACGATTGGGAGCCCGGCCCAACTCAGAATGGACCGTGTACCGGCTGACGGGCGAAGCGCTCACCTCGCTTGGTCGAGAATAGATACCGCATGGAAGTCCTTCGCCCCAAGAAGCTCGAGACCCACCCAGGCGACTCGATCGTAGCCTGGGCTCGCGGTCAGCTGGAGATCGCCCGGCAGATCCTGGACAACCCTGGCGGTGGCTTGCTGTTCGCGACCCAGACGATCGGTCAGGTCAAAGCAGCCCTTCACGAACGCGACGCGGTGCGCTGGGAGGACGTGGTGGCGCTTCTCGATCGCGTCGAGGACGCGGCCGTGCGGCGCGAGTTCGACACCGCCCGAAGCTTGCTCGTCGACGTTTTGCAGAAGTTTCATTAGCCTCCGGCGACCGCCTCCAGCGTAGCCTCGAATCCTGCCGCACCCTTGTGGCCGCCGAACGGGCCCGCGCCTGGCAGGGTGACTCCAGCATCTCGATAGCGGCGAATGGCGTCGCGAACCTGCTGCTCATCGCCGATTCCGGCGAGCTCGTCGATCATCTCCTCGCTGACCGTGCCGGCCTCGAGCTCTGTTTTGAATCCGCTCGCGTCCATCATCTTTCGGTAGTAGGGCAGGTTGGCATAGCGCTCGACCGTAGCGCGAAACACCGCTTGCGCGCCTGCGCGATCTGAGGTGAGGCAGACGGGGACAGCTGCAACTATCTCGAAACCTTCGAGCGATTTCCCGGCCTTCTGCCTGCCCGCGCTGACCGCCGGGACGACGTGGTCGCGGATGTACGCCGGCGAGCACATGTAGAGGACGACTCCGTCGGCCTGCTCGCCGGCGAGCTCAAGCATCCGTGGGTTCAGCGCCGAGATCATGATCGGGAGGTCTGCGCGGCGCGGACTCGAGTAAGCCCACTGCGCGGAGAAATGCTTGCCCTCGATGGGGCATGTGCCGTCGCGCAGGCTCGTGCGCACGATGTCGAGGTACTCGCGCATCGCTTCGACCGGATGGTCAAGGTGCAAGCCCCACATCGATTCGACTGTGACCTTGTGGCTGACTCCGAGGCCGAGAATGAAGCGGCCGCCCGACAGCTCGTCGAGCGTCGCCGCCATCTGCACCATCGCCGTCGGATGTCTGGTGTAGATGGGCAGGACGCCGGTGCCAAGGCCGATCCGATTCGTCGCGTTGGCGTAAGCCGCGAGGACGAGCGCCGCGTCTCGCGCGTGGGGGAGCTGCGTGACCCAGACCGACTCGAAGCCGAGTCTTTCCGCGGTCTTGGCCCTCGCGATGGACTCGTCGAGCGTCTTCACAGCGTCGCTGAAGGCGGCAAGGCGAGGCACGGCTTCAGCAATATATGCCGGTGACTCTTCTTCAAGCGCTGTTCATGGGCTTGCTCCAGGGCGCCACCGAGCTGTTTCCAGTGTCATCGCTCGGCCATTCAGTACTCATCCCAAGCCTGCTGCACTGGGCTTTCAAGCAGTCCGATCCGTCGTTTGTGCCCTTTCTAGTCCTGCTTCACCTCGGCACCGCGGGTGCGCTGCTCGTCCTGTACCGGGACCAGTGGGTCGCAATCATTCGGGGATTCTTCGCCGCCGCTTTCCGCGGATCAATCCGGACTGACGACGAGCGGCTCGCCATGCTCTTGCTGGTCGGCACCATCCCGGCGGCGATCCTTGGTGTGTTCCTCGAGAGCAGGATCAAAGCGCTTTTCGCCAGCCCTTACGAAGCTGCGGGATTCCTGATCGCGAACGGGGTGCTGATGCTGAGCTTCGAGCTGCTCAGGCGGCGTGCGGAACGCCGCGCGGCGCTCGAAGCCGCACCTCGCGCCGAGCAGGAGGAGGGTTTTGCGCAAGCGGAGCGGATCAGCTTTCGGGCCGCCGCCCTGGTAGGTGCATGCCAGGCGCTGGCTTTCCTTCCCGGCATCTCCCGATCGGGCGTCACCATCGGAGGCGGCCTGGTGGCCGGGCTCAGACACCAGGAGGCAGCGCGTTTTTCCTTCCTGCTCGCGACGCCGGTGATCCTTGGCGCCGGCGTGCTAGAGGTGCCTCAGCTTCTGTCGAGCGGCGTGCCGATCGCCGAGTACCTGGCCGCCACTGTGCTGTCAGGGCTCGCCGCTTATGCGAGCGCGCGATTTCTGTTGCGCTATTTCCGGTCGGGACGCCTCGACCCGTACGGCTGGTACTGCATCGCCGCCGGGGTCGTCAGCCTGGCTTTGTTACGCTTGAACCTGTGATGAAATCCAACTCGTTTGCCGCTGCCCTCGGGATTCTCGGCATTGTCTTTGTGATCGTCGCGGTTCTGTATGCCCTCGGCGTGCTGCAGCTGTTCGCGTCCACCACATCAGGACCGCACTACAAGCACGCGATCCTGTTCGCAGTGCTGGCGGTAGCCAGCTTCGTGGCCGCAAACTTCGCCCGCGTGAAGGCCGTCTGAGGACTGCTTCGCGGCGCTGACCTAGCGCGCGGCGATTTTTGTCGGCACCTGACGGCCGGACAGGTCACGCTCGCCGACCCGTATGTCTTCGTGGTAAACGGCGTCCGCGTTGACTTTCCACGGGTCGAATGACGTGCCTGCCGCGATGTTTCGCGCCACCAACAGCGCGGTCATCATCGAGTGGTCCTGGTTGTTGTACTTATGCATCCCGTTGCGCCCGGCCAGATGAAGGTTCGGCAGATGCGATTGCAGGTACTCCCTGATCACGTCCACGTGTGACTGATACGCGTCGTCGTAGACCGGGTATGCCTTTTGCTGGCGTACGACGACACCGTCGATGACAGCCTCTGGCGGGCAGATGCCGAGCTGAGCCAACTCCTTTTTTGCCAGCTCGATCAGCTCGCCGTCGGCCGACGTCCACAATCCGTCTCCCTCGAAACAGAAGTACTCGAGGCCGAGGCAGGTCTTGCTCTGGTCCGGCACCATGTCCGGGCTCCAGTTCTTGAAGTTCTGGATCCGCCCCACACGAACACTCGGGTCGTGGATGTAGATCCAGTTGTCGGGAAACACCTCGGCCCGATCGATGATCAGCGCAATGCTGATGAAATCCCGGTACGAGAGGCTTTCGGCAGCGCGCCGCACCGTCTCAGGGGCGGGAGGCTCGAGGCTCGCGATCAGCTCGCGGATCGGGATGCTGGATACGAAATCCGTGCCGGCGTGCTCTTGGAGGCTGCCCGTGGCGGAGCGGGTCACTACCGACTGAACGCTGTCTCCATCGTGGTTGACGCGGTCGATCGAGCGTCCGAAGAGAACGGGAGATCCCTTTTTCCGGCTGATTTCAGCGATGCGCTCCCACATCTGGCCCGGGCCAAATCGCGGATAGCGGAACTTGTCGATGAGCGTCGTGACGACCTCGCCCCGGTTGCTCGGCCGCCTGGTCGGGAGAAGTGCGCTTCGCAGAACCAGCCACAGGTCCAGGCTCTTGATGCGCTGCGCCGCCCAGTCGGCCGACAGCTCACGCGTGCTGATGCCCCACACCTTTTCCGTATAGGTCTTGAAGAAGATGGTGAACAAGCGCCAACCAAACTGGTTGCGCACCCAGTCCTCGAGACTCTTCGGATTCTTCACCGGGCGAAGGCGGGCCCACGCATAGCTGGCGACACAGCGGGCCGCCTCGAGAGGCCCGAGGTTCCATAGCGCGTTGACGGCTTTGATCGGATAGGCGAAGAAGCGTCCGCGGTAATAGATACGGGACAGACGGCCCCGATTGAGCATTTCGTCGCCGAGGATTTCGGTCCATAGATCTTCGATTTCCTGGTTCTTGGAGAAGAACCGATGGCCGCCGATGTCAAAGCGATACCCCTTGTGCTCGACAGTACGTGCGAGGCCGCCGACCTGCTTGGGATCCTTCTCCAGGATCGTGACCGGGACATCGTGCTTGAACAGCTCGTAGGCGGCGGTCAGCCCGGCCGGGCCCGCGCCCATGATCACGACGTGCGGGCGTTCGCCCTCCGCCACCAAAGTGCCCACAGGGTAGCAACGAGGGCCCTGGCCTCAGTCTTGCTAGTTTCCCGGAGCTGGAAACTTAGTTGAGGGGTCCTTTGCCTCTCGCTTCGTCCACCTTGACGATGGCATCGCGCAGGCCTTTGATCCAGTCCGCCTGGTGCATGCCGACGAGCCGGACGCACCAGGCCAGAGCGTCGCTCCGGCTCCTGGCGACCCCGCCCGCCACGAGGGTGTCCAGGATCGATCGCTCTGGCATCCGAAGCCGAGTCATCACCGGCACGCTCAGGGTCGTGAAGATCTTGGTCTCGTCGCCGCACCTCGCTCCCCAAGCGACCTTGCGCCGGAACTGCCGCTCCGCTTCCCGGGCGATTCTCACCCGATCGTCCCTGGTCTCCTCGCGGAAGCGGTCGATGCGGGCGGCCCGAGCCGCCGCAAGGCTCTCCTCCGAGGTGCCGGCGGCGAGGTCCACGTCGGGCAAGGAGCCGAGAACGAGGATCTCGTCACCATCGTTAGCCACTTCAGGCGGCCCGGCGAACCAACCGGCAGGCAGCTTGCCTGCGAACCATGCGGCGACGTCATTGGCCATCGATTACAAGATTACGGCCTTGGCCCCCGATTTGAGCTACGCGGGGAGCGAGCTACCGAGTCGACGTGATCGCAGTTTTCAGGCAGCCGACTCCTGTGCCTTGTGGCCAACAAACTGGAGGTCTTCCAGCACCACCTCGGTTCGCTTGCGCTTCTGGCCGGCGGTGTCCTCCCAGGAGCTCGTTCGAAGCCGGCCTTCCGCGTAGACCGCGCGGCCCTTCTGCAAGTACTGGCCGGCGAACTCGGCCAGCCTTCCGAAGGCGACCAGGCTGTGGAACTCGGTCTCCTCTTTGCGGTTGCCGGCCTCGTCCTTGCCCGAATAGGTGTTGGTCGCCAGCCGCAGTTTGGCCACGTACGTCCCCTTGGGGGTCGCCTTGACCTCAGGGTCCGCCGTGAGATTCCCGATCAGGATCACCTTGTTGACCATCGAATCACCTCCGTGAATTTGTGGTCAGCGTAGGTCGGAGTTGAGCTCGCGCCTACCCAGGTTGTTAAGAGGCGAGCCACTGGACCGGGTCGATCGAGCTGCCGTCCTGCTGCACTTCGAAATGCAGGTGAGGGCCGGTGGCCTTCCCGCTTTGGCCAAGCGCGCCGATGACGAGTCCGGAGGTCACGGCCTGGCCATTGACCACGCCGACTGTGGACAGATGACAGTAGAAGACGCGCACATGCGCATCGACGGTCACGACCACGTACTGGCCGGCGGCCGCCGGATCAAAGCCAACGCGAGCGGTACCCGCGCTTGCGGAGTGCACAGCAGTCCCCATCGGCGCCGCGAGGTCGATCCCGGTGTGAATGTGCCGGCCGGGACAGAAGGGGTCGTAAGGCTCGAGGTCGAGGCTAGTGCAGCCGAAAGGTTGGGTGATCACCGCGCCGACGACAACGCCGGCAAGCGGCAGCCGAGCGTGGCTCGGGATCTGCGCGGCCACGACGACCCAGACGACAGCTGCGCCCGCGAACATCGCCGCGACTCGCGCCACGCCGATCACGCTTTGACCAGAGCGTGCTCGATGTGCGTGAACGCCTCGTGGACCGTCGACTGGAGCTTGTGCGCCACCTTCTCTGTGCCGCCGAGAGCACCGGGCACCTTGAAGACGATCAGAAGTGCGGCGAGGGCGAACAGGTGATGAACCGGCGTACGGCCGGTGTTCTCGAGCGCAAACCCGATCGCGAGGACGAACAGCTGCGCCGGCTGCATGAGGAGGTTGGTGACGAAATGTGAAACCCAGACCTTTGACCAGTGATGTGTCTCCGGCAGCGTGTAGAGCAGGCCGGCCAGAGGCGCAGTGATGGCGAGCACGATGAGAATCGCGTACCGGACCAGGTAGGCGATCGCCAGCACGTCGTAGGCACCCGCCAGCACGGCGGTGGTGACGATCTGCCATGCGGCCGCGTTCGGCGCGTTGGCGAAGCCCGTCCACCAGCTGGTCGGGTCGTTGATGGTGCCGAAGCTCATGATCGCCTCGCAAAGCCCGTTGCTGACTGCGACCACCGCCTGGAAGAGCGGGAGCGCGAAATTGATCAGCACCACGCCCATGAAGAGGCGTGGCAGGAGGATGCGTGCGGTGTACTGCGTGCGGAGGCCGTGGCCCCACATGATTCGGTACGACGCCCACATCGCAATCAGCACCAGCGCTGAATCGGATGCGACCTGGACGACTGGCTCGAAGTGCCGGATGGTCGCGTTCGAGACGAAATCGCCATGGGTCTCGAAGTCCGCCGTCCGCAGGATGAATTCAAACCAGACATTGAGCAGCAGCCCGATGCTGTCGTTCAGCAGGCTGACGATGACCTCTTTCGGGTGAGCGAAAGGCCACAACGAATCGAGCAGCCGCGTCAGCTGGACAATGAGGGTCTGGAGCTGGTCCACGCGGAGCTCAGTGCGTCGGTGAGGCGGGCACCGAGTCCGTGAGGATCGTCACCAGGGAGCTCGCGACCTCGACCCCGATCGTGCCGACCACGATGCGCTGGATCCACTGCTTGGCCGCGAGCGCCGACTTCGACTCGACCGCCGTTATCTTCCAGATGAAAGCGAAGATAAAAGCCAGCGCGCCGATCGACCCCACAAGTGCCTGGCCTATGTGCGTCCAGGTGATGATCAGGTCTTTGATCGGCGTGATATCGGGTCCTGCGGCGAGAAAAATCATGCGAGCCTCCTGCGGTTTTGCTCGCAGACTAGGAGTGCAGACCCCCCGATGGAACCCAGGTTGTAAAGCGAAAGACGTTAGGTGTCCTTCCGCGTTTCCTTTACTTAGACCTGGTCCCGCAACCCGCTCAGCTCTTCGAGAGTCACCGGGCCGGCGGCGCCCACCAGCGGCTCTAGGCGGGTCGCAAGCTCCAGCCTAGGTACTTGGAAGGGGTCCCAGCGTTCGTCGCCGCCAGCGCGGCACGAGAACTGGAGAGTGACCCGGCCGGCGCGCGCGGAGTGTTCGCGGTACGCGAGACTGTTGAAGTCCGCTGAAGGGATGAGCCAGAGCCTCGCGAGAAGGTGCTGCTGCAGATCGAGCAGGCAGACCAGGTAGAGGAGCCGGGCGCTCTCGGGAATCGCATCGGCTGGATAGTTGGCGAAGGCGACGACCCGGCCCTCCCGGTCGGGGTGTGTCGTGCCCTTCACCTGAAGCCAGAGGGCGCCGTAGCCGCCCACCTCGGCGACGACGAGGTCGCGGTGGTCAACGTCGGGCTCGAGGCGGGACGGGATGAGGCGGCCGCCGGAGCCGGCCAGTATCTCAGCCTCCACCATCAGCTCGACGAGGGTTCCGAGCGTGGAGCCCTC
>DASYVJ010000027.1:0-2967 GCA_035937155.1 Candidatus Dormiibacterota bacterium | reverse complement strand
GGTCGAGTCAAATGGTGAGCCTGATCTCAAATCAGGTGCAAAACGCGACGTTCCGTAGAGCGAGATCCTCTTAATCAAACGGTCGGGGGTTCGAATCCCTCTGCGGGCACCAGCCGAATCCGACACTGAATACGATCCTGGACGACGAGTGGCTGTCGGTTATCCATGGCCGTCCACGGTTGTCCGCCCCAAAGGATGTCAAAAAGGATGTCAAATAGCCAAGACGAAGCTGTGAGGGCAGCCAGGAGATGCGGATGGCTTATTGCCCCCCTTCAGCCCCAGGAGGCTCGACTCGAGCCCGCCACGATCCCCAGGTCACGTCACCGCGCGTCCGCTGCGCCGACCTGCCACACTACCCGCGTCCACGTCAGAAGGAGGTGATCTTCACCGGTCGTAGCTGAGCCCGGCGCCGCTCCAGTCACCCCGTCTCATTACGCCGGACTGGGTGTCTCATTTCGAGCGGAATGGGTGTCTCATTTCACCGAAATGCGCAGAGACCTGCGGGTCACGCGAATAAAGGCCTAGGATCGCAAGCGTGCTTAGCGGGACAGAGCGATATCCAAGCGGGTGACCGGGTTCCTTGATTCTCTGAATCGCACGTTCGCGCGCCTGCAGGCGACGGAGACAATCGAGCTTGATCCTGAGACTGCCAGCCATCTCAGTTGGAGGCAGGTTCAGAACCTCGTTGGTGATGCTTTCCGCCGCCGCGGATACGGCGTGCGGCCAGGATCCACTAACGCTCCCGTCGACTTCATCCTCGACAAGGATGGTGAGCGCACCATGGTCAACTGCAAGCACTGGAAGGTCTGGGAGGTCGGCGAGTCGCCGCTCCGTGAGTTCTACGGCTACACCACCGGAATCGGCGCCAAGCGCGCCGTCATGGTGACCACCGGCAGGTTCAGCCAGCGGGCCTGCGACTTCGCTGATCGGCACAACCTGCGCCTGATCGACGGCCGCGGCCTCAGCGACCTGGTCGACGGCAACTAGCTTCCCCGGCTAGCCGGCGGCTATCGGCTCACCCCTGTCGTCAGTGCTGCCCGTGACCGGAGCCATATCGGCCACATCGGTGGGGGCGGCATCGGTGCGGGCGGTCTGCCGTTCGTCGCTGATGACGCGGCCGTCCTTGATGCGGACAAGTCGGTCGGTGCGAGAGGCCAGGTCGAAGTCGTGGGTGACGAGCACGAAGGTCACGCCCGTCTCCCGGTTCAGCCGTCGCATCAGCGCGATCAGCTTCTGGCTGGTCTCGGTGTCGACCTCGCCGGTGGGCTCGTCACCGAGCACCAGGGTCGGCTGGTTGATCAGTGCCCGGGCGATGGCGACGCGCTGCTGCTCGCCACCCGAAAGCTGGGTTGGGCGGTGGTGCATCCGATCGGCCATGCCGATCTCCTCGAACAGGTCCTGCGCCCGCTGGCGGGCTGCCTTCTTGTCGCCGCGGCTGTAGCGCAGCGGCAGCATCACGTTGTCAAGCGCGTTCAGAGAGGGCAGCAGGTTGAAGCCCTGGAAGATGAACCCGATCATGCGGCTGCGGAAATCCGCGCGCTTGCCACCGGAGAGGGTGCTGGTGTCGAGGCCGTCGATGACGATCTTCCCCGAGGTCGGCCGCATCAGCAGACCAAGGCAGTCGAGCGTGGTGGTCTTGCCGCTGCCGGATCGTCCGACCATGGAGACGAACTCGCCGTCGCCGATGGTGAGGTTGATGCCGTCGACGGCGTGGACCGCGCGCTCGCCCTTGCCGAAGGTTTTCTTCAGGTCGGTTAGTTCGATGTTTGCCATTTCTATCGCCTAATCAATTACGGCTACTGCGAGCGTAGGGCGACGACCGGATCGAGGCGCGCGGCACTGAATGCCGGGATCACACCGGCGAGGCCGCCGAGGATCACCGCGAAGAGGAGCGCGCCGATCGCCAGGGTTGGCGTCAGCAGGAACAGCTCCAGGTTCTGGCCGGCGGTGCTGGCGTTGATCGAGGAGGTGATGATGAACCCGAGCGCGAGCCCGATGGAGCCCCCGATCAGGCCGATGACCACCGACTCGGTGAGGAACTCGCGAATAATGTGTCGGGTCTTGGCGCCGACGGCCTTCTTGAGGCCGATCTCGCGGTAGCGCTCGGTCACTGACATCAGCATGGTGTTGACGACCGAAAGGCCGCCGACGATGAGTGCCAGCAGGGCCGCCCCGAGGGTGATCGCCGAGAAGATCAGCGAGAACGACTTGAAGGCGTTGACCAGCTCGGTCGGTGACTGGGCCTTCACGCCGGGTACTTCAGCGTTGATCTTCTTGGCCAGGTTATCGAGGTTGACCCCGGGCTTCCCGTAGACGTCGATGCCGCTGACCAGCTTGCTCGAGTCGACCTGGCTCCGCACGGCGGGAGGGAGGCTGTCGCCGAGCGCCCGCTGGGCGTCGTGAAGCGAGAGAACGGCGAAATTGTCGGGGGCGGTGAGCGTCTTCTCCATCACCCCCACCACGGTGAACGTGTGGTTGACGAAGTCGGCGCGTGCGACCTTCGGCGCGACCGGCAGGTCGAGGCTGTCGCCGACCTTCTTGCCCAGCTCCTTGGCGATGTCCGAGCCAAGCGCGACCTCGCCGTTCTGGATGTTGTCGATGCGGCCGGTCTTGGCCGTCAGCTTGAAGGTTGAGTACTTTGCAGAACCCGGCTCGTCGCCAATGATCTGGTCACCAGGACCGAAGCTGAAGTTGCTGTTGTCGGCTTTGCCTGGCGCGCCGGCGCTGGGGAATACCGCCGCAACACCGTCGACGGCCTGGACCTTGGCGATCTTGTCGATCGCGATCAGGCCGCCACCAAACTGGCCGCTGGTGGAATCGCCGACCGTGACGTGGTCGGAGAAGTACTTGACGCCGCCGTCGATGAGCTTGTTGTTCTTCTCCGCCATCGCGCCCATGGTCGAGAAGGCCATGATGCCGATGGCGATACCAGAGATCGTGAGGATGTTGCGCAGCTTCCGCCGCCAC
>DASYVJ010000026.1:0-4132 GCA_035937155.1 Candidatus Dormiibacterota bacterium | reverse complement strand
GTCATAACGGATCGACGCCCCTACGACGTAGCCCGGCCGGCTGTGCGCTTCGTAGGTGTGACTCACCGGCGATCGCTGCGGGTAGGGCGTGCCGAAACCTGACCGGTCGCCGACTCGTCTGGAGTTCCCGTCTCCAAAATCCCAGTCCGCTCCGCGCGGCGTCGCCCTCACTACGTAGTTTGTGGCTCCGATCTTCTCGTCGACCGTGATTGTGGCCGGCGCAGGTGCGAGCCAGAACCACGAGTCGAGGCCGACCAGGCCGCGGGGGCTCGGATTGGCCGTGATGGCAATCTGCGGCCCGAGCCAGGCAGGCATCGGCGGTGGCGCAAGTGGCGACGCGCAGGCAACCTGCTCCGCGGTTGTGTTCTTCACCCGGTCGACGGCCTGCACATGCAGACATGCCGTGTCCTGTGGATTCATGCTCGCGAGCGTCACTGTGCGCGGCATCGCTGTCGAGGCAAGCTGCACCCTGCCGGGCACGCCACCCATCGTCAGCCACGAGACGTAGTGTTCGAGGCCCGACACGAAGTAGTCCCGGCCCGCGCCGTCGCCCCGGTCCGCGACCGGATCCCAGGTGAACGCGACTGAGCTCGGCGTGATGGCCGCGACGTAGGGCTGTGGGTTGAACGGCGGCACCGAGTCGACGTAGATGTCCACGACCGGATATCCGTACTGGTCGGCCATGAAGGGAGGTGGCGAGCTTCTCCCATACGCCCCAAACCCGCACTGTCCGCCGAAAGTCCAGTTGTAGTACGCGATGTACTCCTTCGCGTGCCCATGAACGGCCCAACCGTTTGTCGCGAAGTTCCAGTGGTAGTGATTTGGATAGGTCTCATGCAAGAGTGGAACCCAGCCGGATGAATCTCCTGGCGAGCCGCGGAAGTCGCCGTAGAAGTAGCCATACCAGTCGTCGTATCCGGGGTTCGGATGAAAGCCGTAGAACGTGTCCTGCTCGGGGTTCGTGCCGACCAACGGGTCGTTGGTGACCACGGTCGCGGTCCACATATCCGAGAACTTGGTGCACCAGTTAGGCGGGTCGCCGTACTGCGAGCTCCCCCAAGCCGAGCCCGCGACGGCACCTGTCGGAAACAGCGCTAATCCAGCTCCGAGGGCGATGGCCACAAGGCGATGCATGCCCCGCAAGCTACCTTCGCCGGGTCGCCAGGTGAAGCCAGCCTGTTAAGGCGAACTTAGAATCGGACCGTGCGAGAGCAGCGCAAGGTTGTGACGATCCTCTTCGCCGACGTGGTCGGCTCGACGGCGCTTGCCGAGCAGAGGGACCCCGAAGTCGTCCGCGCGACGATGGCGCGTTACTTCCAGCGCATTGGAGAGGTGGTTGAGGCATACGGAGGCATCGTCGAGAAGTTCGCAGGCGATGCTGCCATGGTCGTGTTCGGCGTGCCAACGGTTCATGACGACGACGCAGAACGCGCGGTCCGGGCGGCGCTCGAGATTCGCGACGGAGCCGCCGAGGTCGCAGTGCGAGTCGGAGTCAACACCGGAGAGGCGGTGACCGCGGCCCGCGAAGATCGCCAGTTCATGGTCAGCGGCGACGCGGTGAACGTCGCGGCCCGCCTTCAGCAAGGCGCGGAATCTGGTGAGGTGATCGTAGGCTCCCTCACCGAGCAGCTCACTCGCAATGCGATCGAATACGAAGTTCGAGAGCCGGTCGCGGCCAAGGGCAAGCGCGAGCCGGTGGCCGCGTTCCGGGCGATCAAACCACGCAGCCAGGTGCCGGTTCAGGCTCGAGGCGTTCCCGGACTTCACGCAGATCTCGTGGGACGCGATCGCGAGCTGCGGCTTCTGCTCGACACCTTCGAGCGCACGTCCCATGACCGCCGGCTGCATCTCTTCACGCTCGTCGGCGCGGCCGGCGTCGGGAAGTCACGCCTGGTCACCGAAGCGCTCGGCAAGCTCGCGGGCTCAGGAGCACGGCTGCTCCGCGGCCGCTGCCTGCCCTATGGACGTGGGGTTACGTACTGGCCGTTCATCGAGATGGTCACGCAAGACACCGGCATCGCTCTTGCTGACGAGCGCGAAGTCGCGCTCGCGAAGCTCGACCGATGGCTCGGCGAGGTGCTGTCCGATGACGCCCAACGCCCAGCGATCCGCTCGCGACTGGCGGTCATGATGGGGGTCGAAACATCTGCGGCCGGCCTGCCCGACACCCCCGCGGATCGCGTGGACAAGGAGATCGCGTGGGGTGTCAGGCACTACCTGGAAGCGGTCGCGAGACTGGCTCCCGTCATCGTGCTCGTCGACGATCTGCAGTGGGCCGAGCCGCCCATCATCCAGTTGCTCGAGCAGCTCGCGGAACGCTCGGCCGATGTTCCGCTGCTGTTGATCTGCATTGCGCGACCGGAGTTTCTCGACGCCCACCGCGACTGGGGCTCCGGCAAACCGAACTCCAGCACCATCACCCTCGATCCGCTAAGCCAGGAGCAGACGGGCACCTTGATCTCTCGCCTGCTCGAAATCGAGGCTCTACCGACAAATCTGCGCGCCCAGATCATCGAACGCTCCGCCGGAACTCCACTGTTCTGCGAGGAGTTCATCCACATGCTGATCGACGACGGGATGCTGGTGCGCGATGGGTCGAGCTGGCGCGCGACCGGAGAGATCAACCGGATTCGCGTGCCCGAAAGCATCCAGGCTGTGCTTGCGGCTCGCCTCGATGGCTTGCCCGATGCGGACAAGGTTGTCCTTCAAGCAGCCAGCGTCATTGGCGAACGCTTCCTGGTCGAACAGGTTGCAAGCCTTGTTGGCGGCACCGATCCGGAGGCCGACCTTGAATCCCTTCGTCGCAAAGGACTTGTGACCGGCGGTGACGGGCCCGGTGATGAGATGCGTTTTCGGCACCTGCTCGTGAGAGACGCCGCATACGCCTCGCTGCCCAAATCGGAGCGGGTGGCCCTGCACGATCGTTTCGGCTCTGTTCTCGAGGCCGAGGCAGGCGACCCGAGACAGATGACCGAGATCCTCGCCCATCACGCTGAACGCGCCCTCACCCTCTCAATCGAGCTGTCTATGGAGGGCGACCCCCAGATCACACGGGCGCGCCGCGCGCTCGAGTGGGCGCTTGCCATGGCCGAACGGGCAATGGACCGGAGCGACAGGCCAACCGTCGAAGCTGCGCTGCAAACTGCACGCGCCGCGGCTTCAGCGCTGCCGGATCGCGGTGGTCTCGAATCCGGCGCACGATTGTCGTTGCTCGATGGCCGGCTGCTCGTCATCGCGGCGGACTATCCGGGCGCGACACGGGCGGTAGCGAAGGCGGCCGACCTGGCTGAACAGGCGGGGCTGCCGCAGCTCGTCGCCACCGCTCGCCTCAGCGAGGCCTGGATCTGGAACTGGAGCGGTGAGGGTTCGCTTGAAGACTTCGACGCCGTCGTCGAACGCGCCGTTGACGCGTGCCACGAGATAGGCGATGTCTCGGGCGAGATCGACGCACGGCATGTGGGCGCCAACCACCAATGGTCTGTCGGCAACCTGAGTCAGTTCGTCGAGATCAACGAACTCCTCGTCCAACAGGCCCAGGCCATCGGAGATACCGCGCGGGCGGCCAGTATGGAGCTCCGGCTCTGCAACGCCGAGATGCAGCTGGGAAACCCAGGGCGCGCCGAGGAACACCTTACGAACGTGGAGGCAGTCGCCACGAGGACAGGTCTGAGAAACATCGCCTTGGAGACCCTCGTTCCGCGGGGACACCTGCAGATTGAGAGAGGCGATCTAGCCGCCGCCGAGCGGACCTATGGACTGGCCCTCGCCGCAGCCGTGGACGCAGGCGTGGTCCAGCAAGAGATAAGGGCTTTGCGTTGGGTGGCGATCGTGCAGATGGAGCAGCACCGCCACAAGGACGCCGGCCAGACCCTAGACCGAGTCCTGCAGCTCGTGGAGGCCAGCGGAGAGAGGTGGAATCGCAGCGAGTTGCTCGGCATGCGAGCGCGTACTGCACTCGCACTGAATGACCTGGAGCTGGCGGAACGCCTGATTGATCTTTCGTTTGCCGCGATGCGGGATGACGACGTGACGGCGCTTGCCGAGGCGAACAGTCACCTTGGGCTCATTCGTGCGGCCCAGGCCCGATACGACGAAGCCGAGGTCGCTCTTCGGCGGAGTTTGGAGGCGGTGA